>JANLFN010000046.1 GCA_024655885.1 Eubacteriales bacterium | reverse complement strand
ATTTCTTTTCAGAGTGCTGTATTTGGTGGCCGTTTTTGCTGCATTTCTATTGGCCGTTTTTGCTGTATTTTATTGTACCGCTAACAATAAGCCGTGTCACCTTCTAAACCTTTAATCTTCTGTATAGATTCAACGTATATTCCCGCTCCTTTGTCGCTGCTAAACTGGCTGGCAAGTTTTGCATACTCCGGCTTTGGCAACCAAATATTATGCCTTTTAAGACAATTATCTAAGCCTATTTGAAGAATTTCGTTTATAACTGCACGTCGAAGGGCGCTAATATCATATGATGGATATTTATCGGCAAGTATTTGAATAAATTCATGCGTCAGCCCAACCTGATCATTAGCTGTAGAAAAAACATCAGTTTTATTCTTTATATATGAGAAAACACCAGGGCGACTTGTGAGTTGTCTCCTGGTTTCAGAATTGAGCTCAGATAATAACACATATGCAACTGATCCGGATTCACTATTACAACTGCTTAATGCTGAACTTTCAGGTAATATTCTATTGCACAAAGGTACAATGCAAGTAGGTACCCGGCGTGAAGCTGAATTAATAATAGGGGTTATGCCTTCCTGTTTCTCCACTTCTTCAGTGAACCATTTGTATTTATCTGTTCCCCATAAAGCTTGGAAAGGATCACCTACAAAATAAAAATGCTCAAGCTTGCGGATTATCTTAAGCATAAGTTCAAAAAAACAATCTTCCATGTCTTGAGCTTCATCTACAAAAAGGCAATAGATATCACTGACAAAGTAATCTACAGCTATCTCTTTTCTCTTCTTCACAGCGACTCTGTCAGCTTTTGCTGCGATTAGAATGGATTTTGCATACTGAGGAACTTCGTGGGCATGTATAAATCCGGCATCTTTTAAAATCCTCTTACGCCTTGCTTGCCATTGAGGCTTGCCTTGAAGCTTTTCAATGCTGCAGGAATTGATTGCTTCTCCTTTAATAAATCTCGAATACGGATAAACGATATTGTTGAGAAAAAAGCTGTGAACAGTATCGATTATAACTTTATCGGGTATATCTCGGACGGCTTTTATCAACTCATCTTTTATCTGCTTAACCGCATAATTTGTATATGTGATTACATAAATCTTCTTATCATCGGGGCAATCATTCACAATGTTTATTATTTTCTGTGCTATGCCATATGTTTTTCCAGCCCCAGCGCATTCAATGTGTACTTCTTTCATTGCTTTATCCATTCCAGCAAAGAGTTGATGTAATCAGGGATTGAAAATTCCATGCCTTTATCCATGGCTTGGCATACTGCGATAATATTATTTAGTTTGTCTGAAGTCATATAATCGTACATTTCTTGCTGTGAAAACTTCTTGTTAAACAGTGTATTTAATTTTGTAAGGTTATCACCCTCTTTAACAAAGTCTTCCTCAAATTCTTTACCCGTAGAGGTTTTTACCCTTATTTCATCTGAATTATAAGCTTCATGATCTTTCTTCGCTTGATCTTGATGGTCGTAATCTCTCACTATGCCCAATTTATCTTGATTGGTATCATGGAAAGATTTCCACGCCTCTATAAAAGTTTTAAAACCTTTTTGCCCAATTGAAATAACCCGTATATTATTAAGCGATGAGTCATGTTGCAGCAAAGAGTTTATGTATATTTCTTCAGTTGCACCTTCAACCAGTATCAACTTTGTGGCATAAAACATATTAAGGGTGTCGAAATTTTCACGTTTCGCAAGATAATATACGAGTTCTGAATCAATGTTCGACAAATCGGCAACTTTGTCATTATCAAGCAATAGAACCACATTGGTCAATTCCAGCTTGTTTATTATCTGATTGCTGTGAGTAGAGATAACGAGCTGGGTCAGAGTATTTTTACCTTTCGCCTTTTGGAAAAACTCTATTGCAATCTTAAGATTGTTTATGTCTAAGTGTGATTCTGGTTCTTCTATACAAACAAGATTAAATCGTTTGAAGGTATCATTGAGGAAATAACTGTACAGAGTAAGCAAAAATATCAGATTGCGCGTTCCCAGTCCACGCTGAAAAAGCATGTCATTGCCGTAACTTAAAGTAATATTTTCAATAATATCCTTATATTTTTTTGCATTGGGAACAAGCTTTATATCATTGATAAAGTCTTGGATCGATTGATTTTGAGAAACAATATCTTTGTATATACTCCTAAATGACTCCAGCGATTGGATGCCTTTAAAAAATTCATTATATCTTTTTGCAAGTTCTGCTTTGTCTTTAAGATTCAGGCCACTATCAATTATATTTGCAACTACCCTGGTGGCACCAGAGGTGTCGCCACTCGAAAAAGAATCTCGTTCAGCATCGATGGTATTCGCAACGAAATTCTTTATTTTTGTATAGTCAATGCTTTTATCGTTGTTGGTTGACTTTAAAGAATGGTCGTAGCATTCAAGAAATAACTGGAAATCCGCGTGGCGTTCCTCAAGCAAATTCTCATCCTTAAGGTCGCGAATCAGCTTATTCAGTTTTTTGCTATCCTTAAGATAGTATTTATACTCTACTTCAAAATACTGAAGTTTTTCGTCTCCGTTTAGCCAGTCCCTTAAAAGGCTTTGCTCATATGTTCTTTTTGCATCTTCAAACTGTAGGCGAATTATTACTACCGGTGCATTTTTAATAAGTTCAGCGGCATAAATTTCGGCATCAAAAGTATCTTTTACGCTTTCATAAAATGCATCCATTTTAGAAATGAAGTCATTTACGCATCGAATATTAAAATCATATTTTGATAGAGATTTCGCATAATAATTGCCTTTACTGTTAAAGAGCAAAATGTTCAAGACATCAACAAAGTTGCTTTTGCCCGTATCGTTCTTCCCAACAATTATTGTAAACGGCTTTAGGGGAATATCAATTGCTGAGAAATTTCTGAAATTTTCAATATGTACTTTGGATATATACACCTTTCAACCTCACTCCTTCGGAGGTTCAAGCTGTTTCAGTCGCTCTAAGCTTGAACTGTCTAAGAGGGATCTCATCATTTGTTTGGCGCTGGCATTGAGCCGAAGCAAACGTTCCTTTTGAGATAATCCCTGACGGATAAACTCCGCATTCAGGCTTTCCATGTTCGACAGAACAATAAGCTGCTGGAGAGAAGCTTCGTCACGGATATTTCCTTTTGCATCCGGATTAGCCTGCCGCCACTCTTTCGCCGTCATTCCAAACAGAGCAACATTCAAGAGGTCAGCTTCGTTGGCGTAAGTTATATTCTGCTTCTGCGGAGTGACATCCGGCGGAATTAATACATCCTTGATAGCGTCTGTATGTATCCGATAATTAATCTTTGCAAGAGTCCGATTGAGGTTCCAGCCGAGTGACAGGCGGCTGTTTTCGTCAGCTTTTAAGCGCTGATAGTCTTTTATAATATAAAGTTTAAACTCCGGCGAAATCCATGAGGCAAATTCAAAAGCAATATCCTTATGTGCAAATGTTCCGCCATACCGGCCTGATGTGGAACGAATGCCGACTGCATTTGTTGAAGAAATCCACTTTTGTGGATTGAGAACAAAAGAATTAGAACCAGATTCATTTTTAAACTGGTCGAATTCGACCAGTTTAAAGTTCGGATTATTCATCGTCTCCCATAAGCCTAAAAACTCAATGGTACTCCTGCTGCGCAGCCAGTTCTTAATCACATCAGCAGGAAATTCAGGATTTTTATATTTCGCAATATCGGTCAAGGAAATGTAATCATCAGTATCTCCACCGGAAATAACAGCGATTTCAGTCCCTTTAGCGATAATGGTTTCTTTCATGTTTTTATTCTTTGGCATCGGCTTTGCCTCCATTCAATGTGTGACAAAAGTAGCAAGATGAACTGCACGACTTTTTCGTACAGTTCATTTATTTAGACTAATTATACCAAAATATTCCTCTATTCGCAATCCGTATTCTATCCGAGCTTTTTGCGATGTAAGCTATTTTTATGATTTTCTAATCGCAAATCAAGC
>JANLFN010000005.1 GCA_024655885.1 Eubacteriales bacterium | reverse complement strand
TTGTTCAAATAGACGAGACATAGGCCAATAGGGGTTTTAATTTGACATAAGGATTGAAAAACCTCAATATAACTGCAAGATTGACGGATGATCAATAGGTTAGCTGATATAAATATATGACAAAAACAGGGGCGTCCCCATTTCGCCCCCATCAGTTAAAGCATTTATTTATGCCTGGGGAGATTTTTCGACTTCTTTAACAGCCCATTTTTTAATCAGAACTTTAGTCTTGTCCACCCCGGACTCAACGGTCAGGTCGTCATCTTTAATGTTTACTATTTTGCCTGATAAGCCGCCTATGGTAATAATGGTGTTACCTTCCTCCAGCGAGTTCAACATTTCCTTTACCTTTTTATCCCTTCTTTTCTGAGGAAGAAAAATCAGCAAATACATGATGGCAATAAAGAAAACAATGTAAATTATAAAAAATGTAGTGCTGTTCATTCCTGCCGGCATAAGTATCCTCCTTTTTTAACTTTTAATCATCATATCACGTTTTTTATGCTTAGAAAAGTATTATTTTCCAACTATAATCTAATTTTTTACATCCATCCGGCACCGTCCGCCCTACAGGCTCATGGTGCCTTTTCTGCGGAATCGCCGTAGTATGTGGTGAAGAATTCCCTCCTGAAATCTCCCAGCCTGTCTTCCATGATGGCCTGTCTTACCTTTTTCATGAGATTCACAAGGAACCGGAGGTTGTGCCATGTCGTAAGCCTT
Source organism: Eubacteriales bacterium (assembly GCA_024655885.1). Lineage (GTDB taxonomy): Bacteria > Bacillota > Clostridia > Acetivibrionales > JANLFN01 > JANLFN01. Next base: position 232,660 of record JANLFN010000005.1, on the reverse strand, counting down.
ATACCTAAAACCTCCTGGGCTTTCAGCAGGTGCCGGATATAAGCCTTTGTAAAATTCCTGCATGTGTAGCAATCGCATTCCGGATCCAGGCTTGTGTAATCCCGGGCATAGGCCGCATCCCTTATGATGATCTTACCCCGGCTGGTCATTACCGTACCGTTCCGGCCTATCCGGGTGGGAAGCACGCAGTCGAACATGTCAATCCCTCTAATGGCCCCTTCGATTAAATAATCCGGACTTCCCACGCCCATCAAATACCGAGGCCTGTCCTCCGGAAGCAGGGGAAGCGTACATTCCAGCATTTCATACATAAGTTCCGCAGGCTCTCCCACACTTAGTCCCCCCAGGGCATAGCCCGGAAAGTCCAGCTCAAGAAGTTCATTTGCACTTTGAATTCTCAGTTCTTTGTATGTACTCCCCTGTACTATTCCGAAAAGGGCCTGCCTGTCCGTATGCTCATGGGCATCCTTGCACCTTTTCGCCCATCGGGTGGTCCGCTCCAGTGATTTCTTTGCGTAATCAAATTCACAGGGATAAGGCGTACACTCGTCGAAAGCCATAATAATATCGGCTCCCAGGTCATTTTGTATCTGTATGGCCTTTTCAGGAGAAATGAAATGTCTGGAGCCGTCAATATGAGACTTGAAGGTTACCCCTTCTTCTTTGATATTCCTCAGGTCGCTCAGGGAAAATACCTGGAACCCTCCGCTATCGGTAAGTATGGGCCTGTCCCAGTTCATAAACCTGTGAAGTCCTCCGGCCTCCTTGACTATTTCCTGTCCCGGCCTCATATATAGGTGATACGTATTGCTTAAAATGATATTCGCTTCAATCCCTTTCAGTTCATCCGGCGACATTCCCTTTACTGTGGCCTGTGTGCCCACCGGCATAAAAACCGGAGTTTCAAAACACCCATGGGGGGTGTGTACTCTCCCCAACCTTGCCCCGGTCTGTCTACATTTTTTTATTAGTTCAAACCTCAATGCACCCATATCTCACCTGATGTAAATTATTCTTTCTATCGTGTACGTCCCGGTCCATCCTTATTTTATAAACATAGCATCACCAAAGCTGAAAAACCTATACTTCTCCTTAACAGCTTCCTCATATGCCTTCATTACCTTGTCCCTTCCTGCCAGTGCACTTACAAGCATAATCAGCGTGGATTCCGGCAAATGGAAATTTGTGATCAGTGCATCCACCACCTTGAAACGGTAGCCGGGATAAATAAAAAGATCCGTCCACCCTTTCTCAGGAAAAATCAACCCGTTCTCGCTTTTCACTGTTTCCAGCACCCTGCAGCTGGTGGTTCCCACCGCTATAACCCTGTTGCCCATTTTTTTTGCACGGTTTACCGTATCGCAGGCTTCCGGCGGAATGTTGTAAAATTCCGAATGCATTTTATGCTGTAGGACATCCTCCACCTTTACAGGCCTAAAGGTACCCAATCCCACATGCAGGGTGACGTAGGCGATGTTGACGCCTTTTTCCTCCAGTGCTTTCAAGAGCTGCTCTGAAAAGTGCAATCCTGCCGTAGGTGCCGCAGCGGATCCATTGTACTTTGAGTACACGGTCTGGTACCTTTCGGGATCATCCAGTTTTTTGGTTATATAGGGGGGCAAGGGTATAATTCCTACCTTATCCAGCACTTGTTCAAACACACCATCGTATTCAAACTTCACCAGACGGTTTCCCTCTTCCACCACTTCAATGACCTGCGCCTTTAACATTCCATCCCCGAAATCAAATCGCACTCCCGGTTTGGCCCGTTTCCCCGGTTTTAAAATCACTTCCCACAAGTCGCCTTCAATTCTTTTGAGCAGCACAAATTCTATTTTTCCCCCGGTGTCTTCCCTTTTACCCAGCAGCCTTGCCGGTATGACCCGAGTATTATTCAATACCAAACAGTCGCCCTTATCTATATAATGAACAATATCCTTGAATATTTTATGCTCAATGCTTCCGGATTTCCTGTCCAGCACCAGCAGCCTCGACATGTGCCTTTCTTTGAGGGGCTCCTGGGCAATAAGCTCCTGAGGCAAATTGTAATAAAAATCACTAACCTTCATAATTTACACACCTTGTAAAATTTTGTCCACGCAAAATAAAATAATACATTAATTTATAGCGTTTTACAAGGTCTATAGGCAAAATCATTTATTCTATTGTGGTTCCCGGAAAATAGTGTTTAAGAATCTGATCAAACTTGAACCCGGCGGAAGCCATACCTTTTGCTCCCTCCTGGCTCATTCCCACGCCATGTCCCCAACCTTTTCCGGTTATTTTATAGGTAGTGGGCACCATGCTGATGGTCTTTTTATTCTTTGAGCCGTCCACCACGCTGAGGCCGCCCTTCCCTGAAGCGGTGGTTTCAATTGATTTCAGCCCGGTAGAGGTCATGGCTTTTTTCGCCTGCAGCTGGGTTTTAACGGGATCGGTCCCCTGCCCCTTTACCGATACGTCCACATCCGTGGTTATGGAATACCACTGGCTGTTCAGGTTAAAAACGTACCGACAGTCGTCGTTTTCAAACTTTTTCTCCCCCTTGGTGCCTTTGATGACAAGTTCCACAGGTCTTCCCGCATTCGATGTCTTTGTTACCGTGACACTGAGTATGTCCCCCAGGTCGTAGCCCTTCTTCTTCATCAATCCCTTGATGTCCTCCGCCGTCAAAGTCTTTTCCCAGGAATAGTGGTTGGATTTTGCGGATTCATATTTGTCATCCACACTTTTCAAGTATGGAATATCCACGCCGAACACATTTTTGGCATCCTCGGTCATTCCTCCGCTGGAAGCAAAGAAAAACACCTCCGCCACATTTCCGTTGTAAACCACACTTTTCCCCTTGGTGTCGTCAACGGCTTTATTTGTGGCTTTTGTTTCCACGCCGTAGCCTTTATAAAGCTGGTCCCAGACAGAATTGCACAGGTCGAAACCCCATTTTTTAAATTTCCCCAGGTTTTTCAAGGCATAAGTTCTTGATGCCACAGCCTGTGCTTTCAGTGCTTCAGGGTGGGAATACGACTCTATTTCGGCCGGGACCACACCGTACAGGTATTGTTCCAGCGGTACCACGTTTATCAGGGTCATATCACTCCCTGTTATCCGTCTGACCTCCAGGTCTCCGCGGTAGCTCTGTCCGTTAACCGTAAACAGGTAGGGATTATTTTGCGCTTTGGGGCGGACTTGCAGTACCCCGGAGACACTGTCAAATACCAGCATGGTGGCTCCTGTGGATGAAGAAATGACGGTTCTCGTGGGAGACGGGGAAATAATTTTGTATTCCCCTGCCCCTATCTTTTTTCGCAGGTTGTTTGTGATGTCCGCTTGTGCCGCCTTCAGGTCCGCGTAGAAACCTGTCCATAACTGCCAGCTGTCGTTATAAGCCGGATATGCGGCTACGCCTTTCTGTTTATAGGCCTGGGCCTGTTTATTGACCGAACTCAAGTCGTTATAAGTCCCCGGAAGCTGGACGTGGTAAGGCCCCAACTTTTCTCCCGCAGGGATGTTTTTATCCTCCGGCTTGTATTCCTTGAGAACATTGTTATTATTGACATAATATGTGTCTTTGCGGATGGAAAGCAAATTATTGGACGGTTCCTCAACCAGGGATTTAAAGCTGTCGTTTTTGAAGCACCCTATTTGCACTCCCTTTTCCGCCTTTACACTGAAGCTGCTTACCGACGAACTGTCGAAATACAGCCCCACCCTTATTTTCTCCGGAATTTGAATTTGTGCGTTTGGAACCATGGTGACCATAGCGAAAATACATACCAACAGGGATGCTGCTGCCGCCCTTTTTATCAACTTCATATGACTGACCTCCGTTTGTCATTTGTATATATTCCGGCCTTGAACTGTGGAAAAGACCGTTTTGCCGTTGTGAGTAAGATAGCCTGACCACTTCTTTTCACAAGCTTTTCTGCATAATTTCCATATTTTATAATTTATTCGACAAAAATTCCCTATTCCCTCCTGCCGTATTAAATTTAATAATATTGTAATATTTCATATAATGGAATAATATGTTTTTTACTATAAAATGTTTGACATAGGTTTTTATGAATGGTATTATGATAGAAATATTATATTGGCAAATGATAGAGGTGCGTTTTTCATGATTATGCACGTTGAAAAGAGTGGGATTTGATGATGCGTGCAGAAAGGGAAAAATGCCGAAGGATGTGCTTTCCCTCTAAAGCAGGTCCTGGGTATGCAGCAAACAGCTGTATAACTGTCATCAATAGTTTGATGGAGCGCTATCAGTCAAACAATAATACTGTAAAATAAAGTATTGATTAATGGAACGACTGCTGGTACTCTTTGTTGCCAGCTTTTTTAATTGGGTTTGGATGGAATACGTCAAAGAATTTCCATTGAGTAACGTTTATTCAACCGCAATTAAGAAATATTATTTTACAAAACCTGAACGCCCATGGAAAGGGTTTTCGTAAAAATATAAATGGCAGCAAAACAAATAATTATTTCAGGAGGATGTATGAATATGAGAAAGCCTATCTTCACCGGGTCCGGTGTGGCAATCGTCACGCCTTTTACAGAAGACGGAGTGGATTTTAAAAAACTTGAAGAAATAATAGAATTTCAGATCAGCGAAGGTACCGATGCGATTATCGTTTGCGGGACAACCGGAGAAGCTTCAACCATGCCTGATAGAGAGCATATCGAAACCATCAGGTTTACTGTGGAGAAAGTAGGCAAGCGTATACCTGTAATTGCAGGCACAGGCAGCAATGATACCCGCCATGCCATCGAACTCAGCAAACATGCCGAAGAAGCAGGATCAGACTGTATTTTAAGCGTTACCCCATACTACAACAAAACTTCCCAAAAGGGTATTTACGAGCACTTTAAAGCCATTGCCAACAGCATCAAAATACCGGTCATACTCTATAACGTTCCCTCCAGGACAGGGCTCAATATAAACCCTGAAACTTTAAAGTCACTGTCCGAGATAGAAAATATCGTAGGGGTGAAGGAGTGCGTCATAGGACAGATTGCCCCCACAAAAGTTATGTGTCCCGAAGACTTCACAATATATACGGGCAATGACGACGAAATCCTTCCGGCATTGTCGCTGGGCGGCAAAGGAGTAATATCCGTTTTTGCAAATATTGCCCCCAGGGTGACCCATGACATTGTTGCGAAATTTTTAGAAGGAGGTATTGATGAAAGCCGGAAGCTGTTTTTTGAAGCATACGGCCTCATAAAAGCGCTGTTTTTGGATGTGAATCCCATCCCTGTAAAAGCCGCCATGAATTTGATGGGAATGAATGTGGGAAAATGCCGAATGCCGTTGGTGGATATGAGTGAGAAAAACCTGGATATACTAAAAAATGAAATGAAGCAGTACAAACTTATTTAATATTGTTACAGAAGAATTTGAATCAAGGATGTGTTCCAAATGATAAATATTCTATTAAGCGGGTGCAACGGAAAAATGGGGCAGGTGATTACACGGCTGGCATCCCAGAAAGACAACCTGAAAATAGTTGCCGGGCATGATGTCAGCGACTCCATTAAAAACACATACCCAGTGTTCACCGATCTGAGGGACTGTGATATAAAGCCGGATGTAATCATTGATTTTTCAGATCCTGCCGCCTTCAACAGCCTCCTGGAATTCTCCCTTTCCCGGAGAATTCCTCTGGTTATGGCTACCACAGGATTATCCCAATCGCAAGTGAATGCTCTTGAAGCGGCGTCAGACAGGATACCCGTTTTTTTCTCGGCCAACATGTCCCTGGGAGTAAACCTGTTGATTGATCTGGTGAAAAAGGCTTCCAAGATACTTGGGGACAATTTTGACATTGAAATTGTGGAAAAACACCATAATCAGAAAATAGACGCCCCAAGCGGCACCGCTCTGGCAATTGCAGATGCAATCAACTCCGTTTTGACCCAGAAGCACGAATACGTTTACGACAGGCATTCCAGGAGAAAAAAGAGAAGAGCGAATGAAATAGGGATCCATGCGGTCCGGGGTGGAACCATCGTAGGGGAGCACTCGGTAATATTTGCAGGGAATGATGAAATTATCGAAATCAACCATACGGCCATGTCTAAGGATATTTTCGGCATAGGAGCCCTTAAAGCCGCCGAATTCCTGTATGGCAAAAAGCCGCGCCTATATGGCATGAAGGATTTAATAGGCCAGTAAAAACTGATTGGAATGGAGGGAAATTATATGGAGAATACCCCCGTATCTGAAATAACCGTTACATATAATGTAGCATTGGTCACTGTCGACAACCTTCCGAACAACATGAAACTGATTTCGGACATATTCAGCACCATTGCCCGGGAGAAAATAAACATTGATATGATAAGCCAGGCTCCTCCCTACAGGGGAGTCGTCAACCTCTCCTTTACCCTGTCCTCCGACGACCTGGTAAAAGCGATAAGCGCCCTGAACAGGTATAAGAAGGATGTCCCCAATCTGCATGTGGAGGTAGATGCAGATAACACAAAGTTATCGGTTTACGGGGAAGGAATGAAAAATATCCCCGGAGTTGCGGCAAAGCTTTTTACCCTGCTGGCAAATAACGGCATAGAAATAAAGCTTGTCACGACTTCTGAGGTAGATATTTCCTACCTGATCTTTGAAAAGGATGTGGACCGGGCTATAGAAGCCATCAAGAAAGAATACAATTTAGAATAAAGCCATCAAAACGGCCTCCGGAATGAAATAATCTTGAGGCCTTTTTTGATGGATTAAACCGTTGTTTCTAACAAAATAAGAACAAACCGATTTCCAATAATTTTAATTGAAAATCTATTGACACACACCCTGTATGTTAGTATAATTTATTATGCTGATTACAAGCGCCCAAATGGTGGAATTAGTAAATGTATTCCTTGGATGTGGCATAGATGTGGGAATTGTTTAAAAAGAGACAAGCGGGAAAAAAGCAAGGGACAAAATTTGTATGTGTCGGGATGGCGGAACTGGCAGACGCGTACGTTTGAGGGGCGTATGGGAGACCGTGTGGGTTCAAGTCCCACTCTCGACACCACCAAAAAAACCACTGTGAAGCAGTGGTTTTTTGCTATATTGATATTTCAGGAGTGACTTCCCCACCATGTTCTTTATCGGTGTATTTGGAATTGAGGAAACCCAAAAACAACTGGCAACATATAATAACGCCATATGTCCTGGCTGTGGCGCTATGACGCGCTTTGAAATTTTCAAGTCATATTCTTATTTCCATATCTTCTTTATACCTACCTTCCGATGGAACATAAGATATTATATAAGACCCGTGTGCTGCGGTAGAATTTACGAGCTTGACCCCGCGACGGGCCAGCAGGTTGAAAGAGGTGAAAATCCTGAAATCAGGGATGAACATCTTCGTCCTGCAAACCAGTACCTTCCCTACAAAACCTGCAGTCATTGTGGAGTCAGAGTAGAGCCAGAATACAGCTTTTGCCCGTACTGTGGAAGAAGGCTTTAAGGAACAGGACCAAAGGGAAGCGTCATAAAGTTCATAATTATGCACTATTTTTTAAATGGAAAATATTATACTATTTCTCACGATTATAGGTCCAATATAATATCCTGCAGCTTTCTCTTGGGCACATGGTGAATTCCTTCTTCATCCCGCCAGTATTTAATATCCCCGGGGTCTTTTACTTCCTCCAGTACAACCTTCTCCTTGGGTTTTCCCAGGGCGATAGCCAGTATCAGCTCATACCTGTCCGGAATATTGAGGGCCTTTCTCAGCCCTTGTTTATCGATGGAACCAAACATGCAGCCTCCCAAACCCTTTTCGCAGGCACCCAAAAGAATACTCTGACAGGCGATGCCATGATCCCAGAAATAGTTGGCGCTTATCTCCTTATCTCCCAGCATTATAATGTACGCCGAAGGCCTCTCGCCTTCCTCGGGACCCTTCCAGTCCTGTAAATACGCCGCCCACCTCAGATAAGGAAAAATCAGGTTGTTTTTCTCCTGCTCACAGGATAGAATATACTTTAGAGATTGCAAATTGCCGCCAGAGGAAGATAACCGTGCCAGGTCAATTAATTCCTCCAAAGTATTTCTCTCAATCCGCACTTCTTGATAGAATCTTCTATAGGTCCGATTCTTCAATATAAGTTCACGTATCATTCAAAACCTCCTCCGCACTGTTTAATGTTTCACACCTCATCTTATGAATAAATCGTTCTCCCATAAGCTTAAGATAGATTTGATACATAATCTGTCCGGCCCTTTGGTTTATTGTTTCCCTGGATGCCATGATGGGCAGCGCCATCAGGTGCATTGGAACATCCCATATGGTATAGTCGATTCCCGGGATCAGATAAAATCCCGCTCTTTTATAGAACTCAATTCGCCGCTGCCGGAAACAGCGTTCTTCAGATGTCTTCGAAAGCTCCGGCCGTTCCACCTCCACAAGAAGAGCCTGATTTTGCTCATACCTCACGCGCAGCGCCTCTAAAAATGCGGACCCGATACCCTGTCCTCGGTACTCCTCGAATACCGCCAGCAGGCTGATGAGGACATAACCGCCGGCATGGCCGGCTGCACAGACACAATAGGCAAGGTCCTGCGCTCCTTCACAGAAAACCATGGCCTCCTGGATACCCATTTGAAGCTGCCGGTATAATACTTGATAAGGTGCATGCTCCTCAGGTAAAAAATCCCGCTCAATACGCTTATAGAAATTTTTGAGTTCAGACACTTCCATACGGCGAATAAAATACTCGGGCATGACTGTTCATCCTTCCTTGTCCTTTTCAATATGGCGTTTTTTACAAACACTTTACTCCTCCGGATACTGCCAAGGGCCCTGCTCTCTTTAACTTCCTTTTCCCCATTGTTTTCAAATTTGACCGAAAAGAGCTCCATCACTTTCATATCAATCCCAAAACTTAGTATTTAACCGTTATTGGGCTCTTTATACTTATTTTTTATCTTTTCCATTCCATGCAGCTGTTGAATCTTTGTTTGCATTATACCATAAAATTCTTATATCATGTATTCGTGTTTTCTATTTTCCATTTGCAGTAAGGGTCATCTTTTATATAGTTTATAAAAATATTGTATACATTTAAATACATTATTGTATTATCTGCAATAACATGCTATAATCATAATACTTCATAAATTAGATTATATGCGGCTTTTTGGCTATTCAATTTTGGTTATTCTGTTCATCTTAGAACAATTGCAGCATATAATAATGTATGAAAATTAATACATGTTATAGCAAGGAGGTGCTAATAAAATGAACTGCAAGTACTGCGACTATTTTAATTCATCCCTTAATCCCACCGATCCCAAAGGCTATGAGTGTTTTCTGTGCGAATTGGAAAAATTATTTTTATCAGAGAGTGGAACAGACAATTACCATTATATAAAGTATCCGTACAATGATTTATATTGAAGGTGAAAATGATTTCGCATTTATCCATTTTCACGCTTCAATTGCCTTCATGTATATGGCGGAAACCTATTTTTCCCATTGTAATTTCTTTTCCGCGATTCATCTATAAATAATTTCATATAATTTCAGTTTTTTTTTGTAAAATTTTCAATCGTTTTAAAGGCATTTTAGAAAATCAAGCTTGGTGTAATCCTTGTCAAGTCTTTCCCGCAAGTATTTTTTTACTATTTTACCCAATTCCTCAAGGGCTTCCTTTGACAGTGCAAAATTGAACAGCAATCGTAAAGGCGCATGAATTATAAAATTCATGGCTTTGGCCGTCCCTTTGGATATTTTTGAAGCATATGTATCGTTGATTAAACATTCCTCACATAAAAAACCACACTTTTTAAAGCTGAAATAGGTATCTTCCAGTTCGCTTTTTCCACACTGGATGCAGCCTCTTACATATGGCGCATAGCCTAAAAGGGAAAGAAGCCTTAACTCAAACACTCTTGTCACAAGCTCGGGAGACCGGTCGGTCTTTGCCAGCACATGCAGCGTATTGAGGAAAAGCTGCAGCACCTTGGAAGCCGGCTGATTTTCCATAACAACGTCACTGATTAAATCCACCATATGGGCGGAATAAGTAAGTTTTACAATATCTTCCCTCAGTTCATAAAAGGAGTCTATGACATCGCTGCTGTAAATATTGCAAAGCTCTTTCCCCTTAAACAATACCAGATCGCTGTAACACAGGAACTGCGTCCCTGCAGCCAATCTGCTCTTGGGCCGTCTTGCGCCTTTGGCATACCCTGTAATTTTCCCCGAATGTGCGGAGAAAATGGTAACCACTTTGTCGGCTTCTCCGGTATTGACTTCTTTGATGACAATCCCCTTTGTCCTGATATATCCCATTTGATTTTCCTACTGCGACGGGTTAATTGACCATATCAGGTTCACCCGCAGCTTTTCCTTTTTTATCGTCAACGGTCTCGTTTACACCTTCAAGTTCTTTAAAAAATATATAATCATCTATATTCCCGGTATTCTCAAACACTTTCCAGACAAAATCCTTCAACATAAATGTAAATCCCCCTTACTTCTCCTTCAGTATATACATTCATTACTTGACGGTTTATCCCTAATAATCTGAAACGGGCTACACCATTATGTTACACTAAAAAAGTTATAGTATACTTGTAAAATTAGCATAAAAGATAAGGAAATTACATTTATACCGCTTACACCACAGGGTTTTTATTTATTATACCCTAAAGTTCTAAGCATGGATTTGTTGTTTCTCCAGTCGGGTTTTACCTTTACCCAAAGCTCCATAAATATTTTAGCGTCTAAAAGATGTTCCGCCTCTTCACGGGCTAAAGTTCCTATTTTTTTTAACATGCCCCCCTGTTTTCCTATCAGTATTCCTTTGTGCGATTCCTTTTCACAGTATATGTTGGCTTGAATATCTATTATGTCACTATGGCGTCTCTCTTTAAAGGAAGTTACCTCGACTCCGATTCCATGAGGTATTTCATCGCTTACCAGAAGGAGTATTTTTTCCCTTATCAGCTCGGCTATGATGTCTTTTTCCGGCTGGTCGGTAAGCATATCGTCGGGAAAATACTTGGGTCCTTCAGGAAGCACCTTTTTAATTTCATCAAGGATTATGTCTATTCCCTCATTGTTTAATGCCGAGATGGGAATAATCCCTTTAAAGTCCATTTCATCTTTGAACCTGCTGATGATTGACAGAATCTGCTCCTTTTTGACCAGGTCAATTTTATTGATGATCAGGAATACCGGCGTATTTGTCTTTTTCAATTGTTCCAATATATACTTGTCGCCCCCTCCCACCTCCACATCCGTGGATTCAATGACAAACAGCACCGCATCCACTTCCTTAAGGGTACTTTCCGCCACATTGACCATAAACTCTCCCAGCTTGTTTTTAGGTTTGTGTATACCGGGAGTATCCATAAAGACCATCTGGAAATCTTCCTTTGTAATAACGGTCTTTATGGTATTACGGGTGGTTTGGGGCTTATTGGAAACAATAGCGATCTTTTCTCCGGCAAGTCTGTTAAGAAGAGTAGACTTCCCTACATTAGGCCTTCCGACGATGGTTACAAAACCAGACTTAAAAGACATTGTTTTTCCCTCCGAGCACATAGTAGCCATATTCATAAACTATCTGAATTGAAAGCATTAGGGAAAAGGTCTTCCAGTTTGTATTCCCTGTATTCCCCATTGTTTTTACTGCAGATGATCCTGGTTTCCCTATCTCCGAATTCACCGATTACCTGTCTGCATATTCCGCAAGGGTAGATAAAGTCATCACTGTCGCTTGCGATGGCCACGGCTTTAACCTTTTTCTCTCCTTCGGAAACAGCCTTAAAAACAGCCGTCCTTTCAGCACAGCAGGTTGCACCGTAAGATGCATTTTCAATATTCACACCCGTAAACAATTTTCCGCTTTCTGTCTGAACCGCGGCTCCCACCCTGAATTTGGAATAGGGCGAATAGGAATTTTTCATTATTTCGCGTGCGGTCTTCACCAATTCCCTTGAGTTCATAAGCCTTCCCCCTCTTACCCGCAGAATATTTTATATAGCGCCAGAGTTACCAAAAATCCAAGCACCGCTCCCGCAAACAGCTCCCAGAGAGTATGTATTTTGGCTTCAAGGCGGCTGTGCAGCAAAAGCAGTGTGATGGCCATGGAAAGTATGGTTATGTTGATATTGCCGCTCCACAGGTATATGGCCGTCGTGATGGAAAAGGCAACGGCCGAATGTCCGCTGGGCATCCCTCCGTGGAACGGAGTTCCTTTTCCTAAAAATGCTTTCACAGCCAAAACCAATAGAAGAGTCATCACCAGTGCAATAATAGTTATGTGCATCGGGGACTGTTTTATTCTTTTTAACCCCGTTTCCATTTCCATACTGACCTTGTCGAAAAAAACAAAGTATGCCACAACTAAAGAGAGAAGCGCCGACACCAATACCGCTCCTGCCGCCACATCCTTGATAATTCCGGCTTTCGGATGGTACACGTCCACTATTATGTCCACCAGCATTTCAACCGCAGTATTAAAAAGTTCACACAGGATTACAAGGGAAATACTGACGCATACAAGGATAAACTCAACTCTTGTAATCTTAAAAAAGAGACTGAGTACCAAAACTGCAGCGGCAGAAAACATATGTATTTTCATATTGCGCTCGGTCTTTATGACATGCATGATGCCTTTGACCGCATTATTGAAGCTGTCCATCAAATTCCTGCTCTTCATGCTACCTTCCAAGTCCCATTTTATCCAGTACCGCTTCCTGTTTCCCCATCATTGTTTCCTCGTCTTCCTCGTTCTCATGGTCATATCCCAGCAAGTGAAAAATCCCATGGGTTGTCAAAAAAGCCAGCTCTCTTTCAAAGGAATGTCCGTATTCTTCCGCCTGCTTTTTTGCCATTTCCAGGGATATTACAATGTCACCCAGTAAAAGCAGGTTTTCATCCAGGTCAAAGTCTCCTTCCTGTGCATCTATTTCCCCTTCAGCAAAAAATACCATGGGAAAGGACAGCACATCGGTGGGGCTGTCTATTCCTCTCTGTTCCCTGTTAATCTCCCGTATCCTCTCATTATCCACCAGCATTATGCTTACCTCGGAAGGCACGTTGAACCCTTCCTCCTTAAAGCTTGCATGAACGGCTCTTAAAAGCAATTCTTTCATGTCCTCTTCAAATTCTATTTTGTCCTGCATGTTTTCGATAACAATTTTCATCCCGGTTATTCCTCGACTTTCTGCTGTGAGACCTCTTCAGCAGGGACTTCCTCCTTTGCTTCCTCATATTCTTTCATCTTTTCCTTTATTTCCGGGTATTCCTCCCGCTCATGGAAAAAGCCGCTGAAAACCCTCATAAACCCTTTGGCAATTTCATCCAGGTCTTTAAGCGTCAAATCACACATGTCCAGCTGTCCGTCGTCCAATTTATCCTTGATCAGCTTTCTGACAAGACCCTCAATTTTTCCCTCCGTTTTATCTACCATTGACCTCACCGCCGCCTCAACCGAATCCGCAAGCATGACAACCGCGGCCTCCTTGGTGGAAGGCTTGGGTCCTTCGTATCGGAAGTTCTCCTGCTTTACCTCTTCACCCTTTTCACCCTTTTTTGCCTTGTGATAGAAATATGCCACCAGTGTGGTGCCGTGATGCTGGCTTATAATATTCCTGACTGCAAGGGGAATCTTGTATTTTTCCGCCAGCTCCACCCCATCCCTGGTATGGGAAGTTATAACCAGGGTGCTCAAGTTTGCGGTCATTCTGTCATGCGGGTTGTCCGAAAGCTGGTTTTCCTTGAAAAAGCTGGGCCTTTTTATCTTGCCGATATCATGGAAGTATGCTCCTACCCTTGCCAGCAGCGCATTCCCTCCTATAGCTTCCGTCGCAACCTCCGCCAGGTTGCCTACCATGAGGCTGTGGTGGTAGGTACCGGGCGCTTCCATCAACAGCCTTTTAAGCAAAGGCTGGTTTGGATTCGCCAGTTCCAGCAGCTTCAACTGGGTTATGACATTAAAAGTGGTCTCAAAAAACGGAAGCATGCCTATGGTCAGCACAATCGAAACAAGTCCGTTCACGAACACAACCAGTCCGTCTGCCGCGATTTCCCTTATGGCGTTTCTATTGATGATTCCTATGCATGCAATTACTAGTATGTTAATAAGTCCGACAATTATCCCCGCCATGGAAAGCCGGCCTCTCTGGTTTGCCTTTGCCACCAGGAAGGCCGAGAACGCGCCGCTTATCAAAGCCATGTACATAAACCTCATATCGCCCCTGGTTATGAAGGTAATGGCTATGGTCAAAAGAATGTTGACCGCAAGGGCCAGCTTCAAATCCAGCAATATGGAAATGAGCATTGCCGCCATAAAAACAGGGATTGCAAGGGGAGAGTAGGCACTTACTCCCCTGGCGATCAGCAATGTCAATAATATAATGACCGACAGAAGAATTAAATCACCCCTGCTGTATAAAAGCCGTTTGCAAAAGTTATGCATATACAGTATGAGAAGAAGGGCCAGGAGAACAATAACAAGCAATATACCGGCAGCAAAGGCAAAGTCGAACCGTCCTTTTTTCTCCAGCAGGTTCAATTCTTCCAATACTTTTAACTTATCCTCGGTCACTGTATCTCCAAAACTTATAATTCTTGAATCTTTGGCGATGATTTCTATATTGGCCTCATCATTGTATGCCTTTTGCCGTTTTAACCTGGTAGCCTCTTCGTCGATGGTCCTGTTCGGCTTTAGCACCGCCTTGGCAAGCAGCACTCCAATATTTTTCAGTTCCTGGTTCAGGTCACTGGCCTGGAACTGATCCGCCAGCTTATCCGTTTTTGAGGAAATATTTTCCGCCGTGATATCCTCTTTCATGGCTTGGCTGACCAATTCCATAACCGTTTTTTTAAAGCCGGCGATATCCTCGTCGCTTGCCTTTGATACCAGATATTTGACCTGTTCTGACGACAGAGGTATCAAAAGCTTTTTGACCTCGGAATCCAGCGTATTTGCCGCAATGGCCTCCTCAGTTTCAAGCTGCTTTTTATAGTTGCTGCTTCTCGGACTTATACCCTGGCTGCGCAGGCTTTTTTCAACACTCGCCCTTGCCGTCTCGACGGCTGTCATTAACGAATTCACATTATTCAGCACCTCAATGGGTACGGCGCTGATCTCTTTCATTTCCGCCTGTACTGCGTTTGCAGCAGCCTGCCTGTTGTTTTCGGTTTTTACCTTATTCTCTATATCCCTTGGAGCCGTAATATCATAAGGTGACTTGTCCCCCAGGCTGAGCTTGTACTTTTTAGGCAGGGCTCCGTTTAAAACGATTACAAAGGCCAGCAAAACAGTCACTGTGGCTATCAATACCCTCTGGAATTCAATGCTTCTAAAATAGTTCCCGATGGTTTTTTTTACAAAGAAGTTCCGTATTTTCGGGAAAAACATTTATATCCCCCCACATATTTCCTTACCCTCACCGGTGCTCCCTGGCATTATCATATTTTTCGTAAGCCTTTATTATTTTCTGGACAAGCTCGTGGCGCACAACATCCTTGTCGGAAAGAAAAACAAAGTCTATTCCCTTAATGTCCCTCAATATCTTGGTAACTTCTTTGAGCCCCGACTTTTTGTCCCCGGGGAGGTCAACCTGTGTAATGTCGCCTGTTACAACAGCCTTTGACCCAAAGCCTATGCGCGTTAAAAACATTTTCATCTGCTCCGGTGTGGTGTTTTGAGCCTCGTCCAGGATGATAAAGGAATCGTCAAGGGTTCTCCCCCTCATATAAGCCAGAGGAGCCACTTCTATCATATTTTTTTCCAGATATTTTTGGTAGGACTCAGCACCCATGATTTCATATAACGCATCATACAAAGGCCTCAGGTACGGGTCCACCTTATTCTGTAAATCTCCTGGCAAAAAGCCCAGCTTTTCACCCGCTTCCACGGCAGGTCTTGTAAGAACAATCCTGCTTACCTCCTTTTCTTTAAAAGCCGTTACGGCCATAGCCACTGCCAGAAATGTTTTTCCTGTTCCGGCAGGTCCTATTCCAAATACAATATCATTGCTTTTAATAGATTTTACATAACGGTTCTGCCCGTGAGTTTTCGCTTTGATTTGCTTTCCCCTTGCCGTAAGGCATATATAATCCGCCATGTAATCCCTTACTTTGTCCATCTGGCCCTCATTTGCCAGTTGTGCAAGATAGGATACATTTTGTCTGGTAATCACATCCCCTTTGGACAACAGCCCGATCAAACGCTGTATAACGGCTTCCGCCTTCTCAACTCCTTCCGGCTCCCCAACAATTCTGATTTGGTTATCCCTTGAGACAACCTTTACATTAAAGGCGTCCTCTATTATATTGATATTTTCGTCATAGTTTCCGAACAGATTGATGGCTTGATCTATTTTGTCAACCCCCACAATTCTTTCTACCGTATTTTCCAATTATTGTCCTCCAATCTCATTTGCAATTCCTATATTTTCTATACACTCCAGGGTAACACTTGCAACTGTTTCTCCATTTTCCTTCTGCTTGAAATTCGAGTCTTTCTTTACAATTTCCGCTTCTGCAGGTATTTCCTTCATGACTTCCTTGTATGCCTCATCCAGCGCAGTCTTCTTCGCCTCTTCCACATCTATTTTTCTCTCTCTCACAATATTCTCATAGTACTTGTATATCACAAGCTCAAAGGGCAGTGTCAGGTCTTCCTCCAGGGAAACCCTCTTTCTGATTTCCACCTTTTCGTAGTCCTTAAAGGGTATGCTGCCGTGAAACAGCCCTATCTCCTTCATAAACAGCACCAGGCTGTACTGCTCCTTTTCCCTGCCCGTCCGCTCCTTTTCATAAATCGTTTCATTGACAGGGCATTCCTTTTCATACCACGTTCTGGCTTTTACCACTCCGTCGGCATGTACAAGCCGGGGAGGCAACTGCTCATTTTTGCTCTTTACAGTGCCTGAAATCAAGACCTGTCCCTTTGTTACGGTTTCTCCCTCATGAACCATCTCCTGCCCTGTTTTCGCCACAATGGATTTTACCACTCCGTCCTTACCGGCAACAATATCGCAGGGTACATCTTTGTGAACCAGCTCGGGCGGCTGGACCCTTTCCACCACCTCTACCTTTACCTTGGTACCCTTAACTACAACGCCTACCCATCCTATTTCCTTTATTTTCAACATCAGTTCGTTTGCAGTCCTGTCGGCATCCACCGCATACTTAAGGACTCCCGGCCTGACTCCGATTTGTGCCAACGTGTCAAGAATAAAGCGGGTCTCCAGGTTCTTATTGCCCGTCACATCCACAACCCAGACGAAGGAGGTCAAAAGATAAAACAGGATTACAAATATAAACGCACCGGCTATAAAGGTTTTCCTTCTCCTGTACCTGTTCAGGATAAAGGGAAATCCTACTTTTTTAATGATGTTGACCCTGCAGTTTGTTTTCCTCACTATGGGTCTTAACAGTTTGAAACCTTTGATACTGACCTTAAGAGCCATAGAACAATCATTTCTTTTCCTGACATCCCATAGGAACACCTGCCTGTGCATACATATGTTTATAAACTTCTCTAAGAAATAGCCTTCGACTACTATAATAACATATCCCCGGATATAATTCCACAATCTCAAAAGCAACATTTGAACTCCCCCGTATGTTCATGCTCCAATCAATGAGGCGGATCTTTCTCCCATTCCGCCGTCCTTGTTCATCTCCCGGACTATTTGATAAATTCTATTGAACTTATATCCCCGTCAATGAAAATATTTTCAGATGTAATTCCCTTAATGGTAAGCCTGCCGCCCTCTATTCTGATGATCCCGGAGCCCGTATTTACCCTGATCCTGGTGCTTTCATACTCCATCACGCCCTTGTAATTTTCAATGATAAGGCTGCTGTTTCCAACCATAGTTAACTTAGGTATGTTCAGAACTATTTCTTTAGGTAAGTCCAGAACTTCGGATACCTTTTCCTTTATATTCACTTTTTTCCCTTTTTCCGCTTTTTTGCGGCGAGGAACCCGGCTTCCCTTTGCAGGCATAGAATACTCTCCTTATTGTCCGATATCATTTATATTTCCTATTTCATAGCCCTTTTCCCTTGCTCCTTTGATTATCCTGTCAAGAGCTTCCGCATTATCTTTTGACACGGCGTGAAGAAGGAGAACAGCACCGTTGTGAAGATTGCGTTCCACCACATTGTAGGCATAATCCGCTCCCCTGTGCCTATCCCTGTACCAGTCATCGTAGGCAAAGCTCCAGAATACATTGGTATATCCCAGATTTCGGGTAATGGCCAATGTCCGCTCACTATACTCCCCTTTCGGAGGCCTTAAATATTTCATATGTCTTCCAAATTTTTCATAAAACGCCCGGTCCAGCCCCAGGACTTCTTCCTCCAATTCATCATCTCCCAGGGATGGCAGGCTGGGATGATGAATGGTATGGTTCCCAACCTCATGTCCCTCTTCAACCATCCTTTGCACAAGATCCTGGTGCTCCTTTAAATAGGGACCCGTAATGAAAAATACCGCTTTTACGCTGTTATCGCGAAGTGTGTCCAGTATTTTCCCGGTATAGCCGTTTTCATAGCCTTCATCAAAGGTCAGGTATATTTTTTTTTCAGAGGGGTCCCCCAGGTAAATGCCTCCATATTTTTTTAAGAGCTCAGGTGCCCCGGGGTCCGCATCCGGAGTCTGATGGTCAGGCTTTCTCGAAATACCCCACATTAATAGTTTATTCGAATACCGGTTGTCCGAAGAAGTTTCGGTTATCGGATTGTCGGTGTTTTTTATACTGCTCTGGGCATTTTCTCCCTCGGACAGCTTCCCGCTGACCTCAACGCTGAAGTCGATATCTTTTTCATCTGCCGCGTACACTCCCCCCAGGTCGCTTAGCCGGTGGTTTATCTTATTGTCTTTACAGCCTGCCAGCAAAAGCAGCAGCGCTGCTGCCAACAAACAAAAGAATACTGCTATTTTTTTCATGTATCATTCCCCCATATAAAATTAAAAAGTCCTGAAATAATGTAAAATCATTCGTACATTCATTTCAGGACCTACCATAATATTTATATTATTTTTCCGCTAAAATATGTCATCACACTTTATTTAGGTGCTACCGGGGTCAGCAAATTCGTCTTAATCACCGAACTGTCGAGTCTTGGGATTAGAATACTCTCCTCCTGTTTAATATTCACCTTCAACTGATATGCCTCAAGCCGTTCCAGAACTCCACCCACCATCTTCAGGGCACGCTCCACTTTGTCCGGCTCGGCAATGGCCTTGATTACAAAAGGTGCCAGCATCTGCTTGTTATTCACCATGATATACCTTCCCGCTACCCTTACCTCACTGGTAGCCACGATCCTTTCGTCATTAACCGAAATGGCCTGGGCGTCTGATGCCCTGAGTTCGTTCAGCACACTTAAAATATCCGTATCATCCACATTGACGGTATCACTATTATCTATGGTGATAGTTAACCCCTTCCCTTTCACATCCACCAGTCCCGCTATGATTCTTGCCCTTTCAAGCTCTTTTTTCAAGTTCTCCACCGTTTTGGTGTCGTCTCCCCTGGCATTTTCATAGTCCCTGTTTTCCTTTTCCAGTTCCGCATTCCTCTTGCTCAGTTCTTCGGTTTTTTTCTTCTCAGCGATAAGAAGATCTTTCAATTCGTCTTCCCTTTTATTCTCCAAACTGGCCATTTTTGAATTGTATGTGATGCTTTTGAACTGCCAGGCAAGCATGAGTCCTAGAATAATGCACGCTAATGTAATGGCTATGTTTCTATTCTTCACTGTTTATCCACCTCCAGGGCTGAAATCAGGCTGTCCAGATTCTTGTTGTACTTTGGAATGAAAATCTCCTTTGATTTGGTTATTTCCACCTTAATTTTGAATTCAAGCATAAGTGCAACTGCCTCACTCTTATTTAAGCTTTCATACAGCAGGTCCGGGTCTCCTATGGCTTTAATTTCATAGGGGACAGCATACCTGCTCTTATTGATTCTTATGGTCGGTCCGGCGCAAACCTGTTCGCTTGTGGCAATAATCCTTTCGCCGTTGACGGCTATGGCTTGGGCCCCCGCACCCTTCAAATTGTTGAGTATTCTCACAACATCGATGTCATGGATGAGATAGTCATTATAATCGATTTGAGTGTCTGTGCTTTTAATGGCAGCATCATCAAGACTGATGATGACTCCGGGTCCCTTCACGTCGGTCAATCCCCCCATCAGTTTTATCGAATCCAGTTCTCTCTTCAGCTCTTTTAACTGCTCATCATTTTTGTTCTCCACGTTGGCCTTTAAATAAGCTTCTTTTTTCTTTTCATTCTCATCGATCAGTTTTTCCAGGTAAGCTCTCGATTTTTCCTCTTCGCTCAGCTGGGCCTTAAGCTTCTCAATGTTAAGCGATGTGGCCGTTTTTTGCCTGTTGGCGTCTATAGTGCTCCTCACCTGAAGAGTGAAGGCAATGCCGAGCAGAAAAAATATCACAAGAAATATAAATTTTCTATCACTTAGCCTCATGGCAAACCCCTATAACAAAATGATACATAAATTATCGTCCTTTTTAAGGTATTTTATATAATAATTCTACTTTTATTATTTTATCGATGCAAGCAATTTTAAAAAATTGCCATGTCTGGGAATACCAAAAAAAACAGTCCGTCTAAAGTCATAAAAATCAGGTTATATTTTTATAAATACATAGTATATTATCATAGAATAAATTTGATGGGGTTTTTGCTCTATGAAAATTATCATTTTTAATAAAAGACCTAAAAGCCTCACCTATACCTTTGCATCACTCTTAATACTGGCACTTATCATTTCAGTAAATGTCCTATACTTCAGTGACCTCAACACATCCATAAATACATCCTCAAATCGGGGCTCTCCCGCCAAGCTGGCCATAATTCTGGACGGACCCGGCCGAGATAGTGTAATGGGCTACATGCTGCCTTCGGGCAGGCATTTATCACTTTCCTCCGCACCAGCGCTTTCGGCTTTTGACCAGGGGCCTTCCAATAAAAATTTTGAGGTAATTGATTCTATGCCAAAGGAGGATATCCTTATTAATACCGGCGGTAAATCCGCAGCGTACATTAAATCCCAGTTAGACAAGGCGATGGACATAGCTTTCAGGACAGGTACGGCTGTTGTGCTCATAAATGTTGACGACGATCATGGGCAAAATACCGTCTCCGCCCTCTATGAAATGCTTCCGGAAATTGACAGCAAGAATATTCAACTGGTCTATCTGTCCGAACTGAGCAAATAATATGGGCGGAAAAGATGCCTTTTATAATAATTTATTCCCTTGACTTAATATAGTTTAAGTGCTATAGTATATTCAATTATAATATGTGCACAATTTAACAACAACACTTCAGGGACAGGTGAAATTCCTTACCGGCGGTAGATAGCACAGGCTATAAGCCCGCGAGCGAAAGCAGATCCGGTCAAATTCCGGGGCCGACAGTTAAAGTCTGGATGAAAGAAGATGTATTTTATTTTGCTTTTTTGTCCCTGGAAGTAATTTACTTTCAGGGATTTTGTGTTTTCACAATACCCTTGCTGACAGGAGTTTTGATATATGAATACTCACGAGAACTATATGAATAGAGCACTGGAACTTGCGAAAGGCGGCTGGGGAAAAACCAACCCCAACCCGCTTGTCGGTGCCGTTATCGTCAAAAACGGCAGAATTATCGCCGAAGGCTTTCATAAGGCACTGGGGTGCGCGCATGCGGAGGTTTGTGCGTTGAATAGCGCAGAGCAAAAAGTGGAAGGAAGTACGTTGTATGTCAACCTTGAGCCCTGCTCCCATTACGGAAGGACGCCCCCTTGTGCAAAAGCGATTATTGAAGCCGGCATCAAAGAAGTTGTTGTAGCCATGCCTGACCCTAACCCTAAAGTGTCGGGCAGAGGCATACAAATGCTTAGGGACGCGGGAATTAACGTCACAATTGGGATTTTGGAAAAAGAAGCAAAAAAGCTGAATGAAATATTTATTAAATTCATAACCAAAAACAAACCCTTTGTGATCATGAAAGCGGCAATGACCCTGGACGGAAAAATCGCTACGACGGGCGGTGACTCCAAATGGATTACCGGGGAGAGTTCACGGCACTATGTTCATGTTCTGAGAGACAGGGCAGCCGCTATTATGGTGGGAATAAACACCGTCCTGAAGGATAACCCCTCTCTTACAACCCGGCTTCCGTCAAAGGAGTGCAAAGACCCTGTAAGAATCATTGTGGACAGCAAAGGAAGAATACCCTTGGACAGCGCTGTAATTAACCTTCATTCAAATGCAGGAGTTATTTTGGCCACCACACCGGCCATCTGCAGGGATAAAGAAAAGCGGCTTGCAGAGAAGGGAGTCCGGATTATTAAGGCAGGAGGCAGTAACGGCACTGTGGACCTCACCTTGCTTATGGATGAACTGTACAAGCTGGAAATAGACAGTGTTCTCCTGGAAGGCGGAGGCGCACTGAATGCCTCTGCCTTGAACGCAGGTATTGTAGATAAGGTCCTGTTCTTCATTGCACCCAAAATCATAGGGGGTGAAACCGCTCCGACTCCTGTAGAAGGTGCGGGAAGGCAAACCATGGAAGATGCCGTTAGATTGCGGGATATCGCTGTCACAAGGTTTGACGAGGATGTACTTATGGAGGGATACATTAATAACGAATATATGTAATTAATATATAAACATATTTGGAGGAGATTCTATGTTCACCGGAATTGTTGAGGGTACAGGCAGGGTGAAAGGCATTATACACGGAACCGGTTCTATCAAGCTTTCCATAGAATGTGCTGGTATACTTCCGGACTTAAAACTTGGCGATAGCATCGCTGTTAACGGCATTTGCCTGACAGTATCCGACCTTGGAAAGGATTGGTTTACCGCGGATGTGATGCCTGAAACCATGCGGAAAACCAATTTGAGCAAACTAAAGTTATGGGAAAAAGTAAATCTCGAAAGAGCTTTAAAGCTTTCGGACAGATTGGGCGGCCATATCGTAAGCGGTCATATAGACGGGACCGGAAGGATCATAGACAAAAGGAATGAAGACAATGCTGTATGGATTACTATTGAAGCACCTCAGGCCATTTTAAAGTACGTTGTTCAAAAAGGCTCTATCGCCTTGGATGGGACAAGCCTTACCATAGCCTACGTGGATGAAAACAGCTTTAAAGTTTCACTGATACCGCTGACGCGGGGTGTCACAACCCTCGGTGCAAAAAATGTAGGCGATACGATTAATATAGAATGTGACGTTATAGGAAAGTATATAGAAAAGTTGATCATGGTCCACTTCAACGAAATGACAGGAGGAGGAAAAGATATATCCATGGACTTTTTAAAGGAACATGGGTATGTATAAATACCACTTTAGGAGGAATTGAGGATGAGATTCAACGCCATTGAAGAAGCGGTAACGGATATTAAACTGGGGAAAATGATTGTTGTGGTAGACGATGAGGGCAGAGAAAATGAGGGCGATTTACTGATGGCGGCCGAAAAGGTTACGCCGGAAAGTATAAATTTTATGGCAACCTACGGCAGGGGGTTGATTTGTGTTCCATTGACAGAAGAACGGGCCAGGGAGCTGGAACTGTCACCCATGGTTGAACACAACGAAGAACATCTCGGAACAGCCTTCACCGTATCCGTAGACCACAGAAATTCCACAACAGGAATTTCTGCCCATGAAAGGGCATATACAACCAGCCAGTTGGCCCATCCCCTCGCAAAGCCATCCGACTTCATAAAGCCGGGGCATATCTTTCCCCTGATCGCCAGGAACGGCGGAGTTTTAAAACGTGCAGGCCATACCGAAGCCGCCGTCGATCTGGCACGGATGGCCAGACTTTACCCTGCCGGAGTGATATGCGAAATCATGAACGAGGATGGAACCATGGCGAGGGTCCCGGAGTTGATGGAATTCGTTTCAAAATATGGTATAAAAATTATTACTATTGCCGACCTTATCGAATACCGCCGAAGGAATGAAAAGCTGGTAAAAAAGGCGGCGGAAGCCAGGATGCCTACGAATTACGGGGAGTTCAGGATCATAGGGTATGAGAATACTATAAACGGAGAGCATCATGTGGCTTTAGTGAAAGGGGATATCTCAAATTCGGATGAGCCTATCCTTGTGCGGGTACACTCGGAATGCCTCACAGGAGATGCCTTCCATTCCCTGAGATGTGACTGCGGGGAACAGATGGAAGCTGCGTTAAGGCGAATAGACAAGGAAGGCAGGGGCGTTTTACTGTATATGCGGCAGGAGGGGCGGGGCATCGGTTTGATCAATAAAATTCGCGCCTATGAGCTTCAAGACGCAGGTATGGATACTGTGGAAGCCAATGTGAAGCTGGGTTTTCCACCCGACCTTAGAGATTACGGTATCGGTGCACAGATTCTCTGTGATTTGGGGTTGAAGAAAATCAGGCTTTTGACAAACAACCCCAAGAAGCTGGTTGGCCTGAATGGCTATGGCCTTGAAGTGGTAGGAAGAGAGCCTATTCAGATGAAGGAAAATGAGATAAACGCATTCTATTTAAAAACCAAAAAGGAAAAAATGGGTCATCTTTTGGACGGTCCGGATAAAGCCGGTAAATTAAATACAATAGAACACCAGGAGGTAGAAAACAATGTCAATTAAAGTGAATGAAGGAAATCTAATGGCCAGAGATTTAAAATTCGGCATCGTTGTGGGGCGTTTTAACGAATTTATCAGCAGCAAGCTGTTGGGAGGAGCCATTGACGGACTTGTACGGCATGGGGCGATGGAGCCGGACATTGAAGTAGCCTGGGTCCCCGGTGCGTTTGAAATTCCCCTTGCCGCGCAAAGGATGGCTAATTCCAAAAAATTTGACGCCATTATTTGTATAGGTGCCGTAATACGAGGATCAACACCCCATTTTGACTATGTATCCAGTGAAATGTCCAAGGGGATAGCCAAGGTTTCATTGGACGCAGGACTGCCTGTTATTTTTGGAGTCCTCACCACAGACACCATTGAGCAGGCAATAGAAAGGGCGGGCACCAAAGCCGGAAACAAAGGGTACGATGCCGCCGTAACTGCAATCGAAATGGCAAACCTGCTGAAGTCTTTGTAATAAATTACTCACTTTGGATATAATAATTCCGAGGTGATTTCATTGCTAAACAGCAGACTTGTGGATAAACTGCGCCAGAGAGATGTCAGCGTGACTCTGGAAAAGGTGCTTGACAATTCAAAAGCAAACAGCGGCGGCGAAAGGGACACAAACTTTCTAAAATACCTGATAGACAGCAAATTGCTTATTCAAGGGGAAGCCGTCTTAAAAAGGACAAGCACCGCAATTTCCGAGGAGTATTACCTGGAAAGATACAGAAAAATGAGTTATGAAAGCGACAGGCATTTTTTATGCCGCACGGTGATACAGGATGAATTAAAAAAGATGCACATCAACACTATAAGCTGTGTTGACATAGGCGATATGAATATCCTGCGCTCCAGCAGCAACTATGATATCGCCACCGAAGACCATACGGCCATCATTGATGTGGGGTTATCCCCGGCCCGAAATTTCTTCCGCGGCCTGACCGACTTAAAGGTGAGAAATTATTTAATTACCACCTACTTTGACGATTATATGGATGACATTGTCTTCAGCACCTTTTCAAGGTCCAATGACAAGGACTATATCAACGCGGTGATGGAATATGAGGAAGGCTTTAAGCTGTATACCCCTGATCCCATGAGGCGGGCCGCCGAAAGGCCGTACTACGGCCACCCGGGCAATGAAGCCTATGAATGATTTACTCGACTTCCCGCTTTGAATGAAGAGCCCTTTGCAAGGAATGTCCCCTTTTAACCGAATGCCGGGTGATGAACGCCTCCCGCTCATCACCCGACATCAAAAAAACATCCATCGGCGCTATCTTTTACGCCTTTATCACGGTTTTTATTCAACTCCTGCTTATCTCTCGTATTTTATTTACATAGATGTTGCTGAGTTCCTCTGCGAATTCCGCCGAATAGCTCTCACTGATGACCTTGCACACAGGCTGTTCCGCATCAGGCAGTATCAGTACCCAGCCGTTATTCTGGTAGACCTTGACACCCTCAAGGGTTTCAATGCTCTCCCCATCCGCTTCCTGTATAATCTGCCGGATAACCTTTCCTTTCGCATCCCACGGGCATTCCACTTCCTTTTTGTTGATATAAAAGTCGGGTATCATGTCTACCAGATCCGAGAGTTTGTAGCCGTTCACACTCATAAAGTCCAGAATCTTAACCAGCCCTGCCATGGCGTCAAAATGCATGGTAAACTGTTCCAGCATTTCCTCCTTTATCTCGCTGCCTAAAAGCATTCCCATAATGTCCTGGACGGAGGTTTTCGTCCTTATAACCTTGCCGTTATTTTCATCCGCCAGCTTTTCCACCACATGGCTTGCCGAAATAGGCACCACAACCGTACCGCCCTCAATAGTTTTAAACAGTATCAGGGA
Organism: Eubacteriales bacterium; assembly: GCA_024655885.1. GTDB lineage: Bacteria > Bacillota > Clostridia > Acetivibrionales > JANLFN01 > JANLFN01. The sequence goes on along the minus strand of JANLFN010000005.1, from coordinate 206,198 downwards.
GATAAGGGCAATGAACATGTCCTCGGTAATGATCCTGCCCTTATTGTCAACCAGCATCATTTTTTCGGAGGTATCCTCTATGGATACCCCCACATCAAAGTTTTCCATTTTTATATGGCTTGTAAAGTATTTGACATCGTTGAAAGTCATACTTTGTCTCATGGTTTTTGTGTTGACAAGCTTCAAGTTGGTTATCTCCACTTCACACCCCAGCTCGCTGAGCAACCCCGCCACTGTTTTGCTTATAAAGCCGGAAGGTGAGTTAAGCGCTATTTTATACTGAATTTTTTTTGATTTTATATTGTTAATAATATTTCTTAAATAGAACTTGCTGTAATCCGGTATGGTTTTGATTTCCTTTATGCAGTTTCCCTCACACCGGCTGAAATCCTCCCGTATAAAAGCGTTTTCTATTTTGCGTTCCAATCCCCTGTTGATATTGCTTCCATTCCTGTCGAGAAAGTCCACAAAAAGCCTGTCCGTGTCCAGGGTTGAGGTGCTGATATGGATCCCCCCGTCCGCTTTGTAGAACCGGATGGCCGAACGGGTCACCGGCAACAGCATGGTACCGAAATCGTATATCTCTATGCCTGAAGAAAGCAACCCCGCAGTAAATGATATTTTCAGCATCTTTGCCGCCATTGTGTCGTCACAGCTTATGCCTATTTTCGCTTTCCCGTTGAAAGTAGCACCATAGGCTGCTCCAAGCTTTGACGCATATTCCGGCGTTATATCCACGTTGATCTCTCCGGCTACTCCCCTGTTCCCGAAAATGGTGCGTGTAAATTTGGAACCCCATACCAGGTTTGAGTTTACCTCAACTCCCGAATCAATTATTTTATCAGGCCAGATCTTAATGCCGGGCTTGATGATCGCGTTTTCCTTTATAACCGTATCGTCGCCTATTACAGACTGCTCAAACGCGGAAACATTATCCTTTAAATGGATTTTGTTGCATAGGACAGCCCCCCTTAGTTGTACGTTTTTATCAATGATGCAGTTCTTCCACAGGATAGACCTCTTAATCCTGCTTCTTTCATCAATGATATTATTCTCACCTATGGTGGAATAACTTCCTATGACGGCATTTGCCTTTATCCTGGTACCCCTGCCGATAATGCAGGGGGCCTCAATAAGCGCTCCCTCGTCCAGTTCGGCGTCCTGGTCCACCCAGACGCCTTTTCTGATTTCCTTTCCCGGAATATTCACCCTCACCCGACCGTCCAGAATATCAAAATGTGCCTGGTTATAGGCGGTCAGATCACCGATATCACACCAGTAATCCTCGGTGACGAAACCATACATGGGTCTCTTTTCTTTAAGTAATATGGGAAAGAGGTCCTTTGCAAAGTCAAACATTTCATTCTTTTTGTAATAATTGAGAACTTCCGGGGAAAGTATATAGATGCCGGTGTTGACTGTGTCGCTGAATACTTCGCCCCAACTGGGTTTCTCAAGAAAGCGGTTTATTGAACCTTCATTATCCGTAACTACTACCCCGTATTCCAGGGGAACATCCACTTTCTTTAACACAAGGGTTGCCATAGACCCTTTTGAAAAGTGAAACTCAATGGCTTTGGACAAATCTATATCTGTCAATGCATCCCCGCTGATTACCAAAAATGTATCATCCAGAAACTCTTCTGCATTTTTGACACTTCCTGCGGTTCCAAGGGGTTTTTTTTCCGTGAAGTATTTTAAATGCACTCCAAAATCACTTCCGTCATTAAAATACTCCTTGATCAGTTCAGGCATATACTGCAGAGTAACAGCAATATCGGTCAGACTGTATTTTTTAAGGAGCTCAATAATATGCTCCATAACCGGTTTATTTACCACCGGAACCATTGGTTTCGGTCGTTCACATGTAAGCGGTCTTAGTCTCGTGCCTTCTCCACCCGCCATGATAACAGCCTTCATCAAATTCATCCTTTCGTAGTTTGTAATTAAAGATGGCACACTTTAAACTTCACAATAACCAGTGTGCAAAATCGCAATGTTTCTATACGTTTTGCAGGCTGGAAAATTGAGTATAAAGCGCGTTGTCCATAAAGCTAATTACGGCGAAAAATGCACTTTGCCAAATTAGCAAAGCACTACCGGCCGGCATTTCTTATCCACATATACCGGCTAAACAACAGTTTGCGAATGTACTATCAAGGGTAGAATTTCACAAATCCCATTTTCATTAAGCATGCCGTGGAAAAATTTACGGCAAGGCGGATTAAACACCTCAACGGCTTATTTATTATACACAAAAAGATAGTATTCTATTCCCACAAAAAACATGTGTTTTTTTTAACAGATGTATGATTTATGGCTGTCCCGAGAATAATATATTTGATCAAAAGCTTTTGATTTAATTGCCGCAAAGCGCAAGTGGCTGACGAAAATTGATTATTAGATGAATAAAGGAGGAAACGCTCCGTGTCTATGGTAAGTAAAAATCAAGACTATCTGACCAATGGAATCACTATAAGCCCTGCAATACCTGCTACAGGGGATAAGGTGAAATTATCCTACGACGGACTTCTTGCCAAAAGTGGCGCTACACATATATTCGCACGTGTAGGATTCGGCAGTAACTGGGACCATCTTTATGACTACAGCATGACAAGGACAAGCACAGGTTTTGAAGCTGTAATTCCGGTATCCGGTACAGGTTCAATGAATGTGTGCTTTAAAGACTGTGCAAATAACTGGGATAATAACTCGGGAAGAAACTACTCTTTCGATATATCTCAATAAGTAAAAAAATTGAAAGTGGCAGGGGATGATCCCTTGCCACCTGTGTTATGCTTTCACTTTTCTAGTCCTCGGTTTTCTCCACTTTTAAATCCCCCAGCAGGTCTCCGATTTTTACATCAATGTCTTCCTTGTGTTCGGAAGGAAGCTCTTCTCCCCCTTGCTCCTGGGTCTGGGAATTCTTCTTCTGAGCGGAAGGAGGATCTATGGGCATAACCTCCTTTATGCTGAGTCCTATTTTCTTGGTTTCAAAGTTGGCCTCCAAAATTTTAGCCTCCACAACCTGTCCGATTTCTAAAACATCCCCCGGTTTCCCTATCCTTACATTGGAAATCTGGGATATATGCACCAGTCCGTCTATGCCTTCCTCCAATTCCACAAATGCTCCAAAGGGGACCAAACGCACCACCTTTACCTTTACAATATCCCCTACTTTATACTTCTGTTCTGCATGATACCAAGGATTATCCTCCATTTTCTTGTATCCCAATGAAACCTTTTTCTTTTCCCTGTCAAACTCAAGTACATTGACCTCCACCTTATCCCCCACCTTCAAAACCTCTGACGGGTGTTTTATCTTCAGCCAGGACAGTTCGGAAATGTGGATTAATCCGTCAACTCCGCCTATATCCACAAAGGCCCCGAAGTCGGTAAGGCTTTTTACAACACCGCTGTATTTTTTCCCTACTTCTATATTCTCCCAGAATTCTTTTTCCAGACGTGCCTTCTCCTCTTCCAGCAGCTGTCTCTGGGACCCCACAACTCTTTTTTTCTGCCTGTTTAGCTCTACGATCCTTACATTTACCGTCTGCTTCAGAAACTCGCTCAAATCTTTTACATACCTGTCACTGATCTGGGATGCAGGGACAAATATTCTCACACTTTCAGATTTTGCCATAACCCCGCCGTTTACAACATCCGTCACAACAGCCTTGATTGGAAGCTTTTTTTCATAAGCTTCTTCAATTTTATCCCATCCCTTCATAGCATCCACTTTTTTCTTGGACAGGAGCACATTGCCGTCACCGTCATTTACCCTGACAACGAACACCTCAACCTCATCCCCTATTTTTATAGACTCTTCGGGTTTAAAGTTGGGATCGTCGGAAAACTGGTCCATAGGTATGATTCCATCCGATTTGTAGCCCATATCAACATAAACTTCGGCATTGTTGAACCCAATGATTTTTCCCTTTACAATCTCTCCGGTTTGCAAGGTTACAAGCGAACTCTCATAAGCCTCCCTGAAGCTCATTTCGTTTTCCTGTTTATTTAATTCTTCCATTTTTTCAATAACCTCCTTGATTATCCAGTCCGGTGTCGATGCTCCGGCAGTAACACCAATTTTTTTTATTTTTTTTATTTCAAGCGGAGGAATGCCGCTTGCATTTTCTATCTTATAAGTCCTTTCACAGTGTTTTTTACATATCTCATACAGCTTCTGGGTGTTTGAGCTTTTATTTCCGCCTATAACCAGCATCAAATCTACGGTTTTCGCAATTTCTTCCGCTTCCTTCTGCCGGGTACTGGTAGCATTACATATTGTATCAAATTTAATTACATTTTTAAATTTTTTACAAAGAAATTCATTAATGGTCTCCCATTTTTCCCTGTTTAATGTGGTCTGGGACACTACGCAAAAATCCCTGCCATTATCAGGTATTGCATCAATATCTTCCACCTTGTCCACAATGTAAGCCACATTGCCGCACCACCCGTTTATTCCCTTGACTTCAGGGTGTTCCCTGTCACCGACGATAATTATGTCCCACCCCTGTTTTTGCTTTTCAGCAACCAGGTGGTGAATTTTTTTTACATATGGGCAGGTTGCATCCGTGATCTTCATTTTCTTTTGATTTAATTTGTCATACACGTCGGGAGCTACTCCGTGTGCCCTGATTACCACATTTCCCGGACCTTCCAGCCGTTCCGCATCGTCGATTACCTTCACGCCTTTTTTCTTTAAGTCCTCAACCACATCCTCGTTGTGAATGATGGGACCCAAGGTATATATACGGTCATTGGTATTTCCCAAAATATCAAATATTGTATTGACGGCTTTGCTCACTCCAAAACAAAACCCGGCAGTTTTTGCAGCTATGATTTCCACTGGCCTTCCCCCATCAGTGCGTAAATCTTTTCCATAATGCTCCTGCTGTAATCCGTAAGTTCAGCAGTCGTATACTTAATACTCTCACTCGCATCCAGTTTTATAGGTTCACCGAAAATTACCTTTACATTGCTGAACAGCTTATATCTTCCCTGGATTGCCACAGGAATAACGGGAACCCCGGTTTTTACAGCTAATAATGCTGCCCCCGGCTTAGGTTTTACCATTTTTCCTTCCTTTCTTTTCGAGGTTCTTGTCCCCTCAGGGAAAATTCCTACAATGTGACCGTCACCGATAAGCTTTAATGCCGTCTTTATGGATTCTACATCTCCCTTTTCCCTTTTTACGGGAAAGGCACCCAACTGCCGGATTAGAAGCCTCAATACCGGTATTTTAAACAGCTCCTCTTTCGCCATATAATAGATCCACCGGTTTAATTTATAACCGATAAAAAACATATCCAGCACGCCCACATGGTTGGAGCACAAAACAGCCCCCCCTTTTTGGGGCACATTTTCCCGATTCACTACTTCTACCTTATAAAACAATTTAAAAAAGGCTGTAGTGATTATCCTCACCAAAAGTCTCATTGAAACCTCTCAATAAACCCCATGATTTTACGGGCTACTTCCTCCACCGTCATATGGGTGGTGTCAATTTCAATTGCATCCCTGGCCTTTGCAAGAGGAGCAAAATCCCTGCTGCTGTCGTTTTTATCCCTGTATTCGATTCCCTTCCTGACCTCATCCAGGCTAACATCCATACCTTTGCTCACCTGTTCCATATACCTTCTTCTCGTCCTTTCCTCCAGGGAAGCTGTAAGAAAAATCTTGATTTCAGAATCCGGGAGCACATAGGTACCTATATCCCTTCCATCCATGACCACGCTTTTCCCTTTGGCAATGGCTCTTTGGAGTTCCACCATTTTAAGTCTTACTTCCGGAATGGTCGCAACATCCGATGCCCCCTGGGAAACCTGGGCTGAACGGATTTTTTCACTTACATCTTCATTGTCCAGGAACACACGCTGTTCCCCCTCCGAAAAATCTATCCTTATGCAGATATTCTTAACCAATAAAGCCATTTTCTCCCTGTCCCGGGTGTCTACCCCTTCTCTGATCGCTTTCAGGGCAACAGCCCTGTACATGGCTCCGGTATCCAGGTAAGTTATTCCCAAGGTTTGTGAAATATACTTTGCAATGGTGCTTTTCCCGGCTCCTGCCGGACCGTCAATGGCTATAGTTATCCTTCTCAAATCCTTTATTTCCCTCCAGTTATCCCTCAGGTTTCCTGCTTATCTGCCAGATCGGGTCTTAATACCCTGGCGTCCTTTAAATAAACATGGTTTATTTCCTTACTGGTTTTATCGGTATTTATATGCATCATTACCCTTATACACTTATTAAGGCTGCCGGGTACGTCGATTTCCCTCATACACATTAATGCGGCGCTGTTCCATCCCAGCTGTCTTGCTGCAATTGCAGGAAACGCCGCGTTTAAATCTTCGGTCATTGTAAAAATTATACTTATGATGTCCTCTTCTACCAGCCTGTTTTTTTCAGCCATTTTAGTTAAAAGCGCCTTCGTTTCGCCTATAATATCGCTGGCGCTGTTATTTTCTACGGTCACAGCTCCCCTGATAGCTCTTACTCCCATTCCTGACCTCCAGACCTGCAATTAATACAAATTCAAGCCACTCCTATTTAATTTCCCGTGCTTAAAGAGTTTGATATTAAGGTTAAAGCTCAGCCCCTTGTTTTATCCGCTTACTTTCTAAACCCTAACCTTAACCCCAATCTTTCTCACACAGCCCTGTGGCCGATGCCGATGGACACTTCATTCAAGTGAAGGAGACCGATGCCGAAAAAAATAGCTACGCTTACATGGTCTCTATACCTTGCAATTCCGATTTTTCCGCCCACATTCAATCCAAGGGCCTTGGGCATAATCTGAGACAGGGCTTCCCTTGTGGCTCCGGCAACCGCACCTTCCTCCACATGGCTGTCTGCAATGACGCCTTCTCTCTTTGATGAAACCACAGCCCTTTCAACAATTTTCATAACAGAGGTTATAAATTCCCCCCCGTAATCTACTGCGGCAGTATGGATGCCGGATTTTGCGAACTCGGACTGCATCTGTTTTTCCTCATGCCTGTCCACCGTTAAAGCAAGCTTTATGGCAGCGGTTGCAATTTCCCTGCTGCCGTAATCATGTGAGCCTTCTCCGGACCTGGTCATCCCCATTTCCCTCCAGTGTAAATTTATACTTCCAATTGCCACTTCTTATTATATAGTAAGAACAGTTTTAAAACAATACACTTAGCAACTATTCTATTCTAATCGTTGCAAGTTTTTTTACATTGGAGTTCACCTTGACTTTTTTCCCAACACAATCCGTACGGATATTGGGGCTTTTAGAAATGACCTGGACTTCAATTTCTCTTTTAATGCCGCTTCCGTCAATTTCAACAACATCTCCGTCCTTCACCGCAATGGAAGCATAACTGTTTGAAAACGCCGCAGCTTCATCTCCGTTTACCAGCACCTTGATATTTTCATCTCCTTCCTGCTCCAGCAATTGGAGTACAATTTCGCCTTCCTTGTAAAGGTACTCCTCATACCCCAGGGGTACCCTCTCGCTATCCCCATCTACCGCCAGGAAGGTCCTCACCGCCGGACTGGTCAAAGCCGACTGCACCACAATCAAAACGGCAAAAGTGACAACAAAGGACAAATACAGCATCCTTTCAAAATTTATTTTACCTCTTCCGCTTTTTTCGCCATTTTTTATTTTCGACCTGAACACCAAAAGCTTCATACCTCTCTGCTCCGCATAAAAAATTAAGCCCAGAAAGCGGATAAAAAATTATATACTAACTTTTAAATCCCAAAGTTCCGGGCTCTCCTTTTATAATATGCTCAATTTGCCTAAAAAATACTACCGTCCGCCAAGAAAAGGCGGATCCCGGGTTTCCAGCCTTGCAAAAGCCTATGCCTATACACTCATACCGGCAAGACAGCCCGTGGAAAACGCAATGGTCAGGTTAAAGCCGCCGGTATACCCGTCCACGTCTATGATTTCACCGGCAAAGAACAAACCTTTCACAAGCTTTGATTCCATGGTAGAAGGGTCAATCTCCTTTGTCGAAATACCGCCCGAAGTCACAATGGCTTCCTCAATGGGCCTGGAACCGGTAATATTCAGTTCAAGTCCCTTTAACAGCTTTACCAGCGCTCTTCTCTCTTCCCGCGTAATTTGATGCACAAATTTTCCGGGGTCAATGCCCGACAGTGCAAGAATCACCGGTATCATTTTCTGCGGCAGCAAATCATTTAAGGAATTTTTATACTGCTTTTTGGAGTATTTTTCGAAATCCCTTTGTATCCTTTCATCCAGCTTTTCCGGGGTCAAGGCCGGTTTCAAGTCAATGACCAGCTTTATGTCCTTGAAATCATAGTTCAGGATATGCCTGCTCCCGCTCAGTATAACGGGGCCGGATACACCAAAATGGGTAAACAGCATTTCCCCGAAATCACTGACCACCTTTTTTCCGTTTTTATTTATCATGGTTATTTCTATATTTTTCAGGGACAGCCCCTGCAGCTCCTTGACCCATGGTTCCTCCACCTCCAGAGGTACCAGGGAAGGCTTGATGTCCACTATGGAATGTCCCAGGGCTTTTGCCATTTGATAGCCGTCTCCCGTAGAACCCGTTCCGGGGTAGGAAGCACCCCCCGTCGCCAGAATTACGGCGTCACAACCGATTTTTCTTCCATCCTTAAGAAGGACTCCCCTTACCCTGCCGTTTTGGGCCTCAATTTCTTTTACAGGGGATTTTAGAAAAATTGTCACTTTATTCTTTACAACATATTTGTACAGAATATCCGCTACATCCTTTGCTTTGTCTGAAACCGGAAATACCCGGCCCCCTCTTTCAACCTTTGTCTGAAGGCCCTTTTCATTAAAAAATTCTATCAGGTCCGCATTTGAAAAGTTGTAAAAAGCCGAGTACAAAAAATTCCCGTTCCCGGGAATATTCTCAATCAATCCTTCGATATCGGTATTGTTCGTTATATTGCACCGGCCCTTACCGGAAATAAGAAGTTTTTTCCCTATCCTGTCGTTTTTCTCCATCAGCCATACTTCGCATCCGCGTTCTCCGGCTTTGCCCGCAGCCATCAGCCCTGCAGGCCCTCCTCCGATTACAACCACTTTTTTATTCATTAATTACGGCTCCATACTGTTTTATAATCATTATCCTGCTTATAGTTTCCATTTTTCTCTGTTTAATTCATCCTTGAGTTTTGTCTATAATTGAATGCCCAAAAATTTTTTACCTTTATTCCCGGCAAAGGCGGGCTTAATAGTCCACTTTGCTTGCGGGATCCACATTATCATACTTTTCATAGACCTGGTATTCGTCCCACAGTCTTTCCAGCCTGTCGAAGGTTTCAAACAGCTGTTGCTTTCTCCGCATTCCTACGGCAACAATGATGGCATTGATGACGCTTAAAGGTGCAACCAGGGAATCCACAAAGGAAGCCATGTCGCTCCGCGCTATGATGGACATGTCCGCATTTAAGGCGACAGGAGATTCCTTGCTGTCGGTTATGGCAATAGCCGTTGCACCCTGGCTCTTTACATACTGCATGGCTTTGACGGTCCGTTTCGAATATCTTGGGAAACTGATCCCGATAACCACATCCCCCTTTCCAGCCCTAACGATCTGTTCGAACATCTCGCTCACGCTGGTAGTATGGACTAGCTTCACATTGTCGAAAATCAAATTAAAGTAAAAGCCCAGAAAACCTGCAAGAGCGGCAGAGCTTCTAACTCCGAGAATGTAGATTTTTTTTGCGTTTAAAATACTTTCCACAACATTGTTGAAACTGTCCTGGTCCATCTCCTCAAGAGTAACTTTCAACTTTTCCATGTCCGACTGCAAAACGCTTTTTAAAATATTGGCCTCATTGATCCTGTTAGAAGACACCTCTATTCTTTGTACCGCGGTTAACTTGCTTTTAATCAGCTCCCGCAAAACCTTTTGCAGCTTAGGGTACCCGTCATATCCCAGCTCAATGGCAAACCGCACAACGGTAGATTCACTTACGCCTACCACTTCTCCCAGCTTTGCGGCCGTCATAAACGCCGCCTTGTCGTAATGGTTGACAATATAGTTGGCAATCAGTTTCTGGCCCTTGCTGAATTCATGGAGGTTATCCTGTATTCTTCTTATTAGATCGTTCACCTTGGTTTCCATAATATTCATACTCCAATCAAGTTTCATAGATAGAAATCTTCATTGTACCGTCTTTCTTCGAAAGGCCGAATATTAGCTTTTTTTCTTTAAGGTTCTTATTAAAAAAATCTATTACCTTATACAGCTCCGGATTTGCCTCAACCTCAATGGTCGCTTTTAGCTCCAGTTTTCCGTCGTATTCCATCCTAACCCTCCCGACACTTAATACATTAATATTACATTTTTGCAGGGTAAAAATCAATACCTTGCATTTTCTCTCCCCAGGGCAAATTATATTATTTGCCGCACCCCACAAAACGCACTGAAAAATTTGCACGGGCAATGCATATTCGCCGGCAGCCAAGGAATATTACTTAAAGACACACTTTAGGAGAGCTTATGATACAAATAGACGACGCAGGAAGCGGAAGTTTTATCGGAGGCACATGCATCGGCATTTATAGGCCTGAAACCAACGAGTACTACTTTGATATTATTCCTGTTGAATTATATTTGAAGGAAAACTTCAAAAAAAAGTTGTATCTTGACAGGGTAGTAGATATTGTAAAGGATGCTTTTGAATCGTTAAAAGTCAATAAAAATGAAACAATTGAAATTTGCAGGGGATACATGTTTGAGAAGCTTAAAGCCTGGCTTGATGAAAACCACTTTCATTGGTACTGCACCCACATCACCGGCAGGGTACAGGAAGTGGTGGAAAAAAACTTCGAGCTTTACGCCGTCAGGCTTGGCCTGCCGGAGCAATACATCAAATATACCAAGTATCCCTTTCATTTTCATAAACTTTTGCGCTGGGTATTTGCAGACTTCGAATCCCGGATAAGCCTTTGCAAAACGGGCTGGAAAAGCTGGGAGAAGATGGAGCATATAAAGCCCCAGGTATACTGGGATAAGGTAAAGAGCCCCAATATCTATTGTCTGAGGTGCGGTGAGCACATTCCCATGGGCAGCAGTGCCAAAGTGCTCCGCTATTTCAGCAATAGAGGAAACTTTGTCTACCTGCACAATCAGTGCGAACCACATAGGCAATAGACAAGGGGGACGGTTCTTCTGTCTGGCGAAGCCAGACAGAAGAACCGTCCCCCTTGTCTATCTTTTCTTTTTTATAGCCTGCCCGCAGTGTTCCATACAGGAGCCGTCTGGGGAAGCCTTTTGTAATCCCTCACCACCAGCCTGTAGCCCGGCCTGGTTTCCATTGAAACAACGGTCGCGGAAATGGCTGCCAAAACCTCTTCCTCTTTCAGGGTCTCCTTTTTCTCCTCCGGGGGGTTATCTTCCGGCCCTTTCCTTTTTTCGGCGCGGCGTTTGAAAAACGTCTCTGCCACCTGGGGGAAAAGGGCATAAGATAACACGTCCTCCTCCTGTTCCATCCACTCCTTTACCTGTTCCTTTATATTCTCCAGCTCAGGGGCGATCAGGTCGGCAGGCCTGCAGGTAATGGGCTGCTCGTCTCCCAGTATTTTCTTTGTAATTTCCTCCGGTATGGGGGCGGGTGTTTTTCCGTATTCCCCTTTGACAAGGGCTTTAGATTCCTTGGGTACCATTTTATACCGCTCGCCCATCACTACGTTCAGCACGGCCTGGGTTCCCACAATCTGACTGGTAGGAGTTACCAGAGGCGGAAATCCGAAATCCTCCCTGACCCTCGGCACCTCCTTCAGCACTTCATTGTACTTATCCATCGCATTGGACTGTTTTAGCTGGGACACCATATTGGAGAGCATGCCTCCGGGAATCTGGTACTTAAGCGCGTTGACGTCCACGCCCATCACCTTGGTGTCCAGCAGTCCGCTTTCAAGGTACTTGTCTTTTAAACTCCTGAAATAATCGGCTATTTCACTCAGCAAATCCAAATCCAGCCCTGTATCGTAGGGAGTGTTTTTCAATGTAGCAACCAGCGGCTCGGTCGGAGGCTGTGACGTTCCAAGGGATAAAGGGGATATTGCACAATCCACCACATCCACTCCGGCTTCAATGGCCTTGATGTACGTCATGGATGCAACCCCGGCAAAATAATGGGTGTGAAGCTGGATGGGCACCTTTATGTTTTCCTTGAGGGCTTTGACCAGCTCATCCGCCGCATAGGGCAGCAGCAGCCCCGCCATATCCTTGATGCAGATAGAGTCTGCACCCATTTCTTCCATGATTTTTGCAACTTTCACAAAATGCTCGATGCTGTGGACGGGACTGATGGTATAGGAAAAAGCGGCCTGTGCATGTCCGCCCTCCTTCTTGCAAGCCTTGATGGCGGTCTCTATATTGCGCACATCATTGAGTGCATCAAATATCCTGACAACGTCAATTCCGTTTGCCACACTTTTTTGTACAAAATACTCCACCACATCGTCTGCATAGTGTTTATACGCCAAAATATTCTGGCCCCTCAGCAGCATCTGCAGCTTTGTTTTCTTTACCCTGCTTCTTATGATCCTCAGTCTTTCCCAGGGGTCTTCGTCCAAAAACCTGAGGCAGGAGTCAAAGGTGGCTCCTCCCCACACCTCCAGCGAATGGTATCCTACCTCGTCCAATTTTTCAAGGACGGGCAGCATTTCCTCGGTTGTCATTCGGGTCGCTATTAAAGACTGATGGGCATCTCTCAAAACGGTTTCGGTAATTCCAATTCTAGCCATGATTTTTAACCTCCCGCTAAACCTGCTGACAGCAGCAATGCAGTTTTATCCCAGCACAACCATTACATCCCCCACATTAACCGACTTCCCCTTAGCTACATGGACGGCCACAACTTTTCCGTCCGCCGGGGCGCTGATTTCGTTTTCCATCTTCATGGCTTCCAGTATCAGTAATGCCTGCCCCTTCTTTACCATATCCCCTTCACTCACATTGACCTTTAAAACCGTACCCGGCATGGGTGCGGTAACCTCTACGGCCCCCGCAGGTGTAAAGGCCTTTTTTTCAACTGCAGGCGCAGGGGCCGGCGTGGGCGCAACGGTATTTACGGTTTCTGCGGCCGGTTGGACGGGCACATTTTCCTTTACTTCCTCAACTTCTACTTCATAGGGTGTACCGTTTACTTTTATTAAAAACTTTTTCATTCTCTTCCTCCTAAGCACTATAATAGTTTCGTCGTACATTGCTACCGCTTACAGCGGTATATTTCCATGTTTTTTGGCAGGCCTTTTTTCACGCTTCCCAGCCAGCATTTGCAAGGCATTAATAATTCTTATTCTTGTGGTGGAAGGCTCGATTACATCATCCACGTACCCCAGCGAAGCAGCGACATACGGGTTTGAAAACCTCTCCCTGTACTCCTGGATCCTCTTGCTTTTTGCTTCCCCCGGGTCAGGAGCCGCTGCGATTTCCTTTTTGAATATAATGTTTGCCGCCCCGTCGGGCCCCATTACCGCGATTTCCGCCGAAGGCCATGCAAAGACCATATCGGCCCCCAGGTGCTTGCTGTTCATGGCTATATACGCTCCGCCATAGGCCTTTCTGACAATCACATTGATTCTGGGCACAGTTGCCTCTGAGAAAGCATACAAAATCTTTGCGCCATGCCGGATGACCCCGCTGTGTTCCTGCTCTACCCCGGGCAGGTATCCGGGAACGTCGGTAAATGTCAGAAGGGGAATATTAAAAGCGTCACAGAAGCGCACAAACCGCGCCGCTTTGTCCGAGGAATTCACATCCAGCACACCGGCCATGAACTTAGGCTGGTTTGCAATTACGCCCACTGTACTTCCATTTATGCGGATAAAGCCTATAAGTATGTTTTTAGCAAAATGCTTTTGAATCTCGAAAAAGTCTCCATGATCCGCCACTCTTTGAATTATTTCCAGCATGTCATAAGGCTTGTTGGCATCCTCCGGTACAATTTCATCCAGTTTTTCCTCCAGCCTGTTCAAATCGTCGCTGCATGGATACCTGGGCGGATCTGTCAGGTTATTGTCAGGGAGGAAGCTCAGCAGCCTTTTGATTTCTGCTATGCACTCCTGCTCGCTTGCGTGCTTGAAATGCGCTACACCGCTTACGGAGTTGTGGGTGTCCGCCCCACCCAGCTCTTCAAAACTTACATCCTCCCCGGTAACGGTTTTAATTACTTGGGGCCCCGTTATAAACATCTGGCTTGTTTTTTCCACCATAAAAACAAAGTCGGTAATGGCAGGCGAATAAACGGCCCCACCGGCACATGGGCCCATAATTACCGATATCTGAGGGATTACGCCGGAAGCGATGGTGTTCCTGTAAAAAATGTCTCCAAAACCGCCCAGCGCGGCGATACCTTCCTCTATTCTTGCTCCCCCTGAGTCGTTGATGCTTATAAAGGGAGCTCCTGTCTTCATGGCCATATCCATTACTTTCGTAATTTTTTTTGCATGCATCTCCCCCAGAGACCCCCCCATAACGGTAAAATCCTGGGAAGACACAAAAACCAGACGCCCGTTTACCGAACCATATCCTGTGACAACGCCGTCCCCGGGCACCTTCTTTTTCTGCATATCGAATTCAATGCCCCTGGTTTCCACAAAAGCATCCAGTTCAACAAAGCTGTTTTCATCAAACAGCATATGGATTCTCTCCCTGGCCGTCATTTTTCCTACTTCATGCTGCTTTGAAATCTTATCGGCCCCGCCGCCCATCTCCACAGCTTCTCTCTTCTCGCGCAACCTGCTGATCTTATCCTGTATCGGCATCCAGTTCACCTCATCATTTTGCTGAATTGTTTTCCTTCCGCATATCCGGCTGCTTGAATCCTGCCGTTCTCATAGTGCGACATCCTTAATATTTACATATTTCCCAAAATTATTATAAACATTTTCCAGTTATAAGCATTTTATGGCACTGCAGGTAGTAAAAATGCTTTACATCCATGGCAAAGCATTTTAATTTTACTGCATCACAATTTTATTTTATATCTATAGGTTTTTCAATCCTTTTCCTGAATCATTCATCAGATATTTTCAAATCATATTTCCTGGTTGCGGCTGGATACGCCTTTCCCAACATAAATCCTTTACCCCATCCATTCCAAGATGGGTAAAACCATTATATCCCGAAATTGCACTTGCTTCAATATTATTCAATCGTATCCCCCGGATTTCCGGCTCAGGTCCCCGGGTTCTTCAGCCGCTTCCGCCGTTTACAGGGCAAACCCCAGCCTCCATTCGATGCTGGCTATATAGTCACTTTTTTTTTCGCCAAAGGGCACATACAGCTGCTCGCATATGGCTTTCGCCGTGTCAAAAAGCTGAGGATGCTCTTCCACAAATTTGGTGTTGATTGTTCCTGACTGAAATTCGCCGCAATCCATTACTGCACACAAATAGGGAATATTCGTTTTAGGGCCGGTAATCACATATTCCCGCAGTGCCCTTTGCATTCTGGCCACAGCTTCCTTCCTGGTGCTTCCCCACACAATCAGCTTGGAAATCATGGAATCATAATGGGAGGTTATCTCGAAATTCTTATAAACCCCTGAATCCACACGCACACCAATACCTCCAGGGGTACGGTAATCCGTAATCCTGGAAGGAGAAGGCATAAAGCCGTTCAATGGGTCTTCCGCACATATTCTGCACTCAATGGCATGCCCGCGGAAATGAATCTCTTCCTGTGTAAAGGGCAGCGGGTTACCTGCCGCCAGGCTGATTTGCGTTTTGACAATATCAATCCCCGTCAGCATTTCGGTAACAGGGTGCTCTACCTGTAGCCGGGTATTCATTTCCAAAAAGTAAAACTCGCCTTTGCTGAATATAAATTCAACGGTTCCAGCCGTTTGGTAATCCGCAACCCTTGCAATGGAGACGGCAACTTCCCCCATCTTTTCTCTGGTGGCTTCATCTAGTGCGGAGGACGGAGACTCCTCAATGATTTTTTGATGCCTTCTCTGAATGGAACAGTCCCTATCCCCAAGATGCACAACATTTCCGTACTTGTCGGCAAAGATCTGGAATTCGATATGTCTTGCATCGTCGATATACTTTTCAATAAATACGGTCCCGTCGCCAAATACCGATTCAGCTTGGTGCCGTGCTCTTTCAAACATTTCCTGCAAATCTTCCGGCTTTTGAACCACCCTCATTCCCACACCGCCTCCGCCGGCGGCCGCTTTTATTAAAAGAGGATATCCGATGGCATCCGCAATGCGCTTTGCCTCATCATAGCTGGCTACTCCCCCAACCGATCCCGGAACAGTGGGTATGCCGGCTTCCGCCATCATTTTTCTGGCTGCAATCTTATTGCCCATCAACTCAATGGTTTTGCTTTTAGGTCCGATAAAGGTAATCCCGTTTTTTTCAACAAGTTCCGCAAAGTCTTCGTTCTCGGCCAGGAAACCGTAACCGGGGTGTATTGCATCCACATTGGACTCTTTAGCTATGCGCAATATTTTTTCCATATTCATATATGTATCCGCAGCCTTATTCCCGTGGAGCGGGTATGAAGAATCGGCATACATGCGGTGCAGGCTGTCCCTGTCGCAATCGGAATAAATTGCCACCGAGTGTATGTTCATTTCCTTTAATGCCCTGATTATTCTAACCGCTATTTCTCCTCTATTCGCCACCAATACCTTTTTAAACATTTAAAACAACACCTGCCTTAAAAATACATGCCAGTACCCAGCACGGAATATAACAGCTCTTGAGTATCCGGATAATATAAAAACCAACATTTACTCCTTCTAAAACACGTAAATGCTGGCTTATTCCACGTAAGCCATAATTACCTTGCATCAGGCTCTTATAGATAAACTTGCATATTTACCTTTTTCCTGTGCATTTTTCATGTCCACCTTTCCCTTTTTCAGTCTGTCCATCACCTTCCTGATAGCACAATAAGCTTATATAAAAATATACCATAATACAGTGGCGAAATCAATACCTTATACAACAAATTTGCAATATTTTTTAATTCAACTTGCAATAAATAATTTTGATCCTATATTGCTGTCATCTTTGTCTTTTGTATTCACTTATATTTTGGAATTTTAGAAAATATGCCTGTGCAATTAAAAAATATTTATGAATTTTATATATAGTCATCCTGCATTTTGTGTTTTAAGCAAGAGTATTTGTCTATAATAAAATTGTGATTTTTTGTAATTATTCATTGGTGTTAACTTTATTTAAAACAGATTTAATAGAGTTTTTCTATGCAGACAAAAATAGGAGGGCAATTTACCTGGTTTACAAATTCCGTTTTCATCACGGTAAACTGCCTATGATCGATTTTTCGGATTAAATCCATGACCCGGTCTTTTTCTTCAAATCCGCTGTCTCCACCGTAATATACAACTATAGAGATAATTCCGTTGACTTCTACCAGGTCCATGGATTTTAATATGGCAGCCACCGTGGTATCGCCCCTGGTCCCGATGCGGTGGTCGCCCCCGGGCAAATATCCCAGGTTGAACATAACAGCCTTTACCTTTCCGGCAACATACCGGTCCATATTCTGATGCCCGTCTTTTATGAGCTCCACCCTGTCCAAAAGCTTAAGTCCGGCTAACCTCTCTCTTGTTTGCTGCAGTGCCTGTTCCTGAATATCGAAAGCGTAGACCTTTCCGCCGCTCCCCACCAATTCTGCGAGGAATGCTGTGTCATGGCCATTTCCGGCCGTAGCGTCTATTACGATATCCCCCGGCTTCACAACCGACCGGATTAAATGATGGGATTGTCCGAGAGCATTTTTAATAATCTCCATTTGTATCTCCGTCACATGTCATAATGAGTTTATACATTTCAGGCCTCCTATCCCTGAAAACTCCCCATGATGCCCTGTACATTTCTATTTCGTCAAGATCGAATTCGGACAGCAATACGGTCTCGGTGGTTCGGTCTGCCTGGGCGACAATTTCTCCTTTATGGTCGGTAATAAAGGATGAGCCGTAAAAGGTGATGGCAGAGTCTTTGAAGTGCTCGGTTCCGATCCTGTTTGATGCCACCACAGGGATAATATTGGCCGCTGCATGCCCCTGCATGCAAATTTGCCAGTGATTTTTCGAGTCCACCCCCGGTTCCCCGGGTTCAGACCCGATGGCCGTCGGATACAGTAAAACCTCAGCACCCATAAGCGCCATGCACCTGGCGGATTCGGGAAACCATTGGTCCCAGCAAACGCCCACGCCTATTTTTCCGTACCGGGTGTTCCACACTTTAAACCCCGTATCCCCCGGATTGAAATAATACTTTTCTTCATAACCGGGACCGTCGGGTATATGAGTCTTTCTATATACGCCAAGGATTTCGCCGTCCGCATCGATTACCGCCACCGAATTATATCTGGCATTATTCTTTTTTTCATAAAAGCTTATGGGCAGCACCACTTTTAATTTCCTGGCTATGGGCTTAAAATGGTTTACGGCCCTATTTCTCTCCAGCTCCGACGCATAACGGTAAAATTCCAATTCTTCCTTCTGGCAGAAATAAGGCATTTCAAAAAGCTCCTGCAGCAATATGATGCCGGCACCTTTTTGAGAGGCACTGCGCACCAATTCTTCCGCTTTTGCAATATTTTCCGTTACATCCCTGGAGCAGCCCATCTGGGTTGCAGCCACAATAACTTTTCTCATCCGTTTCCCTCCTTACAACCTTGCCGGCAAGCCCTGGGGCATTTGCTGGGTGAGGCAGTGCACATTCCCGCCGCCCCTGGCAATGGTCAGCCCGCTGACTTTGGCAATTCTCCTGTGGGGAAAAGTTTTTTTCATCACCATCTCCGCCTGTCTGTCCGCTTCCAGGTTGTCCCCGCCGAAGACCGGCAGTATGATTCCTCCGTTGACAAAATAAAAGTTGATATAGCTCAGGGTCAAACGCATTTTTTCGTAGTAAACCGGAGAGGGCTGTTCTATTTGTATGATGTCTAAGGCCCTGCCTTTAGCATCCACCGCACTTTTCAGTATTTCAATGTTTTCCCGTGATATTTCATAGTTCGGGTCCTTCGGGTCGGAACAGGTTTGCACCATGACGGCGCCCGGTCGGGCAAAGCAAGCTACATTATCCACATGTCCGTCGGTATCGTCTCCATAAAGGCCTCTTTTCAGCCAGATTATTTTTTCAACATTCAGGTACTGCTTGACAACACCTTCTATTTCTTTCCTGGACAAATGAGGATTCCGGTTCTTGTTCAAAAGGCACTCCTCGGTTGTGATGAGGGTCCCTTCTCCATCCACATGGATTGAGCCCCCTTCCAGGACAATAGGGGCGTCAAAGCGGGGAACGTGAAAACGGTCCAAAATCCCAGCGGCTGTCAGGTTATCCTCTTCACAGGGGTACTTGCCTCCCCAGGCGTTGAATATCCAGTTTATGCCTGCAATTTCCCCTTTTTTATTCATCACAAAGGTGGGACCCATGTCCCGCATCCATGAATCATTATGCCCCATTTCAACCACTTCAACCGTAGGCCCGCAAAAATCAGCTGCCTCTCCGGCAAATTCCGGCTTGGCTATCACGGTTACGGGCTCAAACTCCGCAATTTTTTTCGCAATATGGGCAAAAGACAGTAAAACCTCTTCAAAGGGACCGGGCCAGGCCGCTTCTTCCAAAGGCCATGCCATCAAGGTCCGGGAATGTCTTGTCCATTCCGGAGGCATTTTAAAGCCAAAATCTCTTGGAACCACCACAACAACTCCCAGTGTTAAAACTACAAACAATTATAAAACAAATTTAAATCAATACCAAGTCCCTCTCTATTTTGTCAACTCCGCAACAAATTTAGGCAGCGCAAAGGCGGATGTGTGAATTTGGGCGCTGTAATACCTGGTGTCCAGTTCAGGAATTTTTGTCACATCCGTCTTGAGAGGGTCGTACTTTTTAGATCCCAGAGTAAAACTCCAGTACCCGCTTGGGTATGTGGGTATGGCACAGGTATAAAGCCGGGCAATAGGGAAAACGGCTTTGACATCCCTGTAGACATTCCTTATAAGTTCCTTGTGGAAAAAAGGCGACTCGGTCTGAGCCACAAATATGCCGTCCTCCTTCAGGGATTCATGGATGGACCTGTAAAAATCAATTGCGAACAATCCCACCGCAGGTCCTACCGGGTCTGTAGAATCAACGATGATCACATCGAACTCATTCTTATGCTCCTGCACATATTTAATTCCATCAGCAATATTTACCTCAACCCTTTTGTCTCCAAGGGCACAGCTTATTTCAGGCAGATACTGTCTGCACACCTCAACCACTCTTCCGTCAATTTCCACCAGTACAGCCTTTTCAATGGAAGGGTGCTTTATGATCTCCCTTATGGCACCACCGTCCCCTCCTCCTATAACCAGAGCCTTTTTGGGATTGGGATGTGTAAAAAGCGGGACGTGGGTTATCATTTCATGATATACGAATTCATCCTCAATGGTGGTCTGGACTGTGCCGTCAAGGACCAGCATCCTCCCAAACTGCTCGGTTTCAATCAATGCCATTTCCTGGTATTCTGTCTTTTCGGTATGATAGGTTTTGCTGGTTTTGCAGGTTATCCCCACACCCGATGTTTGAAATTCCGTATACCAAAGTTCCATAACCATCCACTCCTTGCGAATTATAAATAAATATCTAATATTTTAAGCTCCCCGCACCTTTTTGTAAAGTAAATTCTATGCTTTATTTGTGTTGCTCAGGCCGGGAAGCCCTCCTACCGCATATTCATAATTGCCGTGTAAAGCTTGTAAATATAATAGGACACAATTACCAGTGTGCCTGTGAAAAACAAAATTGTATAAACCATCCATGCGGCCGGGGAATTCCATTTATTCAACCTGCTTATTTGTTCTTTTGTCATCCTTTTATACCTGTCTCTTTGAAACCAGTAGTTGAAAATCCCAAAGCAGGTTCCTATTGCCATTACCAGCGCTAACAGCAGCATAGCGGCACCCTCATATTCAGTATTCTAATAATTCACTGAAATTATAATATATTATTTTTAACGCAATAACAATTTAAAAATTTGATTTTATATGTGCGCAGTTTAAAACTCAATATTCTTTTTCATTATAATTTTTATCGCGCGGCATACTAAATATGACGCACAAAAGACTTAGCATTCCTTCTTTTGTGTCATTATATTTCTTTTTATGTAGACGCAGCTCATAAAGGAGGGATAAAAGATGGATGAAGTTTACAGTGAAAAGGTGGAACCCAATAATGATTTAAATGCCCTCAGAGGAAAAAAGCTGACCGGCTGGGCATCCCTCATGGGAGTGCTGACCATCATCGGCGGTGCAATTACATGTCTGGGCATCATTACCGCAGCCATAGGGGTTCCCATGATTATTGCAGGTTTAAAGCTCCTTAAAGCCGTAGATAATACAAAAGCCTTCAGCGATACGGATGATGTCAGGAAACTGGGTGAAGCAATGGACAACCTCAACAGATATTTCAAAATTAACGGCATAGTAGCCCTGGTCGGTTTGGCTCTATATATCTTACTATTGCTTCTTATGATGGCAGGAGTGTTCACTCTGCCCCGGCCACAAATTTATTAGAACTCCGAAAACAGAAACCCGGCAGCACTTTACCGGGTTTTCCATTTTCACTATAAATTTTACGATTCTTCCATTAACCATTCTATCTCTTCCTTGCTCAGGTGCCTCCACTCTCCTTCTTTCAATGCACCCAGGCGGAGCTTTCCTATGGCCACCCGCTTCAAGCTTATCACTGGATGCCCTATGGCTTCACACATTTTTCTCACCTGCCGGTTTCTGCCCTCATGAATTACAATTTCCACCACGCAGGATTTCTCTTTTTTTTCTTTTACCTTAAATACGGCGGGTGAGGTAACAAAGTTTTCCTCAATCCTTAATCCTTCCTCAAACCGGCAGATTTCCTCATCATTGGGTATTCCGGCAATTTCCGCTGTATAGGTCTTTTTGACCTCGTGCCTCGGATGGGTGAGCTTATACGTAAACTCACCGTCATTTGTCAGGATCAGTAAGCCCGAAGTATCGTAATCAAGCCTTCCTACAGGATAGATCCTCTCCTTTATGCCGTGTACCAGGTCCAATACAGCCGGCCTGCCGAACTGGTCCTTTACCGTTGTAACATAACCCGCAGGCTTGTTAAGCGCAATGTACAGCTTCCTTTCCTCAGGCTTCACCTGCTTTCCGTCCAGCAGCACCTCATCCCCTTCCGACACCCGGGTTCCCAATTCTCGGACAATGATCCCGTTCACGGCCACTCTCCCGCCGGTGATCAGTTCTTCCGCCTTCCTCCTGGAAGCAATCCCAGAGAGGGCCAAATACTTTTGAAGCCTCATGTCCCGCATAAGTCCGACTCCTGCATTGGATACTCCTATATTACTATCCCTCTTTATGATGCATCCTATCCCAGTTTCTCCCTGTAAAGCTGCGCATCAAAAGGAGCTCTCCTGCCCGGGCAATCCTTTTTGGTACATAGTTTGCAATTTTCATAACCGGTTTCATTGGGAAACAAAATACCCGTGACCGATTTAACCGGTACCAGCATAAGGCCCTTGGTCAGCGTCACCCCGATAGTCTCCTTTAGATCCCCCAGGATGGAGATGAGGGGTTTTTGCTCCGTAACAGGCCAATCCGGAAGCGAACCCGGATTCATAGACGCCATTTTCCCCACTTCAAAAACATCTTGTAGGTGCTTCATCATCGCTTCCATTGCGTGAAACAGGACAATTTCCTTAATTCCGTTTGCCCAGTACTTTTCCATCAAATTGTCAAAGCCTTTGGACCATTCCTCAATTTCGGTGCCGCATGTGGCAGAGTATGCAAATACCCGGCCAATCCCCTCCAGATTGGATTTCATTACGCGGCTGTGGAACTTTGTCCCATTGATAAACACATCATCCCCCTCAATTTTGTCCACAAAAGCCATTTTGTAAATTGCCTTGGGTTTGGCTATGCTGTTGGCCTGACGGATTAATTCCATCAACCGTTGCTGTCTTTTGGGGTCCTCCTTGAGTTTCAGGTGGGTTTTTACCTGCTCCATTTCGAGCTTGACGGGAATTTCCCTGAGTATGATCTCATCCATTTTCATTCCTCCTGACGACAGTATTTGGGAAATATACGGATATTGTGCTTATTCATTTTCATTTTCATTGAAAAGAATAAGGGCTACGCAGGAAACCGTGTTTTTCCCATTATAAATGGGAATTCCACAGCTTTTTTCCAAAGTCATAACTTCAATTCCATAGGCCTCAACAGATGAAACTGCCTCGTCCGGGTGCCGGCACGGCTCTTTGTCAAGGTAGGCACATCTTGGGCATAGGCTGCAGCATCCTGCATTTAAAGGGAGCATCTCTTTAAATTGATATTTGTTTCTTATATGGGCAAGGATTCTCCTAAACGTTGCTTCATGTACTTTGGTCGCTTCCTCCATCCCTTTTACATCAAAGGGACTGGATAATTGATATACCGTCTGGATCAGGAGGCCCTGCTTGAATTGTCTGGCTCTGTTCATCAACTCATCAATGGGGCCGATGGCCGGGGGGCCCATCCAGTTGGTGTCATACTTGCGGCATACATTTCTTTCACATGCTTTCCTATAATCTTCGTGAAACTTTATTTTTGCTGTATCGGCTATGGCTGCATGCTTTGCGTTTAATTCCAACGCATCCTTGACTAAATCGTTAAAATCAATTGGCATGACCTCTTCCCCCTTTAAAGTAAATTTTTTATTATAGATGCCTTGCCCTCTTACCGTTGGTTATTGACCGGGCCGTTCATCTCCTCCAGGAACCTTTGATACCATTCCTTCATAAACCGATAGTAGTCGATGACGAAAGCCAGTGTCGCCCTCTGGTACTCGTTTATATTTTCTCCCAGCACCGATTTTAAGACCTCCATGCGGCGGATTAATGCATTTACGCTTTTAATAAATTGAGAGATCAATTCCCCTACTTTTTCTTTGGGGAGATACTGGTAAAAAGACATTTTCACAAGATGCTCGTCGTCCGATTTCACAATGTCGGGCGGTTTTTGGAGCCACTCTAAAAACCTGTCTCTGCCTGCTTCATTCAAGCTGTATATTTTTTTATATTTTCCACCCTCCACGATTTCCTTGGATTTTATCAAGCCCTCGGCTTCCATTTTTTTTAGAGCGGGATAAATGCTGCCAAAGCTTGCGTTAAAGAATTTGGCATTGTTCATGTTCTGTTTTATATCATAGCCACTCATGTCGCACTGCATTAAAAAACCTTCAATTACATATTCAAGCATCAATTTCTCCTTTAACATATCAATTCAATATATAGCTTTTCGATATATTATATATAAATTATAACCCTTCCACTGTTCCAAGTCAAGATAGTAAAAAGATAAATATGGGATATACAATGAAATGCTTTTATAAAAGAGATCTTCCCTTTGGGTGAGCAGTAAAAAGGCGGTTTGATCCGCCCTTTGAATTGTTATTGTACTCTATTCATCTTCCGTTTCCTTAGCCGCTTTTTTAGGCACATCTCCCATTTTAATCTCCTTGGAAACGGTAATTTTGCGTTTAATGGCCTCATTAGCTTTATTCACCAAATCCGGTAACAGATCCAGAATTTTATCTACCGAAGAATTCACATTGACCGGCAGCAGTTTAATCTGATCCTGCCCCACCACCATAAATGCCACCGGATTAATACTCACGCCGGCACCGCTGCCTCCCGCAAATGGGAATTTACCTCCCACCTGGTCATTTTCCCTTTCTTCCTCCTCTTTCCCATTGTAAGCACTATATTCACCGCCTCCGGCCGCAAAACCGAAAGCGACTCTAGAAATAGGAATAATCACCGTCCCATCGGGAGCTTGCACCGCATCCCCCACAATGGTGTTGACATCCACCATGTCCTTTATGCTTTGCATTGCGGTTGTCATAAGTCCTTCTATAGGATGCTCAGCCAAACAAAACACCACCTATCGTTTACTAAGTTTTTTTTCCTTCCATCGGCTTAAAAGATATTTGAATCCTACCACTATAATATAAACACTTTTAATAATAAATATACAATATATATCAAGTTCTAACTTTTTTCCCATATATTCGGACCGTACATTTAAATTGCTTTTTTGAGTCCTGAAATTATTAGAAATAAAAGACACCACCGCACCTGCCAGCGACCAGGCGATTCCACTGAGAAAGCCGGTGTAGAAGGCGTCTTCCGAACCGACAACAATATTGAGCCGTAATTCACTTACCCGCAGCTTTTTCCTTAAATACACGCTGATCACTTCGAAAGACCTGTATATGATTTTAAAATGACGGTACTTATCAATCACTTCCCGAAGTTCTTCGTCTTCTTTATCCCTTTTTTCCTTCTCCACATCCTTTTCAGTCCGCTTCCTTTTCTTTTTAAACCCTTCCGGCCCCAGCTCGCGCTTGTACCTTAAGGCTCCCCCGAAAGCCGACAACGTCACTGTCGCATGGTCATTGGCTCCACCAAATGCATACTCCAGAATTATATTCAGTTCAATCATATAAAGCAGCACTGCCATTGCCGTCAGAAATAAAATAAAAATAACCAAATAAAGCATAATTGCACCTCATTCAGTTATTTTTTCCTTAATATAGAAAGAATAAACCCATTATATAATTTACATTTCCGCTTACCCGCTATTCCTGTCCCACGGGCAGTTTATCCGTCAACATATCCTTTACATCATTTACCGACTTCAATCCGAAGTTTCTCAGGAACTGTTCGGTTATTTCAAACAGCATGGGCTTTCCGGGACAGTCCAGGCGGCCTGCCTCCCTGATAAGATTTTTCTCAAGCAGCTTTGCTACGGCGCCGTCCGAGTTTACCCCCCGTATTTCCTCGATTTTGGCCTTTGTTACAGGCTGATTGTACGCTATCACGGCCAGCGTTTCCAGAGCTGCCTGGGAGAGACCTTGTTTCTGCCTGGGTTCAAAAAGCCTCTTGATATACTCATAATGCTCCATCCTGGTACACAGCTGGTAACCCCCATTAATTTCCCTGATCATGATTCCCCTTTTGGAATTCTGGAATTCAAGGATCATATTGTTCATTATTTTTTTAAGTGTTTTTTTATCAATCTCAAGCAGCTCCCCAATTTTTTCAAAAGGCAGGATATCCCCGGCGGCAAACAGGAGACCTTCTATAATAGCTTCAATCTCTTTTATATCCATAGAATTTATATCCATAAAAATGAAGCACCACCTTTTCTTTATGTTCTCCCCTACGGTTTCATCCTTCCTCTTAGTAGTTTGTAACGCTTCAATTTCATAGACCTATTCAAAGCGTTACAAACCACTTCCTTGATTTGCGGCCCGCATCCCCTGAATAACATGCGTTACCGCCCACTAGTCCTCTTCCCATACTTTTATTTCAGTGCTGTTCCTGTAAACCAGAATTTCCGAAAGCTGTTTCTCCTGTTCAAGGCGGACCCTGTCAAGCTTGGAAAGCTCAAGAATAGCCAGGAATCCACTCACAACTTCCGCCTTGGACCTTTTCTTAATTGAGAAGAGCTCGGTGAACCTGAAAAACGTCCTATTCAGCAAAGCTCTTACGACTTCCCTCATTGTGCCTTTAAGGGAAACCTTTTCCTGGCGTACGATCTCCTCCATTTTTGGAGCATCAGGACTTGCTTTTTTCATATTCTTTTTCAGCAGATCAAAATAGACTCTTTTCAATTCTTCCACCGACAATTCCAGGGGCTCTTCTTCCCTATGGAACTCCATCACTTCAGGCAATTTATAATAGACCGTCGCCCACTGTTTTTCCCTCTCTTTGAGCACGGCGGAAAACTCCTTGTACTTCTTGTATTCCATAAGCCTGATTACAAGTTCTTCCCTCGGGTCCGGCTCTTCCTCCCTTTTTTCCTTTTTCTCCGGCAGCAGCAGTCTGGATTTGATATGCAGGAGGGTGGCGGCCATGACCAGAAACTCGCTGGCAATCTCCAGGTCCAACTTCTGCGCGACAAAAAGATATTCCATATACTGGTCGGTTATATCATTGATGGGAATATCGTATATATTGAACTGGTTTTTTTCTATAAGGTGAAACAATAAGTCCAAGGGTCCTTCAAAATTCTGTATTTTTATGGTGCAGGCTTTTGTCAACGAACTTTCCAAAGTTTACCCCCGCAAAAATTAAAGGTTAAGGTCAAAGCTTACCAGTCTATCTTCATTGCGGTCCTTACCTCTTCCATGGTCTTTTCCGCCTTTTTCCGCGCACTTTCGCTGCCGCTTTCAATAACCTCCCTGATCAGGCCCGGTTTATCCAGTATTGCCCGTCTTCTTTCATAAATGGGACTTAAGTACTGAACCATTTTATCCGCAAGATTGCGTTTGCACTGCACACAGCCTATTTTCCCTCCCCTGCACAGCTCTTCGGTCTCGGCAGCCCCCTCCTCATTGAAAACCTTGTGGAAGGCATACACAGCACACACTTCCGGGTGGCCCGGGTCATCCTTCCGTATTCTCGCAGGGTCGGTGATCATCACGCTCACTTTTTTCCTCACTTCATCCGGGCTGTCCGACAGTGCGATGGTGTTTCCATAGCTTTTGCTCATCTTCCTTCCGTCGGTTCCCGGCAGTACTTTCGCTTTTGTCAGCAAATGGGCAGGCTCGGGAAATACCTGGCCAAAAATGTAGTTAAACCTTCTGGCTATTTCCCTTGTAAGCTCCAGGTGGGGCAACTGGTCCTCTCCCACAGGCACCACATCCGCTTTATAGACCAGGATATCGGCGGCCTGCAGGCACGGGTAGCCTAAAAAACCGTAGTTCGTTATATTTTTGTCCTTCAGCTGGGCAAGCTGTTCCTTGTAGGTAGGGCACCTGAAAAGCCATGACAGCGGTGTAATCATGGAAAACAACAGGTGCAGTTCCGCATGCTGCTTCACATTGGACTGCAGGAACATGGTGCACTTTTCGGGATCAAGCCCTGCGCTCAGCCAGTCGATAACAATTTCATCTATATTATTTTTAATTTGTGAAGTATCTTCATAGCCTGTGGTAAGGGCATGCCAATCTGCGATCATAAAATAGCAGTCGTAGTCGTCCTGGAGCTTTACCCAGTTTTCCAGGGCTCCGAAATAATTTCCCAGGTGCAGCGCCCCCGTGGGCCTCATTCCACTTAAGATAGTACCTTTTTTCATGCCTTCACGCTCCTCAAGTCGCACATTATTTTAGTAATAATAATAGCATATTAAATAGAAAAATTACAACAATATTAACCGTTGAGGAATTTGTATAGCTACTCGTTGATTCCTTAATACAATTTTAAGCACTGGACATAAATTGATTCTTCTGGTAAAATTTTTATCAATTACTTATCAAGGAGAAATTATGTTTGACTTAGACCCCTTAAGAATACTATTGACAACACCCGGAATTCTCATCGGCCTGGCAATGCATGAGTTTGCCCACGCCTACGCCGCCGACCGCCTGGGAGATCCTACGCCGAGAAGTCAGGGAAGGCTGACTCTTTCTCCCTTGCCCCATATAGACATACTCGGTTTCATCTTAATTATGCTTGTAGGATTTGGTTGGGCCAAGCCGGTGCAAATCAATCCTAGAAACCTGAAGCACCCCAGAAGAGACGATATCCTGATTTCCATAGCCGGACCTTTCACCAACCTCCTGCTGGCCCTTGTCTTCGCATTGATATACAAGTTTTTTTTGGTATACAGCGCTAATTATACCGTGTCCGAAAAGATTTTTAACAATGTATCCCTGTTGTTGTTCTATACAATAAGGATCAACGTGGTGCTGTCCATATTCAACCTGCTCCCCGTTCCACCCCTGGACGGGTTCCATATACTTGCCAACGTGATTCCCGCAACAAGCTATCACATCATTGATACACTGGAAAGATATGGTTCAATCATTCTTTTAATTTTAATTGTCGCAAATATAACCTCTTATATCCTATCTCCCATCGTCATGCTCATATTAAATATTATTATCGCATTTCTTCGTTTATAAAACCCGGGGGTGGGTTTTTAACTTCTCTACATCCCGGAATTCATTCTCAGGATGTCTTCAAAGAACGCATAGGGGTCCTCCGCAGGTTTCTCCATGGCAAACTTCCACATAAAGTACCGGTTTAAATGATAGGCAAAGACGGGCTTCCTTTCCCCCAGTCCATCCTTCCTGGCTAAAAATTCCTTTAATATCCCATATTCAAAATCGTTTACCGGATAAACATTGGGAACTGCGGCCCCTTCACCCCCATAGGGCGTTTTGGAGAGCAAGGTGTCCAGGCCTGCCGGCTTCTCCTCCTTCCTTACTTTTACCACCACGGTGTTCCCCGCAAAATCCCCCACTCTTTTATAATACTTTGTAAACACTATAAAACAAGCTCCCACAAGATATAAAGAAGGGAGCATATCGACAATCCTGAGAATATTTCTCAGGAACGAATCGAAAAAGCTTACCGGCTCACCGTTCTGTTTGATTACCCTCAGCTTCATCACCTTTTTGCCGGGAGTCTGTCCGTTCATAATCATCTCAAAAAATATAAAATAGCCGGATAAAACCACGAAAGCCAGGATAATTCCCAGTGCCACAACCACTGAATTGTATTCTCCTGCGTTTTTAAAATCCACCCCACCCATCAGCATTGCCATAAGAACCAGAAGAAGCATTCCTATTTGAACTAGATGGTCTATGATCAGGGCAACAAATCTTGAACCCAGGCCTGCAAGCTCATAGTCCACATGGACATTTTCCGGAGTCGGTATCTCAAGTATTTTTCTCATCAACCATCCACCTTTTTACGTAATATAATCCATCCAATACATTTCCACTCTCCCACCTCATCTATTGTATCAAAAAATAGTTTTTGTTAAAATATAATTTATATAATCAGCTGATTTCAAAAGAATAGGATTTTGGAGAGAGTATGAAAGAGGACAGGTTTATACAGGAAAATTCAAAGACGTGGAAATACTTGGAGATAACCCTGGCCAGGCTGAAAAACGGAGGTTTAGGACAGCTGGAAGGGAACGAACTCAACGACTTTATCACCGCCTATAACCGGGTATGCGGGCATTTATCCTACAGCCGCACCTACTACGGGAATACCGGCACTACCGGCTATTTAAACAGGCTTATAGCTTCAGCCCACAGCTTTATCTATTTGCCGAAAACCTCAAGTCTCCGCAGGCTGAAGCTGTTTTTATTAAAGGATTTTCCCCTGCTCTTGAGACAGTATAAAACCTACATCGTCCTTTCTTTTCTCATCTTTTTACTGGGTTCGGCGGTCAGCTTTATCTATACCATGATGTCGCCGGATAATGCGGCGGCCTTTTTGCCCCAGGAGATCCTCAACAGCATGGGATCCGGCGAAGGCGGCTCCGGTTCCTGGGATGGGACGGTGATGTCAAGCTACATTTTCACCAATAACATAAGGGTTGGACTGGGGGCTTTCGCACTTGGCGTAACCCTTGGGGCCGGAACCGCCTTCCTGCTGGTGTACAACGGCTTCATCCTGGGAGGGGTGGGCGCAATGGCCTATCACAGCGGTGCGGGCCTGAGATTCTGGTCCCTCATTCTTCCCCACGGCATCCTTGAGCTCTTCGCCATCTTTGTGTGCGGCGCAGCCGGACTCATGATAGGCTACTCCATAATAAACCCGGGGGTTTACACCCGGAAGGACTCCTTTATAATGAAAGGCAAGGCCGCCGTAAAGCTTGTCTGCGGCACCATTCCCGTATTTGTCGTAGCCGGCCTGATTGAGGGCTATGTAACCCCCTTGCCCGTTTCCGAAGAATTGAAACTGCTGTTTGCCTTCTTTACACTAACGCTGCTGGCATTTTACATTCTGTTCTGCAATGTCAGGCACAGGGACAGCGGCATTAACCTATAGCTGCAGTGTGGACTTCATGGTCAGATATTTGTTTACAACTTCAATGGAGAGCTTATCCGGCGGCACATCCATGGAAGGGATTCCCGATTTCCTGAAAATCCCGGCAATCTTTTCACGCTCCTCCAGCAGTTTGAGGGCAGCGGCTTTTAAGAATATGTCCTCCGCCTCTTTCAGTTCCTTTTCCGCCAGTTCATAGAGCCTCATATCCTTTATGGTGATCACAAGGGGCAGGTGATGCCGTGCCAGGCTTTTCAAAGCCTCTGCCAGGCGCAGTGCCTCCTCCGCATTAAAAAGCTCGGTAAAAATACAGAGCAGGCTCCTTCTCTTCTGGCGCTGGTTTAAGTAGACCAGGGCCCCCTTGTAGTCTGCCGTTACAAGATTTTCTTCCACATTATACAGGTTTTCGGCGATCAGCCGAAAGTGCCCCATCCCCTTGCCCGGCTTGATAAACCTCCGCACATCGCTGTCAAACACCATCAGTCCCGTGTTGTCCCCGTTTTTAACGGCCACCTCCGCCAGAAGGAAGGAGGAATTAATGGAGTAGTCCAGCTTCTTTATGGAGTTGATTTCGGAATTCATCACCCTGCTGCTGTCCAGCAGTATAAAAACCTGCTGGTTTTTCTCCGGCGTATAAGTATTGACTATGGGCTTATTGGCCCTGGCGGTGGCCATCCAGTTGATTTTCCTGTAATCGTCACCCTGGCTGTACTCCCTGAGGCTCTCAAATTCGGTGCCTTCGCCGTAGGCTTTTGTTTTTTTCACACCGTACAAGAGCTGGCTTTTTTTCAAGGCTGCAAGCCTGAACCTTCTCATGTCCTTTAAGTTGGGATAAACCTTGCAGGTGTGTTCCAGCTCAAATTCCGCCCTTTTACGGCACAAACTGAGCAGGCCGGCATATCGGCAGTATACATTCCCGAAAATGAACTCTCCCCGTTTTTCAGGAATGACAGAATACCTGCCGTCAATTTCATGGTGGGGAATCGCCTTGATTTTTACCGTAGAATTGTTTACTTTGAAAAACAAGGGTACTGTATCCCTCAGTTCAAGGTTAAAAGAATAATCGCTGTTGTTTCTCACTTTGATAACGATTTTATTGTCACATCCCAGTGACAGCTTTTCATCGCATTCCCTCAGGACCTCAAAGGCCTTTCCCCCAGGCGTGATGATCCAATCCACCGCCAAAAGCAGTATAAGTATTCCGTTGTACAGGATAAAGGCATAAAAAGCCGCACCCAGCATGCCTGCCGCAAGAACCGGCACTACGCCCGCCAAAACCAGTATGACAAACAACCTGCTGAAAGGCATTTACACTCCTCCGTACTATTCATTCAATAAAGGCTGAATATTCGCACTGCGAATGCTGATTCTCTTGTTTCACAAGGCTGAGATGTTTACTTCATTTAACCTTAATCCCAATCCTTTCTTCAGCTTCTCAGCACTTAGTCCTCAGCAACCTATTATCTCGGCACTTCCACCTTACTTAGGATATTCCTTATTATATCGTCGTTGCTGAGCCCGTCCATCCCGGCTTCGGGCTTCAGTATGACCCTGTGTCTCAACACCGGGAGGGCCAGGTCTTTCACATCCTCGGGGACAACAAAGCTTCTCCCCTGGATTGCCGCAAAGGTCTTGGATGCCAGCAGCAGGGATATGGATGCCCTGGGGCTTGCTCCCAGCATCAGGGCCGGCGAATTTCTGGTGGCCCGGATGATGGAAGTTATATAATTTATGATTCCACTGTTCACTTCTACCTTTTGTATCTCCTCACGGCACCGGGCAATTTCTTCAAGACCGCATACGGCATGAATGTCCGCATCTTCCAGCCTGGAGCTGCTGAAGCCGGAGTTGTATTTTTCCAGGAGAATATTTTCAAATTTCTGCGGTATGTAATCAACCGTGAGCTTCATCATAAACCTGTCCAGCTGGGCCTCCGGCAGCGGATAGGTACCTTCGTACTCCACAGGGTTTTGAGTCGCTACAACCATAAACGGCTCCTGGAGGCTGTGGGTTTCTCCGTCTATGGTGATAGACCTTTCCTCCATGGATTCAAGGAGAGCGGCCTGGGTTTTGGGCGGAGTCCTGTTGACCTCGTCTGCAAGAAAAATATTTGTAAAGAGGGGTCCCCTCCTCAGGTAAAAGCTTCCCGATTTTGTATCATAGACCTTGGTCCCCATGATATCCGCAGGCATCAAGTCAGGAGTGAATTGAACCCTTTTGAAATCCGCCCTGACGGTTTTGGAAATCGCTTTGGCCGCAAGGGTTTTCGCCAAGCCCGGAACACCTTCGATCAATACGTGCCCTCCCGTGAGAAGGACCACAACCAGCTGCTCAATAAATTCATACTGTCCTACAACAGCTTTTGATACTTCATCAATGATCTGTTTGCTTAAATTCCTTGTAAATTCGGTATCCACGGCAGTATTCCCGTTATCCATCATTTTATCCCCTTTCTTGTCCTGTCCAGTTTTCCCGCCAGTTTAAACAGCAGCCTGGTATCTTTGCTTCCGCGGCGGATATAATCCCCGCATTCCTCCAGGATTTCTCCCACCCTCATTTTACTAAGTCCTTTGTTTTCCGAAACAGCGCCCGTCAATTCGCTGTCCCCTGCACTGCTGTCACAGCCCAAAAGCTTCGACAGATCGCGCTTGAAATCGTCCAGCAGTATTTGAAGAACGGTGCCGTTTGCCTTTGCCTTCACATATAAGTTGGACAGCGCATACAGGTTCTCGTTTTCCCTTCTCTTAACCAGCTCCAAAACCGTTACGGGCTTGCCCAATCTTCCCGCTTTTGAGAGCATCAGCACCATAATCCCTAAAACCATCTGCAGCACCACCAGCCGCCCCGTCGCCCCCAGCAGGTCCCACAGGGTAAGGCCGGATTGGCCGAAGCCGTGGTAATACTCATCGAAAAGAACCTCATTGTTTTTTAACCCGTCCAGTATCCGGATAAACCTTATACCCGCCCGGTAACCATGCAATCCCTGATTTGTGTAACTCTCCACGTTATTTAAAAATATCAGTGATCCTTTTCCTACGCTGTACACCCGGTCGCCGGCCTCCTCTTCCATAAAGGTGGGCTCCAGCCCGGAAAATTCTTTAAGCCGGTATTGGGACAGCTCTCCCGCAGTATCAATAATAATCATGACATTTCCCCTGGAAAGCCATTCCTTTAAATACCGCCGTTCAGCGCTGGCGTTAAATACGTTCATGTCCGGCTTAACGGCTACAAGCGTAACCTTGTCGGGAAGAAATCTGGAGGTGCTCTCGTAGCGTTTTACATCATACCCCATTTGCGCCGTTAAAAGATACAGGGCTTTTACTCCGTTATTCCCGCTGCTGAATGTAGTATACTCGGGCTTTGTATCTCCCCTTCTGAAAGCATACAGGATCAGCGCCGCTGCGAGAATGGCTCCAAGGATAAAAAAATAAGCCAGCATCCTTTTTAAAATTCTTCCTACCCCTTTTACATCCTTCATGTTTCAACCACCTTTAAAAGGAAGTTGTATTTCTCAAGCCAGAACTCAAATTTTTCCCTGTCCACCTCTCTGTTCCCGTACCAGCTTTCATTGAAAAACAGGGTAAAGTCCCGCACCGTCTCATACCTGCCGAACCCATAATCGAAGAGCTCCTTCAAATACTGGCTGTTGGTTTTGGACTTGTTTATCCGTATCAGGTTCACCTCGTTGAACCGCAATAAAAGGGCTATATACAAAAACCTTATGCCCAGCCTGTACTCCCCTCGCTGGTAATGTTGAAAAGCCCTCTGTTCCACCGATTTATAGTCCTTTATGGTGGTAAGGAGGAGGTTGTCCTCCCTCTGCTTCAAGTTTTTTGACAAACTCAGGTTTCTCTTTATAAAATAAAAGATGGCCCCTATGAATGCTAAAATAAGAAAAATACCGGTTATTTTGAGGACCGCGGATTCTGCGGCCGATAGTTCCCTGCCGTTGATTGCCGCTGGGTTGTCCGGCAGTTTCAATTTGTCTACCTGGCTTTTCAACCAGTCTGCAAAATCCTTTATTCTGTCCGCAATACTTTTAAGTATCCCGGCGTCCCCGCCCGGGGGCGAAAACTCTCCAGAGGATAGTATTCCCTGAATTTTATCCCTTATCTCCCGTTCGCGGGAAATATCAAAATCCTGGGCATGGGAAACAAACAGCGTAGAGATTGCTACAACAACAGCCAGAAAGGGCATTGCCCTATTTTTTATATATCTGAGACGGGGCACGGGTTTATTCACCATTTTCCAGTTCCAGTCCTTTTTGTTCTTCCGCCTGCTGGGCTTCCAGCAGCTTATCCACTTTCACTTCCAGGTCTAAGCCTTCCTTTTTTATCTTCAGGTTTATAAACACCATGGTCATAAGGACCGTAAGGTAGGGGTATGCAAGGGAAGCCACAACCTGGACAACCGTTGCCAGGAGGGTGTACAAAGCCTTGTTTACCTCTATGAGCACCGACACCCCTGCGGACAAAAGGGCGGGCACCGTAAAAAATAATAACGCGCCGAAAAGGCTGCTGAATAAAATATGCCAGAAATTTTTTCCTGTCAATCTCCAGCTTCGCGACAGCCCCTCCACCGCCCCTTTATTTTCAATTACAACAGCCTGCAGGCCGAATCCGAACTTAAGGGCAAAAAAAGCCACAAACAAGCCCATGGCCATGATTACAACAAGCACGACAACAGAAATGCCCATAGCCAGCGCTACATTTCCCACTGGGCCAGCGGGCCGCGAAAACACTCCGCTTAAAAGCCATGCAGATGAACTCAGAAGCAAAACTACAAAAAAAACTATAAAGAGAATATACACGCCCAGGAAAGCCCCAAATACAATAAGCCCATAGAGCAGCCTATTGGCAACCAGCCTTGGAAACCTTTTAAAAGCCTCCCTGACTGTCTCCTTCAATCCCTGCTCCCGGCCGTATACGACATCGGCGTACACAATTTTGATTATGGCCGTGTCCATCACAGGTTTCAGCGTGATTGTGTATGCGAAATACACAAGACTTACCAAAAGGAGCACCAGATAATAAGCTAAAAGCATATAGGTAAACTCTCCCGGACTGCCGGGATACCGGTTTATACCGTTTGCGCCGAAAACCGCAAGACCAGAAAAGCTTTTGAGGAAGTGGAAGGAGTGGAAAACCGTAGCCCCTTTTACCTCGGCGGAGTTCAGAAGTTCCCCCGACACATAGCTCACAACGGCTGTATACAGGACCATAAACGGGACATAAAATATCAGAGCCAGAAGTGTCAGCTTTTTAAAGTCTTTTTTGTAAACCTCCAGGGAATAATCCAGTATATCCCCCACAGACATTTTTCTTAATGTTCTTTCGTATTCAACCATTGGTCATCCTCTTGCCGGCCATAAGTATATCTTTTCCCATCTGCTAACATTTTTATGTTCTTATGCATTATAAAATATCATAAAACCCAATGTTTTTCAACAACAACATATTATACGCCTTCCACGGGCGATATATTTATGCACGTCAAAAAAGCCCTTCCCGACTTTTGCCGGAAGGGCTTTTTTGGCGGCTTCATGCTCTTCCCAGGCCGAACCACCCCTGGGCCATCTTTAAAAAGATCCTTAAAAAAGTTGCCCTTTCCACCTTGCCCTCAGCCAACACATCCGCTCTCCCCACTTCCTTGTCCCCCACCCGGTAAACCACCACACCTATTTTCTGGCCTTCCCGCACCGGTGCGGTCAAGTCCTGCTGCAGCTGAACCTCCCGTGTTATATTGCCCTTGTCTCCCCTGTTGATCAGCAGTTTGACATCTTCGCCGAACACCCCGTTAACACTGGGCTTCACTCCTTTTTTAACCTGCACCGTTCCAACGATTTCACCCTTGGTGTTCACCTGGCTCAGCTCATAATTTGCAAAGCCGTAATCCAGCAGTTTTCTGCTTTCGGCAAAGCGCGTATTTGAATCCGGCTCTCCGAGCACAACGGCTATCAACTGCAAATTATTCCTTTTGGCCGTCGCTGACAGGCAGTAGCCGGCCTTGTTGGTAAAACCTGTTTTTAGGCCGTTAGCACCCTGGTAGAACCGGATAAGCTTATTGGTATTGTCAAGCGAAAACTTTCCGTCTCTAAAGGTATCATGCCAGGTTGAGGTCAATTCCAATATTTTAGGATGCTTCATAATCAACTCCCTGGACATGAGTGCAATATCATAGGCGCTGCTGTAATGCCCGTCATCCGTCAGTCCCGTGCAGTCCAGGAAATTGGTATCATTCATTCCCAGAGCTCTTGCCTTTTCATTCATGTCGGCGACAAATACGTCCTCGCTTCCCGATATTTTTTCCGCTATTGCGACAGAAGCATCATTGGCGGAATGAATGGCGATGGCCTTCATCATTTCCAGTACGCTAAACTCTTCTCCTGGTTTCAGGTATACCTGCGATCCTCCCATGGAATAGGAGTGCTCGGACACGGGTACGGTATCTTCAAACTTCAATTTTCCCGAGTCAATGGCCTCCATTGCCAGCAGCATTGTCATTATCTTTGTCACACTTGCGATGGGAAGTTTTTCATGGCTGTTCTTCTCAAGCAAAATACTGCCGGAAATTCCGTCCACCAGTATGGCGGATTTTGCCTTCAAGTCGAAAACGCTGGTTTTTTCCTGGATTTTTGCAACCGTGACGGCATTGTATTCATTTTCTCCATCAGACCCCGCTGCCCACGGGACAGAGAAACTTGAAACGAGACATGTAACGGCTATAAAAACAGCAATGATCTTTTTAACCATTAGAGAACACCCCCGAAAAGCTGAATTCAAAATTATCAACATAAAATCTTATGTGTTTCTCCAATAAACCTTATAAGTTTATACTTAAAACAGGCTCAAGTATCATAATACATTTTTATGCCGTATACATGCACTATATTCTGTTATTATACATATTAATTGATTATATAATTATTTCCTTTCCCATAATATACTGTCTCCCCTGGACATATCAGGGACAAATCCGGCATACACAATCCTGCTGTCAATACACTGCCTGCATTCGGCAGCCTCTTCCCCGGTACAGACCTTACCGTCATAGAGGGCATATTTTTCCCTTACCTCTAAAGGTGACAGGTTGGGCATCACCACATTTGCCCCCGCTTTCAATCCCTTCTCCCTGCCCATGGGGTCTATGGTGCCCAGGGCAGTAGTGGCAGGCAAAAGCACCTCCGGCAAAAGCAGCCTGATAATGGCAAGCAATGTTACAGTCATTTCAACGGTCCCCCTGCTTTCTTTTGCCAGCGGAGTCTCCTTATGCGGAATAAAGGGACCGATCCCAACCATGTGGGGTTGAAACTCTTTCAAAAAGCACAGGTCCTCTACATAATCCCTGTTGGTCTGTTTTGGAAGTCCTACCATGAAACCTGCGCCAACCTGGTATCCGATTTTTTTAAGATCCCACAGGCACCGCATCCTGTTATCAAAGCTCATGCCCGGATGAAGGCTGTCATACAAGCGTCTGGAAGCAGTTTCATGCCTTAACAGATACCTGTCGGCCCCGGCATCATAATATTTTTTGTAAGACTCAAAAGATTTCTCGCCAATGGAAAGAGTAATTGCACAGGAAGGGAATCTCTTTTTGATTTCTTTTATAATTTCTATGATTTTTTCATCTGTATAAAAGCCATCCTCCCCTCCCTGCAGGACAAAGGTCCTGTAGCCGAGCCTGTAGCCTTCTTCACAGGCTAGCAGTATCTGCTGGACGGACAGCCTGTACCTTTCGGCATTCCTGTTTGAAGCCCTGATACCGCAGTAAATGCAGTCCCTTCTGCAGTAATTGGTAAACTCAACCAGCCCTCTCAAATAAACCCTGGTGCCATAATGCTTGACCCTGGTTTCATGGGCTTTCCCCATAAGATATTTCCTGCTTTCCTCATTCATGTTGTCGAGAAGCTCAAGCAACTCATCCTCATTAAGACGATTGCTCCGGTATAGTTTGTCAATTAGCCCTTTCAAATCCCCCATACGTTCCCTTTATTTACTCCTTGTCTATTTAGTTTCAAGCTTTATATGTGCAGGTCCCTTTCACCCTTTTCAAGCCGCTCCAGATTTTTTATTATTATGTCATACACCTTTTCCCCCTTGAACCTAGCCACGTGTTCTTCTATCACTCTTGCGCCTATTTTTCTGGTCTCCTCGGAGGCGTAGTCCATCAGATATTCCTTAAAGGTAAAAATTGCATTGGGTATGCAGAAATTGTGTACGAATTTGGATTTCGCGTATCCCATGAAGTTTTCGCCGGTCCTTCCCTTGCGGTAACAGGCCGTACAGAAGGACGGTATGCTGTCCATTGAACAGGTTTCACGCACAACATCGTCAAGTGTGCGTATATCTCCCAAAGAGAACTGCTCTTTGTCCGGTAGCTGGTTCCCCATGGATTTACTGTAGCCCCCAACACCAATTCTTGTACCTGCGTCAATCTGTGACACACCTAACTGGATTACTTCCCTCCTCACTTCATCGCTTTCCCTGGCAGTACAAATCAAGCCTGTATAGGGTACCGAAAGCCTTAAAATAGCGACCAGTTTTTTGAAATCCTCATCGCTCACCGCATACTCCGGATGATCCGAGTACGGTGTCCCGATGGCCGGTGTAATCCGAGGGAAAGATATGGTATGAGGACCTACCCCGTTATATTTTTCTTCCAGGTGTATTGTATGGTATAAAAGCCCCATTACTTCAAACCGCCAGTCATAAAGTCCAAACAGCACCCCGATGGCTACGTCGTCAATTTTTGCATCCTGGGCACGGTCCTGTGCATACAAGCGCCACCTGTAATGCCCCTTAATGGTGTTGGCAGGATGCATTTTCCTGTAAGTCTCATGATGGTAGGTTTCTTGAAAGACCTGAAAAGTTCCTATCCCCACCTTTTTAAATTTAGCCAGCTCTTCTCTTGCAAGAGGAGCGCAGTTTATGTTGGCTCTTCTTATTTCGCCATTTTCAGTCTTCACGCTGTAAACCTTCTTTACAGTCTCACACATGAAATCAATATCCGTTTTGGGTGATTCCCCATAGACCAGGACCGTCCTCTTCTGCCCCTCGTTTATCATTATCCTGACTTCCTGCTCCAGTTCGTCCATGGTAAGGGTTTTGCGCTCTATCAAGTGGTTGCTGCTCCTGAACCCGCAGTACTTGCAATTGTTGGCGCACTCATCGCTTATATAGAGGGGAGCGAAGAAAACGATGCGATCCCCGTACACCTCCCTCTTCAGCTTGTTTGCCAAAGCGTACATCTCCTCGATAGTTTCCCGGTCCTTGTTCTGGATAAGGATGGCCGTCTCTTCGGGGTCCAGCCTGATTTTCTGCTCCGCCTTTTTTAATACCATGCGGACATCTGCTTTGCTTGGTTTTTTCCACTTGTCAAGCTGGCTCCAAATTTTATCGTCGTCGATAAAATCCCTGTCCATTTTGTCATACTCTTCAAAATCTTTCTTGTATTTCTCCAAAAAGTTCATCCATATACACTTCCTTTTTATAAAATAAAAAACCCTTTTCAAGAATGCGAAAACACTCTCAAAAAGGTATAATACACCTGATGTATGGGTACACCATTATTGACGAATGTTCCGCTGCTTCAGATTTCTCCTTAGCATAAGATTACTCGTTACAGCGAATATGGTTTCTTCCCTCAGAGGCTTGCCTCCATAGGTTAGAAATATTTGTTATAATTATAACATTCTTTTTATCAAAATGCAAATACTAAAAAACTCTTTTCAGCAAATTCTTTCCCTGCCCAATGTACGAAAAACTTTCATGAGAGGTTGATTGTATCCTTATCTATATAGGCAAGAATAAGAGGCCTCGACTGGGGCGCTGTTTCCACAAATTTAAACGAATGGTGCAGTATCCTTACGGCCTCTTTTATTTTTTCCTCCCGGTTGGTGTACAGTGTGGCCAGTAAATCACCCTTTGCCACCCTGCATCCCGTCTTTTTGCTTAATACGATCCCGGCGGAGAAATCTATGCCGCTGTCCTTGGTTTCCCTTCCTGTCCCCAGCACCATCGCCGCCACTCCCAGTTGATCGGTTTGAATGGATTGGATAAAACCGTCCTGTGGAGAAATAAATTCATAAGAAAAGCATGCCCTGTCAAAAAGGCTGTGGTCATTTACCACCCGGGGATCGCCTCCCTGCCGTTCTATCATTTCGGTGAACTTTTTCAAGGCGCTCCCGTTGCTTATTACCTCTCTTATCCTGTCACTACAGTATTGTTCACTCCCCATACCCGCTAATTTCAGCATTTTTGCAGCCAGTGCGAAAGACACCGTCTGAAGGTCCTCGGGACCTATGCCCTTTAAGGTGTCTATGGCTTCCATTACCTCAAGGGAGTTCCCTACCGCATTCCCCAGGGGCACATCCATATCGGTTATGACCGCCACAGTCTTTTTGCCTAAACTACTGCCTATTTTCACCATCGCTTCTGCAAGGGCGATTGAATCTTCCAGAGTTTTCATAAAAGCCCCGCTGCCTGTTTTTACATCCAGCACAATTGCATCCGCACCCGAGGCAATTTTTTTGCTCATTATGCTGCTCGCTATTAATGATATATTATTAACTGTGGCTGTTACGTCACGCAAGGCATACAGCTTCTTGTCCGCAGGAACCAGGTTTCCGGTTTGACCGGCTATAGCCAGACCTATTTCCTTCACATTTCCGATAAATTCATCCCGCGTTAAACCTGTCCTGAATCCTGGAATTGATTCCAGCTTGTCAATAGTGCCTCCTGTATGCCCAAGACCTCTTCCCGACATTTTCGCCACAGGCACGCCGCATGCCGCCACAATGGGTGCCAGTATAAGGGTGGTCTTATCGCCCACCCCGCCCGTGCTGTGTTTATCCACCTTAATACCGCTTATGGGCGACAAATCCACCTTGTCTCCCGAATTGGCCATTGCCTCTGTCAGCTGCGCCGTCTCTCGTTCATTCATTCCTCTGAGGAATATGGCCATTAGAAGGGCGGCTGCCTGGTAATCGGGAATTTCATTCCGGCAGTATCCGTTGATAAAAAAGCTGATCTCCTCGTAGGAAAGCTCGTTTCCATCCCGCTTTTTTTCAATAATGTCATACATCCGCATAGGCTTTCTCACATCCTTACTTTATTTTAAATATACATGGGGAAACATGGGCAAACATGAAAAATAGTGCCTTTGCTGTAATAATACCGCGAGTATACTCTTTTCACCCTATCATTGCTATATCCCTGTAAAAACTTGTCCCGTTGGCAGGCTTCCTGGTGCCGAGGAACTCTGCCACAGTAGCTCCAAGATCGGAAAAAGTCTTCCTCGTCCCCAGGTTTATATTTTGCTTCAGCCTTTTCCCGTAAACCAGAAGGGGTACATACTCCCTGGAGTGGTCGGTACTCAGAGTTGTGGGGTCACAACCATGGTCCGCCGTAATGAACAGGATGTCGTCCTCCCTCAGCGAATCCATTATCCCGGGAATCCTGTTGTCCAGGTCGGTTAAGGCATCGGCATACCCCCTTACATCGTTTCTATGCCCATACAGCATATCAAAATCAACCAGGTTGGTGAAAATAATCCCTTCAAACTCTTCTTTCATATAATCCAAGGTCTTGTCCACACCATCCATGTTGTTATGGATGGGAATCGAATCCGTAATTCCCTGCCCGCTGAAAATATCGTTTATTTTCCCTACGCCTTTTACCCTGCAGCCCTTTTCCACGGCATAGTCAAGAATTGTGGGGCCGATAGGCTTGATTGAGAAATCATGCCGGCGGTCTGTCCTGACAAAATTACCCGGTGTGCCTACAAAGGGCCTGGCAATCACCCTTCCCACTGCGTGTTCGCCTACCAGGAGCTCCCGGGCAACCCTGCAAATCTCATAGAGCTTTTCCACCGGGATCACTTCTTCATGGGCCGCGATTTGAAACACGCTATCCGCGGAGGTGTACACAATGGGATATCCCGTCTTCATGTGCTGCTCTCCCAGCTGTTTTATGATTTCGGTTCCCGAGGCCACCACATTTCCAATGGTCTTTGTATGGATGGCCTTCTCAAAGGCTTCGATGAGTTCACGGGGAAAGGCATTTGGGTATGTGGGAAAAGGCTTTTCCAGAATAATCCCCATCATCTCCCAGTGCCCCGTTGTAGTGTCCTTCCCCGGGGAGGCCTCCGCCATCCTGCCATAACACCCGACAGGGCGGTCTTCCCTCGCGTATCCCTTTGCCCCATCCATATTTCCCAGCCCCAGCCTCTCAAGGTTGGGAAGCCTGTAGCCCTCTATCTGCGAAGCAATATGGGCCAGCGTGTTGCTCCCCTTGTCTCCATACCTCTCCGCATCCGGCAGTTCTCCAAAGCCTACACTGTCCATTACCATAATGATTGCCCTTTTCATAGCAAATTCCTCCATTTCTATAGAGTCGTTCAACATTAGACCTCGTCGGCAGCTGCTTTATTCAAAGCGGGAAAGTTAAGTTACGGATATATATTACCACAAATATGAAGAGGACAAACCAGTCTTTTCATGGAATGTCCTCTATATTTTTAACTCTATATTTACTTTAATCGTATCCCAGGGTTATACCGCCATAACTTTCATTTTGCCGTGTTTTCTCCCTCGTCGTGCTCAGCCCTAGAGGGCTTTTTCAGGCTCTGGGGTGCGTTTTCTTGTATATCTCCTTTATCCTGTTTTTTGCAATTTGCGCATAAATCTGGGTGGATGAAATATCCGAATGGCCGAGCATCTCCTGTATGGACCTCAAATCCGCGCCGTTTTCAAGCAAATGTGCGGCAAACGAGTGTCTTAAAGTATGAGGTGTAATATCCTTGTTTATCTTGGCCTGATTCTTATACTGCTTGATTATCTTCCAAAAACCCTGCCTGGTAAGCCTTCTCCCGTTTATATTCACGAAGAGGGCTTTTTCATCGCTTTTTTGTATTAAAAGCTGCCTGGATTTGCTGAGATACTCCTGCAGAGCGGCTATGGCCATTGAGCCTATGGGGATCATCCTTTCCCTGGAACCCTTGTTGCACCTGATAAACCCCATATCAAGGTTTATATCGGACACGTTGAGGCATATAAGCTCCGATACCCTGATTCCTGTAGCATAAAGCAGTTCCAGCATTGCTTTGTCCCTGTACCCTTTAAGGTCTACACACTTGGGCTGCTCCAGCAGCAGCTCCACTTCTTTGGTGGAAAGTATCTGCGGCAGCTTCTTTTCGACCTTGGGCGATTCAAGCTCAGCGGTAGGGTCGTGGTCAATAATCTTATTTTTGGCTATGTACTGGTAAAAGGACCTGATGGAGGCCAGATTCCTTGAAATGGTGGATGTAGCCCTCCCTTTTTTCTGCAGGTATAGAAGATATGCAATTACAGTGGTTTTATTGGTGTTGGATATATTGTGCAGATTTATTTCGCGCAAATAGGTCATGTACTGTTCTATGTCTCTCCTGTACGATTGCAAGGTATTTAAAGATAGCCGCTTATCCATTTCTAAAAAATTTACGAACTTTTGAACTAATGCTTCCATTAAAAAACTACCCCTTTTTTTGAATTTCTCCGGTAATCTATTTACAGTTCAATAATTTATTTCAATTAAGCCAAATGTATACATTGATTTTAATACATTTTTTTCTATTTTTAAAGAAAAACTTTCTAAAGATATAGATTTTTCTTATTTCAGTAACATTCTGTATATAATAAAATTCCTTTTCAAGCTTTATCGCCGCTGGCGTTTTGTCGAACTTCTCCACCAATAGCATGCTATTTACTTAACTTTAATCAATATTATTTACACATGTTACCATATTTATACATCAACTTGTAACCAATGGCAAAATAATTCTAATAAAAACCGGTATAATATATGCTTCAATGAGCACACCTATAAAAATAAAACCGGTAAAAAACAACGTTGTCATACAATAGGCTAAAAAATTTGTTTTCAAGCTCTCCTTCGATAAATGTCTAATGGACTTGCTTTTTATTATGTCTAATGAAAAATTGATCCCATTAA
Organism: Eubacteriales bacterium; assembly: GCA_024655885.1. GTDB lineage: Bacteria > Bacillota > Clostridia > Acetivibrionales > JANLFN01 > JANLFN01. Next base: position 161,362 of record JANLFN010000005.1, on the reverse strand, counting down.
CCCCCATGGCTATGAGGAAAGGAATAATTACTATCTCTTTAGGCAGCAGTGCAAAAAAAATAAACAATACCCCCTTCAATCCCAGTGTTTCAATTATAAATCCCGAGGTAAAACCGGTTATAAAGCCCCTTATGCCTATCAGTACATATATGAATGGAATACCGATAATTGTAACTCCAAGGACCCATAAAGCAATTACCAGCCTGGCATTCTCAAGTATCGAAACCTTTAAAAGCTCCCCGCATTCCATATTCTGACTATCAAACAACTGAAGAAAGCCTTGAAAATAATTTGCCAGCTCCTCTCTCTGTATTGTACTTAATCCGTTTACAGTAAACGCACCCGCCGAAACACCGGCAATAAAGACCAGCAGCAGCAAAAAGTACTTTTTAGAGTTGTTCTTTACATGTCTTCTCAAAGTGTCCCGTATTTTAAAAATCAATTTAACCCCTCTTCGCCAGGAAATTATCGCCCTTCACTATGAATTCTATGCCGTACCAATAAAAAAAATTACTATACATTCGCCGTATAGTAATTTTTAAGTAAACTAGTCCCTCCTCTAGGTACCAGCCAATAAATCCTCAGGACATTTAGATTGTTTTCCGTCTACAGGGCAATCTCACCCTTTACTATTTTTTCAGCCAGCAGTATGCCGATAATCGTTTTTCCGTCGGTAACTTCATGGTTTAAAACCATATCGACAAGTTTTTTAACCGGGATCTTCTCCCAAGAAATAAATTCGTCCTCATCCGCACAGGCCTTGCCCTCTTTCAGGCCGGTGGCAACAAACATGTGAAGTATTTCATCGCTAAAACCCGGTGTGGAATACAGGCTTATAAGAGGTTTCATTTCCTCCGCCTCCAGTCCCGTTTCCTCTTTTAGCTCCCTTTTTGCACATTCCTTTGGATCCTCGCCCGAATCCAATTTTCCCGCAGGTAGCTCCAGCGTCTCTCTCTCTATGGGTTTTCTGAACTGCCTTACCATATACAATTCACTGTCTTCACTTAAAGGGATTATCACCGAAGCACCCGGGTGCCTGACCACGTCCCGCTTCGCCCTTTTTCCGTCAGGAAGCACCACATCCAGTACATTTACACTGATAATACCTCCCTTGTAAACTTCCCTAGACTCAACCGTCTTTTCGTCATAGATCATCTTATTTCCTCCGTATAATATTTTCCTGCAAGCCGTATTATTCATGCATTTTTATCTCGTTTACGGCCATCCTGTCACACCGGTTGTTGTATTCATTGTCCGCATGGCCTTTGACTTTAATCCACCGGATTTTATGTATATTGTTCAAGCTGTCCAGCTGCTTCCAAAGGTCAATATTCTTTACAGCTTCCTTCTCAGCATTCATCCATCCGTTAAGCTTCCAATTCTTCAGCCAATTTTTATTAAAGCCGTTTATCAGATAGGCGCTGTCACTGTATAACTCCACTTCACATGGCTCTTTGAGACATTTTAGCGCTTCAATTGCAGCCCTGAGCTCCATCTGGTTATTGGTGGTATTATTTTCAAAACCGGATATTTCTCTCTCTTTCTCGCCATATTTTAGTACAGCCGCCCAGCCCCCTTTTCCCGGGTTTCCCGAACATGCGCCGTCCGTATAAATAATCACCTTTTTCATAGGTTCTCCATTCACATAAATTTAAGAGTCCGGTTTGATAGAATATGCCATATAGTGCCTACAACAAAAATTGGAGCAGAACACCGGTTACATTTCGCCATCAAACTGCCGGCCTATTTCCCTTGCCCTTTTTGTACATTCATTCATTGCCTCAATGACGGCATACCTGAACCTGTTTTTCTCCAGTGCACTCACAGCTTCTATGGTGGTGCCTGCAGGTGAGCAAACCTGGTCTTTCAAGTCTGCCGGGTGTTTTCCGGTCTCCAGCACCATCTTTGCAGAGCCAAGCACAGCCTGGGCAGCAAGCTTATAGGCAAGGTTTCTCGGCATTCCGGATAAAACCGCGGCATCCGCCATGGCTTCAATGAACATAAACACATAAGCGGGACTGCTTCCCGTAAGCGCGGTTACTTCAGTCATGAGCTTCTCATCCAAAGTCTCCACCTTGCCCAGACATTCAAACAAAGTCTTTACAACGGCCCTATCCTCCTGGTTTATATTTTCATCAAAGGACACCAAAGTCATCCCCTCCCCTACAAGGGCAGGTGTATTGGGCATGGTGCGGACAATCTTTTTATCGCGGCCCACAATTCCTTTATAAAACTTAAGAGGAATGCCCACCGCAATGGAAACCAATATTTTCTTTTGATCCAGCTTGTCCTTACATGCTTCGAGTACCTCTTTGATCGTATTGGGTTTAACTGCAAGGATTACCACATCGGATTTTTCCACTACTGCCGCACTGCCGTTTCCGATATTTACACCTGTCTCCTCCTTTAATGCTCTCAATTTCACCGGATCCACATCATAGATATATATTTTCCCCGGAGGCACAGTACCTGACTTTACAAGGCTTTTTATCATTGCCGCACCCATATTCCCCGCTCCGATAAATCCGACACTGATATTCATACAATCACTCCTGCTTCACTTTATCTATTTTACTTTATTATGATATCACAAATTCATACAAATCCATAGAACTAATGGAAATAGCACAGGCGGACAGGGTGTTCCGCCCGCCGGCAAATCTGTGCAATATCCTGCGCTGATATGCATTTCGTAAAATTCTCGCGACAAATTAAATTAATTCTTTATAACTCTCATTGACAGAGAAATTCCCTTATTGTATACTATAGTAGTCTTTTATAGGGGAGTAGCGCAATTGGTAGAGTAGCGGTCTCCAAAACCGTCGGCTGCAGGTTCGAGTCCTGTCTCCCCTGCCAGATTAAAGCCCAGAGGCATGAAGCCTTTGGGCTTTTGCCGCATAGCCCTTCTTACCGCCTTATCCTTTCTTTTCTTCAAATACAACTAGAATCAGCCGCATCAGCTTAAGCCCCACATCCGGACCCTTAGTGCTGATCCACCCCATCATTTGCCTGAGTTTCAGCCACTTTTCCTTTTTTGTCTCCGGGTCTCCGGCAATCTGTTCGATCTCATCAATCCTATCCAATATCTCGTTGGTCTCATCGCTGGACAGGAATTCGTTATCTCTGATCTCCTGGCGCAAATTCTCCAGATAAGCAGCTATATTTGCATCTTTGCTCGCTGCATAGTTATTTGAACTTTTGTTCACCGCACTATTGTTGATAACAAATCCGCTTTGATTCTGCCCTTGAGGTTTATACAAATTATTTTCTACCTGGGTCTTAAGAATCTCAAGTTTTGCCTTCAGCACTTTCAGATCGGAGAAATAATCTCTGGAGCCTTCATCGGAATTTTTTAATGTTAATCCCGAATGGATCTGGTCAATGTGCTTAGAATACACTCCTACCAAAAGCTTTACCAATTTCTCCGCCCTATCTGCTTCATTCGATAAAATAACTTCGTCACATTGACCGATATCGAAACTAATCTGATAGAAAAAATTCGTTGGCACAGTCTTCACTTCTTTCCTTATCGTTATCCTCCATATCATTTTATAAAATAAACCACAATAAAATGATGCTATACCGTAAAATGTGGTATAATATTATGATAATAGCACAAACAGCACTGTTCAGGACTGCAGGAAGCCCATATCCGGGTGGAATGGGACTCTTGGGACTAAGGAAGGAGCTGCATATGAAAATAGGCTTCATCGGCGCCGGAAAGGTTGGAACCGCCTTCGGACGCTATTTAAAGGAAAACAGGGTGGAGGTTTTAGGCTATTTCAGCCGAAGTGCCTCCTCTGCAAAAAAGGCCGCCCTGTTTACCGACACTCTGTGCCTGTCATTGGGCGAACTGGTTGCGGGGTGCGAGTACATCTTTATTACTACACCCGACGACGCCATCGCTTCTGTTTGGAACCAAATAAAGGATTTCAACATAGAGGACAAGAAGATATTCCACATGAGCGGGTCTTTGTCCTCCCATATCTTTTGCGGCATCGAAGACTGCCGCGCATACGGGTATTCCCTTCACCCATTGTTCCCCTTTTCCCACCCGGAGGTGTTCAAAGAACTCCAAAATGCATTTTTTACTATCGAAGGCAGGAATTTAAACTTAATCCAGGATTTCTTAGATGCCGCAAAGATAAAGCACTTCCCCATCCAAGGTGAAAACAAGGCCAAATACCATGCGGCTGCAGTCTTTGCGTCCAATTACATCGTGTGTCTTGCAGAAATTTCGAAGGAAATTCTCATCCAATGCGGCATGCCCCGGGAATTGGAAAAATCCATTTATCCCCTTTTAGCCGGAGCAGTAAACAACATTGCGAATTACGGCATTGACCGTGCCCTGACGGGACCCATTGTAAGAGGAGATACAGGGACGGTAAAAAAGCACCTGGAGGCGCTCACCGATTATCAAGACCTGTACAGAAGCCTTGGCAAGGTTGCAGTGTCCCTTTCCTATAAACGGGGTGCCATAGGGGAGAATAAAAGAAATGAGTTAAACAAGCTATTGGAGGAGTAAAAATGAAAAAGACAACCTCATATTTCAGAGAAGCGAAGTCCCAGGGAAAAAAGCTTACCATGCTTACGGCCTATGATTATTCCATGGCTAAGCTGGTGGATGAAGCCGGGGTGGACGGTATCCTTGTAGGGGATTCCCTTGGAATGGTAATGCTGGGTTATGAAAATACGCTCCAGGTGACGGTGGAAGACATTATTCACCACACTAGGGCAGTGGCAAGAGGCTCCAAAAACAGCCTTATTGTGGCAGATATGCCCTTTTTGTCCTACCACGTCAGTGTGGAGGAATCCATCCGAAATGCGGGGAAAATGATCCAGGAGGGCATGGCTCACGCAGTAAAGCTTGAAGGCGGTGCGGAGGTCGCAGACCAGATCAGGGGAATTATAAAAGCCCAGATTCCGGTCATGGGGCATTTAGGCCTGACACCCCAATCGGTCAACATGTTCGGAGGATTTAAGGTATATGGAAAGACAAAAGAACAGGTCGGTAAAATCATAGAAGGCGCCAAACTTCTTGAAGATGCCGGCGCATTTTCCATCGTGCTGGAGTGTGTTCCCGATGAAGTTGCAGCCATGATAAGGGATTCCATCTCCATCCCTGTAATAGGGATCGGTGCCGGCGCCGCCTGCGACGGACAAATTCTGGTTACCCAGGATTTACTGGGGATGTTTTCTGATTTTACGCCAAAGTTTGTGAAACAATATAAGCATCTGAAAGAGGAGATCATAAGCGGCGTCAGGGAGTATATAAATGACGTTGAAAGCGGCGTCTTTCCGGATGAAAAGCACTCCTTTAAAATAGACAAATTATTATTTGAGGAAATAAAAAAACTGTATTGACTTAAGGAGAAAAAGAATGGTAACCGTAAGAAAGCTGGAAGATTTGAAGCGGGAAATAAAAAAGGTAAAGGCCAATAACCTGAGTATAGGTTTTGTCCCTACAATGGGCTATCTGCATGACGGACATAAAAGCCTTATGGAAAGGGCCAGGAAGGAAAACGATGTGGTTGTGGCAAGCATTTTCGTGAATCCCATCCAGTTTGGGCCCAACGAGGATTATGAGGAATATCCCCGGGATGAGGAACACGATGCAAAGGTATGTATGGAAGCGGGCTGTGATATCGTTTTTATGCCCCAGGCCTCCGAAATGTACCCTGACGGCTTTTGCACATACGTTGAAGTGTCAGGATTGACCGAAGTACTGTGCGGTGCTGCAAGGCCGGGCCATTTTAAGGGGGTTTGCACCGTAGTCACAAAACTGTTCAACCTGGTCAGGCCGGATAAGGCGTATTTTGGTCAAAAAGACGCCCAGCAGCTGGCTGTGATAAGGAAAATGGTAAGCGACCTTGCTTTGGGAATTGAAATTGTCGGCTGTCCCATTGTCAGGGAAGCGGATGGGCTTGCCATGAGTTCAAGGAATTCCTATCTTTCGGCAGATGAAAGGCAACAGGCTTTAGTTCTCAGCCAATCCTTGAATATTGCGGAAAAGCTTGTTAGACACGGGGTCAGAGATGTCACATATATAAGGAATGAGATGGTCAACCACATCGGCACTGCCAAAAGCGCCTCCCTTGAATATGTTGACTTTGTTGACCCCAACAGCCTCATGCCCGTTGAAAAGATAGAGGGGGAAGTCCTGGTGGCCGTCGCGGTAAAAATCGGGAAAACAAGACTGATTGACAATAAGGTGGTGACGGGATGAAGGGCTTATTCATGTTAAAAAGCAAAATCCACAGGGCAACGGTTACGGATGCCAATCTCAACTATGTGGGAAGCATCACCATCGACGAAAATTTGATGAATGCTGCCGGTCTTTATGAAAACGAACAGGTACAGGTGGTAAACATCAATAACGGAAAAAGATTCCAGACCTATGTCATAAAAGGAGAAAAAGGACGGGGAGATATCTGCCTCAACGGCGCTGCAGCGAGGCTTGTCCATAAGGGCGATCTTCTTATCATCATGGCTTACTGCCTCATAGATGAAGAATCGGCGGCAAATCACAAGCCCGTTGTCCTCCATGTAGATGAAGCAAACAGAATTGTAGAATGAACCTGGGATGCAAGTTACTTAATAAGTCAACATAAGTGTAACATCCTTCTATTTATTTCATATAATTATACTGTACTGATGTATAGGAGGCGAGCTTATGGACTACAGGGAATTGCTGTCCCTATCAAAAGGAACTCCGGCCGGATGCTCACAGGAAAGGTTCCGTAACCGCTTTAAAACTTATGCCTGTTCAAAAAATAAAAAAGTTAGAGACGAGCAGATAGATACAGACCGGCAAACTGTCGGTGAAAAACACCAAGAAAAGGAGAATTAGCGATCCCCCTTGCTATCAGGGGGATTTTTTTCACGCGTATTAATGGAAATACAAGAAAACTACAGGGGCCCTTCCTTTTAAATCCCCATTAAAAGGCTATTTTAACCCTTTGCCAGCGCCATCTTTAATTTGGTTTCTATGGAATAAAGCATGGGTTATATGAAAATAATAGTGTAAGAACAAAGATACAAAGATTTTTGCAAAAAGGGTAGATGCTTGTGATTTTTGTGAAAAAAAAGGATATCCTGTTAGCTTTTGTCTTTTAATGTAAAACGATAGACAAATTATGTAAATAGAGAGTATACTAAGACAATATATGTAATAATCTACAAATGATAAAACGAGGTTGATACAAATGCAGAAAAATTTAAAAAAGCAAATTGAGCTTTTAAGAAGAGAGCTTAACAGATTATTGGAAGCCGAAGTCCAGCATAAGGAAAAAATTTTAGAAGTAAGCAGGGAACTTGATAAGCTTATTGAGGAATACTATTTACAGCAAGAATATCATCACAACTCTTCAACAACTTTTTAATTTGCTGTTTTTCTTCACTATCCTCCAGTTGGGCAACATAGTCCTTGAGGAAATGTATTTTCAATTTTGCCTCCTGTGCAAATTTTTCGCTGCTTATGTTCTTCCTCCTGTATTCAACGATTAACATCTCCAGCATCAGTATACAGCACTTTGCCAAAGCATGTTTTTGTTCATCCTTCAATACCCTCACCTCTTCATTTACTCTACTGATAATACAATATATCATATATGTAAAATATTGTCAATGCTTACATCATTACACATGCCGTGCTGTTTTATTTATTATTTTTTAAAACTAACTCATATTAAAATTCCCTTTTAAACTGAATTCCACTGCAGCCGATGCGCTGCTGCAAGTGTGTCAATGCAGGCAAATAATTTGAATGGTCCTAAGACACAGAAAGATGGAAAAAGTTTAAGAAATACTTCTACGGGCGGTGGGCTTTAAAAAGCCTGCCGCAAGGATATTATCCACTTTAAACTCCCTTATCTGTCCGCGCAGGTAGCAAAAAGCCCTCACCCGGCTTCCGTCAATGCCCAGCACTTTTATGTTTCTTTGGGTAATCCTTCCGTTTTTCTGGTACACAATAGTTATAACAAGGTTATTCTCCAGAGATTTTTTTAAAAAATAATTTGTCATAGTATCACCCATAACAATTATAACACAATTCAAGCAGCAAATCAAACGTATGTTCGGATAGCATTCAAAAAGTCAATGGAGCATATCCTTTGGTATTTCCTCTACGATAAAATCTCCCGTTGCCAGTTCAAAGGAAATGATCCGGTATTCCTTGTCGTCCAAATAAATCTTATTGGCGTCAATACGTCCTCTGTTCAAAACTTCATCGTTGCTAATATGAATATAATCCATAAAATCACCTGCTTCTCAGCCACAAGCATATTATATAGGCATATATTATGTACATTGTCCGCCACCTCATAAAAATGTTCAAGAGTTCCCGGTATCGTGTGTCTAAAATCCGGGTCTTCTACAGCTTCTGTCCGGAGATGCTCAGTCCTTTTTTACTATTATTCACAAATAGCTGCCGTTTTACTCAGAAAACAATTGAAAAAGTGTACCGAAGCCTAAAAAAATAAAAGCTTACCTTGGAAAGTAAGCCTGTTATGAAAAAAATGCGTCCATATTTTGTATTTAATTATAATTCAATCCAATTATTCCCATTCCTGCCCCTCATCAAGTTTTTTCCCGTACTCCAGGTCCATATACATTAATGCCACCATTCTTTGTTGAATTAAATGTGTTACCGAGGCAAGGAAAGACAGTACAAACAGGAAGATAAGAAATTTTTTTGCAGGATCATAGGCAATAAAGGGAAATAGCCGCAGCAGTACAAGGAATGAAATTGCATAGAGTATTTGCAGCTTGATTCCGGAAGTTATTTTTCCGCTGGCTTTGAAGGTTCCAAAAATACTTTCATTTTTGTCCATCAAATAGCAGATATTGAAAATATAGCTCAAATAGAAGTATATTCCCGGAGCGATGAGCAAAAACATTCCTGCCGAAGTCAAAATATCATATATCGCCCATGTGGCGATAACTTTATGGATTTTTAGCATCACTTCCTTTAAAAGGGTTTTTACGGTATATTTCTCATTTTTAAATTCTTTGATGCAGGCCAGCAGGTAAATGGTTGAAACAACATAGAAAACAATTCTCGAGGCAATATAAGCCGCAAAAAAAGTGAAATTAATCTCCTGAATTAAATTCGGCAGAAAAATTATGGCAAGCAGTATTACGAAAAGGACAGGCGTCAGGTATTCCTGCTTTAAATTATAAAACCTGAAGGCCACCTGGAAGTATTCGTTCAGTCTCCTAAGTTTCCCCGTTCCCCTGTTATTATCCATATTTTTGCCTCCCTGGTTGTAGTATTATTATAATTAATAAGCTTAGTGAGATATTACACTTATATAATTCCTATTCTTTAACATCCACAGGGTTTTGTCAAATAAATAATAATAAAATGTATTATTATTTTATTATCTTCTTTAAACTGTCATCATCTTCATATATAATATACCTTATTCAGTTAACATTATTTTTGATGAGGTGTTTTACAATGAAGAATATCTCCCTCTATGAGGTCAGACCTATCAGCAGCCTAAAGGAAATGCTGAATTCCAGCGTTGATTTGTATGGCAGCAGGACAGCCTTTCTGATAAAGAAAAAGGGAAATGAAAACTATGCGCCGGTGTCCTATAAACAATATAAAAAGGACGTGGATGCCCTTGGCACCGCCCTCATAAATCTTGGACTGAAAGGCAAAAGAATTGCATTGATCGGTGAAAACAGGTATGAATGGGCCGTTTCCTACCTAGCTGTTGTAAACGGAGTAGGAACCGTTGTGCCTCTCGACAAGGAACTCCCCGAAAATGAAGTGGAAAGCCTGATATTAAGGTCCAGGGCCAATGCCATAATATTCACCGGGAACAACCGGGAGAACATCATGAGAATCGCCGGCAGAATAGGCACCGTAGATTTCTTTATCAATATGGATGGGGAAGAAAGCCATGACAGGGCCATTTCCTTCAAGGATTTGATAGAAAAGGGCTATGAATTGGTTTCAAAGGGGGATCAAAGTTTTATAGCGGCTGAAATCAATAATGAGGATTTAAACATGCTCCTATTTACTTCAGGTACAATGGATACCTCAAAAGCGGTAATGCTGTCCCACAAAAACATCTGTTCAAACCTGATGGCCATGTGCTCCATGCTTTATATTTCCGAGCACGACATTTTTTTATCCGTGCTTCCCATACATCATACCTACGAGTGTAGCTGCGGTTTTCTCTGCCCCCTATATCGAGGAGCTGCCATAGCCTTTTGCGAAGGCCTGAGGCACATCCCCAAAAACCTCCAGGAATCCAAAGCCACTGTAATGCTTGGAGTCCCCTTGATTTTCGAAGCCTTTTACCGCCGGATATGGGACCAGGCGGCCAAGGACCCTGCCCTGCTGAAAAAGCTGAAAATAGGGATTAAAATAAGCAACTTCCTGAAAAAACTTGGCATAGATGTGACAAAAAAGTTGTTTGCGCAAGTCCACGAAAATTTCGGCGGCAAAATAAAAATACTTATCAGCGGAGCTGCAGGAATTGATCCTGTGGTGGCAAAGGGATTCAGAGATCTGGGTCTTCACTTTGTACAGGGATATGGCCTTACCGAGTGTTCCCCCATTGTTGCGCTGAACCGGGATGTGGATTTTAAAGACGACGCCGCAGGCCTGCCTCTTCCCAATCTAGAGGTAAAAATCGACAATCCCGGAGATGACGGTGTGGGAGAAATTATAGTCAAAGGACCAAGCGTCATGCTGGGTTACTACGAAGATGAAAGAGCCACAGCCGCCGTTTTCAAAGACGGTTGGTTGTGCACGGGCGACCTGGGATTTTATGATAGTGACGGATTTATCCATATTACAGGCCGTAAAAAAAATGTCATCGTCACAAAGAACGGAAAAAATATTTTTCCTGAAGAAATTGAAGCACTGCTCAATAAAAGCCCTCACATAAAGGAATCCCTTGTATACGGTGAACATGGCGGAGAACCCGGTGAAGTGTCTGTATCTGCCGTCATTATTCCGGATATGGAAAAAATACAGGAAGATTTTAAGGATCAGAAAATCACCGATGAGTTTGTCCACGAATTGATAAAAAGTGAAGTAAAAGATGTGAATAAGCAGCTGGTCACTTATAAGTACATAAAAAATTTCCGGCTGCGTGAAAATGAGTTTGCTAAAACTACAACCAAAAAAATTAAAAGATACCTTGAAAAGCAAGAGTGATTAAAACGGCTGTGCCTGTTAAGGCGCAGCCGTTTTAATCACTCCGATCCTGTTCAAAGGAAAGTATATGAACACAGGTTTGCCTATAACCGCACTTTTATCCACGTATTTGTTGTTCCAGTACCTGCTGTCCAGAGAATCGTTTCTATTGTCCCCCATCATGAAGTAATGGTCCGCAGGCACCTTGTAAGGTCCAAAGTCTTCGGGGCGCATGGGTTCTTTGAGATAGGGCTCGTTTTGTACCACTCCGTTAACGTAAAGCCTTCCTTTTTTTATTTCCACCACATCCCCGCCAAGGCCGACAGCCCTCTTTACATATCTTACGGAGGGGTTGTCAGGGTACCAGAATACGACAATATCTCCTCTTTTTATAGGGGTAAGCTTATAAATAAATTTATTCACATAGATCCTATCACCAATTTGCAGGGTGTCCAGCATTGACCCTGAAGGGATGGTCATGGGCTCAAACAGGAAAAACCGGATTACCAGGGCAACAGCCAGCGCCAGTGCAATTGCCTTGACCCAGCTTAAAATTTCCTTATATACATTGCTTTCAGCTTTTTTTTCTTCCATCACAGCTCTCCTACAGTAAAAATCAGTCCGTTATAACTGTATCCTTCATTCGTTATTTTATACTTTTCCACTGGAATAGATAACATATTTAATGTTTATTCATAGATAAAAATTTAGCAGTTTATCATGTTATTGTCAACAAGATTCATGATTTCTGTCCCATCCGGTCCGCAAAGGGGAGCCTCTAATCTGCTAGAATAAAAGAAATGGACGTAGTATACGCTTTACGAAAAATATTTTGCATTTCTCGTTTTTCACAAAGACTTTTTATACAGTCTGGAAAGTGATATAATGAGTAAGCGGTATTCTACAATTTCACAAATGATTTTATTTTGCTATATTGAACGTTGAAAATAATTTTGCATTTACAACATTTTCACGATTCAATTTCCTTAGTAAATATCGCGGAAATCCAAAGGATTCCTTATAAAACCATTTCCGCGATTTATATAGGAGGTTAAAAATGCATTTCATAGACTTACGAAGCGATACGGTTACTTTACCTACCGACCAGATGAGGGAGGCCATGTTTAAGGCGGAAGTAGGAGACGATGTCTACGGGGATGACCCCACTGTAAAAGAGCTGGAGGAATATGCGGCACACATTTCGGGCAAAGAGGCGGCCCTGTTTGTCCCAAGCGGAACCTTCGGAAACCAGCTGGCCCTGTTTACCCACTGCAGGCGCGGAGACGAGGTGCTCCTGGGCGACGACTGCCATATCGTCATGCACGAAGTCGGGGCAGCCTCTGTCATTGCAGGCGTACAGCTGAGGACATTAAGCAGCAGGAAGGGAGAGCTTGATCCCGAGGAAATAAGGCGGAAAATCCGCGGCGAAGACATACACTACCCGCGAACCGGGCTGATTTGCCTGGAAAACGCCCATTCCAACGGGAGGGTTGTTTCTCTGGAAAACATGTCCGAAATATATTCGCTGGCAAAAGAATATGGAATTCCCGTGCATCTGGACGGCGCCAGGCTTTTTAATGCAGCCGTCCATCTTGAAAAAGAGGCTGCGGAAATCAGTGCTTTTTGTGATTCGGTCATGTTTTGCCTGTCCAAAGGATTGTGCGCCCCTGTGGGTTCCATGCTGGCAGGCGGGCGGGACTTCATCGACAGGGCGAGAAAAGGGAGAAAGCTCATGGGCGGGGGCATGAGACAGGCAGGGATCCTTGCCGCTGCAGGCCTTGTAGCTCTGAAGGAAATGCGGCAAAGGCTCAAAACGGACCATGAAAATGCCCTGCTGCTGGGTACCGAGCTTTCAAAAATACCCGGCATAGCCGTCAACCTGGAGGATATACACATAAACATGGTCTTTTTCGACGTAAGCCGGACCGGGGTGGATAAAAACAAGCTTGTTCAGGGTTTCTACAGCAAAGGGATAAAAATCAATCCCCCCGAAGGAGGAATGATCCGTTTCGTAACGAATTACTGGGTGAGCAGGGAGGATATCTTTTACACTGTGGACGTTATGAAGGAGCTTCTATCCCGGTAAGATTTCCCCTGTCACATTCGGCGGAGATCGTTCATAAGCACAAGCACATTGTCACTGGAGTTTTTAGCCGCCTCCTTTGTATGGTTTACCACCCTTACAATATTTCTGAAACCCAGTTGGCAGCCTATGATTAAAAACGGCACTCCTATGAAATCCAGCCCCAGGCGCCTGGAGAGGAATCCCCCGACACTCATGGACACGGTTACGCAAGGGGACATATTTGAAAGCACTATTTTTTCATTTAGCCCACTTTCACTTTGCAAAATTGTAACAAGGTCTTTTATACACGGGAGCAAAATATTGGAGGTGCCTCTGCCCAGTGTATAGACCTTGTTCCCGTCTTCATCCATACCCCGGTATATAATCCTTCCCATGTCCTTCTTTTTCAGCTTGTTAAAATACTCTATGTTTAGTATCTCACTTTTTGTGGGTATCCTGTCTTCCCGAATCCTCTTCAAATGCAGCGCCGCCGCAATAGAGGAAGAATGAGTGCCTGCATAACAGCTGTATATGTATATCATTCAATCACCTACAAGTATTATTTGACCATTTAGAAATAATTATACCGAACGTGACAGGGAACGGTTCTTTGTCACACTTCACAAAACAGGGCACTCTTGGCGTGTTTGCTTTAATTCCGCCGGAAGAGTGCCCTGCAGCCCTGGATAAAGCCTCTACATACCTTGCTCTGCCTTCTTCATCCATGAATAGGTTCTTTCTTTCGTTGCCGCGTACCATCACACGGTATATTTTGCTGCTGCTCAAGCTACGAATACGTCTTGGCATAGCATCCCCCTCCTGTTTAGGTTTGGGAGACTATGCCATTTATGAGCATGTGTGTCGAGGAACCGTCCCCTGTCACATATAGAAGGTTTGTCTGTTGAGCTGTATCGTTGATACTACCAAGAAATTTGTTTATTTCGTCTATTGCTCAAGGAAAGAGCAAAAATAGTTATTTACAGCTTCAGCTTTGGTATTGATTTCAACGCCACCGAGAGAATCAACATTTGGCTTATCCATAAAAACGAAATAATCTCGCTTATCAATGATTTTCCCATTTCCTACATTGAGGGCTTGTTCTTTGAATACCTGCTCATTAATGAACCTTTTACCGTATTCATCCACAAAGAGCAATGGGAAGCTGCCAAGGAATGAGATTATTGCTTGGCATACTGAGCGGCATTTTTCCCGCTGGTTCTACCGGTGTAACAAGAATAACCTTGAGCTGAACCGGGAATCGTTAATCCGTAGGTATCACCGGTAAAGCCGTCACAATCCATTCCTGCAACATAAAGTCCTTTGATCGGTTGGTAATCTTTATTCAATGCTTCACAATTCTCATTGATTCTTATACCACCACAGGAAGTGAGGTTATTTGCTTTTACGCGGAAGCCGTAAAACGGACCGGTTTTCACAGCATGAAGATACTTGGGATTCTTGCCGTAATCAAGGTCTTTTCCATTCGCACAAAAAGCGTTGTAGGTATTGACAGTTTCTACGAAATTAGCTTTGTCAACCCCCATTTTGGCTGCAAGCTCTTCAATTGTATCAGCTTTAAATACATCGGGAGCTTTATCAGCAACCGCCTTCTGAAGCTCAGCCTCCAATTTATCCAATTTTGTGCCGGGGGTTACATACATGCCGTAGCCAACGGTAGCACCTTCGGTAGCAAGCCTCTTAACCTCGTTGCTGTCCAAAACGGTAAAGGTTTTATATTGTGACATGATTGCATTGCTGCCGCGGGTATAATACCAAATAACATCCTCATTGCAAAAACGCTTACCGTCTTGATTCACCCAAAGAGACGGTTCCATGCCGGCTGCTGCATTAATATGTGTAGTAATAAAAGAACTTTCCAGCGTATTTCCCAGCTGCATGACGATCGCACGTTCACCCGTAAGGGCACCGGCTGCTTTCGCCATGTTGATTCCGTCACCCGTATGTCCGGGCGCACCCCTGTCAACATATTTTTCTTTGGTAGCATGCGTAAATTCTTTAACCATTTGCTCATTGTTTCCAAAACCGCCTGTTGCGAGAACAACGGCCTTCGCACTAATGGCTAATTCTTTTCCGTCCTTCGTAGTTGCTTTAACACCGGCCACCTGTCCATCTTTCATGATAAGCTCTTTGGCAGGAGTTTCAAGCAGGATCTCCACGCCAAGCTTTTCGGCTTTTGGCTTCATGTATGCGTTAATTACTTTTTCTCCAAATCCTTCATACACATGCCATGTCTTCGCGCCGGCACCTGTACTGGTTACCGTTTCAAACTTTACGCCCATATCGAGGAGCCATTGAATATCCTCGCCTGAATGTTTCATGACATCTTTCCACAGGTTGCCGTCCACTCTATAGTTTGAAAAGTTGAACTCTTCCCTTAACAATTCCTCCGTGTTAACCGTGATGCCCAATTTCTTTTGAAGCGGACTTTCACTGGCGAACATACCTTCAGCATGATTTGTGCTTCCACCTAGAACACCCATTTTTTCCAACAAAATTACTTTCGCACCTTGACTGGCTGCTTCAATTGCCGCCGACATACCGGCCATACCACTCCCGACAACTACAACATCAGCTTGTTTAGTGGCGGTATCCATAGCTGTAGGCGTAGCGGGAGCCGCTGTTTGTTTTTCATTGCCAGTTGGTGAGCTGCAACCTGCAATACTAATTACCACCAACAATGCCAAAAACAACGCTAGTATTTTTTTACCTTTCCTCAATTCATTCTACCCCCCTATGTTTTTTAATTCCATCGTAGACTCTAACTGCTTTCGAGTCCTATGTTATGAGGTCTGAAATTTCGCCCATACCTCCAACAAACATCACATTGTTCTCTTAAGCTTGAAGCATAGGACTGCTGTGGCATGAACATTAGAATTTACGAGTTCAACTGTATTATAGCCCAATCAAAAAACATATGGAAATTCATATTTTTGCTTATATAATCGAATAAATCAATTACAAAATTTCGGGAATAGATGAAGGTAATATATTAATAAACATAGATATTTTTTAATATTTAATAAAGCACGGATATCTACTATAATATAATATAAGTGGACGAATAGGAGGAGGTTGCTTGAATACACATACTATTAAGTGTTTTTTAAGTGTTGCAAAACATTTAAATTTTACAAGAGCAGCTGAAGAGCAATTTGTCGCGCAATCCACTATTACATCCCAAATCAACGCTATGGAAAAAGAGATTGGAGCAAAACTTTTCATTCGTAATAAACATTATGTAAAGCTCACAGCTGCTGGGGAGTGTCTAAAAAAAGAGTTGGAAAATGTTATGTCTCTATATGAAAAAGCATTGCTGAAAGCAAAACAAATATCTATTGAAGAGGGTTCCTCCCTAAGGGTCGGTTATCATGGTCCGGTAGATTGGGCACTGTTACCTGACGTTCTGAGTAGATTTTACCAGGATCATCCTAATATTCACATTGAATTACAAATTGCCGGATGGGGTGAGTTAAAGGAAATGTTGATTAAGGATTCCCTAGATGTCATTTTTATAGAGAAATCTGAAATAGAAAACATGCCTGAAATAGAGCAAAGATTACTCTTTAGAGAATTTGCCTGTCTCGCTGTCCCCGTTCACCATCCGCTTGCTTCAAAAAGCAGTATTTCGGCACAAGATCTGGACGGAGTAAGAGTAATCATGTCCAATAATCAATTTGCACCTATCAGTCTGTCTAAAATCCACTACAGGTTGTTAAGGGCAGGTGTCGATATGAAAAAAGCTACACTGGTATCGAAATACGAAAGCGCTATAGCAATGGTAGCTTCAGGTTTGGGTGTATCCCCTGTTCCCCGTTCCTTCCGGAGGTTTGATAACCCTAAAATTGTTTATATTGATTTTGATAGCACAGAGGTTTACTTAGATATGTCATTAGCCTGGCGGAAAGGCAATCTGGATTCTTCCATACAAGTTTTCATAGATACTGTCTCAAATCATGAATGGAAATGAGATGGCATGTATTTTCATTTGTTGCATGCGACAGGGGACGGTTCTTTGTCGCACTAAAAAACAGGGCACCCTTGGCGTGTTGTTTTAATTCCGCCGGAAGAGCGCCCTGGATTATGTGAAACTTTTTCTGTAAATTGCTTTCTATGATGATCTTTTGGGGCTTGTAAGCCAGATGTTGGTTTACAAGCCTTGATTATACTATAGAGAAAAGCAAATGACATGTCAAGAGCGCCCTTGAAAAGGGTGTTTATTTACTCTTGACGAGATAATAATTTATCAAAACATAGATATTGGCTTTTATAATACTTTACTTAGCCTATAATTTTATGTACAATTAAATGGTTGCATATGTAACTATATTTCACTTGTTAGAAATGACTTTATTAATGGGGGTAATAATGGACACGGACAGATTCGGCAAACATATTTCATTAATTTATCGGTACAGCCATTTATTTCTTAATCCATTATTAAGCAAATATGGTTTAGGAAGTGGCCAATACCAGTTTCTCATGACTTTATACGATAATAATGAAATTATCCAGGAACAGCTTTCTAAGTTAATTTTCATTCTCCAATGAATATTCAGGTAAGCAAGTAGAAAAACATTCTTTATTCATAAATACACATGGGATTTTCAATTTTTTCCTTTCTAGATTTACCCAGGATAACTTTATAAAATTAGGTTATCCTGGGTAAAACATACAGATTTAAAACTAAATAGTTCTTTAATACTCAGCTTATCGAATATTAAATAATCTTTGTGCATTTCCACCGAGAACCAAAGCTTTTTCTTCTCCGCTGACATTCAGGCTCTTAACATAATCAATGCCTTTGATCAGCCACTCATGTCTAACAGGATAAGAAGAGCCAAAAAAACATGGTCAGCATCACATGCTTTAATCGCACACTCTACTTGTTCTTTACCCCACGGCCCAGCGTGCAACATATCAAAGAATAAATTTTCCTTAAAGTAACCTCTGAATCTATCTGCATCCGTTTTGAAACGTTCCATACCTTCTGCAGTTTGGGACGTTTTTAACAGCAGAATATTGCAACATAACCAGTCACACACACCGCATAAAGAACTTCAATCATTGCCTTCCTCCTATACGTCGAGCTTGAAGAGACGAAGAGCATTCCCATTCATGATGAGTTCGCGTTCCTCCTCTGTGATGTCCAGAGCTTTGACAAACTCGACACCTTGTGACATCCAACCATAGACCACCGGGAACGAAGTGCCAAACAACATGTGGTCGGCGCCGCAGACCTTGATCGCACACTCGACTTCCGCTTTGCCCCAAGAGGCCGGGTGAGTCATGTCGAAGTAGATATTATTCTGCAGATAGCGCGTAATCCTGTCGGCATCGGCGGTATCCAAACGCGATATAGCTTCCTTCTTGTTGCTCTTGTGGGGCGCAAGCAGGTGGTAGTTTGCAAACCAGTTGCCGCCGAACATGGTGTGGATGAATTTGAGGTTCGGGAATTCGTCGAACATGCCGCTGAACAACTCGCGTCCCACAGCAGTACCCTGGTCGACGATGCGGCCGAACTCACGGCGCAGATTCGTATATTCATAGATGGACTGCCAGTAGACCGGCAGTGGGGTATGATGAACAACGACCGGCACGTTCATCTCGTTAAGAACCTTCAAGTAGGGCTTAAAGGCCTCGTCGTCGAGGTAAAGCTGTCCGTAATGGCAGGCCAGTTGGACACCGACCATTCCGAGTTCCTTTAGACAGCGTTCGAGCTCATAAATGTTCTCCTTACCTCCCCAGGGCGGAACACAAGCGACCGAATAAAGGCGGCTGCCTGATCGCTTGCACATGTCTGCCGCGTTGTCATTTACGATCTTGCATGTTTCAAGCTGTAGCCACTCCTGCCAAACCGGCACGCGAAGTATAGCCTTGTCGACGCCGGCGTCATCCATCGCCCGAAGCTTAGCCTCGAGTGAATAATCGCCCTCAACGTAGTTGAGGTTCGGATAGCCTTTTGGTTTTTCGAGAGTGAGCTGGTGGGCGCCGGTATCAGGTACTTTACTCAAAGTCACGATCTCTCCAAATGAGCGGGGCGCCGTGTTCAAAAAACCATTCAGAATCTTCTCGTTGGTAAAAAAATCTTCGGGAAGGTGGTGCATATTGATGTCAATAATCATAAAAAATACCTCCTATAGAATTAATTTTATTGTGTTATAATATAATTGCGTATGCAACTATATTATAACACAAAATGTTGCATTTGCAACTTATTTTGTATAATTCTATCATTATACAATACATGATAATCCGTTGAGTTTAATAGATATTTGAAATTCCTATGATGATAATCTATAAAAACAAAGTATATAGGCTTTTATGATACTTTACTTAGACAATAATTTTATATACAATTAAATGATTGCACATGTAACTATATTTCAATTTTTTAGACATGACTATAACCTATTCATGGAGGAAAAAATGGATACGGACAGATTCGGTAAGCATATTTCATTAATTTATCGGTACAGCCAAATATTTTTTAACCCATTATTAAACAAATATAATTTAGGAAGTGGTCAATATCAATTTCTAATGACGTTGTACGATAATAATGGAATTATCCAGGAACAACTCTCTAAGTTGGTAAAACTAGACAAGGCCACAACAGCAAGAGCTATTAAAAAGTTAGAAAAGGAAGGCTATGTTTTTAGAATGACCAGCGAAGATGATAAACGGGCCCAAAAATTATATACTACAAAAAAAGCTGCCGCTGTTAGGGAGTATCTTGAAAATGTCCTTGATTCCTGGAATAAAATAATGTTAGAGAACTTTTCCCAGGATCAAAAGGAGCAACTGTTCGAATTAATAGAAAAAGTCGGCTCAAATATTATTAATTATTTTGCTGAACAAGAAAGTAATTAACTCAAGTTTCCTACTTTAAAAAACAGGGCACCCTTGGCGTATTGTTTTAATTCCGCCGGAAGAGTGCCCTCTGGCCCTGGATAAAGCCTCTATATACCTTGCTCTGTCTTCTTACATGAATAGGTTCTTTCTTTCGTTGCCGCGTGCCATCACATGGTATATTTTTCTGCTGCTCAAACTTCGAATACGTCTTGGCATAGCATCCCCCTCCTGTTTAGGTTTTGGGGATTATGCCACTTATGAGCATTGCGTGACAAAGAACCGTCCCCTGTCACATTTTATACTCATTCGCTTCGGACTTATCCTTATTTTGAAAGAAATTTTCTTTGATATCCTGATAGTCATTCTGGCTAAACACACATTCTTTGACACAAACCGTGCAGCCAAACCATTCGGCAAAATGTACAGCACATTTTTTATAGTCCATATATGAAACATGCTCACCCTTGGTTTTAACTGGTGTGTTATAGATTGCACCGTCAGGACACTTCCTGATACATTTGCCGCAGCTTTTACAGAATTGCAGAACCCATTTGTGCGTATTTTCATTTTTTAACGGAAGGTTATCAATATTTGTATATACAACAGCAAGCCGTAATCTTGGACCAACTTCTGGTGATATAAGCAGTCCGTGTCTTCCGATTATACCCAAGTTAGCCTTTTCAGCCAGCACAGGATAAATTGTCAGCCCTCCCAAACCCGGTCCGGCATGCGCGCCAAAGCCCATCTCACGTATGAATTCCGTAAGCTTGTTTGCAACAATACCGGTTTGGTCATAGGTCTTCATAATCATTTTCGCTGTATCAATACTAGGTGCTTTATTGATGTTTTCCTTATCCATTTCAATTGTAAAAACAATAGCATTGGGATAAACGATCCCGTAACCTTCAAAAATATCTTCCTTATCAACTCTGGCATATCCGATTGAAAGTGCCCCCAATTCCTTGGCCTTTTTTTCAATTTTTTGGAGTTCTTCTTCATTTATCCGGTTCTTTTTTACTGGAGTATCTATACCGTCATAGCTTTTATTCAATTCTTTCATAATACTCATCAAAATCGGCGAAAGCATCAACTTTTTAAAAAAAGGCACATTATCCAAAGGATTCCCGAGTATTTCACCTTGTTTTCGAGAATTCTCAGAGCTTCTGATGACATCATCACGTTTAAGAATTTCGCCGAGTCTGCCGATCTTATCTTCAAAGTTACCCAAGGGCTTACCCTTTGCACGCATGTCTTTGAACACACTGTTCATAGTACCACTCCTTCATGCTTATTTTAATCTTTTTAAAGTCTCAAAAGCTTCCCCATAACCTTAAAATACTTTTGAGAAGTTAAACCTCTTTCTGCGATATCAATGTCAGAATGATCGGTAAAGTTCTTAAAATTTAGACTTCAGCACGGCCCTCTTTTTTTTAAATTTCACAGTCCGATCCACATCAGAAGCAAATTTTTCAGGTAAATGAATATCCTGCAAAGTCATTCATAAGTCATCTCATTATATTGTACATCAATTACCTCAATTTTACAACTGGATGCATTGTATTGCACAGCTGAAGCATCATTTTTTTGTAAGAGGAATTTCATGTCTTTCAACACACCTTGAAAGCAATTTTTCCTGTAGTACATTAATAAAAATCCCATATTGCAGCTAAATTACATCAATTACTTCCCAATGCCTACTTTCCAAACTCAAACAAAAGCATGACTACAAAGCCGAAGTATTCAGCCTTTATTGAATTTATTCTGTTTGGTATTCTGCAATCTATTTTTTATGCTACAAGATCCAATTTCCACATAAACTTTCTCTCCCTTGCTTCTTTAATCCTATTCTTACCCTATGCTGTCCTAAAGATTAATCCGTTTTCACCGGAGTCTATAATGATTTTGCTGTTGTCCTCCAGTTCCCCTCTGATAATCATTTTACTGATCTCCGTTTCAATATGCTTCTGCAGGTACCTCTTTACAGGTCTTGCGCCGTAAACCGGAGAATACGCCGTATCCGCAATGAGGTGCTTTGCCCTGTCCGTCACTTCCAGGGCTATGTGCCTGTCGTCCAGCCTTTTTTGGATTTCTTTCAGTGCCAGCTCGATAATTTGTATGATCTGCGGTTTAAGTAGCGGTTTGAACATGACGGTTTCGTCAATCCGGTTTAAGAACTCCGGTTTGAAGTTCCTTCTCAACTCATTCATAACCTCTTCTTTGGCCTTCTCGTCTATCTCACCGCCGCTGCCGATCCCGTTTAACAGGTACTGGCTTCCTATATTGGATGTCATAATGATCACGGTGTTTTTGAAGTTCACCGTTCTTCCCTGGCTGTCGGTGAGCCTTCCGTCGTCAAGGATCTGCAGCAGCACGTTGAACACGTCGCTGTGAGCTTTTTCGATCTCGTCAAAAAGGATTACGCAGTAAGGTTTTCTCCTGACGGCTTCGGTAAGCTGGCCCCCCTCCTCATATCCCACATATCCGGGAGGCGCTCCGATGAGTCTTGCAACGGTGTGCTTTTCCATGTACTCGCTCATATCTATCCGGACAATATTCTCTTCACTGTCAAACAGGGCTTCCGAAAGTGCTTTGGCAAGCTCAGTCTTGCCCACCCCGGTAGGTCCAAGGAATATAAAGGAACCGATGGGTTTTCTCAGGTCCTTGAGTCCGGACCTCGCCCTGATGACCGCATCCGAAACGGCAGTTACCGCTTCCTCCTGTCCTATAACCCTCCTGTGCAAAACCTCTTCCAGATTTAATAGCTTTTCCCTTTCATTTTCAACCAGTTTGGTGACAGGAATCCCTGTCCATCTGGATACAATCTCCGCAATTTCCTCCTCAGTGACTTCTTCCTTAAGCAGCCTTTTTCCGCTTCCCGTTTTCTGCCTTGCCTTTTCCTCTCCCAGAAGTCGTTCCAGTTCAGGCAGTTTTCCATGCCTCAAGATGGCCAGCTCATTTAAGTCATATTTTCTCTCCGCCTCTTCAATCTGCCTTTTAACCTCCTCTATCTGCTCTTTCAATTCCTTTTCCTTTTTTATATAGCCCTTTTCAAGCTCCCACTGGGCCTTCATGCTGTTCGCCCTGTCCTTTAGGCCTGAGATTTCCTTTTCCAGGGCTTCAAGCCTTTCCTTTGAGTCCCTTTCATCCTCTTTTTTCAGGGCCTGCCTTTCTATTTCAAGCTGCATGATTTTCCGGCTTATTTCATCAAGTTCCGCAGGCATGCTGTCAATCTCGGTCCTGATCATGGAAGCCGCCTCATCCATAAGGTCAATGGCCTTATCCGGGAGAAACCTGTCGCTGATATACCGGTTTGACAAAACGGCACTAGCAATAATGGCATTATCCGTTATCCTCACTCCATGGTGGATTTCAAACCTCTCCTTCAAGCCCCTTAATATGGATATGGTATCCTCTACCGAAGGCTGGTCCACCATAACAGGCTGGAACCTCCTTTCTAGGGCGGCATCTTTTTCTATGTACTTCCTGTATTCATCCAGGGTGGTGGCCCCTATGCAGTGAAGCTCGCCCCTTGCAAGCATGGGTTTCAGGATGTTGCCCGCATCCATGGCTCCTTCAGCCTTACCTGCGCCCACAATATTGTGGAGCTCATCAATGAACAGGATAATCCTGCCCTGGGATTTTTCCACTTCATTCAAAACCGCTTTCAGCCGTTCTTCAAATTCTCCCCTGTATTTGGCGCCTGCAATCAGGGACCCCATGTCCAGGGCATAGATGGTCCTGTTTTTAAGCCCTTCCGGCACATCCCCTTTAAGCATGCGCTGGGCAAGGCCTTCCACCACAGCGGTTTTTCCTACCCCCGGTTCCCCTATCAAAACCGGATTGTTCTTGGTTCTTCTTGAAAGGATCCTGATAACCCGCCTGATCTCCGTATCCCTTCCAATGACCGGATCCACCTTTCCGCTCCTGGCCAGCTCCACCAGGTCCCTTCCAAACCGGTTTAACGCATCGTAAGTTTCCTCGGGATTTTTTGAGGTGATGCGCTGGTTGCTTCTCACCTTGCTCAACGCTGCCAGAAATTTTTCGTAATTGATTCCATAACGCTTAAACACAGCCTCCGAAGGAGTATTTCTCTCCTTCAACAGGGCCAGGTAAATATGCTCTACACCTACGTATTCATCCTTAAACTTCCTCGCTTCATCCTCTGCATGGAGCAGCAGCTCGTTAAACCTCCGGCCGGCATACAGGCTGGCTGATCCGCCGTAGACCTTGGGCAGCTTTTCCAGCTCCCTTTCAACGTCCTTTATAACCAAGCCTACATTTTCCTCCATAAAGTTTATAAGCCGGGGGATCAGACCCTCCTCCTGGGTCAAAAGGGCAAGGTGCAAATGCTCTCCGTCCACCTGCTGGTTTCCATACCTGATTGCAATCTCCTGGGAAGTAGCCACAGCTTCCTGCGCCTTTTCTGTAAATTTTTCCATATTCATAATCATTCACCTCTATCTTTAATTTCACGTATAAGCCGTTAAATTATTGCTTTTTACCTTATTGCCTGCCGTAAGGTTTAAACCCTGAAACCTGTTTCAGCTTCTCATACAGTTGCTTTTCCTCCGTTGTCAGGGACGGTGGATTTACGATTCTAACCTTTAAAAACAGGTCTCCCCTTTTGCCGTTTTTTTCCCTGTAGCCCTTACCGGCTACCCTGATTTTGCTGTCGGCCTGTATCCCCTCGGGTATTTTTACAATAATCCTTCCATCTATGGTATTAAAGGGCACTTCTCCTCCCAGGGCGGCCTCCCAGGGAGTCAGGTCGATGACGGCCAATAAATTGTTTCCCATGATATCAAAGCGTCCCTCTGTCTTAAACCTGATTTTAAGATACAGGTCGCCGTTTTTTCCCCCGCCAAACCCGGGTGATCCCTGTCCCGCTAGTTTTATCCTTTCCCCCTCTTTAATGCCCGCCGGGATCTTAAAGGAGATGGTCCTGCCCTGTCCGTTTCCGCCGATGGTTACCCTTTTTTCAACACCGGTGAACCCTTCCTCAGGAGTGATCTCTATTTCTGCCTCACTGTCCTCTCCATTCATGGCAAAATTCCTGGAAAAGCCCGTTCTTCCGGCACTTCTGCCCAAAATATCCTCAAGGTTAAAAGAGTCGCCGCCAAAAAACATATTGAAGAAATCGCTGAAGCCGTTATTCATTCCCGTCCTGTACTCAGACCTTCCATTCTTTCCGAACCCGTACTGGAACGGGTCAAAGTCATATCCTTCCTGGAAATGGAACCCCTGCCCCAGGCTGTCGTACTTCTTCCTCTTTTCAGGATCACCCAGCACTTCATGGGCCTCGTTGACCGCTTTGAACTTCTCCTCCGCTTCCTTGTTCCCGGGATTTGCATCCGGATGGTATTTCTTTGCCAGCTTTCTATAGGCTTTTTTTATTTCGTCCTGGGAAGCGTTTTTATCAACGCCCAGGATTTCATAGTAATCCCTGTACTGCATAATCTATTCCTCCTTTTTTCAAAGGGCTCCATCCCTGCTTCCACTCACCACACCTGCGCAAAATCCGGTATCTACAGGCTGTCCATATCATAAAAGTGTGCATGTCCAACACAAAGCTTATTGACTTTGACTTTCCTTGACTTATAGCTCTATTATACCCATTTTTTAGAGAAAATCAAGCATAAAAATTTTTCCCCCATCTTCCGAAGAATATAACCGTTTTTCAAATTTCCATTTACCATAAAAATCTTTTTTGCTATAATGGTTTTATTGTCCAAATACGGAAAGGAAGGCTCTGTAATGATAAAAATGCTTCTGGGCGAATTTCAGGTCAAACACTCAACGGCCATCCTCCTTCTTGTCGGAACAGCCCTGCTGTGGAGTTCAGGCGGTGTGCTGATAAAGCTGGTCTCATGGAACCCTATAGCTATCGCAGGCATGCGCAGTGCCATCTCGGCGCTTTTTCTTTTAATCCTTATACGCAAACCCCGTTTCACTTGGTCTTTTCCCCAAATTGCCGGCGCCCTGTCCTATGCGGCCACTGTAACCCTGTTTGTTTCAGCAACCAAAATGACGACTGCGGCCAATGCCATTCTCCTTCAATATACGGCCCCCATCTACGTGGCGGTCCTGGGTGTATGGCTGCTAAAGGAAAAAATCAAAATAGTGGACAGCATAACCATCGTTTTTACAATGGGCGGCATGGTGCTGTTTTTTATGGACAACCTTTCCATAGGCGGCATGACCGGCAATATCCTTGCTGTTTTTTCCGGGATAAGCTTCGCTTTGCTTTTTATTTTTTCACGGATGCAAAAAGACGGGTCCCCTATTGAAACCATCCTGCTGGGGAATATAATCACCGCAGTTGTAAGCATTCCCTTTATGTTCGGGTCCATGCCCGGCGCTTCGAGCTGGCTCGGCCTGATCCTGCTCGGCGTATTCCAGCTGGGTCTGGCCTATGTCTTATACTCCATCGCTATCAAGCAGGTAACTGCTCTTGAAGCCATATTGACCTCTACTTTAGAGCCCATACTGAATCCAATCTGGGTCTTTCTGTTTTTAGGAGAGATACCCGGCCCATGGGCTCTTACGGGCGGGTCTATCGTACTTGTGTCCATAACGGCACGCAGCATAATAACAACCCTGCAAAATAGTAAGGCACCAAAATCAAAGAGGCGGAAGGATATAGAAGTGTGAGCTGCTTTGCTCCACTTTCCCACCTTGAGTCAAACAGGCCTTTGTAAGGGAAGGCTAATAAAGTTTGGCTACAACAAACTCCACCAGTCTTGACGGAAGAATTCTTTTTAAAAACACGATCAGCTTATATGAAACCCCTACCACCTTTCGCACCGGAGGGTTTTTCATCTCAATTACTTTTAAAACCACATTTACAACTTTGTCGGGACCCGGTCCGTTCATCTCGGAAACAGCCATGGCATTTATGGCCTTTTCATACCTGTCCCTGTAAACCGAAGTGTTTTTCTCCGCCGCTTGGGCAGCCTGCCTGTTTTTCGTAAAACCGGTCTTGGTATCTCCCGGTTCTATAAGTGTGACTTTTATGCCGAAAGGCTGCACTTCCATCCTTAAAACCTCCGACATTGCTTCAACAGCATACTTGCTCGCACTGTACATAGATTGAAAGGGTATGGAAATCAGGCCCGCAACCGACCCTATATTGATAATCAGCCCTTTCCCCTGTGCCCGCATGACGGGAATGACATTTCTGCACATTCTCAATACGCCGAAAAAATTCGTATCAAATTGTCTAAAGGCTTCTTCCGCCGTAGTGTCCTCAACGGCGCCGCCAATCCCAAACCCGGCGTTGTTTATAAGTATATTGATGGTCCCTTCCCTTTCAATAACATGGCCAACAGCCCTTTTCACCGACTCCTCACTGCAGACATCCATTTTCAATATTTTTAGAAAGCCGCCTTTTGCACCGGACCTTATTACAGGGCTGTCCTCATCCTCAAGGCGTTGATTTCTGGAAGTCCCGTATACCTTATAGCCTTCCATTGCCAATTTTTCAGCTATTGCCTTCCCTATTCCCGAAGATGCACCGGTCACCAGTACAACACTTCCATATAAAATCTCCATAAAGAATCTCCTTCAAAAGCACTTTGAAACAATTATACATTGTACCGGACACCAATTCAATCACGGTTATGGACAAAACAGACGGGTCTTTGGAAAATAATACAGAAAACATACAATTCTCTCAAGTTGTATGGTAAAATATTGTTGGTCCACTTATTAATTTAATGGCAACAATGCCTTCTTTTCTTTTAAGAAGGATGCAACGGACAGCAAAACGCAAATGATGTATAATATTTGTAGGTAAAGGAGATTTTTTGTAATGATGGACATTTTCTCAAAGTGCTTTAATTACACTGCGGCGAAAGAGGCTATGAAGGCTGGGATCTATCCCTACTTTCACGTCCTGGAATCTGGTCAGGATGCCGAAGTTATAATAAACGGCAAAAGGACAATCATGATCGGATCAAACAATTACCTGGGTCTGACATCCGATCCAAGGGTTATAAAAGCGGCTCATGAAGCACTTGACAAGTATGGGACAGGCTGTTCCGGTTCCAGATTCTTAAACGGTACATTGGACCTGCATATAGAATTGGAAAAGCGTTTGGCCGCTTTTGTGGGCAAGGAGGCCGCACTTACATTCAGTACCGGTTTTCAGACAAATCTGGGAATCCTATCGGCCATTGCGGGAAGAAACGACTACATCATCTGTGATAGCGGCAATCATGCAAGTATAATCGACGGGTGCAGGCTAAGTTTCGCAAAGCTTCTCAAATATGAGCACAATAATATGGAAGACCTGGAGCGCATACTGAAAAATATACCCGACGGCAACGGAAAGCTGATTGTTTTTGACGGTGTGTTCAGTATGGAGGGAGATATCGCCAATGTCCCCGAAATTGTAAGACTGGCTAAAAAATACGGGGCAAGGACAATGATGGATGACGCCCACGGTCTCGGGGTTCTGGGAAAAAGAGGCAGCGGTACGGCGGAATATTACGGACTTGAAAATGAGGTGGATATCATTATGAGCACCTTCAGCAAGTCATTGGCAAGCCTGGGAGGATTCATGGCCGCCAGTGAGGATGTGGTGCACTATGTCAAGCATATTTCAAGGCCATTTATCTTTTCCGCATCCATTCCGCCGGCAAACGCCGCCGCCGCCCTGGAGGCCGTCAAAATAATCGAAACAGAGCCTGAACGTATTCAATGGCTGTGGGATAATGCCAAATACATGAAGGAAGGTTTGAAAAAATTGAACATACCCATTGGGGAATCACAAACCCCTATCATTCCCGTAATGACCTATGAGGATGAAAGGACCTTTATAATAACCAAAATGCTCCTTGAAGAAGGAGTATACGTAAATCCTGTAGTTTCACCTGCGGTTAAACCGGGGCTTTCCCTGTTAAGAACCACCTACACCTCAACCCATACAAAAGAGCAACTGGATTACGCCCTTAATGCGTTCAAAAACGTTTTCAGCAAAATATAGCAAGGGTATTAAAAAGGCAGTTCACTGTTTCAGTGAGCTGCCTTTTATATTCTAGCAATACTTTAACTTCAATATATATCCAAAGCTCTCCAGTCTCAGCCCTCAGCTTTCTCTGCAATCTTTCCCTTAACCTTACCTCTCGCCAGTGTCCTTCTCCGGGGTCCTCTCCAACCTCGGCTCTTCGCCTTCAACTCACGTCATTACTCCCATGACGCTGTAGCCGCAGTCCACGTGGACCACCTCACCCGTGGTCGCCCTGGACAGGTCACTGAGGAAGTACAGGGCCGCATCTCCTAAATCTTCCTGGGTAACCCCTCTTTTTAAGGGCGCTTTTTTTTCCACATCATCCAGTATTCCACTAAAATTCTTGATTGCCTTAGCCGAAAGCGTCTTTATGGGGCCTGCGGAAATGGCATTCACCCTGATTCCCAGGGGCCCAAGGTCATAGGCCAGGTACCTTACGCTTGCCTCCAGAGCGGCTTTTGCTACCCCCATCACGTTATAGCCCGGGAAAACCCTTTCGGAACCCAAATAAGTCAGGGTAATGATACTTCCTCCTTCGGTCATCAGCTCCTTCGCCCTGCGGCTCACCGCGATAAGAGAATATACGCTTATATTCAAGGCAATGGCAAATCCGTCCCTCGAGGTATGGATAAATGAATTCTGGATATCCTCACTTTTTGCATAGGCTATGGCATGTACCAGTCCGTGAATGACACCGTATTCCTCCTTAATCCTGGAAAACAGGCCGTCTATATCCTGATCGGAAGAGATATCGCAAGGGTAAACCGATTTGCAGCCCAAAGCCGCGGCCAAATTCTCGGCGTCCTCCTTCTCCCTCTCCCCCTGGTATGTAAAAATAAGGGTTGCACCTTCCTTATGTGCCGCTTTAACGATCCCCCAGGCAATGCTCCACCGGTTCCTCACGCCCATAACCAACACGTTTTTATTTTTTAACAATTTTCCCATTCACAAGTTCTCCTCTTTATTAAAGTCATACAGCAAAGTAAATTCTTTAGCGTATCCAATCTATTTTAGTATTTGCCTTTCCAGTTGTCAATTTAATTATATATTTCACAAAGAATACCTTTTTTCATCATTTCCCATGACCATACAACTCCTGCAGCCTTTTAGAGGCTGGAATGTCGGCATCGGCCCAATCCAGTTTTTCCATGTCCTTAATATTTATCCATTGAATCTGAGAGTGTTCCCTGGCCTGGGGTGTACCTTCTATTATTTCCGCCTCGTACACATGAAGGCGGATCTTCTTTCCTTCGACCGTAGAAGTTCCCGAAGCAATATACCGGTTCACCTTTATCCGTACGCCCAGCTCTTCAAAAACTTCCCTGCGCAGTGCCTGTCTGTGGGTTTCATTGACTTCCACCTTGCCTCCTACGAATTCCCATTTTAATGCAGAGGACATGACCGGCGACCTCTGGGCTGCCAGGATCCTGCCGCCATCCCTGATTGCAGCTCCGACAACTTCAATATCCTCCATGATTCTCCTCCTTTTCCTCTATCCCTTATTATCCCAAATAAACAGAAATAAAGTCAAGCCTGCACAAATTTCTCAAACGTGCAGGCCTGGCTTTACCGCTTATAACCGCTGAGGTTGGAGCTACCCTTATGAGCCGTTCAAAGGTGAGGTTGAAGCAATTCTTATGAGCCACTCAAGGTTCATTTAACTTCTTAACCTTGTCTTTCTTCAACGCCCTTCTCCAACCTCAGCCCTCAGCCTTCTCAGCCCTTTCCGCCTCACCCATGGTATAGTCAAGGCACACCCGGCCGTTCACAATGTGTTCGGCCACTACCCGGGCGGCTTTTTCAGGGGTCATTTTGACATAGGTGACCCGGCTCCCGTGGGGGTCAATTATTTCCACAATGGGCTCAAGCCTGCAAGCACCGATGCACCCCATCATTGCAACGGTCGCATCGCTGATGCTCCTTTTCTTTAATTCCTTCACAAAGGCATCCATTACCGGCCTGGCACCCGCCGCTATACCGCAAGTCGCCATTCCCACCAGGACTCTTGTACCCGTTTTATTTTTCCTCATCCCTATTCTTTCAAAGGTTTTCTTCCTTATTTCTTCCAATTCAATAATCGATTTCATTCAATACACCTCCAAAATTTGACTTAATGCCTTCATCTATATAATCCCTTATCCAGGTGATTATTTCATAATCCGAAATAGAAACTTCTCCCAGCATCTCATTGATATAAGCCGAACTGAAATGAAAACTGCCGTCACGGCTGTCATGCAGGGTCAATTCCACTTCCAACTGCGGGTTTGACAGTATGACGTGCACCATGGTCTCAGCCACATTCCCCAAGGGCAGCCTGTCTATATGGCTGATTTTAAACGTGGCCGTCACAATGGTGCCTTTGCCTTTCATTGATTCAATGGTCAGGCAACCGGACGCTCTCTCGGCGGAAGCTTTGAACAAAGGGATTCCCAGCCCTACCTCCCTGCTGCTCCGGCTGGTGGCAAACGGATCAGCAACAAGGTCCAGTTGTTCCGGTTCCATACCCATCCCATTATCCTCAACCACTATTCTAAGCTCGTCCTGCACAGTATCCGTATATATAAAAACCGAAATTTTGCTGGCTTTTGCCGCTATGGAATTTTGCAGTATATCCATCAGGTGCAGCGATAAGTCCCTCATCTGCTTTTATGTCCTTTGAGAATATTTTTTCGTTAATATTTTAACTATATCTGTTAATATTATAACAAATGGTTTTGCTATAATCAACATAAAAATATGTTTTTCTCCAACTTTTTATTTTAAATTGGGATGGAATTTTATTTCCTTTTAAGAAGGTCAATCAGGCATGCCGCACTTGCTTCCTCCAGGTCGAGGAAACTTTCCCTCTCCAGAATATCCCCCAGATGGTGGGCGTCCGACGACCGTATAAAATGGTACCGGGACAGCTGGGGATTCTTTTTAATATACTCTTCAAGGTTGCATTCCGCCGATATTTCAAGATAATTGATTTTTAAATCCTCCGGTATGGCCCCCAGATTGGAAAGGATGCTGTTGGATTCCCTGTCCACATGGGCAGGTATTACCACTCCGCCCAGGCCGTCCACCAGGTCAATGATATCCTCGATGCCTAATTCCGTTGCGGTCAGCAGCAGATGTTTCACCGTGCCCTTTAAGTTGTCCCATTCGTCCATCACCAGCTGCCGGCCGAATATATCCTCTCTGTTTTCCACTTTCATCAGGGCGTCGCTTACAATCCGCTGCATGCTTTGGGCGGCAGCAAAATCAGAGAAAAAGCTCAAAAGGTGAATTTCTTCCCTGCTCTCTATTTCCATAGCCGGAACAATGAGAATTTTTTTCCCCCTCCCGCACTTTAACACCGACAAATAATTTTCCATTGAATTGTGGTCGGTTACAGCGATTATATCCAGACCTTTCAAACAAGCCATATTCACAATATTATTGGGTGTCATATCCTTTTCCGAACAGGGAGAAAGTGCGGAATGAATATGAAGGTCCACCGCTGTTCTCAATAGAACCCCACCTTCAAAATAAAAATTGCCTGGCGTTTAAGCTCCCAATATATGCAATCAACGAAATGCCGCGGTTTTGTCACTAATACCACTTTTTCATTGCGGCGCTAGGCTCAATCCAATGCATTCCTTATTGTATCATACCTTTCCCTCTTGTCCAATAAAAAGTTGCGTCATGGCTGAAATTTTATTCCCTGTCCAATACAAAGCAAGGGGTTACTACTTCCCCAATAAGGTGTAAGCCCTACAGCAGATTCCGTACGTGTCCATACTACTGCTCAAAATGGCAATTCCCTGCTGCTGTGCCTTTTTAATCGTGACGTTTTCCACTTTCAGGCCTTCGGGGACAATGATGCAGGAGACCTCTGTCAAGACCGCCACGGCAACAATATTGATGTTGGTAATAACCGTAATCCATATATTGCCCTTTACGGCATGGGACATGACCCAGCTCAACAGGTCACAGGCGTATACCCCTGTAATCTCTTTATCCAGGCCGGATTCTCCCGTTAACCGTTTCAATTCAAGCTTCTCTGCAAATTCCTTTACCTTCAATAACTCCACTCCCCATAAAATTTTCAATGCGGCCAAATTTTATCATAAGCAAATCAGCGCTGTTTTTTCACCTGCTCCTGGCTATCGCCGCTTTTATCCATCACGGGAGGCATCTTCGCTTCCAGTTCAACCATCTGGGCGGCCAGATCCCTTACCTTTTCCCTCAGCTTAAATATGCAGTCCGTCTCATTTGCGTTCCCCCTGACAATATCTTCCGCCAGGGCCCTGCAGCTTGGAGCCCCGCATGCGCCGCAGTCCAGTCCGGGCAATCCGTCGTTTATGAGCTCCAGCGCTTCCAGTTTCTTCATGGCTTTCACCAAATCCGTGTCAAGCTTCATCACAGGCTTATGTTCGATGCTTCCGGTCCACACCAGGTCGTCCTCAATTTTTTCGTTCCTGCTTTTGGATATCCCTTTTAACCGGGCTTCTTCAATATGCCTTCCAAGCCTGTTTTTGGCCACATAGGCATTTTCAACGGTCAACGGGCCTCCCAGGCAGCCTCCTGTACACGCCAGTGCCTCCACAAAATCTATGTCTTCAAGCCTGTCATTTTCAATCTCTTCCAGTATTGTGATCACATTATGGATACCATCTACGGCCAAAAACTTTTCGGTTCCTAGGGCAGAGCTTTCCCCACTGGGATTGGCCCATCTTATCCCCTCCTGGCATGCCTGTTCCAGGTCCTCCCTTACCGGATTCCTTTCCATGCTGTTAAGCAGCTTGAGATAAATGTCCTTTATGGATATCACTCCGTCCACATTTGATTTTGCAGCCCCATAAGGCACCTTTACACTGGTAGCCTTTGCGGCACAAGGGCTAATAAAAAAAACTCCTATCTCCTCCAGTGGTATGTTTTCCTCATGGGCCGCCTTGTTTTTTGCAATTTTGGCCGCCACCTCCATGGGGGATTCCAGTTTGACCACATTGTCGATCAAGCTGGGAAACCTCACCTGAATAAGCCTCACCACTGCCGGACAGGCTGAAGATATCAGAGGTTTTTTAATATTCTCCTTTTTTAAAAGCTTCCTTGTGGCTTCACTTACAATCTCCGCCGCTCTCGCCACCTCATACACCCGGTCGAAGCCCATAGGCTTAAAAGCGTTGAGAATCCGGTTCCTCGAAAAAACGGTTTTATACTGTCCATAGAGGGACGGTGCAGGTATGGCAATAGTGTACCTGAATTTGTATATGGCTTCCACAGGGTCGGTAATGGCATTCTTAGCATGATATGGGCATATCCTGATACATTCCCCGCAGTCGATACATCTCTCGTCAATAATCCTTGCCTTGCTCTTTCTGACCCTTATGGCCTCGGTAGGGCATCTCTTAATGCAATTGGTACATCCTCTGCACTTTTCTTCATTTAAAGTAACCGAATGATAATATTTCTCCATGATCTCACCGCTCACCCCTCAACCCTTTATCCCTCTACTTTCAACTTTCCACGCTAACCCGTTTTTTCCGCTTTCGACCTGAAACATTCAACTCTAAACTGCTTTTTCAGCCCTCCCTAACATACACCGTCATGGTCACCGTAGTCCCCCTGCCCACTTCCGTTTTTATCTCCAATCTGTCGGAATACCGCTTCATATTCGGCAGACCCATTCCTGCGCCAAAACCCAACTCCCTGACTTTGTCAGGCGCTGTGGAATACCCTTCCTGCATGGCCAGGTCAAGGTCCGCAATTCCCGGACCTTCGTCGCGAACGGTTATCACGATCCTGTCAACCCCGATTTCAACGTCCGCTTCACCGCCGTTTGCATGTATAAAGGCATTAATTTCAGCTTCATACATGGCAATGGCAGCTTTTTTTATGATCAAAGGGCTTATCCCTAACTGGTTAAGCATTTTTTTCGTGCTGCTGGACGCCTCACCGGCCAATGAAAAATCATGGGCATCAATCGTAAAATGAAGCTTGATAACCTTCCCGCTCAATCCGCCGCTCCTTTTCCGGTAACTCCGGAGCTGTAAAGCTTTCCGCACGCAGTAAACATGGAGTGTTTTGTCGTAAAAACGGTAATGCCTTTCTCTTTGGCAAGTTGTACAATATTCTCTCCGGGACATTTTCCCCGGACAAAAACCACCGCTTTAATATCCATCATTTCAGCGGTCCGTATGACCTGGGGATTCACAAGCCCTGTCAAGAGCAGCACATTTTCCTTTACAAACGCCATAACATCACTCATTAAATCCGAGCCGCAAGCCGAGCATACATCCAGGTCAAGATTCCCGCAGTCCGCCAGGAGCTCGGCATCAAGTATTTTAATTACCTCCCCAAGTTTCATATGAACACCTCAGCTCACCTAAGTTATTGTTAAATTAATAACCATCTGATGAAATTATACCATGTTGTTAATGATTTAACAATAAGCGAAATACAAAAAGAGACAAGGGGACGGTTCTTCTGTCTGGTGAAACCAGACAGAAGAACCGTCCCCTTGTCTCTTGTCTTTAGATAAGTTCGTTATAGATTCCTCTTTTTGTGTATTTGGTATGCAGCAGCTCACCGGACTTCTTTCCCAGCGGTTCGGCCAGGAATTCCTCATACAGCTTTGCTATGGCCGGATTTTCATGAGAGCCTCTTAAGGCTTTGCCCCTGTCGATGCTGTGAACCGCTTCCATACGCTTTTTCCTCACATACTCGTTGCTGGGTCTCGGCTGCCCGCCGCCGTTTATACAACCGCCGGGGCATCCCATAACTTCAATGAAGTGGTACGGGGAGGTACCGTCCTCCAGCTGTTCCATAAAGGCTTTCATCCCCTTCATGCCGCTTGCTGCAGCCACTTTAAGTGTTTCACCGTCTATGAACCTGTATTCCTCCACCGTGTTCTCTATTTTCACCTCAAGGGCTTTGATGTGCTCCTGTCCTTTTATGGAACGTATGTGAACCATTCCCGGCTGAAGCTCCCTTCCCGTGACCGTCCTGTAAACGGTTCTTAAAACCGCTTCCGCTACGCCTCCGGCCGCTCCGAACAGGTTGCCCGCTCCTGCCGATATTCCCAGAGGAGTATCAAATTCGCCCTCCTCCAGATTCCTGAAATCGATTCCCGCTTCTTTTATCATCCTCGCCAGCTCCCGGGTTGTCAAAACCGCATCTACATTGGGAAAGCCGTTATTTTTCAGCTCAGGTCTCGTGATTTCAAATTTCTTTGCCGTACACGGCATGACCGAAACTACAAAAATATCCTTTGGATTTACTTTTATTTTATCCGCATAGTACGTTTTTATCAAAGCCCCAAGCATCATGTGGGGAGATTTGCAGGTAGACAGGTGTTCCAGCCTTTCGGGAAAAACATGCTCGAAATACTTGATCCAGCCCGGACTGCAGCTTGTTATCATAGGCAGCGCCGCTTGTTTTGCCAGAAAGGAATTTTTTATCCTCTTTAACAGCTCATGGCTTTCTTCCAGAACTGTCAAATCCGCTCCAAAGCTTGTATCAAAAACATCGTTAAAACCTATATCACGGAGGGCCGTAACCATTTTTCCCGTCACAACCGTACCCGGTTCGTATCCGAATTCTTCTCCAAGGGACACCCTCACCGAAGGAGCGGTTTGCACTATGACCCTCTTGTTTCTGTCATACAGGGCATTCCACACCATCTGGGTGGAATCCTTTTCCTGCAGCGCTCCCACAGGACAAACATTAATGCACTGCCCGCAGTAGGTGCAGTTGACGCTGTTGAGCGGAAGCCCCGCCGCTGGACCCACAAATGAATGAAACCCGCGTTTTTGAACATTCAGCACCCCAATTTCCTGCACATCGTTGCATACGGTTACACAGCGCCTGCACAGGATGCATTTGGCGGTATCCCTGACGATGGAGGGAGAAGAATCGTCCCTGTCCGGTTTCGATTTTTCGCCTTCAAACCTGGATTCACTGACCTGTATGATTTCACCAAGCCGTTGAAACTCACAGTTCTGGTTTCTGGTACAATTTAAACAGTCCTTGGGGTGGTCGGAAAGCATCAGCTCATATAACAGCTTCCGGGCTTTTTTCACTTTTTCGGTATTCGTATAAACAACCATTCCCTCTTTTACACGGATCTTGCAGGAGGCCTGCAGTGTCTTTTCACCCTCCACCTCGACGACGCATATCCTGCATGAGCCTATCTGGTGGATCCCCTCCATGGAGCAAAAATGGGGGATTAATATGTTATTCTGCTTTGCCGCCTCAAGAATGGTCATTTCCTCTGCCGCACATATCTTTTTGTTGTTGATTGTCAAGTTTACCATCGTCATGCCCTCCTGTCGCACCTTAAGCACCTCATGGCCTCTTCAACCGCATTGAGCTTATAAAACCCGACAGCCACCTCATCGAAAGACGACTTCCTTGTCTCGGGATCCAGGTACCTCATGGGGAATCTTTCATGCTCCATTACTTCCCTCTCGTCCGACGGCTCCGGTATCTCTATATCCTCGCCCGTATTAAGAATTCCATTTCCTCCAAGGTATTTGTCGATGGATTTAGCCGCCTTCTTTCCATCTGCGATGGCAGATATCACCACATCCGAGCCCCGGATTACATCGCCCCCGGCAAATACCCCTTTCATCTTGGTCATAAGGGTATCGTTGTCCGCCACAAAAGTTCCCCATTGAGTGACTTCCACCTCATTTTTATTAATAAAGGGCAAATCCGAATAGAGGCTTATGGCCGGGATAACCGCATCAACCTTGATGGTAAACTCGGTGCCGTGGATAGGCTTCGGTTTTCTTCTTCCCGTAGAGTCGAATTCTCCGAACTCCATCCGGATACACTCCACTCCAGTGACCCTGTCCTTCCCTAAGAACCTTAAAGGCGTTACAAGGGGCAATATTTCAATGCCCTCTTCTATAGCCTCCCTGACATCCCTGGCGTCGGCCGGCATGTCTTCAATCAGCCTTCGATACAGGATATAGACCTTTTTTGCTCCCAGCCTCAGGGCTGTCCTTGCGGCATCCACAGCCGTATTGCCTCCCCCGATGACCGCTACCGTACCCGTAACCTTGGGCTTTTTCCCAAGACTCACATACCTTAAAAAATCCATGCCGTAGTACACTTCCTTTAATTCTTCCCCAGGTATGTTGATCTTGTGGGGGAACTGGGTTCCTGTAGCAATGTAAATGGCCGCATGCTTGTTGCGGAGCTGGTAAAAAGTAATGTCCGTCCCCACCTCGGTATTCAAATGGATTTTTACCCCAACGCGCTCAATAAGCTTGATTTCGTGCTGCAATATATCTTTGGGAAGCCTGAATTCCGGTATGCCGAAAGCCAGGACGCCGCCGGCAACCTGGTGGGCCTCATAGACCTCCACATCGTATCCCAGCCTCGCCAGGTAATAGCCGCAGGTAAGGCCTGACGGCCCGGCACCTATGATGCCCACGCTGATCCCTTTTTTAGGAAAAACCAGGTCCATATAAGGCTCTTCATTTTTAAACACATAGTCCGTCACATACCGCTTCAGGTCGGAAATGGCAATAGGGTCGTCCAGCTGCGCCCTCCTGCACTTGCTCTCGCAGGGATGGGTGCAAACCCTGCCGCAAACCGCCGGGAAGGGGTTCTCCTTCCGGATGAGGTTATAGGCATCTCTGAGTCTCCCGGCCGCAATCAGCGCAATATAGCCGGGGACGTTGACACCGGCGGGACACGCATTCTGGCAGGGAGAAATGAACATATTCTCGCAAACACCGGCCCTGCAGTGTTTATACTTGATATGCTCCTCATACTCCTCCCTGAAGCTCTTGATGGTGCTCAGCACAGGGTTGGGAGCTGTCTGCCCCAGCCCGCATACCGAGGTCTCCTTGATCATCTGCCCAATTTCTTGAAGCAGTTCTATATCCCCGTTTTGCCCTTCGCCCTTTGTGATTCTCTCCAGTATTTCCAGCATCCTCTTGGTTCCCACCCTGCACGGCACACATTTGCCGCAGGATTCTTCCTGGACGAATTCCATAAAGTACTTTGCCATATCCACCATGCAGGTATCCTCATCCAGTGCGATCAAACCGCCGGAACCCATGATTGAACCAAGCTTGACCAGGGAGTCATAATCAATGGGGGTGTTTAAATGGTCCTTTGTGACGCAGCCTCCCGAAGGTCCTCCCGACTGGAGGGCTTTAAATTGCTTATTTTTCTTTATGCCTCCCCCAATATTGAAAACAATATCCCCTACCGTAATTCCCATGGGCACTTCAACAATTCCTGCATTATTGACACTCCCCGCAAGGGCAAACACTTTGGTCCCCTTGCTCCCTTGGGTTCCGTACTGCGTAAACCATTCGCTTCCCTTTAAAATAATGGGAGGAATATTCGCAAAGGTTTCCACATTATTGATCACGGTGGGTTTCCCATATAAGCCCTTTTGAGACGGGTAGGGAGGTTTCTGCTCCGGTTCTCCCCTTTTACCTTCAATAGAAGCGATTAGTGCCGTTTCTTCACCGCAGACAAAGGCCCCTTCTCCAATTCTTATCTCCAGCTCAAAATTAAAACCGCTTTCCAGTATGTTTTCTCCCAGCAGGCCGGCTTCCCGGGCTTTTTTAATGGCCGTGTCCAACCTTTCCACGGCAAGGGGGTATTCCGCCCTGATATAAACATAGCCCTTGCTGGCGCCTATAGCGTATGCGCCGATCATCATCCCTTCAATGATGCTGTGGGGGTCGCCTTCTAAAATGCTCCTGTCCATATAGGCGCCAGGGTCTCCCTCATCTGCGTTGCATACGATATATTTTACATCCCCTTCGCTTTTCATTCCCTCTTCCCATTTAACCCCGGTGGGAAAGCCTCCGCCCCCGCGTCCCCTTAAGCCGGACTTCTTAATCTCCTTGACCACTTCCGCAGGCGTCATGTCCTGCAGCACCCTGGCAATCGATTTATACCCGTCATTGGCTATATATTCCTCCAAAGAGGCGTAATCAATCCTTCCGCAGTTTCTCAGCGCGATTTTCACCTGGTTTTTAAAGTAGTCGATATCTTTTAAAAAGGGGATGTGTTTTTCCTTTGGGATATCGTAATAGGTGTTCTCCATTCTTATCCTGCCCTTTAGAAAATGCGAGTCTACAATAGGGCCTACATCCTTAGGGTCCAATTTTGTGTACAAAACGCCCTCCGGCAGCACAACCATGGCAGGGCCCAGATTACAGTCCCCAATACACCCTGTCTCCGACACCGAAACCCGGTCGCACAGGTTGCTGTCCTGCAGTGCCTTGACTAAAGCATCTTTTACCGCATGGCAGTTGGATGAAATGCACCCCGCTCCCGAACAGACCAGAACCCTGTACTGGTACCTGGAATTCTCGCTCAAATATTGATTTTTAATATTCTCAAGGTCTTCCGCCCTTCGAACAGCCAATTTACCGTCCATGTATTTCCTCCCCAGTGACCAAATGATTTTATTGCACCAAATCAGTAGTAGGTTTTTAAAATGTCTTTCAGCTTGTCGGGGTTGACCTGCTTATACACCCTGTCGTTGATTGTGATGGCCGGTGCAAGGCCGCACGCCCCTATGCACCGGGTAACCTCCAATGTAAACTTCCCGTCGGCCGTTGTTTCTCCTACATCAATATCAAGCACTTCCTTCAATCTTTCAATAATTTTTTTTCCTCCCCTGACATAGCACGCCGTGCCCATACAAACCCTGATTGTATACTCCCCTCTCGGTTTTGTGGACAAAAATGAATAAAATGTTGTAACACCATATACTTCTGAAAGGGGTTTGTCCAGTTTCCTCGCAATAAACTGCTGAAGCTCAACAGGGAGGTAGCCGTATATCTCCTGCGCCATATGCAAAATTTGTATAAGGCTGCCCTCCTTCTCCCTATACTCCTCGATCATTGCCTCTATTCTCTCATATTTTTCCTGGTCAGTTTCCTTTTTGCTCTTATATTGCTTCGATATAGTTTCCATAATACCTCCTGAATTACCGGCAGTAACACACATATATAAATGTCAGCTAAAACATATTTACATAACATTTGCGGAAATCATCAAGCCATACCATTTCCCTAGTTTCCGAGAAGCTAAATCTGACTGCAAGTCAACTGTGCAAGCAGTGCAGCCGACAAAAGAACTGATTGTTATGTTTTTAACATTCATGTACCCTTTTGGATACATTATACCATTGTGAGCCCCTGAGCACAATGGACAAAATAGTCAGCATGTTTTTATTTGTTGTATTTTTTTTGGAATGTTTAGTATTTTTTTATGGACATGCAGCTTGATTCTCTTTTTAAGTAAGTATTCCAACATAATTCCAACATAATTTTTGGGGATTTAGATGATAATAGAATTGATATTCAAACTGTAAGGAGGAAATTAAAAATGCGTGCCAACAAAATGGATCATCCGAACCAGGGCATAAAATGTGTTGTGAACACGTGCTACTATTATTCTTCCGGCGACCACTGCCTGGCGGACAAGATTGAAGTACAGCCTCAAAATGCAGCCGATACACAGGAAACCGACTGTGCGACCTTTGCACCTAAGGGATAAATGAGTTGAGAGTTGAAAATTGAGAGTTAAGAGTTGACGGATTTATTGGCCGCATCTCTTAACTCCCTCTCAATCTATATGGTATTTTTACATTCCGCTCTCCATCTGCACTCTTCACTAATAGAAGCAGCTCCCGCCGATAAACTCCCGGATTATTGAATTCGCAGGAATTTCTCTGGGCTCCACAGGCAGGAAATTGCTTAAAAACTCTATAAGCCTTTTGGCTTCTGAGTACTCAGGATGGATCCTGTCTATTTCCGCCAGCAAGGGTTCGGCCAGTGTTTTAAGGACGCTCAATTCATAAATAAGGAAAGAATTGAACATGATGTCCGCACACTCCTGGTAGGGGAATATGTTCCTTTCCTCGCCCCGTCTCACGGATGGCCACCGCTTTATAGTGCTGATGGCCGTATTCCCCCTGAATTGGAAATCTCTTACAATACGCCTCACTATTCTTGTATCGGTTGACTGTATCCTGTTGTGGTCGTCTATGTTCATGGAGGTTAACGCACTTACGTATATTTTAAACTTGTTTTCCCGGGGTATGGATTCCGTAAGCCTGTCGTTCAATCCGTGAATCCCTTCAATAATCATGATCTGATCATCGTTTATGCGGATGCGTCTTCCCACACTTTCCCTGGAACCTGTGGCAAAATTGAATATGGGAATTTCCACCTCCCGCCCGCAAATTAAATCGGAAAGGTGTGCGTTGAAAAGTTTTATGTCTACTGCTTCCAATGCCTCAAAGTCATATTCTCCGTTTTCATCCAAGGGGGTGTGCTCCCGGTCCACGAAATAGTCGTCAAGAGAGATGGTGACAGGCTTAAAGCCGTTCACTCTCAGCTGTATGGCCAGCCTGTGCGCAAAAGTTGTTTTTCCCGAGGAAGAGGGGCCTGAAATAAGGACAACCTTTTTCCTGTGCCGGTCCTCTGTGATCATGTCTGCGATCTGAGCAATTTTTTTCTCGTGCAGAGCCTCCGATACACGTATAAAATCCGAAATCTGCCCCGCCTTGATGATGCCATTCAATGCGCCTACGTTTTCAACGCCGAGAATCTGCACCCACCTTTTATACTCTTTGAAAATGGCGAACAGCTTCTTTTGCTCCTGGAACTCGGGTATTACGTCAGGATTGGACGTTTCCGGGCACATCAGTATCAGTCCGGGAGGATAAT
The DNA here is from genome assembly GCA_024655885.1 of Eubacteriales bacterium. GTDB lineage: Bacteria > Bacillota > Clostridia > Acetivibrionales > JANLFN01 > JANLFN01. The sequence goes on along the minus strand of JANLFN010000005.1, from coordinate 118,574 downwards.
ATATCAATTTGAAACTTTTCACAAAGCCCGTATCCGGCACCATGTAACCGTATAGATAGTCTTCCAGCCCGTCACAGTTGTAAATTGTGACGTAAGGCTTTTGCCTGTATTCAACTATATGAAAACGGTCCATCCTGCCGCTTTTCAGGAACATTTCCTTTGCTGCCTCCACCGTCATTGTTTTTTTTGTAAAAGGAGTTTTCATGCGGACCAGTTCGCGCATGCGAGCCTCAATTTTTTCAACCTCCTCCTGGTCAAGCTCTTTGTCTCCCCTGATTTCACAATAAACGCCCTTGCTTATGGAATGGCTGATAATCAGCTTTCTGTCGGGAAAAAGGTCATGTACCGCTTTAATGAGTATAAAGTAAAGACTTCTCCTGTAGATTCTCATGCCGTCTTCGTCCGTCATGTCAATAAACTGTACCTTACAATTGCCGTACAGGTGAAAATTCAATTCTTTGATGTCATTATCCACTTTTGCTGCGACAATGGCATATCTATAACGGCTTTGCACTTCCGCCGCCAGCTCGGCTAAAGATATCCCTTCTTCAACTATTTTTTCACTGCCGTCGGGAAATGAAACCTTTATCAAATTTACTTCATTTTCTTTCATATCTTTTTGCCTCACCTATATCATATTTTATAAACTCTTTAAAGTTACTTTATATCCATACAATTCTACACCCGTGCGAAAATTCCTTTAATATGTCGAAGAATCTTATTCCATAAATTCTTTTAAAAGGCAACATCCTATTTCGTCGTGATATTTTTTGTTTGGTAGTTGACAACTCAAAGCCTATTATTTACTATTATATTATTTAGAAGAAAGGACGCAATATGCAGGATTTGAAGGACATAATAAGCAGAGAAGTGAAAAGAAGGAGGACCTTTGCCATCATCTCCCATCCGGATGCCGGTAAAACCACATTGACAGAAAAGCTTCTTCTCTACGGAGGGGCTATCCGGCTTGCAGGGTCGGTTAAGGCAAGAAAGGCAAATAAATACGCCGTATCCGACTGGATGGAAATCGAAAAGCAAAGGGGGATATCCGTTACCTCCAGTGTTTTGCAGTTCAACTACAATGATTACTGTATTAACATTCTTGACACTCCCGGCCATCAGGATTTCAGCGAGGATACCTACAGGACCCTGGTGGCGGCGGACAGCGCAGTCATGTTGATTGACGGGGCAAAAGGCGTGGAAGCGCAGACAATAAAGCTGTTCCATGTATGTAAAATGCGCGGCATACCCATTTTCACCTTCGTCAATAAAATGGATAGGGCCAGCAAGGACCCCTTTGAACTCATGGAAGAAATAGAGCGGGTACTGGGCATACGCTCCTACCCCATGAACTGGCCCATCGGTACCGAAGGCGACTTTAAAGGCGTTTACAACAGAAACCTTGCACAGATAGAGCTCTTCAACGGCGGGGAACACGGGCAAACCGCTGTTGCGTCAACTATTGGAAAGGTTGGCGACCCAATCTTTTCCGAGCTGCTGGGGGACCATTACCATAAGCGCCTGTGCGAGGAAATAGAGCTCCTGGATATGGCCGGCGATGAGTTTGACAGGAAAAAAGTGATGAAAGGCGAACTCACACCCATTTTCTTCGGCAGTGCCATGACAAATTTTGGGGTTCAGCCCTTCCTGGAAGATTTTTTAAGGCTGGCGCCGGCCCCTGGAATAAGGCTGTCCACAGCAGGCGAGGTAGACCCGGAAAGTGAGAAATTCTCCGGCTTCATCTTTAAAATCCAGGCAAACATGAATCCCACCCACAGGGATAGAATCGCTTTTATTCGGGTGTGTTCGGGAAAGTTCACCCGCGGTATGTCGGTGTACCACGTCCAGGCGGGAAAAGAGGTCAGGCTTTCCCAGCCTCAGCAGTTTATGGCCCAGGAGCGCACCATTGTTGAGGAAGCTTATCCCGGAGATATCATAGGGATATTTGACCCGGGCATATTCAACATCGGGGATACCCTTTGCGAGGGCAATCCCCAGCTGAAATTCGAAGGAATCCCCGTTTTCCCTGCAGAGCACTTCGCAAGGGTGAACGCGGCGGATTCCATGAAGCGCAAGCAGTTTTTGAAGGGGATTAACCAGCTTTCGGAAGAGGGAGCCATACAGGTATTCAAGCAGATCGACATAGGAATGGAGGAGTTAATCATAGGCGCTGTGGGAGCGCTTCAGTTTGAAGTACTGGAGCACAGGCTCAAACATGAATACGGTGTGGATATCAAAATACACCACCTTCCCTTCAAGCACGCGCGCTGGATAAGCAGTGCGGAAGTCGACCCCAGAAAGCTGAATCTTACAAGTTCTACGGCGGTGACAGAGGACAAGGAAAGCAGGTATGTGCTTCTCTTTGAGAATGAATGGTCCATCCGCTGGGCTGAAGAGCGCAATAAAGGGCTTGTGCTCACCGACATTGCGGCTAAAGCCCTGGCTTAAGCCAAAGACAAGGGGACGGTTCTTGTGTCTGAGGTGCTGAAGACCTCAGACACAAGAACCGTCCCCTTGTCTCACACTATCCCCTGTGTATCCGTTTAACGGCCAATACCACAGGGATTGTAACCACTACGGCAATGACAGCCTCCGGTATTCCGTTGGTCAATGCGACCCCATAGATCACACCTGCGGCGGCATTGACGCCTATTCCCTTTGCCTGGGCGTACTGTGCCGCGTACAACAGATAAATCATGGTCAAAACCCCGAAGGTATTGGTCAATGAACCTATAGCTGCACCTATTCCGATTTTAACCGATTCCCATTTCCCAATGGCATACCTGTAGCAGTAATACGATGTAACTCCGATCAATACCCTGGGCAAAACAGATACAAGGGGATTGAGAAACGCAAAGGAGAGTATGTTGGGATTGGTAATGTTTTGAATAATGCTGAAAAGCCCGAATATCAGTCCTACGGCCGCACCTACCACCGGACCTTCCACAATGGCTCCGATGATTACCGGGATATGCATGATGGTAGCTTTGGCAATAGGCAACGGTACAAAACCGTACCCCGTTACCCCAAGGATAACCGAAATGGCAGACAGCATGCCTATGATGGCGATGTGCCGGGTTCCAAACTTCCTTGAGACAGTTGGAATTTCCTTGTACATTGTTGTCAACCTCCGCTCTTATTCCATAAGGGATATAAGTCGAAAAAATTTTTGATTCATACAAGAGATATTGTTTTACGAAATCTCAATTCCAGTGTAAATTGATTTCGTAAAAATATAACTGTATGCAGTTCGGTTTCTCACGAATACCGACTCTGGTTCTATATTATCATTTTTTTATAATCCCATCTACAAGCAGGTAAAAATAAAGCAGGAAATAACAAAAAATCGATAAATTTTCCTATATAACGGCCTAATAGAAAGCGATGAGATGAAAAAAACGGAGATTACCCCCATAACTGAAAAAGGCTGCGGCTTTCTGTTCCGCAACCTTTTATAATTTTGGTGAGCCATCCGCGACTCGAACGCGGGACACCATGATTAAAAGTCATGTGCTCTGCCGACTGAGCTAATGGCCCAAGTTGGCTGGGATGGCTGGACTCGAACCAACGAAATGCCAGAGTCAAAGTCTGGTGCCTTACCGACTTGGCTACATCCCAACATTAAACGCAAAATCTATTATAAGGCCCATCTTGTGTTTTGTCAAGTAAAATTCCCCTCCCTATGTGATTCCCCTCCCTAAATATTGGTATCTAAACATCTGAAATCATATATACTCTGCCGATTTTTACCCATTAGATATAACCTCCTGAGTTGATTAGTGGTCTGTAGCGCATGTTATCCAATGTAAGAGGACATGCCTCTCTGAGCAGGAGGTATCCCTTTTGCGATAAGGAATGTCCCCTTTGAAAGGGTATGCGGACCGCTGGCTCATGTGCCTTATGCTTACCAAATAGACCGGGCTTAGCATTAAAATATAGTCCTATTGTTTCAGTTTATAGTATGCTATAATATTTTTAAATACATTGCTGAATTTTATATCAGACATGCAAACGGATATTATGCTCAAAAAGTATGAAATTTTCATATGCTGCCATACGGACGGAGGTATGGAAATGGAGGAATTGCTAAAAGAAGTCCTGAGCGAATTGAGAGACATTAAATTATCGGTCAGCAAATTGGAAAAGGGACAGGAGCAGCTGCAAAAAGGGCAAGAGCAGCTGGAAAAGGGACAACTGCAGCTGCAAAATGGGCAAGAGCGACTGGAGAAGAGACAAATAAAGCTGGAAAAGAGACAGGCAAAGCTGGAAAAAGGGCAAAAAGATTTAGAAGAAAAAGTGTCCAATATTGAATCGCTGCTGATGAAGGGCGCATATGTCGATATTAAAAAGCTTGAAAATAGGATAGAAGCTCTTGAAAAGAAAATAGGATAAATCTCTAATGTAAAAAATCCCTTCAACCCTTTCAGGTTGCAGGGATCCATCCTTTGGTATCCGGTTTCTCTTTTTTTATGGGGTGAATAGTGGGACTCGAACCCACGGCCTCCAGGGCCACAACCTGGCGCTCTAACCAACTGGGCTATATCCACCGTAAATATCCTCCAAAAGGGACATAAAATATTCTAAAGCAGATACAGCAATTTGTCAAGCACCTTTAAATATATTTTTGCAAATTGCATAATTGGACAGCGCACACCTTTTGGCAATTCCATGCATTCAGGCGCACAGGACCCAATGCTAGCCATCTTCCTCCAGCTCCTTCAACCAGATGTGGGCCTGGGCATCACTGGGCATCCGCCAGTCTCCCCTTGGCGAAAGACTGATGGTGCCCACTTTTGGGCCGTCAGGCAGGCATGACCTTTTGAACTGCTGGCTGAAAAACCTCTTGTAAAATACCTTTAGCCAGCCCTTGATAACTGTATGGTCATATTTATGCTTAAAGGCCTGGTCGGCAAGGAAAAGCACTTTCTTAGGTGAGGCTCCGTACCTCACGGCATGGTACAGGAAGAAATCGTGGAGCTCGTAGGGTCCTATGATATCCTCGGTTTTCTGGTTTATCTGTCCGCACTCATCCGGTGGAAGCAGTTCAGGGCTTATGGGCGTGTCCAAAATCCTGTGGAGTACGCGCTTTGAAGTTTTATCCACCATATTATCCGCAATCCATTGAATCAAAAACCTCACCAGTGTCTTGGGAATGCTGCAGTTGACGGCATACATGGACATATGATCGCCGTTGTAGGTACACCAGCCCAGAGCCAGCTCGGATAAATCGCCTGTTCCTATAACCAGTCCGCCCACCTTATTGGCTATATCCATAAGGACCTGCGTGCGCTCTCTGGCCTGTACATTCTCATAGGTCACATCGTGCATATCCCTGTCATGTCCTATATCTTCAAAATGCTGCAAGCATGCGTTTTTGATGTCGATCTCCCTCAAGGTGGCCCCCACCGATTTCGTAAGCTGCACCGCATTTTCATAGGTGGCCCCGGTAGTCCCGAATCCGGGCATGGTTACGGCATTTATGCCGCTCCTGGGCAGTCCCAGCCCGTCAAAGGCCTTAACCGTCACCAGCAGTGCAAGGGTGGAATCAAGCCCTCCGGAAACGCCTATGACGGCATGCCTCAGCCCCGTATGTTTCAAGCGTTTGCCCAGCCCCGCCGTCTGAATGGCAAAAATCTCGCCGCACCTCTTGTCCCTGGCATTGGGATCGGAGGGCACAAAAGGATGAGGGTCCACAAACCTTTTAAAAGTGCCGGGAGTCACCTTCCTTGAGCAGAAGCCTATCTTCCTGAACCTCTTGGGAGAAGGGAACTCCATGAAGCAGGTATTTTTAGCCCTGTCGTTTGCCAGCCTCTCCAGGTCAATATCCGCACAAATAAGCTGGTCATGGTCTTGAAACCTCTCGGATTCCGCAAGCAGGGCTCCGTTTTCCGCCACAGCCATATGCCCGCCGAAGACCACATCGGTGGTGGATTCCCCTACCCCGGCGGAGGTATAAATATAACCCGCAACGCATTTACCCGACTGCTGCCTGACAAGCTCTATCCTGTACTCATATTTCCCTATGACTTCGTTGCTTGCCGACAGGTTAAACAGTAATACCGCACCCGAAAGGGACTGGTAGGCGCTGGGCGGAACAGGCACCCAAAGGTCTTCGCAAATCTCCACTCCAAAGCACATGCGGCGGTCCTCCACATCCTCAAAGAGTAAGTCTGTGCCGAAGGGGACCCTCTGACCGCAAAGTACAATTTCGTCGCTGATGCTTTTTACTCCCGAAGCAAACCACCTTTCCTCATAAAATTCGCTGTACCCGGGTATATAGGTTTTGGGGACAACCCCCAGGATTCTGCCCGATTGAATCACAACCGCGCAATTGAATAGCTGGTTGTCCAAATACAACGGCATTCCGACCATAGCAACCAGATCCGCCTTTCCGGTTTCATGGAGAATATGGTCTAAAGCACCAACGGCCGAGTTTAGCAAAGCCTGCTGGTGAAACAGGTCACCGCAGGTATATGCGGTTATTGAGAGCTCGGGGAAAACCACAAATTGTATGTCCCGGCTCTGCGCCTCCAGTATGGTTTGAACGATTTTTTCGGCATTGTATTCACAATCGGCTACTTTAAGCATGGGAGCGGCCGCTCCTACCCTCACAAATCCAAAATCCATAGAATTCACCTGTTTCCAATCTATAAGTTTATGCTTATTTGAGGAAAAATCTTTTATATTTCAATTTTTACTCACACTGCAGTGTCCCAGCATCTATCCCCTGCAAGCAAAGGAAGGAATATAAAAATATGCAATGTTTCCTACATCCTTATGCAAGCCCGAGGCCGCCATTGGCTATTTTTTTAATGCGTCCAGGCGCTCTTGCACCTTACGGTACATTTCCTGGTATTTGGCCTTCTTTGCCCGTTCCTCTTCGATCACCTTCACAGGGGCCTTGGCTACAAAGCCCTGGTTCCCGAGCTTGCCGTCAACCCTTGCCAGTTCCTTTTCAAGGTTTGCCTTTTCTTTTTCAAGCCTTTCAATTTCCTTCTGGATGTCTATCAGCTCATCCAGAGGAATAAAAATCTCAACTCCCGCTATGATTGAGGCAACCGCATCGGCGGGCACCCCTTTTTTATCCCTTTGAACAATTACTTCCGAAGCTCCGGCCAGCCTTTCAAAAAATCCTCCGCCCTGCTCCAGTATTCTTTTCTCCTCTTCTCCTGCCGCCACAAAAATCAGCTTCGCCTTTTTGGACGGGGGCACATTCATCTCCGCTCTTATGTTCCTGATATTTCTGACTGCTTCCATAATCAGCCCCATTTTCCTCTCATCTTCGGGAAAATTGTATTTTTCATTGTATTCCGGCCACTGGGAAACCATAATGCTGGGGTCGCCATGGACCAGATGCCGGTATACCTCTTCGGTAATAAAAGGCATAAACGGATGCAGCAGCTTCATTGTATTGCCCAGGACATAATTCAAAACATACTGGGCTTCAAGCCTTGTCCCGCTCTCCTTGTCGTAAAGCCTTGGCTTGACAAGCTCTATATACCAGTCGCAGAATTCTTCCCATGCAAACTCGTATACCTTTTGCAGGGCTATGCCCAGTTCAAATCTTTCCAGGTTTTCGGTCACTTCCCTGGCCAGGCCATTGACCCTGCTGAGAATCCACCGGTCCGCCATCGTGAACCTGCTTTCATCCGCCTTGGAAAAATCCGGGTTCTCATCGAAATTCATGAGCACAAACCGGGAGGCATTCCATATCTTGTTTGCAAAGTTCCTGCTTGCTTCCACCTTTTCAATTGAAAACCTCAGGTCATTCCCCGGTGAATTGCCGATGGTGAGGGCAAACCGCAATGCATCCGCCCCATACTGCTCTATGATCTCCAGGGGGTCTATTCCGTTTCCCAGGGATTTGCTCATCTTTCTCCCCTGGGCATCCCTCACAATGCCATGAATGAATACATATTTAAACGGCTCTCTGCCCATATGCTCTACCCCGGAGAAGATCATCCTCGCCACCCAGAAGAAAATGATGTCATAGGCAGTTACCAGCACATCCGTCGGGTAGAAGTACTTCAAGTCTTCCGTCATGTCAGGCCACCCCAGCGTGGAAAAAGGCCATAACGCCGAACTGAACCATGTGTCCAGGGTATCAGGGTCCTGCTCTATCCTTGTGCTGCCGCATTTAGGACAGACATCCGGCATATCCTTTTCCACCATCATATGGCCGCACTCCTGGCAGTAGTAAGCCGGAATCCTGTGTCCCCACCAGAGCTGCCTGGAGATGCACCAGTCCTGGATATTCTCCATCCAGTTGAAGTAGATCTTGGAAAACCTGTCGGGGATAAATTTGATGGTCCCGTTTTTAACAATTTCAATGGCCGGCTCCGCCAGAGGCTTCATGTGGACAAACCACTGTCTGGACACCATAGGCTCAATAACCGTACCACACCTGTAGCACGTTCCCACATTGTGAGTGTGGGGCTGTACCTTTACAAGCAGGCCCAAATTTTCCAAATCCTCAACAATCCGCTTCCGCGCTTCATATCTCTCCATTCCCCGGTACTGCCCGGCCTCTTCACTCATGGTGGCATCGTCGTTCATGACTTTAATCTGGGAAAGGTTATGCCTCAAGCCCACCTCAAAGTCGTTGGGGTCGTGTGCGGGAGTGATCTTTACCGCCCCTGTCCCAAACTCTTTTTCCACATACTCATCCGCAATGATGGGGATCTCCCTTTCCATCAGCGGCAGTACAACGGTTTTGCCCACAAGATGCCTATACCTTTCATCTTCGGGGTGCACGGCAACGGCAGTATCCCCCAGCATGGTCTCGGGCCTTGTGGTGGCTATGACAATATACTCATCGCTGCCCTTTACGGGATATTTGATGTGCCAGAAGCTCCCTTCCTTTTCCTCGTATTCAACCTCCGCATCCGATATGGAGGTGCTGCATTTAGGGCACCAGTTGATGATCCTTTCTCCCCTGTATATAAGGCCCTTTTTATAGAGCCTGATAAATACTTCCTTAACGGCCTCCGAAAGGCCCTCATCCATTGTAAACCTCTCACGGCTCCAATCGCAGGAGCTTCCCAGCTTTTTAAGCTGTTCCACAATCCTCCCGCCATAGTGCTTTTTCCAGTCCCAAGCCCTTTCCAGGAACTTGTCCCTGCCTATCGATTCCTTTGTCAAGCCTTCTTCCGCCATGGCCTGGACTATCCTGGCCTCGGTGGCGATGCTCGCATGGTCGGTGCCGGGAAGCCAAAGGGTGCAGTACCCCTGCATCCTCTTCCAGCGGATGAGAATATCCTGCATGGTATTGTCCAGGGCATGCCCCATGTGAAGCTGCCCGGTGATGTTGGGCGGAGGAATCACTATGGTGAAAGGCTTTTTGCCTAAATCAACCTCCGCGCGAAAATAGCCTTTTTCCATCCACTCCGCATACAATTTATCCTCCACCAGTGTGGGGTCATAGGTTTTTGCAATATTTTGTCGTTCATCCATTGTTATAAAGCCTCCCATTTATAGCTATCTGAATATGATTAAAACAAGTATGATCCCGGGTAATGCCACCAGCATCCCCAACATCTTAAAGTTGACCACAGCCTTGTTCCATTTGTACTGTTGGGCCTCTTCCTCGCTCATTTGATGCTCAAAGTCGATTTTGGCCTTTTCAGCCAGATGGAACCTTTGCACCAAATCCCTTGCCATAAACACCATGAATGCCCCGGCTCCTATAAAAACAAAAGCCATAGCCTTTAAAACGATTAACATTGCCTGCTCCTTTCAAATTCAATCCATAAATAAAGCCCTTCGTCTATATTTTGGACGAAAGGCCGAATATTTCCGCGGTACCACCAAAGTTCCCTTTGTTAAAGGGCTGCTTAATCGAAATAACGGCTCTTTACCGCTGCAACCTACTATTGCACTTTCAGCTGCAGAACTCTTAAGCTACCTTCGGCAGTTTAAACCCGGAAAAACTCGCAGCCTAAGGTTTTCCCTCTCTTTGGGCCAACGCTGCCTACTCCTCTTAATCATCGCTTTCAGCAATATCCGTTTCTTATAATGATATAGAAAATAGTCCTTCATGTCAAGGGCATACAAGCTCCACAATAAATAAAGTCAGGGTTGTAATTTACTTTACAAAATTATTTCTTGAATAGCCATATGTATTTTTGTATAATTTAGAGGAATTATAATTTCCTAAGCATATAAAATAATAAGCAGTAATTTTATTTGTGTACCAAATATTTTTAAAAACATAAGTGCCTCAGCAGCCAAAAAATAGAATCATGGGGCCTGTCATGGTATTGATATAATAATTGAGGTGGATTTAATGATTATTTTAAACGATGGAGGGGTGACTACTCCGGAAGGTTTTTTTGCGGCAGGAGTTGCATGCAAGCTTAAAAAGGACGGCAAAAAGGATCTTGCAATTCTTTGTTCAGACAGCATAGCAGCTGCTGCTGGGGTTTTTACAACCAATGTTGTAAAAGGGCATTCACTGCAGGTGACCATGGAGAATATAAAACATGGCTATGCCCAGGCCGTTGTAATCAACAGCGGAAATGCAAACGCCTGCGTCGGCGAGATTGGTTACAGAGATGCAAAGGAAATAGCAGTCCTTACTTCCCAACTGCTCAAATGCGAGCCTGAAGATATTCTTATCGGTTCCACCGGAGTCATAGGTATTCCCTTAAACATGCCTTCTATCCGTGAAGGTATCAGAAATGCAGTCGACAACCTTTCCCCTGATGGCGGCCATGATGCGGCGGAGGCCATAATGACCACCGATCTGGTCTCCAAGGAAATCGCCGTAGAACTTGAAATTCAAGGAGAAAAGGTTTATATCGGAGGCATGGCTAAAGGTTCGGGAATGATCCACCCCAATTTGGCAACAATGATTGCTGTGCTTACGACAGATATAAACATTTCAAAAAGTTTGCTTGATAAGGCTTTAAAAGAAATTGTCAAATACACTTTCAACAGGGTCTCGGTGGACGGCGATACCAGTGTCTGCGATATGGTGATTATTTTAGCCAACGGTGAAGCAAATAATGCAGGTATTCTTCAGGAAACCGAGGAATATGACAAGTTTAAAAAGGCCCTTGAATTTGTCTGTATGTATCTTGCAAAAAAGATAGCCCAGGACGGGGAAGGAGCCACCAAGCTCATCGAAGTTGTGGCAGAGGGTGCGGCCACTGAAGAAGATGCCTATAAAGTGGTCAGTTCCATTGCAAGGTCACCCCTTGTCAAAACGGCTTTTTTCGGCGAGGACGCAAACTGGGGACGTATAATTACCGCGGTGGGCTATTCCGGTGCCGAATTTGATCCGAATCTTGTGGATATCCATATTGGTGACCTGATGGTATGCCGGAACGGCAACGCAGTGAATTTTGATGAAGACAAAGCAAAGGAAATTTTGAAAAAAAGAGAGGTCAAGGTCCACGTTAATTTAAAAAAAGGAAACTGCCGGGACCGGATATGGACCTGTGATTTTTCCTATGACTATGTAAAAATTAACGGGAGCTACAGGAGCTAATGCCTGGCGGCTGATCATTCTTTTTAACATTTTTTGTTTTTTTATTGCCGTTTATGTTAATTATTGTTATAATGGTCTATATTGACATTCCTCTATAATTTTCTGCCCAAGGAGTGACTGGTATAGGGAGGTAGTTTAAAATGGCAGACCGGCAGTTAGTTATATTTAACCTGAATGGAGAAGATTTCGGAGTAGAAATCACCCAGGTAAAAGAAATTATTAAGCCCATGGAGATTTTTAAAGTTCCTGATACTCCTGAGTTTATTGAAGGGCTCATCAATTTAAGAGGGAAAGTACATACGATATTCAACCTGCGCAGAAGATTGGGCCTACCCGTTAAGGAGTTCGACGACGGCACAAAAATAATCATCGTGAGCGTCAATTCTATGCTTGTAGGGTTTATTGTGGACGAAGTGAATGAAATCGTCCGGGTGGGAGAAGAGCACATCGAAGGAACCCCCGAGGCTATAACCAGCTTAAATAAAAGGTATTTGAGCGGTGTTGCCAAAATAGGGGAAAGGATCGTGCTGCTGCTTGACCTCTCCAATGTCCTTTCCTTCAAGGAGCAGGAGGAGTTAAAGCAGATTGTAAAGGAATCCCAAGAACTGGAATATAGCAGGGGCTAGCCCCCTGCTATAGGCTTCAGCTTTAGCTTTTTCTCACTCCTATGATGTGGATGAACCGGATTTCCTTCCACTGATATCCTGATAAGGGGTAATTGTCCTGGTCATCGGTATGGGTAGCCACTAGTATGTTATCAATGTCTGGAGGATAACCTGTTTGGATTATTACCGGCGAATGGTTGTAATGATTCCCGCCATTGAAGGACAGTTGAAGGATGTCTCCCGGCTTTATATTTCTGATTCCCGTTTTTTCCGCAAAAGGACCGGAGCCCCTGTTATTGACGAGAAAGTTATACAGGTAGTCCACTCCTGTCCACGCAGGGGCTCTATTATTGGCGTCTATATAATACCATCCATAAATTGGGGTATAGTTCATTACACCGCTGCCTGCGAATATCACTTGTGACGCAAAATTAGTGCAATCCCCCCCAAAGTTTTCAAAATCCAGAAATACCGGATTCCTTTTATAGGCCCATGTATGGGCATACTCAACAGCCTTTTCCCTGTCGTACTCATACATTTTAAGTGTCCTGGAAGTTTCACCCATTGCTTCTACCCACCTGAAAAACATATTTCTTAATATACAATAATATTGGCTTCACTTCCCCTTTGTTCCTGTGGACAATGCACCCTGTGCCATTTATTCTATATCACCCGGTGCTTTTAAACATTCCAAATTTCTACTTCTTTTAGGAGGTGTTAAAAATGCGCATCCCTGACGGTTGTCCCCCGCTCTGGAACTGAATTCTGCCGTAGATCACCTGAGCATTTCATTTCGTGGTTCCGGAAAATTTAGTGTTTAAATATCTGCCGAGAAATCTTGAAACAATATTAAAAATAAATACGGCTATTATGAGGATAGCCGATGCACCGTCCGCAATCTGCCTTGAATCCGGAGCAATCCCTTCCGAATTCACTTTCCAAATGTAAACCGCCAGTGTCTCCGCCGGCCTGAACGGGTTTAAAGGCGACTTGTAGCTGAAAGGATTTAAATCGCTGAAGTCCAGGGCAGGGCTGCTCATACCCGCTGTATACAGCAGGGCGGCAGCCTCGCCGAATACCCTCCCCGCGGTCATGATGAGTCCTGTGATCAAAGCGGGCAGCGCCGAAGGAATAATAACCCGGCATATGGTCTGCCAATGGGTGGCTCCAAGGGCCAGGCTGGCTTCCTTGATGGATGAAGGCACATTTCTGATGGCGTCTTCGCTGATTGTGGTTATGACAGGCAGGTTCAACACAGCTACGGCCAGGGCGCCCGACATAAGGGTATATCCCCATCCTGTGGCATTGACGAATACCAGCAGCCCGAATAAACCGATGACTATGGAAGGAAGGGAGGCAAGGGTTTCAATGCAAAACCGGATTCCTCTGGTCAAGGGGCTGGGCTTCGCGTATTCCGCCATATAGATGCCCGCCGACAGTCCTATGGGGACGGTAATCAGCATGGATAGAACCACAAGATAGAGGGAATTAAACAGTTGAGGCCCGATTCCCCCGCCGGGCTTCATGAAGGTAGGGGCCGAGAAAATAAAATGTAAATTCAGCCTTTCTCTGCCGTGATAGAGGATGTAGCCCACAAACAGCAGCAGCAGGAAAACAAAGGCGCCTGCCACCATGTAAAAAAATGCTGTTGCGGCTTTATCCGTTGTCCTGGATTTTATCTTCATTTTACCGAGCTCCTCCTTTTCCCGATTTTATGAATGGCCAGAATAAAAATGAAGGACAGGATCAGCAGCAGAAGGGCCATTGACCACAGCGCATTGTTCCACGCCGTTCCCATAACCGTATTTCCCATATCCATAGTAATTATGCTGGTCATATTGACCGTGGAATCAAAAAGGGAACGGGGAATGCGGAGGGTGTTTCCCAAAACCATTTGAACGGCAAGGGCTTCGCCGAAGGCACGGGCAAGTCCAAGCACGACCCCTGTCAATACTCCGGGCGCAGCGGCAGGCAATACCACCCTTCTTATGGTCTGCCAGCGTGTGGCTCCCAAAGCATAGGAAGCCTCCCTGTAGTCGCCGGGAATGGCCCTTAAGGCATCGGCGGATACACTGGCAATGGTCGGGAGAATCATAATGGACAGGACCAAGGAACCGGCAATCCAGCTGAACCCCAGGCCTCCAAAGCTCTGCCTTATAAAAGGCACCAGCACGCTCAGTCCTATCCAGCCGTATACTACCGAGGGAATCCCGACGAACACCTCAATGGTGGGCTGTAAAAGTTTTCTCCCCAGCCCGGGAGAAATTTCGGTCATAAAGATTGCCAGCGCCACACTAAAGGGAGTGCTTATCAAAAGGGCCACGGACGATACAAGAACCGACCCGATGATAAATACGGCCGCCCCGACGGCGGGCCCCCCCTCCCCTATTTCCCTGTCCGGCTTCCACTGGGTGCTAAACAAAAATTCCAAGGGAGACAGGTGGCTATGGTAAAATGTGGCCAGTCCTTTGGACGCAATAAAAAACACAAGGCAAAGGGTTAATAGGATTAAAAACGCACCAAAAAAAGTAACCATTGATCTGCCGGCAAATTCATTTTTAATGGAATTAAAGCTCATTTTTTTATTTTGCCCTCTCAGCATATCATTTCAACCCCTATATACTCAGATGAAGTGATTACAGAATAAACCGGAACTGATTGATAAGGTCAACCAGAACCGGCCATGGAGAAGTCATTCGGCTGTTTTATTTATCTCTTGATACTTTCATCTCCGAATTGGGTATATAGCCTAATTCTGTAATTGTGGTCTTGAATTCATCGCTCATGATGAAATCCAGGAAAGCTTTTACGACACCCTGGGCTTCCCCTTTAGTATACATATGCTCATAGGACCAGAGGGGATATTGGCCGCTCTTGACATTATCTGCCGTAGGCTCGATGTTTTCATATTTAAGTGGTTTTACAGTGCTGTCGATATAGGAGAACGCAAGGTAAGAAATGGCCCCTTCCGTCTCTGCCACTGCTTTTCTTACGGTGCCGGACTGGTCCTCGGTCAGCGCCTTTCCCTGGGCCTCTTCCGCTCCATCCAGGGCGTATTTCTTAAATGTCGCCCTTGTACCCGACGAACTGGGCCTGTTGATTATGACAATTTTCATGTCATCCCCACCCACATCCTTCCAGTTTGTTATTTTGCCGGTAAAAATATCTATTAACTGTTTCTTTGTAAGATTGTCCACTTTTACTTTGGGATTTACAACCGTAGCAAAACCCACCACGCAAACCTTATGGTCCACTAACAGCTTAGCCTGGTCTGCAGGCAGTTTTTCCTCCGCAAACAGGTCCGAATTTCCGATATCCGCTCCACCGGACGATACCTGGGTCAGACCGGTTCCGCTTCCGCCGCCCTGTACCTGTATCCTGGCATCCTTGTTTTTCTCCATAAACATCTGTGCCGCTTTTTCAGCTAACGGCTGAAGTGCGGATGACCCCACGGCCATTGCCGATCCTGAGACCCCACTGGTGCTGGTATTGTCTGGCTTTGTCGTCCCCTGTGCCGCTGTCGAATTGGTTTGCTGTGACGGCGCATTGTTCCCATTCGTTCCTCCACAGGCAGCCAATATTGTAGCCATCGTAAAGATTAACGCCGTTACAACGGCAATAGACCTTACCCTTCCTAATTTTTTCATTTTTAATGACCCTCCTAATGAAAATATAATTTTAACACTGACAAAATAGTACAGATACAAATTTAATTGCTGATTAATGACATGTTAATTTGTTGTTAACTCTGAGGACCGCTGAAAATGTTAACCGCAAGTTAACATTTTATTAACCCGGTATTAATATGGGGTTGTTAATATTCTCTTGTACATTAGTCATAGCAATTTTAATAAAAAGACAATAATTAGAGGTCAGGCAGATATGGATAATAATGAGAAAAAAATCTATACATCGGATTTAAACTTGTACTACGGGGAGCTGCATGCTCTAAAGAACATCTCCATCAGCATCGGGGAGAAAAAGGTCACTGCTTTGATCGGCCCCTCAGGCTGCGGTAAATCCACATTCCTCAAGACCTTAAACCGGATGAATGATTTGATACCCAATGTTAAAATAACCGGTGGAGTCTATTTCGACAATTTGAATGTGTATGAGCAGTATGATATAGTGGATTTAAGAAAACGAATAGGGATGGTTTTTCAAAAGCCCAACCCCTTTCCCATGTCGGTGTATGACAATATCGCCTATGGCCCGCGGATTCATGGGATAAAATCCAAATCCAGGCTGGACGAACTGGTGCAAAAAAGCCTGGAAAATGCCGCCCTGTGGGATGAAGTAAAAGGCCGCCTGAAGCAGAGCGCCTTGGGGTTGTCCGGCGGGCAGCAGCAGAGGCTGTGCATCGCAAGGGTTCTGGCCGTGGAACCCGAGGTTGTTCTCATGGATGAGCCCACCTCTGCCCTGGACCCCATATCCACACTGAAGATAGAGGACCTGATTGATGACCTTAAGAAAAACTACACCATCATCATCGTTACGCACAACATGCAGCAGGCCGGGCGTATATCCGATATGACCGCCTTCTTCCTGCACGGCGAAGTTGTTGAATATGGCCTGACCGAAACCATATTCAGCAAACCGTCCGACAAGAGGACCGAGGATTATATCACGGGAAGATTTGGGTAACAGTTGTTCAAAGCAGTTTAACGGCTGTAAAGGCGGTTTAACGTTTAATGCTTAAAATAAAAGGAGTGCATTCTTTATAAACGTTAAACAATAAACTCTAAACCATAAAAACTTATAAGATACGGAGTGAAATCTATGGTTACAAGGCATTATTTTGATAAAGAGCTTGAAGACCTGCATTTTGAGCTTATAAAAATGGGAAGCATGGTTGAAGAATCCATCGACAACACCATTGCTGCGCTGAAAAACCAGGATGTGGAGCTGGCCAGGGATATCTTCCGCAATGAAGATATTATTGATGAAATGGAAAAGAGAATAGAAAAAAAGTGTTTGAACCTTATCGCCAGACAGCAGCCTCTCGCCAAGGATTTAAGGACCATCAGCACCGCCCTGAAAATTATTACCGATATGGAGCGGATCGCGGACCATTCGGCGGATATCGCGGAAATTACCATCGGAATGGCCAATGAGAAATATATAAAGCCCCTCATCGACATACCCAGGATGGCGGAATTGGCAAAGCAAATGGTGAAAAAGTCTATTGACGCCTATGTAAAGCAGGATATCGCTCTTGCCCGGGAGGTCTGCGACAGCGACGACGCCGTGGACGACTTGTTTTCAAAAATCGTGCTTGAGCTGATCAATATAGTAAAAAACGACCCCCAGGCTACCGAACAGGTCATTAATTTCATGTTTATCGCAAAATATCTTGAAAGAATGGGGGACCATGCCACCAATATCTGCGAGTGGGTTGTTTACAATGTTACGGGCGAACACGACCACCTTGCCAGGCATGTGTACAAAGATGACAGGGTGAACAATCCCTTTGTGGACGACAATAAGAAATAGCCTTCCAAAGGGATTGAATATGGTGTAAAGTATTCTACAGATACCTTTTACCGACAGCCTGTTCTGCCCCATACTTATTGGGAGGGAATCAATTATGTCCAAAGAGTTAATTTACACCGTGGAGGATGAGATACACATCCAGCAGTTGATAAAATACAACCTTGAGTCCGGCGGCTACAGGGTCTTGACGTTTGAAAGCGGCGAAAGCCTTTTAAATGAATGTAAAAACTCCATCCCCGACCTGTTTATTCTGGATATCATGCTGCCCGGAATGGATGGCCTGGAAGTTTGCCGCCAGCTACGGGAGAATGCGCGGACCAGGAATATCCCCATCATCATGCTGACGGCAAAAAGCGAGGAGTTCGACAAGGTGCTAGGCCTGGAGCTGGGAGCTGACGATTACATCACCAAGCCCTTCAGCGTCCGTGAATTAATGGCGCGGGTGAAAGCCATCTTCAGGAGGGTCAATACCGCTACAGCGGTGGAATCGGAAATAATCAAATTTGACGATATCACCATAGACTGCTCCAGACGTGAGGTCTACAAGGGAGACAAACTCATTGAAATGCCCTTGAAGGAGTTTGAGCTGCTCAAGCTCCTGATTTTAAACAAAGGCAAGGTACTTTCAAGGGAAATGCTGCTTGAAAAAATCTGGGGCTTCGATTACTATGGAGAAACAAGAACTGTGGATGTCCACATAAGGTATCTGAGGCAAAAAATCGAGGAGGATGACGGCAACCCCGCATATATAGAAACCATCAGAGGAATAGGATACAAGTTTAACGATAAGATATCAAAATAATCTGCCGCCAGACCTTATGGGGTATCCCTTGGAGGTTAAACTTTCAACATGAGGAGAAAAATTTTTTTACACTACATCCTGTTGGTGATCATAGGTATTTCCATCACCGGCTATTTTACCTCACAGCTGGCGCAAAAATTTTATAAGCAGGAAGTCAATGAAAAGCTGGAAAACACCGCAAGGATGATCCAGCATCAAATCGCCGAAGACCTGTCCCAAGGCAAAAAGGTGGACTTCAACGATGCGGCCTCAAAATACGCAAAGGTGTTAAACCAGTCTTCCTCCGCCGGTACTGCTGCCGGCAAAGAGTATTCAAGGGTTACATTTATCGATTTCGACGGAAAAGTGCTGGGTGAGTCCGAAACCAGCTATCAGAGCATGGAAAACCACCTGACGCGCAAGGAAATCCAGGAGGCTTTACAGGGCAAGGTGGGAAAGGACATCCGAACCAGTAAAACCTTGAACGTACAATATCTCTATGTGGCCCTTCCCATGGAATCGGCCCGGGTGATCATAAGGGTGGCCATGCCTTTGATGCAGCTGCAAAAAATCGGGCAGGAAATTTGGAACTACACTGTAATCGGCATTCTTGCCGGGTTCATGCTGACCGTACTGCTGGCGCTGAAATTCTCCTCAGACATTACAAAACCCATTAATGAATTGATCCATGTTTCGCGGGAGATTTCACTGGGCAACTATTCTAAAAGGGTGAATGTAAAATCCAAGGATGAACTGGGCCAGCTGGCCGACTCTTTTAATAATATGGCATCTCGTCTGGAAAAAATTGTATCAGAAATGACGGATAAAAATATTAAGTTTGATTCCATCATAAACAGCATGACCAGTGGAATTATCGCCGTGGATAACAGCTACAAAACCCTGCTCATCAATTCCATCGCAGCTGAAATCTTCGGTATAAAGCACGGCCCCGGCACCGTGGGCATCAACATTCTGGAGCTTGTGAGAAACCACCAGATAAACCGCTTCCTAAAGGAAACAGTAGAGGGGAACGCCTCCCTTTTAAAGGAAATCACCGTGAGCTCTCCGAAAAACAGGGTGCTGAGGATTTACACCAGCCCTATCAAGTCAAACAGCGCGTCGAATCTTAATTCTGGGGGCATAGCCGTAATCCAGGATATTACCAATATAAGGAAGCTTGAGCAGATAAGAACCGAGTTCGTTTCCAATGTAACCCATGAATTAAAAACGCCGCTGACATCCATCCGCGGTTTTATAGAGACTTTAAGGAGCGGAGCCATCCATGACAGGGAAGTGTCTGAAAAATTCCTTGAAATCATAGATATTGAGGCGGAAAGGCTGTATATGCTGATTAACGATATACTGCAGCTCTCTGAGATTGAATCGAAGCAAAAAGACTCCAACATTGGGACCTATAATTTAAAATCCATCATTGCGGAGACCATATCCATCCTGGAGGGCGTTGCGGAGAAAAAGGGGGTCCGGCTTATTGATGAAAGTGACGGAAGTATTGAAATCAACGCAAACAGGGACCGCATAAAGCAGATGTTCATCAACCTCATTGACAACGGCATAAAGTATAATACCGAGAACGGCAGCGTAACCATAAAGGCTTTTAAAGGGGAAGGCAAGGTGAGCATATCCGTAAAAGACACCGGCATAGGGATAGCCCCCGAACATCTCCCCAGGATTTTTGAACGCTTCTACAGGGTCGACAAGGGCAGGTCCAGGAGCATGGGAGGAACCGGCCTGGGCCTCTCCATCGTAAAGCACATTGTAAACCTATACAACGGGGATATCAAGGTCAGCAGCGAGCTGGGGAAAGGAACCGAGTTTATCATCCAGCTTCCGGCATAAACCAGGGGAACCGCAGCTCCTCTGGTTACGTATTGCTTCTATTTTATTACCATATTCCCTTCTTCGCAGTTCACCGTCACATTATGCCCCGGCTTGATGCCGCCTTTCAGGTACAGCTCAGACAGCTCATCCTCAATGTATTTCTGGATGGTCCTTCTCAGCGGCCTTGCGCCATACTTGGCATCATAGCCCTTTTCCAGCAGGAATTCCTTTGCCGCTTCGGTCACTGTTAGGGTCATTCCCTTGGCCTCCACATCCGCCCTGACCTCCTTCAGCATAAGGTCTATGATTTGCTTCAGCTCCTCCCTGCTTAACTCGGTGAACAGGATGATCTCGTCGATCCTGTTCAGGAATTCGGGCCTGAAGGTTTCCTTCAAAACCTCGGTGACTTTATTATGAAGCGTTTTATAACCGTCGTTTGAAAAGCCTATACCATTGGATTTAAAATTGGTGCCCGCATTGGACGTCATGATGATCACCGTATTCTCAAAATTGACGGTCCTGCCGTGGCTGTCCGTCAGCCTTCCGTCTTCAAGAATTTGCAGCAGCATGTTGAATATATCCGGGTGGGCCTTTTCAATCTCATCCAGGAGTATGACGGAATAGGGCCTCCGCCTGATTTTTTCGGTCAGCTGTCCCCCGTCGTCATAGCCTATATAACCCGGAGGTGCCCCAATAAGCTTTGACACCGTGTGCTTTTCCATATATTCGGACATATCCAGCCTTATAAGGGCTTCCTCGCTCTCAAACAGTTCACAGGCCAGTGCTCTTACCAGTTCCGTCTTGCCCACACCCGTAGGTCCTATAAATATAAAGGAAGACGGCTTTTTCTTTTTTCTGAAGCCTGCCCTGTTGCGCCGTATAGCCTTTGAAACGCTTTTCACCGCTTCATTTTGCCCTATGACCCTCTTATGAAGCCTCTCTTCAAGGTTAAGCAGTTTTTCGGTCTCGATTTCGGTAAGCCTTTGCACCGGAATTTTGGTCCAGGACTCTATGACAAAGGCCACATCTTCCACCGTAATTTCAACATCCTTGTTTTTGGCCTCAATATCCCTTATCTTTTCCATCAGCTTGCATTCCCGGACCTTCAGGTCTGCTGCCTTCTGGTAATCCTCGATGGAATCGGCTGAAACGGCATTTTCCTTTTCCTCCTGGACCTTCTTGAGTTCGTCCTTGAGAGCTTCCAGCTCCACCAGTCCCACGTTTTTAAGGTTGGCCCTGGAACCGGCCTCATCGATGATATCAATAGCCTTGTCAGGTAAAAACCGGTCTGTAATATACCTTTCAGAAAAGATGACCGCCGCTTTTAAAACTTCTTCAGATATCTTAACCTTATGGTAATCCTCGTAATAGTGCTTTATACCCCTTAAAATCTCTATGGTCTCCTCCACCGACGGTTCTTCAACCAGGACGGGCTGAAACCTTCTTTCCAGCGCCGCATCCTTCTCTATGTTCTTCCTGTACTCATTCAGTGTAGTCGCACCAATAACCTGTATTTCACCTCTGGACAATGCGGGCTTTAAAATATTGGCCGCATTCATTGCACCTTCAGCCTCGCCGGCTCCCATGATATTGTGGAGCTCGTCGATGACCAGTATAATATTTCCCAGAGACTTTGCCTCCTCAATCACACCCTTCATGCGGCTCTCAAACTGCCCCCTGAATTGGGTGCCTGCGACCAGTCCCGCCATATCCAGCAGATAGACCTCGGCATTGAAAAGCTTGGCCGGCACCTGCCTTTCAGTAATTCTTACCGCCAGGCCTTCCGCAATGGCAGTTTTTCCCACACCAGGTTCACCGATTAAAACAGGGTTGTTCTTTGTCCTCCTGTTTAAAATCTGTATTACACGGTCAATTTCCCTGTGTCTTCCGATGACCTTGTCCAGTTTTCCTTCCTTGGCCCTGTCGGTCAGGTTGGTGCCATACATATCCAGGAATTTCTTTTTCTTTACATTCTTTTTTTCCTGGGTTTTTGTACGGGTACTGTTCTTGCCCTCCTTATCCTTATCCTCCTGGGCCTCTTTCAGAAAATCCTTGGAGTTATCGCCGGTGTCCTCATTCTTTGAAAAAGCCTTATTGATAAAATTGAAAAACGGGTTGCCGGGACTAATAGGTCCCTGATCGCCAGGAGCACTGTTGACGCCGCTCATATCGATGTTTTCGAATAAATCCCCTACCTGTTTATTTATATTGTCAATTTCCTCTTCCGATATTCCCGTCTGCTCGAGAAGCTGGTTTATAGGCTGTATTCCCTGCTTTTTGGCACAGGACAGGCACAATCCTTCCTGTGTTTGCTTTCCATCTATGATCTTGGTTATAAAAACTACAGCTACATTTTCCTTACAAATAGAGCACATCATCACTCAATCACTCCCATCCGATACTGCATATCCGTCTTGAATAATTTACTTCCTCTTATTAATATAATATATTTCAATATATACCGGTGTATTTAAAATGTCCCGAAAATTATATTCTGCTCCACACTACATCTGTTTATATCAGTATAGCATACAATATACTCCAGGTCTAATATCCACCGGGCCTGCTACAAATGCATCCGTATTAAATAATAAATTTAACTCGGTCTAAATGAAGATACCTGTAGAATAGTCCATGTAGCTATTGCTGGCGGAAGCGGCAAAGGTTTTTCTGAATGCAATGACCGCCCGTATATACAGACATCGCACTATGGAAGAAAGCCGCAAAGCCTTCTATTTTTTCAGTATTTTCTTTAAAAACCGGCCGGTGTGCGATTGTTCAAACTCCGCTATTTCCTCGGGACTGCCCTCTGCCACAATATATCCGCCCTTATGTCCCCCTTCGGGGCCAAGGTCTATAATATAATCGCATGTCTTTATGACATCCAGGTTGTGCTCTATGACAACAATACTATTTCCTGCATCCGTAAGCCGCTGGAGTATTTCAATGAGCTTGTGCACATCGGCCACGTGAAGGCCTGTGGTGGGTTCATCCAGAATATATAAGGTTTTGCCGGTGCTCCTCTTTGAAAGCTCGGTGGCCAGTTTAACCCTCTGCGCCTCACCGCCGGAAAGGGTTGTAGAGGGCTGCCCCACTTTTATATAGCCAAGCCCCACATCATAAAGGGTTTGCATCTTGTTCTGTATTCTCGGTATATTTTTAAAGAACTCAAGAGCATCCTCCACCGTCATATCAAGAACGTCGGCAATACTTCTCCCCTTATACTTCACCTCCAGCGTTTCCCTGTTGTACCTCTTCCCTTTGCAGACCTCACAGGGCACATAGATGTCGGGCAGGAAGTGCATCTCAATCTTTATTATTCCGTCGCCGCCGCAGGCTTCGCACCGACCGCCTTTTACATTAAAACTGAAACGTCCGGATTTATAACCTCTCATTTTAGCTTCCGTCGTATTTGCATAGACCTCCCGGATAAGGTCGAATACCCCCGTATACGTAGCAGGATTGGAGCGGGGGGTCCTTCCGATAGGCGACTGGTCTATATTGATCACTTTGTCAAGGTATTCAAGCCCTTTAATACAGTCATGCTCGCCGGGCTTTGTTTTAGCCCTGTTCAGTTCAAGAGCCAGCTTTTTGTATAATATCTCGTTGACCAGAGAGCTTTTGCCCGACCCCGAAACTCCCGTGATACAGGTAAACACCCCCAGGGGAATACGCACGTTGATATTCTTAAGATTGTTCTCCCTTGCGCCTACCACCTCAATCCATTTCCCGTTGGGCTCACGCCTCTTCCTTGGAATTTCTATGCGCTTTCTTCCACTTAAATACATGCCTGTGATGGATTCGGGATTTTTTTTAATGGCATCCACCGTTCCCTGGGCAATCACCTTTCCCCCGTGATCTCCCGCTCCCGGTCCCATATCGATGATGTAGTCCGCGGCATACATGGTATCTTCATCATGCTCTACCACAATCAGGGTATTTCCCAAATCCCTCAGCCTTTTCAAAGTCTTTAAAAGCTTTTCGTTATCTCTCTGGTGCAGCCCGATGCTGGGCTCATCCAGGATATACAGCACCCCCATAAGTCCCGAGCCGATCTGGGTAGCCAGCCTTATCCTCTGTGCCTCGCCTCCCGAGAGGGTCCCCGATGCTCTGGACAGCGTAAGGTAGTCCAGCCCCACATCCACAAGGAATCCCACCCGTGCGTTTATTTCCTTGAGTATCTGGTGCGCAATCAGCTTATGGCGCTCCCCCAGTTCTATGTTAAGGAAAAAATTCTTGAGGTCTGCAACCGACATGCCGCTTATTTCATAGATATTTTTACCTCCTACGGTAACGGCAAGGCTTTCTTTTCTCAATCTCGCACCCCTGCATTCAGGGCATGGGGTTCTGCTCATGTACTCTTCATAGTACTGCTTCATACTTTCGGATTGGGTTTCCTTATACCGTCTTTCCATGATGTTAATAATCCCTTCAAAAGCGGACATAAAGGACCCGCTTCCATACTCCCTGTCATAAGCAACCCTGATCTTCTCCCCCTTCGTTCCATATAAAAGGATGTCCTGTATGTGGGATGGAAGCTGGTTCACAGGTGTATCCAGGCTGAAGTTGTAGTGCTTGGCAAGGGCGTTAATGTACATCCGGCTATAGCTGTCCTGGCTGTCGGTGTTCCATCCCGCCACATGGATGGCGCCTTCTGCCAGGGATTTTGAGCGGTCGGGTATCACCAGGTCAGGGTCCATCTTCTGGAGATAACCGAGACCGCTGCAAACGGAACAGGCGCCAAAGGGATTGTTGAAGGAAAACATCCTCGGCTCCAGTTCTTCTATGCTGATTCCGCAGTCGCTGCAGGCGAAATTCTGGCTGAACATGATTTCTTCCTTTCCCACCACATCGACTACGGCAATACCGCCGCTCAACCGAAGGACGGTTTCCAGGGAATCCGCCAGCCTCTTATGGATATTCGGTTTTACAACCAGCCTGTCCACCACAATTTCAATGGTATGCTTTTTGTTCTTGTCAAGGTCAATGGGATCCCCAATTTCCTTCACTTCCCCATCCACCCGGACACGGATATACCCGCTTTTTTTGGCATCTTCAATAAGCTTATGGTATTCTCCCTTTCTCCCTCTGACCACCGGAGCAAGCAGCTGTATCCTTGTACCCTCCTCAAGCTCCAGGATTTTATCCACCATCTGGTCCACCGTCTGCTGTGAAATTTCCTTTCCGCAGTTAGGACAGTGGGGAATGCCTATCCTTGCATAAAGCAGCCGCAGATAATCATAGATTTCGGTTACCGTCCCTACCGTAGATCTCGGATTTTTGCTGGTGGTCTTCTGGTCTATGGATATTGCGGGCGACAGCCCGTCTATGTAATCAACCTCAGGCTTCTCCATCTGGCCTAAAAACTGCCTGGCGTATGAAGAAATGGATTCCATGTAACGCCTTTGCCCTTCCGCGTAAATGGTGTCAAATGCAAGAGAAGATTTCCCTGAGCCGCTTAAGCCCGTGATCACTATAAATTTATTTCTGGGTATCTCTATGTCTATATTCTTTAAATTGTGTTCTCTGGCCCCTTTAACCAAAATATTGTCTCTCATTTCCGTTATTCACTCCATAAATGTTCGTTATCAATCCACGTGTATTTTCTTTTTTAATTCAACTATCTTGTCCCTCAATTCGGCAGCTCTCTCAAACTGCAGGTCGGCTGCCGCATTCTTCATCTCCTTGGTCAACCTGTCGACCAGCTTCTGCATTTCCTCCCGGTCCATTTCCTCTTTATGGGTATAGTACTTGACATCCTCTTCGGCAACCCTGGTAGCCTCAATGACGTCCCTGACGCCTTTTTCTACGGTCCTTGGCGTTATTCCATGTTCCCTGTTATACTCCATCTGTATTTTTCTCCTGCGGTTGGTCTCGCTTATGGCCCTGCGCATGGATTCGGTGATTGTGTCGGCATACATGACAACCTTTCCTTCCACATTCCTGGCTGCCCTGCCTATGGTCTGTATCAGCGATGTCTCGGAGCGGAGAAACCCCTCCTTGTCCGCATCCAGTATGGCCACCAGCGATACCTCGGGCAGGTCCAGCCCCTCCCTTAAAAGGTTTATCCCCACCAGCACATCAAATACGCCAAGCCTCAAATCCCTTATGATTTCCATACGTTCAAGGGTTTCAACATCCGAGTGGAGGTATTTGACCTTAAAGTCCAGCTCCTTCAAATACTCCGTCAAGTCTTCGGCCATCTTCTTGGTCAGTGTTGTCACCAATACCCTTTGACTCTTTTTTATTCTCCCGCTTATTTCCCCGATAAGGTCATCAATCTGGCCTTTTACCGGTTTGACAACAATTTCGGGATCAATCAATCCCGTGGGTCTTATGATCTGCTCCACAATCTGTACCGAGTGATCTCTCTCATACTGCGCCGGTGTAGCACTGACATAGATGACCTGGTTAACCTTTTGCTCAAATTCCTGGAAACTCAAAGGCCTGTTGTCAAAAGCCGAAGGGAGCCTGAATCCGTACTCCACCAGGGACTCCTTCCTTGCCCTGTCCCCGTTATACATGCCGCCTATCTGGGGAACAGTGACATGGGATTCATCGATAATCATGAGAAAATCATTGGGGAAATAGTCTATGAGAGTAAAGGGAGCACTCCCCGGTTCCCTGCCGCTGATATGCCTGGAGTAGTTTTCTATTCCCTGGCAAAAACCCACCTCCTGCAGCATTTCCAGGTCATACCGGGTCCTCTGCTCAAGTCTTTGCGCCTCCAAAAGCTTTCCCTGGCTTTTCAATTCCTTTAAGCGTTCCTCCAGTTCCACCTCTATGGTTGCCAGCGCTCTTTCCATTTTAACCCTTGTGGTAGCATAGTGGGAAGCCGGAAATATGGCAATATGGGACCTTACTCCCGTAATTTCCCCCGTCAGTGAATCCACCTCCGTAATCCTTTCCACTTCGTCCCCGAAGAACTCGATTCGAAGCACCTTTTCAGAGGAGCTTGCAGGGAACACCTCCAGTACATCCCCTCTTACTCTGAATTTTCCGCGCTTGAAGTCAATTTCATTTCTTTCGTATTGTATATCAACCAGCTTACGTATTACCTCGTCCCTGTCCTTTTGCATTCCCGGCCTTAAGGATATCATCAGGTCGGTATAGTCCTCCGGATCTCCCAGGCCGTATATGCAGGAAACACTGGCTACGATGATGACGTCTCGCCTCTCAAATAAGGCAGCTGTGGCCGAGTGTCTCAGTTTATCTATTTCGTCGTTTATAGAAGCATCTTTTTCGATATAAGTGTCTGTAGAGGGAATATAGGCTTCCGGCTGGTAATAGTCATAATAACTCACAAAGTACTCTACGGCGTTATCCGGAAAGAACTCTTTAAACTCGCTGCAAAGCTGTGCGGCAAGGGTCTTGTTGTGAGCAATGACCAGCGTGGGTTTTTGAACCCTCTCAATTACGTTGGCCATGGTGAAGGTCTTGCCCGAACCTGTCACCCCCAAAAGGGTCTGGTGCTTATACCCGCGCAGAATTCCCCTGCTCAATTCTTCAATCGCCTTGGGTTGGTCTCCGCAAGGTTTATATTCCGATCGTATCTTAAACTCTCCCATAAAAAGATTACCTCAAAATTAATTTTTCTCAACTCATAGGCAGAGAACAGACCTCCTGTTCTCCCCCGAATATTTCCACCTGTTCATTATACCATACAGAGTAAAAAAATCAAACATATGTTTGGTCAATGTTTCTATTTATTTTTTAGACAAGGGGGACGGTTCTCCTGTCTGACTGGGTCAGACAGGAGAACCGTCCCCCTTGTCTTCTTCCCTTTTGCCTGGTTAGCCTATTTTTTCATTGATGACATCCCACAACTCACTGTTGTCATACCCCAATTTCCAGAGGCCTATTCCTCCCAGCCCGTATTTGATTACCAGGTCTGTCTTGATGGATATGCTTTGCGCATTTTCATACCACACCTCATGCCTGATTCCGTCCTGGTAATAAGTAAAATACGGGGATTTAGACGCTGCATCCCATGAGGGTATTATATTCTTGCTTGCAAGAAGCTCCTCAATACCACTGAATGGGAGGGCCCTGCTTCCCTGGCTGGACCAATCGTAGCCGTAGCCTCCGATTCCAAGGAGTACTTTCTGGGAAGGAATGGTCTGGCTTGCATACTGCATAACCCTTTCAACCCATGGCAGTGACGCTATGGGACCCGCTTCACCTCCAAAATAGTGCTCATCGTAAGTCATCAGAAGTATTTGATCCGCGTACTGGCCCAATTGCACATAGTCAAACGCCCCATTCCAGCTGTTCGTAGCGTAGTCCCCGTCCTTTGCCGGTATGGACAGGGTCGTGAGGTACCCTCTGGCCGCCATCTGCTGTTTTAACTCTTTAATGAAATCCGTATAGTTCTGCCGGTCGTACCAGTAAACATTTTCTATATCAATGTTAACTCCCTCATAGCCTTCCCTTGTGGTCACATCGAGAATGGAATTTATTAATTTTGTCCGTTTAGCCTTATCCGACAGCACCTGGTGGGAAACATCCCTGTTAAACTGCCCTCCCACATAATTGTGGATAAGAACCAGGGGTTTTATTCCTTTTTTATTGGCTAAATCCACTGTAGCGGCCTGGGACTCTCCGGTCATTTGAATATTTCCATTTTCGTCAAACCCGTATGAAAATGTGGCAATGCTGTCTATCGAGCCATAATTTTCAGCAAGTGAATTGTAGGAAAAATTATCACCCTTGTAATCATTTGTGGTAAACCCGAGAACCGTCTTTTCAGGAAGCACTCCCTCATAGGCAGGATCGGTAATAAAAGCCATCCGGGTCTCAGGCGCCCAGCGCACAAGCATTCCGATATTTTCGGATATGAACCTCAACGGTATCAATGTCCTGTTGTTGCTAATTACAGGCGCTACGTCCATCTTAGCGGCCACATTGTTTATGACCGCCGTCGTATTGCCTATTTGAAGTTTTATGGTTTTGGTTTTGTACGACACCGAGACTTTTTGCGTGCTTTCATCCCACTGCACGTCCGCCCCCATCTTTTCGAAAATGCCCCTCACCGGCACCAGGGTCCGGTCATTTCTGATTTCTGCCGGTGTGTCCGTATATACCCGCTCCCCGTTAACTACAACAGCAACTCCCTGGTTGCTGTCTATGGATTCCGCAAAAGTTAAACTTGAAAATAAAATATTGGTCAAAAAAATAAAAATAAATACTGATAAGAAATATTTTTTCAGTGTGATGACCCCCTGGATCCCATTTATCCGATATAACCTATTCTGTTTGTTACTAAATAAGTTAACATAAAATTGATGCACATTCAAATGGAAATAGTAAGAATTAATTATTTTTAACTACAAAATCGTATACCTTTTTTGATATGTTTGCTATCACAAAATCGGCTTGTTTTTCATCGATGTTTTTGGACATAACGGAAAGGACATAGGGTTTTTCGGTGAATACAATACCCACATCACAGGCAACCTGTGCCTGGTCTCCTGTTTTGTGGGCTACCGGAATGTTTGGGGGGAGAAGTTTGGGGATCCTGTCGTTAAATTTGGTATTTTCAAAGTATCCCATCAGCTCTTTTCCCAGTTCACTGCCATTGCAATACCTGTACACATCGTTCATGTATATAGCCATATCTAAGGGGCAGGAGACATTTGCGTCATCCTTTACAACCCTTCCTCCAGACTTTCTCATGAACTCCTTCACATTCTGCCTCCCTATGTATCTTAACAGCATATTTGTGGCAACGTTATCGCTGGACTCAACCATCAGCTTGGCTAACTCCCTGATCCTGTATTTTTCCCCAAATTTACCGGTCCACCGGATTTCTCCCGTACCCTCCTCATAATCCTCCTTTAAATAAGTCAAGGTATCGTCAGGATTTGCGGTGCCGTCTTCCATCATTTTAAAAAGCAGCAAACCTATAGGTATCTTTACGGTGCTGGCCGCCACATATTCGTCTTTGTCATTAATTCCAAAACATTCCCCATCCCTCAGATTCATATAATAGATTCCATACTGGCCCTTAAAATTTTTTATATAATTTTCCAGGTCGGTCTTCAATGGATCGGTTTTATTGCCTTTAGAGACAATATCCTCTCCCATGGGCACATAATTTGCTTTAGCGCCTGTAACGTTAAAATCCGCAGGGTTTGTACCGGGATTTGTGCCAGGCCTCTGCAATTCAGTGGCCTTGACTTCCTCCCGTGCGGAATTGCAGGGAATACCCCATTCAATAAATCCTGCAATGCACAAAAGCAAAACAGAGAACACCGTAATAATCCTAACTCTTTTCTGTAGCCTTCTTTTTTTTATCCTTTCCTTTATAGGAAGGCTGCGGTCAAACTGCATGTCCCTACCCCATTCCCATGGCTTATTATAAACAGTTGTCGGACAGTCATGGTGTAAAGATGGCCACACTTTAATTCTTAAAACACCCAGTTGGGAAAGGAGCGTCCTAAGGCGCGTTGGAACAACTGGAAATTTTAATTTTAAAGTGTAGTATCCGTTAAAAAATGGATCTACCTATATAATAACAGTCTTTGCAAATAATATCCAATATTTTTCCTCTAAATAGGAATTAAACACCGCAGCGGATTCTAAGGTTTTATTTCTGTTCGATCTCACATTGCATATTCCTAAGCCAATGATATTATTTCCTGTAAAAAAAGCTGGAGCTTTCCACTCTATAAAATATTTGTTTATAAAATATGTGTTTTGCGACCAATTTCTTGCTTTTGCCGTAAAACTGGCCCCAACTAATGTTGACAATTATATTAAAAGTATATTAATATATTAATATACAGTTAATACAGAATAAAATTGTCATTGCCAAACTTTGGTGTAAATTAGTTCGAATATTTTAGCGCGAAGAATGGAGATCATCATTTGTTGAAATGGTCTTTATTTTACGGATTGATGCGAAAATATTCGATGTTATCCTGTTCGTTATAATATAAAGCTGATGATAATACACAATATTCGAGTGTTATATTTAATACAACAGCTTATAGGGTTTAACGCAAATAGAGGAAGGATAGGAACCTGTAAATGAAGAAAGTTGGCGGCCTACCAAAAATTCAATGAATAGTTCTTTAGATACAGCATATATATTCTAAACATGAGACATCCTTTGTTAATAATTTTACCTGCCAGTTTTACAGTAAATGCAAGATGTGTTCACACCGGGCCTATGGAGGTCGGTAACCCATTATGTTCAGGATATGGAGCTACATGAATGAGAACCGTCATTAAATTATTGGCAGGAGGTTGTGTATTGTCCAAAAAAGCACCCGTGTTGTCCGTTTTGACCCCGTGCATAAGCTTCCGCTCACTGTCATAAATTGCCGGTGGGGTTTTAATATTGACTCTTCGTCGTCTCTTTAATTTTTATACCGCAGGTAGGTGAATAGGGCATTAAAAGGTGTTAACAAATTATTTTAACAGGGGGAATATGAAATGAACGAGAGCTTACTGATCGCCGCAATGGTTCGCCTGGATGAAGACAAGGTTCTGACATTGGCCAGGCACAGCCTAGAAAACGGTATCCAGCCCTTAAACATAATTGAGCAAGTGCAAAAGGGTCTGTCCAGAGTCTTGCAAATGTATGAGCAAGGCATCTGTTTCCTATCCGACCTCATGATGTCTGCCGAAATATTCATATCTGTGATAGAGCTCTTAAAAGTGGAAGGCGGCATGGCAAAACAAGTCACCACTCGCCCTATCGTCGTGGGTACGGTAAAAAATGATATCCATGATATTGGCAAGAATATCATGGTCCAGCTTTTAAGATGCAAGGGATTCAATGTTATAGACCTGGGTGTTGACGTTTCCCCCGAGAGATTTGTACTGGCAGCTGCAGAATACAATCCGAAACTGATGTTCCTGTCCGGGCTCCTCACCATATCCCATCAATCCATGAGATTGACCATCGAAGCCCTTGAAAAAAGCCAGCTGAGAGGGCAAATCAAAATAATTATCAGCGGTCTTGTGGATGAAGAAGTGAGGCAGTTTGTCCACGCCGACTATTACATCAACGACAGCTTCAAAGGGCTTAAGCTCTGTCAAAGCCTGCTCACCACCAAAAAAAAGGCACTGATATCATAAAAGGCGGTCGAAATCATGAGAAGCGTTATCGTGGCGTGCAATACCATATCCGATGAATTGAACATGGCTATCAGGGAGACGGGGTGCACCTATCCTGTTTTATGGATAGAATCGGGGCTTCATACGTACACCAATTTATTGAGGAAGCGTTTGAAAAAAGAACTGGAGCAGATAAGCAATGTGGATCAGATCCTGCTGGCCTTCGGTTTTTGTGGAAACGCTTTGCTGGGATTGAGCTCCTCCGCAACCATTATTTTCCCCAAGGTTGAAGACTGCATCACCCTGCTGCTCGGCTCTCCCGAAAAGCGCAGAAAACTATCGGAGGAAATGGGGACTTATTTTTTGACAAAGGGCTGGCTGGATTTCGAACAGAACATCTGGGTGGAATACCAGAAATCGCTGAACCGTCTGGGTAGGGAAAAAACCGAAAGGATTTACCAGATGCTGCTTTCCCACTATAAGCGGCTGGGGGTGGTGGAAACCGGGGCATACGACTTGGACGAATTTTGCCGCAGAAGCCGGGAAATAGCAAATTCCTTGAACCTCAAACACCATGTAATCCCGGGGACCCTCCGGTATTTAAAAAAGCTTTTGACCGGACCGTGGGACGAAGAGTTTGTAACCGTAAACCCCGGCGAGCATATTACCCTGGAGCATATTTACGGAAAAGCGGTATAATACACAAATCCGACCTGGACATTTATACAATATTCGTATCTTTGGGCGAAAAGGCTGCAGTTATGTGCAGTTTTTTTGTATATAAT
The DNA here is from genome assembly GCA_024655885.1 of Eubacteriales bacterium. Classification (GTDB taxonomy): domain Bacteria; phylum Bacillota; class Clostridia; order Acetivibrionales; family JANLFN01; genus JANLFN01. Next base: position 85,514 of record JANLFN010000005.1, on the reverse strand, counting down.
TATTTTTTATTGAACTAATTTATGTAGGTTGTTTTAGTTGTTTGACAATGGGTATCAAATATATTATCATATACGTATATATAAGTTAAAAGAATGCAATAATTTATGTAATAATTTATCTAATAGCAAATTATTATAACTAAACCGGAGGAACTTTAAAATGAAAACAAGTGAGTCTTTTATTCCAATATATTTTAAACTGGCAGAGGATATAAAACAACAGGTTTTCTCAGGGAAGCTGAAACCGGGGGATATGCTCCCTACCGAAGCCCAGCTGTGCAGCCAGTACGGCATCAGCAGAATGACGGCCAGACAGGGGCTGAAGCTGCTGGTGGATGAGGGCATGGTGGAATCCTTCCGAGGCAAGGGAAGCTTTGTGGCACAGCCCAAATTTAATCAATTGATGCTTGAGCTTCCCGACAGTCACTTCCATTTACAGGAAAATGCAAGCGTTCAACTGCTGGGGGTAGACATTATTCCCGCCGACAGCACCGTGGCTTCGGTTTTAAAGCTTAAAACCAACAGCAAGGTCATCCGCATTAAAAAGCTGTACCTCACCGAGAATGAGCCGGTAGCGTTGGATACCAGGTATATCATTTACCACCGCAGGCAGCCTGTGGTTGAAAATGAAATAAATTACGCGGCTTTTCCAAAGGAAGTGGCCCGGCATACCGGAGTGGCCCTGATACGAAACCAGGTTACTTTTTCAGCCGTACCACTTGATAAAAACTTGGCGCAGCAGCTGGGTACAACAGAAGGTAAACCCGCACTGCAAATTGAGCAGCTTGTATTCGGGGGCCAGGAACAGCCCCTGGGGTGGTCCATAATCATCTGCAACGGAGAAAAATACCGCATGAACGCAATTACCAAGACCTACATATAGAAATTCCACAGGAAGACCTATTCTCGGCATACAATATTTAAGAAAAACTTGAATGTAAAACATATTTATAATACAATGGATTTATTGAGGCTTTATAGAATTTGAACCCTAGTAAAGCCTTTTTGTTCAAAAAAATAATATGGTAAGACATAAGTTAACCTTAATTTATTTGTAAAGGGAAGGAATGCCCAATGAACATCATCATATTTAGCGGATTTTTAGGTTCAGGTAAAACAAGCCTGATTCTGTCGCTGGCTCATTATATTGTTGACCATGAACTGGACCAGGAAGACCCGGGAAAGACCAACCTGCTCATCATTGAAAATGAGATCGGAGAAATAGGCATCGACGACAAGGTGCTCAAATCTGGGGGGTATGATGTCAAAGAACTGTTTGCAGGATGTATCTGTTGTACCCTCACGGCGGATTTGACAAGCAGTTTGAACGATATTGCCGAAAAAGTCAATCCCAAATGGGTTATTATCGAATGTACAGGTTTGGCCTACCCCAGCCGGATTCTCGACACTCTGCTCAAATACGGAAAGGGTATTGAAAGTACAAGGTCGGTCAGTGTGGTGGATTCGGAGCGCTGGGAGGAACTCCATGAAATGGCCACCATCCTTGTGGAGTCACAGGTCAGTGAAGGAAATTACGTTTTAATCAACAAGGTGGACCTGGTAACCGAGGAAGAGCTGCAAAAAGTGGAGGAATGCGTAAAGGACCTTAATCCCAGGGCAAAACAGTATAAGGTGACCGGCAACACCGGCGTTAGTTCGGATATATGGAAAGAGGTGACAAAGCTCGGTGAGTAATTTTTATGAACCTTTTGACAATAGTTTCCCTAGGGATTCCCACAGCCTTAGTGATGAAAATGGCCACCACGAGCACAGTGAGGACTGCGGCTGCGGCCATGAACATCATGAACATCACGACCACCACCATGAGCACACCGAAGACTGCGGCCATGACCACAGCCATGATGATCTCTACGCTGCTAACGGGGAAGAACCCACGGTCTTTTCCCACTCCATTCCTGTGAAATTCAGTAAGGAGACAAGCGGAAAGGCTCTGACTTCAGCTCTTACGGCGTGTGTTGAAAGCCTGCAGAAATGGACTGCTCAAAATAAATATCTTGTGGGGCATATCAAGCTGTTTGTAGAGGGCAAGGACGGTGCGAACCTGTGGCTTGCATCTACCGGCAAAAGGGTAAACATTAAAGGCACAGCGGATTGGGAGGATTCCATTCTCAGCAGCTGTACCATTCATATGACGGCCATCATTTTTGGTCCTGACCTTAAAACCCTGGAGAAAACCGTGTGGGATTATCTGGATAAGCAGGACATAGTGGCCTGAAAAGCCGAATGCCAAGGGAAAGGTTGGGGAAGAAAATTTCTCCAGCCTTTTATTCATTTTAAGAAGAAATTGCTTAAAGGACTAAGGAGAACTCACATGGAACTTCCACTGCCATTACACACTGCTATAGAAAATGAACTCACATCCCATCCGACCACTAGGCTTGCCGCATTGGCAGCCCAACTGTCCAAGAACTACCGTGCAGGTGTACCCTTCAATGGAGGCACATATTTACGGTCTTTGGAGGATGTGACTGCTTATGCCGCATTCCGGCTGCCCGCCACATTTGCTGCAGTATACTCAGCCCTTAAACAGGCTAAGGAATGCTCCCCGGGCTGGAATCCGAAAACGCTTCTGGACGCGGGTGCCGGTCCGGGCACAGCCATGTGGGCGGCTGCGTCCCTGTGGCCGGACCTGGAGCACATCACCCTGCTTGAACGGGATGAGGCCATGATAAACCTGGGCAAGCGGCTGTGTGCCTATTCTTCTGTTCCCTCCATGCTGGAGGCAGAATGGATTAAAATTGACATTGCGGAAACGGATGAGGTTTTTCCGCACGATTTAGTGGTTGCATCCTATGTTCTGAACGAAATACCGGAGAGCAGGAGCCAGGCTTTTATTCGCAAACTCTGGGAAAGCACCGGCGACACGTTGGTTGTCATTGAACCCGGGACACCTGAAGGATTTTGGCGGATTAAGCAGGCCCGCGAACAGCTGGCAGCGGCAGGTGCTAAAATGATAGCCCCTTGTCCTCACGATAAATCATGCCCCATGCCGGAGAGTGACTGGTGCCATTTCGCTCAGCGGGTGGCACGCTCACGGCTGCATCGAAAAGTGAAAGGGGGAGAACTGTCCTATGAGGACGAGAAATTCTCCTTCGTGTGCATGTCCCGCACCGGCGGAAGGACCGCCCAAGGACGGGTAATACGTCATCCTCAGGTCAGGAAGGGACATATACGCCTTGAGCTGTGTACCTCTGAGGGATTGACCAGTATAGTGGTAACACGCAAAGACAAGGAGCTGTTCCGGAGAACACGGGAACTGCAGTGGGGCTCGGCTTTCAGCCCCACACCCAAAACATGACCACTACAAAAGGACTGCCAATTTTGACAGCCCTTTTACTAGAAATCAAATATTTTATTCGAATAATCCTTGTCTGAATCCGGTTATAAACTTCCTGCAGAACCTGTCCTGGCCAAGGACCGTTGTAGCCGCAACCAAAGCTGCTCTCATTTCCTTGTTGGTCGGGTCAAGAATAAAGGAATCCATTCCACGGGCGGTGAGCTGAATCATGAAAGTCTTGTTCAATACCTTTCTTGCAGGCAAGCTGTAGGATATGTTTGACAAACCGCAGGTTGTGTGCACTCCAGGATAGCTTTCCATAATCTTCTGTACTGCCTCCAGGACTTCAATCCCGTGCTTTTCCCCTGCACTGAGAGGCTTGATCAACGGGTCTATATAGATATCGTCCAGCGGAATGCCCTCTTTCGTGAGCTTCGTTATAATGCTGTCCGCGATTCTGAGCCTGTCCGCATTGGTTTTAGGCATTCCCGCATCTTCAACGCAAAGGGCCACAATCTTTGCATTGTACTCCTTGATCAAAGGAAGTACGGTTTTCATTCTTTCGGTTTCATCGTTAATGGAGTTGATCATGGGTTTGCCGTTTTTTGTCTTTGCAAGACCCGCTTTTAATGCCAGATGGTTGGGGCTGTCAATACACAGCGGTAACTTGGTTACCTGTTCTATGATTTCTACCAGCCACTCCATGGTTGGAATTTCCTGCTCCAAAAGAGTTCCACAGTTCACGTCAATATAGGTTGCCCCTGCTTCTTCCTGAGCCTTTGCTATTTTTTGTATATATTCAGCATCTTTTTTCTCAACCGCTTCACGTATAGGCTTCCTGCTCGTGTTGATAAGTTCTCCAATAATTAACATTTGCCTCTTTCTCCTTTACTTATTAATAAGCTTATACCCTAATTTTTCCCGCCGGAAATTAATTTATTCCCATATACTTCTTGGAGTATTCAACTGTTTCCTGGGCGTTTTTGCACACATGGTCGGCGCCGACGTATTTACAGGTAGCTTCGTCTACAGGACCTCCACCTATAAGTATTTTAATGTCCTTGCGCAGTCCTTCCTTTTCCAGTGTCTGGATGCACTCCTTGATGTTGTCGAATGCGGTGGTTAAAAGGCAGGAAATTCCGATTACCTTCGGCTTGTACTGTTTAATGGCCTCTACGTATTTCGCCGTAGGTACATCAACGCCAAGGTCAACTACATTGAAGCCATTGCTGCTCATGACCGTAGTAACAATATTTTTGCCAATGTCATGGATGTCGTCATAGATGGTTCCCATTACGAAAGTTCCATACTTGGATGTACCTGCATTGCCTGCGCCCCCTGTGCCATCTCCAAGCAATTTCGAAGCTTCATTGAATATCTCAGCAGACATGATAAGTTCCGAAAGAAAATATTCCTTTTCCTCAAACCGCTTTCCTACAATACCCATACCTTCCTGAAGAGAGGCAATAATATCCATTGCAGGTACTTTCTGGCCCACTAACGCTTTTACTTCCTCAAGCACTAAATCCTCGTCCAGGTCAGCCATTGCTTCAACCAGTTTTTTACTCATAGATGTCCTCCTTTATAACTATATAATTGTTAGCTTATATATATGTTTAAATTTAACATAAACATTTTTAAAAATCAATGTATTCAGTTATTAAAATTTGCATTTTTTTTGTATTATTTTATGATAAATGTTGCCGTGAAGGATGAATAGTGGAAGAAGAGACAGCCTAATGGCTGCCCCCGTAAAAGGAATTGTTAAAAGTATAGTTCATTCCGGAATTATTGTCCCAGTGGCCGGCGCTGTCTTTAAAAGCTAAGTTTATGGTCTGGTTGCTTTTGGCAGGTATCAAAACCTCAAATCCCCGCTGCTGCTTTGCCACATGCATAGGGTAACACGCCGTGTGTCCCCAGTTTTTGCTATCTCCCGTTCCCACATAGGCAAAGATGCCATCGGCGCCGTTCTGTGACAAAATGCCGTCATAGAATACCCTCATTCTGTCCGGGTACTTCTCTATCTGAATTCCGTTCGATGAATAAGAATTAAAAGGCGGAACATTCCTTGTGTCGAATACTTTCTCATACAATTCCGTTGAGTACTCTTCATTTGCCACTCCTGGATTCCTTACCCCGGTAATGCCCTCCTGCTTGAAGTACACGTCAAACGTTCCCATAGAATTACCTCCTCATTATTCTTATTCAAACTTAGTTTTCTCATTAAAAAGCGAATTATATTGAGAATTTTATCCTGAAATGAAATATGCCTCGCGAAATGACCCTGCAAATGGCCTTCAATTAAAGGAGTGCAGTAAAGCGCTTGAAATGTAAAATTTTTATTTAATAAATTTTTTATTTTTGCACAACTTAATAGTAGAATTGTAAACGAATCAAGGAGGCCCTATGAATCCACATTCCCATAAGTACAGGTTTGAGTCGGATATTGCAAATAACCACAGGCACAAACTGATGGGCTATACCGAAAATATGGTTGGCGTAAACGCCGTCCACTTTCACTTTTTTTACGGCGTGTCTTCATATAACAACCATACTCATTATTTCTCGGGCATAACCGGACTGCCCATAAAAACGGAAAACGGCCATATACATAAAATCGAAAGCACCCTTGAGCCCAACTGCATGCACGACCACCAAATCATGGGCTACACCTTTGAGAACGTGGCATACACACCGAAAAAACTGACCCGTGAAGCGTACATTTAAAGGGCTGAGGTCACCACTCGCCCTGGATATCCGCATATTTATGGTCTACATCAAAGTCCGGCTTGTCAAAATAGTTGGCATTGATGCCAAAAGTACAATCCACGTTAACCCACCTCTCATCTTCAGAGGAATATACCTGGTTCCACGCATGATCCCCCCATGAAATTCCACTGTACCCCAATCCGGTTACCAGCCTGACCTTTAAGCCTACAGCTCTGCACATGGAGACATAAAGGCTTGAGTAATCAAAGCAAATCCCTTTCCTCTCCTCAAAGGCGACAACCGATCCGGATGCAATGCCTTTAGGGCTGCGGCTGATCCTTGCGGCCTTGTCGTAATCATACCGGATATTCCGGGTAATCCATTGATAGATCAAGTAAGCTTTTTTATAGCTGTTCTTTTCGTCCCCCACAATTTTCACCGCTGTTTGGTCTATCTCAGGAGAAGACTTTACAGCCTCGTCAAGGGTAACCCCATTGAAATACTCAATGACCCGTATGTTACTTTTACTTAGCTGTTTCTTTAACTGTTCAGCTACCGAGTAGGGCTCTCCGCTCTGTCCCGTCATTTCCCCATCATTCTGGGGGACAATCCCGTCGAAAGTCCTTTTAAAGGAGTCATTGACAATGACGGGCACTTGCTTCGCAATATTGGAATTAAGTATGGGATAAAGCGCATTTTTGTATAGTATTTGATAAGCGCCGGACTCGTTCATCCACTTTGACAGCGTCGGCGTGTAAAAATAATAGGTGTAAAAATTCAGCAGCAAACCGAAAACCAGCACAAAAAAGACCGACTTGGGCAGCTTCCACAATGCGCCGACGATCCGCCTTGCGGCACTGTTCATGGAAGCTGCCGCTGAATAGATGCCGTTTGTCAAAGGGATTAAAACGAAGCTGTAAAACGGGTTTGTAAACAGCCTCAATACCATAATGACCGCCAGCAGGATTACAGGTGTCACAATAAGAAATGTCAGCACATCCCTGCCGTAAAAGAAATTCTTAATCCCCTCCGGCATCCAAGTATATATTTGTTTAAAAGGCTCTCCCTCATGCTCATGAAAAATCTTTTTCGTGAGGTACACCGATAATAAAAGGCCGATGACAAACTCAACGTTATCCAGGAGAGACACAAAGGAATTTTGGACGCTCTCCCTTGAAAACGACTCCAGTAAGCCCGTTAGAATGGGTATGACAAATATTGCGGTTATGGTCACGGTAACAGCATTAATATTTTCCAAAGCGATCTCCTTTGACACTTTTCACTCATGTGCATCCTGTTAATGGATGCCGCTTTTCCTATGGTTGTTTATCTTCCATTATAATTATTGTACTATTATAAACAGTATTTTCAACTATATTGAAGGTGAAAATGATTTTGCATTTATCCGTTTTCACCCTTCAATTACTGCAACAGAATCTATTTTTTCCTCTGTCATTTCTTTTTCGCCATTCCTACAAAACGATATGGATATTATTTCGGAAATTACTAAAATATTAACCTGTTTTTTTTGAAATATTAAGAAATTCATCTTGCATTTTCAGTAAAAACAGTCTATTATAAATAATAAATATAATAAAAAATACAATTAAATAACTTTTTACAATGACGTTTAAAGTGGCGAATCATATTTAGAACAAACAAGGGCGTTTCAAATTTGTTTTTGATGCGCCCTTTTTATTTTTATAAGTACCAATAGTACTATCAATTAAATTTTGAAAGGGGACTTTTATATGCCAAAATGTAACTGTGTAGAAATCAATCTGAGCGATATTTACGGTTCCAATGTTTTCAATGCTTCTGTCATGAAAGAACGCCTTCCGAAAGTGACCTATAAAGCTCTAAAGAAGACCATTGATGACGGTCTTCCGCTTGACCCCTCAGTGGCCGAGGTAGTGGCAAATGCCATGAAGGATTGGGCTATTGAAAAAGGCGCAACCCACTATACCCACTGGTTTCAGCCTATGACCGGTATCACGGCGGAAAAGCACGATTCATTTATATCCCCCAACTCCGACGGCAAGGCAATCACCGAGTTTTCAGGGAAGGAACTGATCAAGGGTGAACCGGATGCCTCTTCTTTCCCTTCCGGCGGCTTAAGAGCCACATTTGAGGCAAGGGGCTACACGGCCTGGGATTGTACTTCGCCTGCCTTTGTAAAAGACAGCACCCTCTATATACCTACGGCCTTCTGCTCCTATACGGGAGAAGCCCTTGACAAGAAAACTCCCCTCCTGCGTTCAATGGAAGCTTTGTCAAAACAGGCCGTACGCGTATTAAAGCTTTTCGGCAACACCACCGCCACCAGGGTAATAACCACCGTCGGACCTGAGCAGGAATACTTCCTGATTGACAAAGAAATGTATGATAAGCGCAAAGACCTTATTTACACGGGAAGGACCCTGTTCGGCGCAAAGCCTGCCAAAGGCCAGGAGCTGGAAGATCATTACTTCGGCACTCTTAAGGAAAGGGTATCCGCTTTTATGAAGGAGCTGGACCATGAGCTGTGGAAACTGGGAGTTTCCGCGAAAACAAAGCACAATGAGGTTGCGCCTGCCCAGCATGAAATCGCCCCTATATTCGCTACATCCAACATCGCCACCGACAATAACCAGCTTGCCATGGAGATCATGAGAAAGGTTGCATTAAGGCACGGCCTTGTTTGCCTGCTTCACGAGAAGCCCTTCGCAGGCGTAAACGGATCCGGCAAGCACAACAACTGGTCCATGAGTACAAATGACGGCCAGAACCTGTTGGACCCCGGCCGCACGCCTCATGAAAACGCTCAATTCCTTGTCTTCCTCTGCGCCGTCATCAAAGCCGTGGACGATTACGCGGACCTGCTCAGGCTGTCCATAGCCAATCCCGGCAACGACCACCGCTTGGGTGCAAATGAGGCGCCTCCTGCCATCGTATCCGTCTTCCTTGGAGAGCAGCTTACAGACATACTGGAGCAAATTGAAAAGAGCGGCGAAGCCACGTGCTCAAAACAGGGCGGAGAGCTGAAAATAGGCGTCACCACCTTGCCCGCACTGCCCAAGGATACGACGGACAGGAACAGGACATCTCCCTTCGCTTTCACGGGGAATAAATTTGAGTTTAGAATGGTGGGCTCATCCGCTTCCATTGCTGATCCCAACTTTATATTAAACACCATTGTGGCCGATGTGTTGAGCCAAATTGCAGACAGGCTTGAAAAAGCGAAAGATTTTGAGGGTGAAGTGCAGCAAATCCTTGTTGAAATAGTAAAGAACCACAAAAAAGTTATTTTCAACGGCAACAACTACTCCGAAGAGTGGGTGCTGGAAGCCGAGAAGAGAGGCCTCCCGAATATACGCTCCACGGTGGATGCCATACCTGCTCTCATTGCCGAAAAGAATGTGAAGATCATGGAAAAGCACGGGGTATTGTCCAAAGTAGAGCTTGAATCCCGCTACGAGATACAGCTTGAAAACTACATCAAGACCATCAATATAGAGGCCCTTGCCATGCTGGAAATTGCAAAGCGCCAGATTTTGCCTGCTTCAATAAAATACGCCACCGTGCTCGCCAACTCAATTAATGCCGTAAAAGCCACGGGCGTCGATGCGGACACAACCACCCAGGCCGGTCTTCTGAAAGACCTTTCTGCAGTCATCGCCTCTTTCAAGAAGAATATCCAGATTCTCGAGGAGGTCTGCGAAAAAGCCTCAAATGCTCACGGAGATACCTATGAGCAGGCATGCCTGTACAGGGATAAAGTATTTGCGCAAATGGCCGTATTGAGGGAAGACGGCGATAAGCTGGAAACCATGGTTGACCGCGAGTTGTGGCCGATGCCCACGTACGGGGATATGTTGTTCGGAGTATAATAAGCTTAGAGCTTGTTGGGGCGTTGATAACGGCAGTCCGCTTTTAGAGCGGGATATCCGGGCTCAACGCCCCTTTTCCTATGCGGTTGAAATTTTTTATAAAATTAAGGGAGGTATTATTGAAAAACCTCCTCAGTTATGCTAGAATAAAAAAAATGAATAGTGAAGCAATCTTCGGGGTTGGGTGCAATTCCCTATCGGCGGTAATATGGCAGCGCCATTAGCCCGCGAGCGAAAGCAGACCCGGTGTGATTCCGGGGCCGACAGTTAAAGTCTGGATGGAAGAAGATGAGTGTATAAATTTAGAGAGTTCATATTCCCTGGGATTGTTTCCGGGGAATTTTTTTGCATTTAAAATTTTATGGAGGAGGTTTTGTTTCAATGAAAATGGATGTGAACAAAATGGTAAAAATGGGGGTTCTATCGGCGCTGTCCGTTGTGCTGATGTTATTCGTAAGGTTTCCCATCATACCGGCGGCACCCTATCTGGAGTATGAGCCTGCGGATGTGCCCATACTGATCGGCACCTTTCTATACGGACCTGCCGCAGGTCTTATAATGACCACCGTTGTATCGCTGATCCAGTCATTTACCGTAAGCTTCAGCAGCGGGTGGGTGGGATTCGTCATGCATATTATAGCCACAGGGACACTGGTGCTGGTGTCGGGATCCATATATAAAAGGGTTCATACCTTCAAGGGCGCCATACTCGCCTTAATCGCCGGCGCGCTGAGCATGACCCTGGTCATGATCCCCAGCAACCTGTTTTTTTCGGTAAAATTCTTCAACATGTCCTACGACGCCGTAGTGGGGCTGCTTATCCCCGCCATCATTCCCTTTAATTTAATTAAGGCTTTCACAAATGCGGTTATTGTTTTACTTGTCTATAAGCCTGTTGGAAAGTTTTTAAAAGCCTCAGGCTCCGGGGAGCTGAGGATGGAATAGGCTCTTTGAAATTGGAGGGAGGGGATGGTAGGCTTTTGATTATAGTCGAAAAAGGCCCCTTCCTCTTCTCACCGAAGAAAAATTTGACAAGGAACAATTCTGCAAATTTCTGTTTGCATCGTTCAATTCTCTCCATTGTCCTTTGCCTCCTAACCGTTAAACTGTTTTACCAACAATACTAATTCTCCGGTCTTTTTAGTGTCTTTTCTTTTTCAACTACTGCCTGTTCATATCTTGCAATTTTATAATTTAGGCGTTCTAGAGTCTTCTTCATATCTTCCACTCTTTTTATGAGCTGCTCACGCTGCTCAATCAAGAGTTCTTTTCTTGCCTCAATGGTTTCATCACCCTGCCCAAACAGCGAAACATACTCAATCAATACTTCAATCGGAAGACCTGCACTTCGCATACATTTGATAAACTCAATCCACTTGCAGTCTTCTTCCGTATAGTCCCTGATTCCGCTTTTATTCCGATTCACGCTCGGAATCAGCCCGATGCGTTCATAATAGCGGAGTGTATCCTGCGAAAGATTAAATTTTTTACTTACTTCTGCAATATTCATGGGATTTCACCTCCTGATATCCGATATCATAACACCTGGAGTTAACTCTAAGTCAAACACTTTTACAATCTTATTAATTTGGTGACACACATGATTGTTTAATTGCCAAATAGTTTAACTGCCTGTTTCATTTTATTAATAATATCCACACCAAATGGACAGTTTTTCCTACATATCCCACATTCTATGCACTCAATTGCGTGATGTTCCAATAAGTCATAATGATTCTTTAATGTTTCAGGAGCATCTTCTTGAATCAATGCTAAATCTAAATATTTATTTACTGATGCAATATCTATCTTTTTCGGGCATGGGGCGCAATGCCCGCAATACATACAATGTCCGCTAAACGAACTTCTTGGAGCATTTGCAAGAACTTCACTATAATCTTTTTCTTTATTGCTGGAAGTAGCATAGGCGGTTGCTGCAAGTATTTGATCCGTATTAGACACTCCAACCATTACGGAAGCAACTGCCGGCCTGGTTAAGCAGTAATGCAGACACTGTACCGGGGTCAGTGCTTTTTCAAAAGGCGATTCTTTGCCACTCAGCAACACTCCGGCAGCATATCCTTTCATAGCAGTCAAAGCAACACCCGCATTTTCACAAGTCTGGTATAACTTATCTCGTTTTGGATCAATACCTTCATAGGTCCTGTTTTTAAAAGTGCTTTCTTCAAATAGTATGTCTACATCCTCAATGGCCGGTAACATATCATAAGCAGCATTGATACTAAATAAAATTACATCAATGATTCCTATTTCCACTGCTCTAAAGGCAATATCTGTATTATGTGTTGATATTCCTAAGGACTTAATAACACCTTTTTCTTTTAACCCTTTTGCATATTTAATTATTTCTACATTAAAAATGTTATCAAAATCTTTTTGATCATCAACATAATGAATCATTCCTAACGTGTTTTTCCTTTACTGATCTTTTTCAAATTATGAAATTATACCAATTTTATTCAACCAATTAGTGACATCTTTTTTTGCTGCATTCACACGAGAGCCATGGATAGCCAGGCCATTCAAAACAGTTGCTTTTGGACATAGTTTCGCAATATCTTTTTCGCTGTGTCCTAACCCGCTTCCTTCATGAGTACAAAACGGAACAATTGTTTTTCCGGAAAAATCATATTCCTCCAGGAACGTAAACACTGGCGTCGGCATCGTTCCCCACCAGTTCGGATATCCTAAAAATATCACATCGTAAGAATCCATGTTAGCTGTATGATTCGTAAGCTCAGGTCTGGCATTGGCACGCAGTTCATCTTGTGCCACCTTCGTGGTTTCCGTATAATCCTTAGGATAAGGTTTAACTGCTTCTATATGAAACATATCACTTCCGGTCATTTCCTGAATCATCTTTGCTACTACTTCTGTATTACCAATTGGTAAATCTACAATCCTTCCACTGACATAATTATTTCCCTTACGCGAAAAATAGGCTATCAAACATTTTTTATCTTTTAAATTCATAATTTCTTGTTCCTCACTTTTCCACTATTTCCTAAAATACGTTTTTTCATTGAAATACCACCTTGCGTTAATTTTATTTATCAAACGTTTTGGCAACCTCTTTTAAGCTGTCTACAATCGACAGATGCTGCGGACAGTGACTCTCGCACTGACGGCAACTGATACAATCAGATGCGCGACCGTTCTTGCCCACATAGTTTGCATAATAGAATCTTGAGTTGGATGCCTCTCCAAACTGTACATAGGAGTTATACAACGCAAAATACTTCGGAATCGGTATATTTTTAGGGCAGCCTTCCACACAATACTGACATCCTGTACATGGAACGGCAATGCTGGAATTAATGATATCAATCGCTTTGTGTATGATGGTCATTTCTTCCTCATTCAGAGGTTTAAAATCCTGCATATAACCTGTGTTATCCATTAACTGCTCATAACTTGACATACCGGAAAGTACCATCATGACATTTGACTGGCTTGCTGCAAACCGTATTGCCCAAGAAGCTACGGACAAATCTGGTGCATAGTCCTTAAACATCTTTTCTGCCTCCGCAGGTACTGTGGCAAGCGTACCACCTTTGATTGGTTCCATGACGATAACTGGTTTGCCATGCTTTACACAAACCTCATAACACTTGCGTGACTGAATGTTCGCATTGTCCCAATCCAGATAATTCAGCTGCAGCTGTACAAATTCCACCTCTGGATGAGCGTTAAGAATTTCTTCTAAAAGTTCTGTATTATCATGGTAGGAGAAACCGATACTCCGGATTTTACCCTCCTCCTTCTTCTTCTGAATAAATGCAAAGCTATCTAGTCTTTTTGCAATAGCATAGTTGGCTGTATTCAAACAATGCAGCATATAATAATCGAAATATTCCACACCGCATTTTTCTAACTGTTCATTGAAGATACGCTCCATATCCTCTTTGGCTTTCAACATCATGGTAGGCATCTTAGTTGCAATTGTAAAACTTTCTCTTGGATGACGTTTTACCAATGCTTCTTTTACCATAACCTCACTAACAAAATTGTGGTACATATATGCGGTATCAAAGTATGTGAACCCTCTTTCCAAAAATGTATCTACCATCTTACATAACTGTGGCAAATCAACACTGGTCTGATCCTCTGAATTTGTAACTGGCAGTCTCATACACCCAAAACCTAATTTTTTTCCCATATTATTTTTCTCCTTTTTTATTTTTTAAATTTCTAATTTATTTTTAACAGCATTTTAAATATTGTTCCTACTTAAGAAAGCATACCTAATTTCTGAAGCCAACGTGATACCTTTTAAACAGATCACCGCCTACATTCTCTTTTATAATATTTGCGATTACCTCTGTGTTTCCCGAATGTGAAAAATATGCAATTATACTTTTGGCCATTTTAATTTCCTCCTGTTCTTTGCTTTAAATAAACGCCTTGTAACTATCTATAACTTACTTTACTACTTGGAGTTCACTCCAAGTCAAGAGGTTTTTATAATTCATTTAATAATCCGCCGAAGACATCTGAAATGGTATTGTTATGTCCTGATATGCATCTACTACAATTACATCATATTTTTTATTCGCAGCATTCAGGGTATGCCCATCCATCATAAGTAGTCACTTTTACGGTATCTGGGAGTTCAAAATACTCCCTCGCTAAATTGGTTATTTTATGATCGATTTCTACGATTTCAATGGAAACATCATCAAAATATTTTTGACATGCGCTCCCATGGTATCTTGGATTTCCACTCCTACCTGGCATGACCAGTCTTCTGTGTATGAAGTTTTCTGCAATCTTCGTACCTCTCTCGAATTCTTCAAGTTTCCAAGACCTCCTATTGTTCAGTCCTTCCCAAAGTATTCTAGACTACTGATGGACATCCTTGCCTTAAGCTAATGGTTGGCACTACCAGTCCCCATATCGGACTTTCACCGACAAGTACGTGCTCATGCTGGGCGCACGTAAGAAAAGCTGAATGACAAGTCACCCTGAGAGTCATCCAGCTTCTCCTCTGAAATGGATATCCATTTATTTTAAATTGTTATATTCTTCATCCGTTATGGGTTCCAACCATTCGGCGTCTCCCTTTTGTGGATTAGTAGTTATCGCGATATGTGTAAACCAGCTATCCGGTGCAGCGCCATGCCAATGTTTCACATCCGGACGGATCTTTACTACATCCCCTTCATGAAGCACCTGTACCGGTTTGCTTTCTTCCTGATAATATCCTTTGCCGCCGGTAACATGTTTTTTGCAACGAAAATCAGCAGCGTAGCGCTGCAGATTTCTTAAAATATATTGCAGTATGAATTTCCAGTTGATAAAATGAAAAAGTGTTTCCCTTGATTCCTGCAAAAATCAAATAAACGGGAAACACTTTTAACAATTTAAGATCAATTTGAGATTATTAGATTTTTGCGGCGATGTCAATGCCTACAAGAGAATAATTTTCACAATAAATATAGAGATACACTGTAGCACCTGTGGTGCGCTGATGGTTTACCACGCCTGTTATGAGGTTACCTACAAATCCAATGAAATAATAACAAAAATAATAATTCTTCGCTACAAATGCAAAAAGTGCAATGTAACACATGCATTAAAACCCGAATTTTTAGCATCCCGGCATCAATATGACACCTTTCAAAGGCAAAAATATATCCTGCAATATAATGACATTTCAAAAGGCCCAATAAGCCTAAGGCGGCTGTGTTGCAAGCTGTTTCCTTCCCTGCCGGTTTCCCACACGGTCATGTACTACTGGGTACGGGTTGTCACAACAAAGAAAGCCGTCATAGAACCATTGATAACAAAAGAAATACAGGAATATTCGCCATCCTGCGATATAAGCTCCGAGCTGCTGCCGGAGGCAGAAGCTATTCCTTCATGGATCAGAAATAAGGAATACTCGAAAGATGTAACAAAAATTATCAACTGGAGCCGGATATATATAAGGACTACAGCCGCATTCAGGGATAATAAAATATCTGACCTCAATATACGACCCTTCATTTACATAAACAGGATACTGGATATACTGACCGCCCATGTGTTCTTGTAATTTCTCAAATTAAAATACCGGCTGATTTTCCCATAGTTTTAAACCAAAACCTTCTGTGGTGCAGATAAAATCATGACATCAACAAAAAATGCACCGTAAGGAGGATGAAGAAAACATGACTGAAGAAGAAAAAATGGAAATCGGGCTGTTCCGGTACGGGTTGATACACCCGCTGCTGCAGGAAGGACTGCCCAAAGGGGAAAAAGCGGCTTTAATAAGGCAGATATTATCAAAAACGTATGATATCCCCAACAGCAGCAGGACAACAGTATCGGAACGGACATTATTCACATACCTTAAGTGGTATCGTGAAGGCGGATTTTCCGCACTGGTGCCGGATGAAAGAAAGGATGCCGGCAGTGTCAGGGTTATACCGGAGGCGACTGTGAAAAAAGCCTTTGAGCTTAAAGAGGAACTGCCTGAACGCAGCGTACGTGAGATTATTGAAATACTGGAGCTGTCAGGAGATGCTCCGGAAGGGCTTCTTAAGAATTCCACCCTTTCACGGATAATGTCAAACAATATTCAGACTACGCCTAAAACCAAATCGGCAAAAGTTTTTCGAAGGTTCCAGAAAGAGAACGTCAATGATACCTGGCAGTCGGATATAAAATATTCGATATACCTGAAGGATCCCAAGAATCCCAAAGAATATCTAAGGACATATCTGATTTGCTTCCGGGATGACCGTAGCCGAAAGGTATGCGGAAAGCTATATTTTGAGGAGAATGCCCAGAATGTTGAGGATTGCTTCAGAAAGGCACTCGTAAAAATGGGGGTTCCCCGTGTTTTCTACACAGACAACGCTAAGGTATACCGGACAAAACGCCTGCAGGCAATATGCGCAGAGCTGGGCTGCATGATGAAATATTGCCGTCCCTACTCCGCAACCTCAAAGGGCAAGGTGGAAAAATTTAACTCCTATGTGGACAGATCCTTCGAGCCTGAGGCAAGAAGGCTTGGAATCGAGACACTGGATGAGCTGAATGAGTACTTCGAATACTGGCTGTCCGAAAATTACAACAACAAGAAGCACAGCAGCATAGGCGCTACACCTGAAGAGATACATTCGGCTGACAAAGCCCATGTAAAATACATATCTCCTGAAAAGCTGAGGGATGTGTTTATACAGCGCGTGGAACGGAAAGCAAATAAAACTGCTACAGTGTCGATTGAGGGTAATTTGTACAAGCTTGAAGGGATTCTGGCAAACAAAACGGTGCAACTGCGCTTTGATAAAAAGGATCCAGCCAATATTGAAGTGTATTACAACGGCCAGCAGTACAAAAATGCAGAACCTTTAATAATCAGAAATAATGTCTGGGACAGCGAGGCTCCTGTTGACCCTTCTGCCGCACCAACGCAGGAAGCTATGCTGAAAACCAGTTATCTTAAGCTTCTAAAGGAAAAGTACGAGGGCAGGCTCAAGGACAAGGCGAACCGCCTGAACTTCACCAGCCTGTACAGTAAGGAGGATGCCCAAAATGTATGAAGAATATTTCGGATTCACCAAAACACCCTTTAAGAGGGATATAGATGTAAAAAAGCTATACCTTTACGAAGACTTCCAGGAATTGAAGAGCAGGCTTAAATATGCCATAGACAACAGGCTTTTTGCCGCAGTGACCGGGGAAGTTGGTATTGGCAAGAGCACTGCCATAAGGGCTGTCGTGGATGAGATAAATCCGGTAAGCCACAAGGTGATATACATATCCCAGTCGGATATGTCACCCAAATCCTTTTATAACGAAATCCTTGAACAGCTCGACATTTCGCCTTCATACTTCAAGCCGGAGGCAAAACGGATGGTTAACAAGGCTGTGATGGATATGTACCAGCATGGCAAAACGCCAATAATCATTATAGACGAAGCCCATCTGCTGACAGAGAAGATGCTTGAGGAAGTCAGATTCCTCGTCAATTTCAACATGGACAGCCTTTCACCGTTATGCCTTATCCTTGTGGGTCAGCCGGAGCTTTCCGAATTGCTATCCGGATATTCAATGCGTGCAATATCTCAAAGGATAACCATACGTTATTCTCTCAAGGAACTTGACCTGCAAAGCGTTGAAGACTACATAAGAACTCATATAAAGGCAGCAGGCTCTTCAAGCGAACTTTTTACATCAGAGGCAATAAAAGAGATTCACTGCTTTAGTGCCGGGATTCCCAGGAAAATCAACCTGATATGCGACAAAAGCCTTCTTCACTGCTTTATGAATAAGACAAAACTCGTAGATGATATTGTGGTTAAAAGAATCATAAAGACAGAGCTTGAAAATTGAGGAGGAAGCAATGCATACGGTGTTTGAATGTGTCTGGAAAACTCAAAACAGGTGTGAAAGATGGCCCGCAAGCATAACCTATATGAAAAACTATGGCAGTCACTATGAATTTCAGATAATGAGCCGCTCATCCATCAGGGTTATTATTGGACGTTCAACCAGTGGAAATTTTGCTTGCATACCCGACTATGACGCTGGCTGCCACTTGAGTGACCTGGGCGATATATTCTGGAACAAGGAAAGGTTAACAAAGGCCTTGGGGAAGGTTGATGGAATCACTGTAGCGTATGCTCTGAAGGCTATTGCCGACAAGGTGGATTTTACAGGCTCTTACCTGACCGGAGGATAGGGCAATGCAGGGATGCAACCTGAGCACCTGTCAGGGTTCTATAAAAAAGAGATAACGAGAATTGCAGCTGTCATTGGCTGCTTTTCTCTTTTTGGAGAACAAAAGCGATAAATCCCAGGGTTTGGGACAGAGTCCCAAGGTCTTAATTGGAAATTTTCAATGCAGTTTAATTCGAGAATGTCACTGCAGAATATCGTTGGAAACAACAGTTTACAAATCTTTCCCTGCGGGCAGGCAGAAAGTCAACTATTATTACTACGAATCTATCATTTGAAAGGTGGGATGAAATATTCCAGGACCCTATCATGACAGCCGCCATGACAGACAGGCTTACCCATAAGTCTTACATGGTTAACATGAATGGAAACTCTTACAGGCTTAAGGAAACTGTTAAGTGGATGGAAGATAATAACCTTTAAATTTTCGCTGGGGGATATTTCGATTGAAATATTGGGGAATTTTCACTTGACAAAAACATCCACTCCAATTTCTCGAGGAAACTACGGAAGGTGCTTTCATCCGGAAAACGGCCTATCTCCTTGACCGTTAAATATCCCGGATCAAACTTTAGAGCATCCATATGAGAGAACCGGGTATGACCCAGAATTGCACAGTCAATAAGATAATCGATAAGCTCCTGGGCGTCATACAAGGTATTTTCTCTCCGTTCCAGGAAAAAGCCATTCTTAAGGATTCCCTCAAGATCAATAAGCTCTTTAAAAACCTCAATAAACTGGAAGTTGCCGGCTTCGGTAACGGAGTCATTGTCGAAGGTAACGGTACGCATTTTCCTCATAGCTTTTTTGATGCGTTTCCGTTCGCGTAAAATTTCTAACCTGCGTTCTTTTCTGGTTGTTTTTGTATTTTGTTCTGGCATTTGGGGGTGGTTTTGTGCTACCATAGTGCTGGGACACTTCCTCTCATGGTTGTTGTTTTTTGGTTACTTTAACCATTTGACAAGAGGAGCCAAGTGTCCTGTTTTTTTTGTAAAAATATTTACGTTTTTTATTGCCGGAAAGGCCTGCTATGTCTAAAGATATGCTCTATTTTTAAAGGTCACTTTCCGATTCCATGTTGAAAATTCTGATGAAACACTTATAACGCATCCAGGCTTAGGACTAATAGGATTACTGTTATCAAAAACAAAGATAAAGCAACGTTTCAACGAAATCAGTCTTCCCAAAATTAAATCGGTTCCGGACATTAAGAACGGAGACGTTGTCACATCTTATCTGGGGTTATTATGCCAAGGGAAAAATGATTATGACCATATCGAGCCTTTTCGTGAAGATGATTTTTTCCGTATGGCCCTTGATGCTTTATGCTTATTAATCCCAAAAATATCGTACTGATTGTGCTTTTATCAAAATCTAACCAAAATAGCACCAGAGATTATATCTTTATCACGAATTCAGGTTTTACCTTAGTATCCATTGCATAACAATATATTGTTTCTCCTCCCGCCAAGGAAACATATCCAATTCTCCTGAAACTCCCCTACGCAAAATAAAAGATGCCTCAAGTAAGACATCTCTAGAAATTTAGCCCTTCTAAAGAATAGATTTATTTACTCTCCGTTTTCGGGCTTACCTCAACATTTGACAAAAGAGCCACTATTTCGTTTTATCCTTTGTAGTGCGGAATCGTTTCCACATCCGTGTTTTCATTGCGCACCAAATCGTTATACGGGAAACGGGCAACTTTGACGCGAACTTCCTTCTGCCGAGTACCCGGTGTTCCCCAGATCAAGGTAAGTTCCTTGCCCTCCACTGCATACTTCGGATCAATAAAGGCCAGGGAAATCGTCGTATTGTAATAGTAGCTGTTTGTACGTCCGGAGCTGATCCCGATCATCTTGCCGTCTGCCAGGACCTTGTCCGCACGGTAAACAGGCCGTCCACCTGTCGAACCGAAGTTGAGGTTATAATCATGAGGCATGGCATCTATTCTTTCGTAAGGTTGAATATCCTTGCCCCGGAACTGGGAAGCATAGATTTCAGCAACATCATCTGCGTTCCATTCGAGCGTAACGACAGTTCTAGGTGGGTTTTTAGCAATTTCCTCCAGGGCCTTTCTGCCAATAAATTCATGATTGAATTTCACCAGAAATCCCCAGCCAACATCATACGGTGTCACAAAGCGGCATTCAAGCTCATCGCCAACACTGCCAAGCAATAAACGGTTCAGATTGGCAGCACCTGCAAAGGGAATAGGTGCTAAATACTCAGCAAGTCCCGGATCTTCGTACCAGGGCAGCGGATAATGCATATTAATATTGGCAAATCCCCCTTCGGTATGATTCATTTGATAAGCAATCATCCCCAGTTTCCTGGCACCAAATGCCTGGCCTGCTTCCCAAAGTTTGTTATAGACTAAATCTGCATCTTCGATAGGTCCATGAACTTCATAAGCCAGATTGCCGGCCATACCTAACCGAACAACCCGCATATCCTGACCGCAGATTTTTGTCAGGCGATGGGTCGCGAATTTAATATCATGCAAATCACATTCGCAGGCTTTTTCCAGAATCTCCAAAGATTTTGGCCCGGCAATCTGATAAAAATATTCTTTTCCGGTCATGTTAATGCCTTCTACGTTCATTCCGCTTTTTTGAAGCAAATAATCAATGACAGGAAGCAGCCAATAGGTACGGTAGGTGTCTTCCGCAACTTTGAACACGACACCGTCCGTCATGATCTGACCTTTTTCATTACAAATGACAGCGTGGCGGATTCCTTTATCCTTCAGAGTTGAAAAGTCGTTTACACAGATCGAATTGAAAAATTTAAGCGCATCCGGTCCTTTGACATCATAAATTGGGGAAATCATCAGGCTTGAGCCAATCCAGGCAGTTGTTTTACCGGCCAGGATTTCATCTTGATAACCGGTATATTCCTGAGGATAATAGTCCATTCCAAATTTGAGCAACGTAAAGGCGTCATTATAAATCGCTTTTTCAATCATCGTTTTACCGACCTCTTTTACAGTATTTTACTTTTAGACAGCACCTTTTTAAATGTTAGATAACAATGATCAATAAAATAGTAAGCTTTCCTATAATCTTGCTTTTTGATTTACACGCGGGACTGTTTCAACATCGAATGTTCTGTTGTCGTTTTCATTATAATACGGGAACCGTGCAACCTTTGCCCGAATTTCTTTCTGCCGTGTGCCGGGTTCCCCCCATAAAACAATGACATCGGTGCCTTCTTTGGCATAGGCAAGGTCGATCTGACATTGCGAAATCATCCGCTGATAATACACGCTGTAGGCACGGCCTGTGCTGAGGCCAATGGCATTTCCTTTTTTGTCCAGAACTTTATCTTGGTAACGGACGATTTTTCCATCTTTGAATTGTGTAAAATCATTAACCTGCTCAAATTCTTTATAGGGCTCCCCGTCTTCAAAGAGGGATTTATAAACATCGGCAATATCCTCGGCGTTCCATTCCAGACTAACTGTGGTACGGACCGGATTGGCTGCAATTTTTCCCAGCGCCTCGCGGCCTATAAAGTCATGGTCGAATTTCACCACAAAACCCCATCCCAGTTCAAATGGATTGCGCAGACCGGTTTCGTCGCCGCCGCTGCCCAATATTTTCGCAGCGTTCATAAGGAAGGGCATGTCAAGATCAAAATGATATCCCCATTGCGGAAAGCCGTTTTCCGTATGGTTCAT
Organism: Eubacteriales bacterium; assembly: GCA_024655885.1. GTDB lineage: Bacteria > Bacillota > Clostridia > Acetivibrionales > JANLFN01 > JANLFN01. The sequence goes on along the minus strand of JANLFN010000005.1, from coordinate 63,268 downwards.
CATATATGCATGCCAGCCGAGACGGCGGATACCGAAGGGTTTACCTGCCTGATAGATCGCATCATAGATTTCATGGGCATCCTCAAGTTTCCCGTGGAGCTCGTAGGCAAGGCTTCCGGCCATACCTAGCCTCACGGCCCGGATTTTTTTCCCATTGATGCTTGTCTCACGAAAACGCATAAATTTGATATCATGCAGATCATCACCTGTTGCTGCTTCCAGTATCTGCAAGCTCAACGGGCCACCAAGCTGGAAGAGGAACGCCCCGGGAGTAAGATCCTCAAAAGCCATGTCATATTTTTCAAGATCGTTCTCTAATGCCATGCTCAGACTGTACATATAGTATGTTTCATAAACATCTTCGTCCGTACGGAGTATGACTCCGTCAGAAGCAATATAACCTCTTTCGCTGCAGGCAATGGCATGTTTGCCGCTGCCTATAGGAAATTTTTCAAAAGTATTTACTAAATATTTGCTCAAGAATTTTTTCGCATCCGGACCTGAGAAACGGAACAAAGGGGATGGATTTAGATTTCCATGCAGATAAGCTGTCTTTTTCCAAGACAATTGCTCATCTCTCCAGCCGGTATACTCATATGGAACGATAAATGGACGCCCACTCCCTGTACTATAAATTATGTCCTCCGGATAATAGGGAACATATGGGGAATGCACAAATTGTTGGTACGGAAACGGTGTTACGAATCCATTTTGCTCGTAAAGTTTTGTCATTATCAGCACCTCCAAGATATTATATTGATAATTTGATTGTATCCCAGAGGTACCTTTCAGGGAATGTGCAATTTCTGAAAATATAATTTTGTTTTTTCATGTAATTTGACTAAACCAGTAATATTGGAAATCTGCTCATTTATTCTTCATCCAAATATTTAGCGATCAAGCATGATAAGTAAAGTATCAGAAGAGTACGTTCATCGATTTCTGTAAAGTCAAGGTTCAGCTCTTCCTTCATCCTGTCCAGACGATAAATTAAAGTATTCCGGTGAATGTGCAGCATATTTGCTGCCGAAGTGATATTTCGGCCATTAATCAAATAGATTTGCAAACTTTTGATATATTCTTTGCCATTGATCCAATTGTTATAAATATAAAGTATTTGGGGATGGCAAAGGCTATAAATGTCATAGAAAGTAGAAAGCGAATCGAGGATGTCCTGCATGTATACTGTTTCATACCGGCAAATTCTAGGGCTGCTCTTTTCTTTCACCGAAGCACGCACAATCCTGCATTGATTATAGGCATGTTTAATATACAAAAAATCATAAAAAGAAATACTGACCGCACAGAACATATCGGTCCTTTCCAGATATAATGTTAAGTTATGAAAATTGACTTCGTCTTTTAGCCAATCTGCATCATTATGTAAAATAGCCCAAATCCCATCATCATATAACAATAACAAAGCATCTCCAAGCAAGTCCTTAATTGTGTTGCTGCATATATTCATGAACATTTTTTCTACTGGTGAATCATCTGATTTATAGAAAAAAAGCAAACAAAAGTTGTCCTTAAGCTGCCACTTCATCTTTTTCAGGTAATAAGCCAGAGTATGCTTATCAATTTCTTGCCCGCGGATAATCCTTTCGATGAAAAGGGTTATATCTCTGTGTCCGGCCAGATACGATGCGTAATCTTTTTTGAGGACCATTTCCATGATTCTTTGTACATAATGAATAATGGCCAGCTGTCCAAAAGTAAAAGGGGCCAAAATATCGGTAGAGCCTAAATAAGCAAAGGGTATCCCGTCTTTTGACAGGGTTGTCATTACCTCCTTTTGTTCACCAAAAGTCTCATAGCTTTGATAAACAAACGGTTTTTTATGACTTTGAATAAGCTTAAAAACCTCTTTTTGCTCGCTTGGGGAATATTTATCTCCTGGTGCGTAGCCTTTACGCATTACGTCTTCCCATGACGTATTTTTAAGGTCTTCCGGCAAATCCCCGGCTTTAAATATGAGTATCCCAGATAAGTCAAAAAGCGCAATAGGGTTACGTAAAATGCGAGCACAAATTTCAAAAACCTGTTGAGCTGAGTCGCCATTGGCGATAGCTAAAAATACTTCATCCTCCCATTGATTATATTTTTCAAAAATTTGCTGCACTTCTTCAAATATAATATTTCTGTCTGTTTCAGGCACTAGAATAGCGCTCCAGTTATTAACAGCAAGAAGCGACTCATCAGCCTTACCGAATAAAACAAACTGGAGCTTCTTCCCACATGACCGTATTTCCTGAAGGGACAAACCATCTGCGAAATAAACATAGTGCTCTGATAATTTTGTATAATCCTTAGGTAGATATCTAACGTCGGCAATTACATAATCGAAATCTTCTCGGGCGATGATCCTGGCTTCAGAAGACTTTAGCTCATCAAAAATAATGTGTAAATTAATCTTCATCCTAAACCTCCCTTTAATTGGGGAACACGCCATTAATGTTAGGGAGTATACGCTTCTTGGGTAACACAGTTTATACTCTCTAAAATAATTATACCTATTTTTGAGAGGGCGCGCTAGTATTAAGTGAGAACCAGACTCTGTCCAATCTAGGCGGCTTTCTTCTTGGCTAAAAATTAAAAATAAAGTTATGATTAACTTTCAGGAAAGACGGCAAAAACAAAAAACTTCACTTGCAGTGTGTAGAAAGCATGAGTTCCGTATCCAGGACAGACTTCCCCTGTTTGAGCAACTCTTAAAGGATCGGCTGGGTTCCTAACACCATTTCGATCTGACAGCCGCTCATAGCTCGGCTGTTAAAATCAAACAATCGATAGGCCGCCATATCGGCCTGGGTATTTACAGCATTTTTATTGATTGTAATCAGTGTTCCAGCCGAAGTATCCAGCGTGTATTCAGAATTTGATTGTTGAAATACCGGCGTTTCAGTTTTGAGATTACATGTATACTAAAAATAATGCATCTTAATTTCCGGTGATAGTATGAAAACTAACTGACGAACAAGACATAAGGGCAATACCTTAAGAATTAGCAAAAAACCGGATGTGCTAATTGAGCATAAGTTTAATCACTGCAGCCATTGTGGTTCAGATATTTCTCAGAATGTGGTTACAGGATACAAAACCCGCCGGGTGGTAGATGTACAACGTTTCACCTATGTGGAAACCCATGCAAAACGTGGGGGTGCTGCTACCGCTTTTTGTAACGTCCGCAACAACATTTCCAATGTTTCAAAGCAAGGCATATCCATGTTTGAATCAATTTATGCGGCAGTATCTGGTAAACCTTTGTTTACGGATGATGCCCAGTAGCACTATTCTAATTTCAAGGATCAGCAGAACATTACACGTCTCGTTTTTGGCTATGCCTATTTTGCTATAGATGCTGAATAGTTACAATATCTATAACTACTAAGCTTGCTTAGTAGTTATAGATATTTTCAAAATTTTTCTGTTTGTTCAGAACACAAAGTATCGATCAGCTATTCTTATTTGGAAACAGCACTATTCTGGACCCCGGCAGCCTTTTGCTTCGAATAAAGCGCGACAAAGATAATGAAACTGATAATTGCACCGATAATGTGAATTACTGCAGCGACGGCCATCGGAAAGCTCCCGTAAGACTGGTTAAATGTCTTAACTAAGCCATTAAACACTTGTGGCCCGACAAATTGCGCCACACCGGTCATTGTTGTGTATAAGCCTAAGAACATAGCCACATTCTTACTGCTCACATTCCCAATCATACCGACAATAGTAGGAATGGCGGTGCCGCAGCCAATTCCGCCTATAAAGCTGGCAACTAAAACGACAGTATAGGTCGGAGCCTTGCTTACAAACAGCATCCCAATCCCTACCAGAAGCCAGCCGATGGAATAAGCGTATTTCTTCATAAACTTATTCCGCATGATAAATCCGTAAAGAACACCGACAATTAAACTGCCAATAACCCAACAGGACTGCGCCAAACCGGCAGAGGCCGAAGTACCGAGCCCACCGTCGACAATTTTGAAAGATAAGTTGGTAAAATAAGTAAAGACGCAGGCATTCAGAAAGAAACCAAAGACCAACAGCAAAACAAAGTAGCCGATCCGCGCTTTGGCGCCATCACCCTGCGCTGACTTTGTTTCCGTTTCAGTCTTCTTAGGTTCAGGCAGAAAAATAGTACAAAATATCAGGATAATAATCGGAATAAAGTAGGCATAAAAAGAATGCCGCCAGCTGGTTAAAGCCAAAATGCCGCCTAACATCGCCCACATGATACCGCCTACCGCAGTTACCGTACTGTTAAAGCCCAATAGTGTATCCTGTTTATTCCCACTGTAAAGTTCTACGATATAAGTGTAACCCAGCGGCCACATAATACCCACGCCAAATCCAAAAAGGGCTCTCCAAAACAGAATCTGGCCGATAGTTGGCGAAAAAGCGGGCATCACGCCGCCAACAATAAGAATAAGCATAAAGACGACAAATAAGGAGCGTAGTGTAAACCTTTTTCGAAACGCGCTAAACAAAAGCGAGGCGGGAATAATCATCAGCGACGGAAGTGTGGTTATCATGACGATAGTCGTCATCGGCGTTTCCGGGAATGACTTCGCAATGTAAGCGAGAGCCGGGGATTCGACACCGGATGATTGATTCAAAATGGCTACAGCTACAACAGCGATCATTGCAATTAAAGCATTGGGGTTTTTCTCTTTCACTTTAATGCCTCCCTAACAATTAATAATTACATGAACAACCTTGTCCTTAGTATTAAGCCATCACATGTTGCCTTGACAACCGAAGGATTGAATATCGCAACACCTCAGCCTTCTGAATAAAATAAAAATTTTAGTCCCCGCAACTTAAACATGAAATCGGAATGTGGATAACTTAGGACCTGTGGATAACTTATAATCGTTAAAAAACGACGATTTTGGCTTATCCAGCCGCACTTGTCGACATGAACCTTAAAAGCATTTCCAAAGCCTCCTCTTTTCAGGGTAACTCTAACAAACATCTCTTTGCGAGATTTATTTGTCTGCTATTTAACTTGTCTCCCTGATTAAGCAGCTTCCGTCATTGGTATTTTGGGTGTCATTCGCTTAGCAAATTCCTTGGCTTTTTGCAGTATTACCTTCACGATGATCTCCAATGCCGGCGAAGCAGCCAACCGGATATGCTGGTAGCGGCCATTGCCTACTATATTTCCAGGTACTTTCAGTACCCCCCGGCGAATCGTTTTCACTTCACATTTTTGCAGTGATTCCGGGAGAAATGCCTGCTTGAACCAAACAACCACATTATAAGCAATTACTTTGATCCAGCTAAATAACAGGTTGGTCATCATCGAGTGCATACTGTTTTGTTCCAGGGTATATCCTTCTTTGATTTCGTCAATGCGATTCTCGATATTGGCCCTCTGGTTGTAGGTGCGCAAAAGAGGCAATGGTTTCAGTTCCGTATTGGTAATGACCGCCTGAAATGAATAAGTGGTGAGCATCATGGTTAATTGGTCTTTGTTGGTTTGTTCTGTTTCATGGGCTTCCCGGTAGATGACGCAGCGGCGGGCTTTTGTCCACTTGTCCAGCATAATGGGAATATCCGCGGCTGCCCAGCGGTCATCTTCCGTAGCAAACCGGATTTCTTCTTCTTTTTCAGCCAGCGTCTCCCAAAAGCTAGGATGCTGCTGAAGATAAGAAATGGCTTTCTTCACGGTAGCTTTCTTGGGTAATTTGAAGATATAGGACCAACCGTTCTCTTCAGCGTAATTCATTACCTCCGGGTCGGCAAAGCCGCAGTCGGCCCGAATTCCTTCAATAATGTATTGTGGCGGCAGCATCGCCTCAACTTCTTTGACAAAAGAGAGAAAATCTTTCATACCGTGGGTATTTCCCGGATTCAATTCCATATGGAGCAGTTCGCCGGTCCCGGCGATAAAGGCAACTCGTGCTTTGTAAGAAGGCCTGCCGTGATAGCGTGGGTTATAGCCATTAACTGCGCCTTCTTGCTCACCAAATAAGGTAATAACCGTATCGTCAATGTCGATCCAGACCAAACGTTTTTCTTCCATACTTGCTTTGCGGTGCAAAAGCTCTTTGTTGATGGCGATTAATTGAATCAGATGCTTCCACTCCAATTTCTCGAGGAAACTACGGAAGGTGCTTTCATCCGGAAAACGGCCTATCTCCTTGACCGTTAAATATCCCGGATCAAACTTTAGAGCATCCATATGAGAGAACCGGGTATGACCCAGAATTGCACAGTCAATAAGATAATCGATAAGCTCCTGGGCGTCATACAAGGTATTTTCTCTCCGTTCCAGGAAAAAGCCATTCTTAAGGATTCCCTCAAGATCAATAAGCTCTTTAAAAACCTCAATAAACTGGAAGTTGCCGGCTTCGGTAACGGAGTCATTGTCGAAGGTAACGGTACGCATTTTCCTCATAGCTTTTTTGATGCGTTTCCGTTCGCGTAAAATTTCTAACCTGCGTTCTTTTCTGGTTGTTTTTGTATTTTGTTCTGGCATTTGGGGGTGGTTTTGTGCTACCATAGTGCTGGGACACTTCCTCTCATGGTTGTTGTTTTTTGGTTACTTTAACCATTTGACAAGAGGAGCCAAGTGTCCTGTTTTTTTTGTAAAAATATTTACGTTTTTTATTGCCGGAAAGGCCTGCTATGTCTAAAGATATGCTCTATTTTTAAAGGTCACTTTCCGATTCCATGTTCAACATCTTTTTTAACAGAGCCAAAATTTAAATAAAAATAGGGTATTGCACTTAAGATCACTAATGAAATTAAGCTGCAATACCCTTTACTTTTATAGCACAGATAGTCTCAAACGCCCATTGTATAAGGCTTTTTAACAATACTTATACTATTTGCTTTATTATTTTATGGTCTTGGATTCTTTACCTGGGCATGCGCGGCAGCCAGCCTTGCAATAGGAACCCTGAAGGGTGAGCAGGAAACATAGTTCAAGCCCACATTATGGCAGAATTCAATGGAGGAGGGGTCGCCTCCGTGCTCCCCGCAGATGCCCAGCTTCAAATCCGGCCTGGTCTGCCTGCCCAGTTTGGCGGACATCTCTACAAGCTTGCCCACACCGGTCTGGTCCAGTTTTGCAAAGGGGTCGTTTTCGTATATTTTTTTATTATAGTATGCATCCAGGAATTTCCCTGCATCGTCGCGGCTGAAGCCGAAGGTCATCTGGGTGAGGTCATTGGTACCAAAGGAGAAGAACTCCGCTTCCCTGGCAATTTCATCTGCCGTCAGAGCAGCCCTCGGTATCTCTATCATGGTTCCGACCTTGTATTCCAGATTGACTCCCGCATTTTTTATTATTTCATCCGCCGTCTTTACAACGATATTCTTTACATACTTCAACTCTTTTACTTCTCCTACCAGGGGAATCATGATTTCCGGGATGACCTGCATTCCCTTTTTATTCACATTGATGGCCGCTTCTATAACAGCCCTTGTCTGCATTTCGGCTATCTCCGGATAAGTGACCGCAAGGCGGCATCCCCTGTGTCCCATCATGGGGTTGAACTCATGCAGCTCTGCAACCACGCCCTTCAGCTCTTCAAAGGTTATGCCCATTTCCTTTGCAAGAGCGGCTATATCGGCATCTTCCTGGGGCAGGAATTCATGGAGCGGAGGGTCAAGGAGCCGGATGGTCACAGGATAGCCCTTCATCTCCATAAACAGGCCTTCAAAGTCGCTCCTCTGCATGGGGAGAAGCTTATCCAGGGCTTTCCTTCTCTGTTCTTCCGTCCTTGCGACGATCATCTCCCTCATGGCAGGGATCCTGTCGGCTTCGAAGAACATGTGCTCGGTACGGCAAAGGCCTATTCCTTCGGCACCGAATTTGATTGCCTGGGCGGCATCCTTGGGAGAATCGGCATTGGCTCTTACCTTCAAAGTCCTGAGCTCATCCGCCCACCCCATCAGCGTCGCAAAATCCCCGGTCATTTCGGGCTCCACCGTGGGCAATTTTTCACCGTATACGTTTCCGGTAGAACCGTCAAGAGAAATCCAGTCCCCTTCAACGTACTTCTTTCCGTTTTTATCTATAAAATACTTTTCCTCTTCGTTGATCTTGATCTCACTGCATCCTGCCACACAGCAGGTACCCATGCCGCGCGCAACAACAGCCGCATGGGAGGTCATGCCGCCTCGCCCTGTCAGTATTCCCTTGGAGACATGCATGCCTTCAATGTCCTCCGGTGAAGTTTCCAGCCTTACAAGGATGATGTTTTTCTCTCCGCCTTTTGAGGCTTCAACCGCATCATCCGCATAGAAATAGACCTTGCCTGTGGCAGCCCCCGGAGACGCCGGCAGGCCCTTGGCAATAGGAGTGGCCGCCTTCAAGGCCTTGGGGTCAAAGTTGGGATGCAGCAGAGCATCCAGCTGCTTTGGATCTACCTTCAATACAGCTTCCGCCTTGGTGGCCATGCCTTCGTTAACAAGGTCCACCGCTATCTTCAAAGCTGCCGCAGCAGTCCTTTTGCCATTTCTCGTCTGAAGCATGAAAAGCTTGCCTTTTTCTATGGTAAACTCCATGTCCTGCATGTCCTTGTAGTGCTTTTCAAGGGTCTCCGCAATTTTTGCAAACTGGTTGTATACATCAGGATTGATTTCCTTCAGCTGGTCCAGGGTCTGAGGCGTCCTTATACCCGCCACCACATCCTCTCCCTGGGCGTTCATAAGAAACTCGCCGTACAGCTTTTTTTCACCGGTGGACGGATCTCGGGTAAACGCAACACCGGTGCCTGAATCGTTTCCCATATTTCCGTACACCATTTCCTGAACGTTTACCGCTGTACCCCAGTCTCCGGGAATATCGTTCAACCTCCTGTAGACGATGGCCCTTGGGTTATCCCATGAACGGAAAACGGCTTTTACCGCTTCCATCAATTGAATCCTCGGGTCCTGCGGGAAATCAGACCCTTTTTCCTTTTTATACAGCTCTTTAAATCTCTTTACTACTTCCTTTAAATTAGCGGCTGTCAGGTCGGTGTCATACTGGGCGCCGTTTTCTGCCTTAATGTCATCCAGAATCTTTTCAAATTTCTGTTTTTCCACCTCCATAACCACATCGCTAAACATCTGTATAAACCTTCTGTAGCTGTCGTAAGCGAATCTCTCATTGGCGGTGAGCTTTGCCAGCCCTTCTACCACTTCATCGTTTAAGCCCAGGTTCAATATGGTGTCCATCATGCCCGGCATGGAAGCCCTGGCGCCCGAACGGACCGAAACAAGGAAGGGATTATTGGGATCACCGAATTTTTTTCCTACGATTTGTTCCGTTTTTGCCAGCATTTGATAAATCTCATCTTCAATCTCTTTTGCGATAACCTTTCCATCGTTGTAATACCTCGTACAAGCTTCGGTGGTCACCGTGAAGCCCCTCGGGACAGGCAGACCCAAGCCTGTCATCTCCGCCAGATTGGCACCTTTGCCGCCGAGAAGGTTCCTCATTGAAGCATTTCCTTCATTGAACATATAAACATACTTCGGCATTTATATAACCTCCTATATTTTATTTCTTTGAACACAGAAATTATTTTCAACGGTTAAATATACGGCCAAATACAGTTTTAAACAACAGAGGGAACAAGTGTATAATATAATCCCTAATATTATATCATAAAACTAAAAACTGTCATTAAACATTTTTACTGTTTTTTGTTCTAATTTTTCATCTTTATAATTTTTATGCTGCATATAAACGCAGGGCACTATATAAAATTACCAATGTGAATGGATTTTATACTTTACAGGCGGCGCAATTATAGCTTGCAGCGGTATTGCAGCCCCCTCTTTACGGTATGGTGGGACTGTACCCCATACCAAAAAAGCAGTCAACACTGCCGTATTGACTGCTTTTTTACAAAATATTCTCAAAATTAAAATTCAAACTTATCCTGGAAATATTGGTCCAGCTCGTCTATTTTCAGCCTTACCTGCTGCATTGTGTCCCTATCCCTTACGGTAACGCTGTGGTCGTCGGCGGACTCGAAATCATAGGTAATGCAGTAGGGCGTGCCTATTTCATCCTGTCTTCTATATCTTTTACCGATGCTTCCGGTTTCATCATACTCACAGACATATTTTCTGGTAAGGCTTTCGTACAGCCTGTAAGCATCCTCCCCAAGCTTCTTGGAAAGAGGAAGCACCGCTATCTTTACCGGCGCAACAGCAGGATGGAAGCGCAGAACCGTACGGATATCGCCTTGGTCTACCTCTTCCTCGTCATAAGCATCACACAGGAAGGCGAGGGCGGCCCTATCGGCACCCAGAGAGGGTTCAATACAGAAGGGAATGTACTTCTCGTTTGACACCGGGTCAAAGTAGGACAGATCCTCTTTTGAATACTCCATGTGCTGTTTCAGGTCATAATCCGTCCTGTCCGCAATTCCCCACAGTTCCCCCCATCCAAAGGGAAACTTGAACTCGATATCCGTAGTTGCATTGCTGTAATGGGACAATTCTTCTTTGGAATGGTCCCGCATTTTTAGATTTTCCTCTTTTAATCCCAAACCCACCAGCCATTGATAGCAGAAATCCTTCCAATAAGAAAACCATTCCAGGTCCTTTCCCGGTTCACAGAAAAACTCAAGCTCCATCTGTTCAAACTCCCTTGTCCTGAAAGTGAAATTCCCGGGCGTAATTTCATTTCGAAAGGATTTTCCTATTTGCCCTATCCCAAAGGGAATCTTTTTTCTTGTGGTCCTCTGCACGTTTTTAAAATTTACAAAAATTCCCTGGGCTGTCTCCGGCCTCAGGTAAATTTCAGCCTTGGAATCTTCCGTTACACCCTGGTAGGTTTTAAACATAAGGTTAAACTTCCTTATGTCCGTAAAATTTCCTGACCCGCATTCCGGGCACTTTATGCCTTTTTCGCGGATATAGTCCATCAGCGCTTCGTTTTTCCAGCCGTCTACCGCAAGTTCTATGCCGTTTTTCTTGTTCCAATCCTCAATAAGCTTGTCGGCCCTGTGACGCGTTTTACAATCCTTACAATCGATGAGCGGGTCACTGAACCCTCCTACATGGCCTGACGCCACCCAAACCTGGGGGTTCATCAGAATGGCACAGTCAACCCCCACATTATAAGGGCTTTCCTGCACAAACTTTCTCCACCATGCCCTTTTTATATTGTTTTTGAGCTCCACACCCAGCGGCCCGTAATCCCAGGCATTGGCGAGACCGCCGTATATGTCCGAACCCGGATATACAAATCCCCTGTTTTTGGCCAGTGCAACGATTTTTTCCATTGTTTTCTCTGCTGTCATCTTAAATCCTCCCATGTCCCCATATTCATTAAAAAGCATAAGCTATAGATTGAAATAAATACTGTATAAATATGCATAAATCCGAAGGAAGCCGCTAATTGCCCGCCGTAAACCGACCAGTGCCAACCAGCTTCACCACTTCATCCAGAATTTCTTCCGCCACTTCATTCTTGCTCATTTTGGGCAGTTCGCGGATACTTCCATCCTTATGGATGATTTTCACGATATTGGTATCCTTTTCAAAACCGGCCCCCTCTTGGGTCACGTCATTGGCCACAATCATGTCCAGGTTCTTGGATTCCAGCTTCATTTTTGAATTATTGATCAGTTCATCCGTTTCAGCGCTAAAGCCCACAAGAATTCTATTTCCTTTAAGCCTTCCCATTTCCCCGGCAATATCGGGGTTTCTGGTCATCTCAAGGGTCAGCCGTTCTCCCGTCTTTTTTATCTTTTTGCTGGAAATGCCCACGCACCTGTAGTCCGCAACGGCCGCCACCATAATCAGGACCTGGAATTCCTCGTAGGTCTTCAGTACTTCCCTGTACATTTCCTCTGCGGAGGTGACATAAGTGACTTCAACCCCCCGGGGTTTGGGCAGGCTCACAGGGCCGGAAACCATCCTTACCTTGGCGCCCCTTCTGCCGGCGGCTTCTGCGACGGCATAGCCCATTTTCCCCGAGGAATGGTTTGAGATATACCTTACCGGATCTATGGCCTCTCTGGTAGGTCCGGCAGTAACCATTATTTTTATACCGTCTAAATCCCTTTTGGGAACCAGTCGGCTCACAATATCCCGGACAATGGCCTCGGGCTCGGGCAGTCTTCCCTTTCCTGCCGTCCCGCATGCCAAAGAGCCTGTGTCCGGCTCTAAAAAGATGTAACCCAGCTCTCTCAATTTCTCAATATTCCTTTGAACCACAGGATTTTCATACATGGCGGTATTCATTGCCGGAACAAACATTACGGGAGAGGTGCAAGCCATGATGGTGGTGGTAAGCATATCATCGGCAATCCCTGAAGCCACTTTCCCTATGATGTTGGCCGTCGCCGGAGCCACAACAAGCAAGTCCGCCTTTTCCGCCAGAGAGATGTGCTGTATATCCCAGGTTTTAGGCTCTGCAAACATATCCGTAACCACAAGGTTATGGGAGATGGTCTGAAAAGTCAGAGGAGTAACAAACTCCGCCGCATTTTTCGTCATGACCACATGAACCTGGGCATTCAGCTTTCTTAATTTACTTACAACCTCAACCACCTTATAAGCGGCTATTCCTCCACACACACCTACAACTACCGTCTTTCCCTCTAACAAGTTTTTTACCTCCATATAAAAATAAAGGCCGAGGCAAGGTCGAGGTTGTGAAAAAGTCAGCTGAAATTCAGCTGCCCCGCCCCATCTAAACCTTAACCTTTTTGCCGGAACCACAGCCTTTAAACTATTTTATGCCGCTTTTTGTCCGTACATATGTAATTTTATTCTCATTGATTTCATTAATTGCAATTGTTACAGGCTTATCAGAATTGCATTTTGTCAGTTTATGCGCCCCGTCAGCCAACTGGCGGGCTCTTTTTGCCGTAGCGACCACAAGAGTGTACCGGCTGTCTACCTTCTCCATTAATGAACTGATTGACGGATCGATCATGATCTATATCCCTCCTATATTTATGTCAACTGCAGAACCCATCAGGAATTATTGAAAACCTTCCTTCTAAATAAATTTTCTATATTTTCGCAAAAGCAGCTTGATAAATCACTCCCATGAGAAGCCCAAATTCTCCAATATATTCCTGTTTCTATGAAAACGAAGTTTTTCGGCAGCCAAAATATTTCCGATATGGTCTGCGGCCCTCTTTATATTATCATTAACCACAATGTAATCATACCGGTCGATATACATTATTTCCTTTTTAGCCCTATTCATCCTTTCTTCAATAACCTGGGCATTTTCCGTCCCTCTTCCCTCAATACGCTTTTTTAATTCTTGAAAAGAAGGCGGCAGGATAAAAATGGACACACTGTCGGGATAGATGCTCTTTATATTGGCTGCCCCATCAACCTCAATTTCAAGTATCACATCATACCCCTGTTCAATGGATGTAAGAACGTACTCCTTTGGTGTACCGTAATAATTGCCGCAGTATTCAACCCACTCAATCAATTCTTTGTTTTCAATCATCCGGTTGAATTCATCGGCAGATTTAAAAAAGTAGTCTAAACCATTGATTTCGCCTTCTCTGGGCTTTCTTGTGGTAGCCGAAACCGAGAACCTTACATTTTTGTTCTGTTCTTTAACCAAATCCAGGAGTGTACTTTTCCCTGCGCCAGAAGGCCCTGATATCACAACTAATAATCCACTGCGGAACATTTTTTTCCCCTATTCTTCTATATCCTCATCTTCTTCTACTTCTACATCCTTGACATTCAGTCTGTGCGCGACGGTTTCCGGTTGAACCGCTGAAAGTATGATATGGTCGCTGTCCGTTATTATGACAGCCCTTGTCCTTCTCCCATAAGTAGCGTCTATCAGCATACCCCTGTCTCTTGCCTCTTGAATGATTCTTTTTATTGGAGCCGATTCAGGACTCACAATCGCCACCAGCCTGTTTGCCGAAACAATGTTGCCAAACCCTATGTTAATTAACTTCATTCATGCTACCTCCTAATTATTATCGGAATAAAAATATTGCGCACAGATATTATTCAATATTTTGTATTTGCTCTCTCATTTTTTCCAGCTCACTTTTAATTTCCACAACATTCCTGGTAATGCTCAAATCATTGGCTTTTGAACCAATGGTATTGATTTCCCTGTTCATCTCCTGTATGAGGAAATCCAGCTTTCTTCCCACAGGCTGCTCCAAGTCAAGGGTCTCCTTCAACTGGCTTATATGGCTTCCCAGCCTCACAAGCTCCTCATCGATGCTGCACCTGTCTGCAAAAAAAGCCACCTCCATCGCCAAACGGTTTTCATCTATATTCTGCTGATCCAGCAATTCTTTTATTCTATTTTCCAGTTTTTGCTTGTATTCCTTTACCACATCGGGGGCGCGGAGCGTAATTTCTTTAAGTATCCTCTCTATATAGGAAGCTCTCTCCAGTAGGCTGACCTTTAAGCCCTCTCCCTCGTTCTCACGCATTAAAATAAGTGATTTCAATGCGCTGTCCAGGGCAATTTCAAGCAGTCTCCATGTTTTTCCTTCGTCCACTTCCACTTTTTCCACTTTTAAGACATCCGGAAATCTTGATACCAGGGAAACAGAGATGTCGTCTTTTAGGCCATATTCGTCACGCAGTGCCTCCATCGCATGAATATATGCCTTTGCCAGAGGCCTGTCAAGCAAAACACTTTTTGAATCTTCCCCGTATTCTTCATAGGAGACGTATACGTCGATTTTTCCCCGTGACAACCTCTTGCTCACATATTCTCTGATTTTGTCTTCTAAAAATGAAATCTGTCTGGGGACTTTTATAAAGATGTCACTATACCTGTGGTTAACCGTTTTGATTTCTATCAGAAATTCTTTCCCTTCCCCTTTAGACTCCCCCCTGCCAAATCCTGTCATGCTTCTGATCATAAATAATTATCATCCTCTATTCAAAAGGGGACATCTCCTGTGTCCCTTTTCGCATTATTATCTTGTTTGTATTATAACACATATTTTAAGAATTTGAAGGCAATTCTTTCAATTTTTATATATTTTTTTCACGTTTTCTCCTGTTTGCTCGCTTTTTTAAATCTCATTTCCAAAAGTTTATATCTCCCAGCTCGTACATCAGTATTGAGATAACCGAAATACCCGCCGTCTCGGTTCTTAAAACCCGCGGCCCCAATGTAACCGGCTTTATCCCCTTTTGTACCGCATCCTCAATTTCCTTTTCGGAAAATCCTCCCTCAGGCCCAATAAATAGAGAAACCTTTTTTATATCTGCATCTGCCTGTGAAATATATTTTTTCAAACTGTTTTTAAATTCTTTTTCATAGGGAATAAGGCTCAAATCCGATTTGTCGGATAAGGTGAGGGCTTCCCTGTACCGGACCGGGTATTCCACTCTGGGAATAATCCCCCTGTTGCTCTGTTTGGCGGCTTCAAGGGCTATTCTTTGCCACCGGCATACCTTTTTTTCCGCATCCCTCTTGTCCTCAATCCTCACGACGGCCCTCTCCGTCATCACAGGCACAATTCTATTTACTCCCAGCTCTATTGCCTTCTGTATTATAAAATCCATTTTGTCCGACTTCGGTATTCCCTGAAAAAGCACAACCTCTATAGGAGGCTCTGTTTCATTATAATTGGATGCAGAAATTCCCGTGAGGACATAATCCGGTTCGAATTTCTCTATGCCCGCCGTATAATCCATACCCTTACCGTCGCACAGTATTATGCTTTCACCGATTTTTAATCTCAATACATTTTTTATATGATTTACGTCTTCGCCACGGATATAGATTTTATTCCCCTGTATGTCTTTTTCGTCTATAAAAAATCTGGACATCTGAAAACCATCGCCACCCATTCTCCCATTTCGGCCATATCCTGGAATTCAAAACCCAATTTTGAATAAGCCTCCGCTACTTCCTGTTTCCTGCCACGGATAATCCCCGAGGTTATAAAAAAGCCGCCGGTTTTCACATACCTGCGGATAAGGCCGGAAATGTCAAGAATCACGTCCGCTATAATGTTTGCAACGACCACATCCACCTTTTTTTCTTTAATATCCTTCAATTCCCCGGTGAAAGTGCACACTACATTTTCCACCCCGTTTAGCACACTGTTTTCTCTGGCAACCCTGACAGCCACTTCGTCCACATCCACTGCGGTAACGCATTTTGCACCCAGCTTTGCGGCGGCAATGGAGAGTATGCCGGTGCCACAGCCTACATCGATGACCGTGTCGCCTTTTTTTAAATACTTTTCCTCCATCTGAATGCACATTTTTGTGGTTTCGTGGGTCCCTGTGCCGAAGGCCATTCCGGGGTCAATCTCAAGCACTATCTCCCCGGGCCTCTTTTCATAGCCCTCCCAGGAAGGTTTTATTACAATGGACTCAGATACGTTGAAGGGCCTGTAGTATTTTTTCCAGTTGTTTGCCCAATCTTCGTCATTTACCCGGAAGCATCCGGAATAACCCTTTCCCGTATTCAAAAAATTCGAAACATAACTTATTTTTTCCTTTATGAGGCCGGTCAATTTTGCCATATCCGCCGTCTCCGGGAAGTATGCCTTTATAATCACGTCTTCTCCTAATAATTCCATAAAGTGGTCGTCGGCATAGTCCATGGTATTGGGCTTTTCAAGTTCCCTTCTGATATCATTGGGGTCTTCTATGGCGACGCCTCCCGCTCCTGCCGACATGAGAATGTCGGTAATCGCATCGCATGCTTCCTGTGTTGTAACAATCCTTATTTCATTCCATTCCATCCTTTTTCCTCCGTAATTGGGGTAAATATAAATAAACATGGGTTAAGCCCATTGAGCTTTTGCCTATGTTTACCCATGCCTGCCCCTACTTTTGTGCCTACATCCCCAGCGCATCCTTCATCTTGTCAAAGAAGCTCTTCCTTTGCTCGTGCACATCATCTCCGCTCACTTCGGAAAATTGCCTCAAAATTTCCTTTTGCCTGTCATTCAGCTTCCTGGGTACTTCCACGTTCACTTTCACGTATTGGTCGCCGCGGCCATTTCCCCGGATAAACGGAATGCCTTTCCCTTTCAGCCTGAACACCGACCCTGTCTGCGTCCCCTCAGGAATGGTATATTTTACCTTTCCATCCAGCGTAGGCACTTCCATTTCCGCACCCAGTGCAGCCTGTACGAAAGTTATGGGAATCTCGCATATGACATCGTTCCCCTGCCGCTGGAACAGCACATGAGGACGTACTCTTATGGAGATAAACAGATCACCGGCCGGTCCTCCTTTGAAACCGGATTCACCCTCGCCCCTGATAGATATGGTCTGTCCGTCATCAATTCCGGCGGGTACATCTATTTTCATCTTGATATTTTTTCTGACCTTGCCCTTCCCGTTGCAGGTCTGGCACGGCTGTGTAATAATCTTACCCTCTCCCCGGCATACATCGCAGGTCTTTACATTGATGAACTGCCCAAAAGGCGTATTTTGCTTGTACTGTATCTGCCCCGTACCGTTGCAGTGCTTACAGGTGGACGGCGATGTGCCTGGTTTCGCCCCTGTGCCGCCGCAGGTGGTACAATCTTCCGCACGGTTTATGGTAATCTCTTTTTCAATCCCAAAAGCCGCTTCTTCAAAAGAAATCTCCATGGCATACTTCAAATCCGCCCCCTTTTGAGGGCCTCTCCTGCTTTTCGACGACCTTCCGAAGCCGCTTCCCCCAAAGAATGTCTCAAATATGTCTCCAATTCCGCCCAGATCAAAATCACCGAAGCCTCCTTCAAATCCTCCGAAACCGTTGGAGTCCATTCCGGCATGGCCGAACTGGTCATACCGGGCCCTTTTTTGGGGATCACCGAGGACTTCATAGGCCTCGTTGATCTCCTTAAATTTTGCTTCCGCTGTCTTATCACCGGGATTGACATCCGGGTGATACTGCTTGGCCAGCTTTCTGTACGCTTTCTTTATATCAGCATCCGATGCGCTTTTATCCACTCCAAGAACCTCATAATAATCCCTTTTTGCTGCCATTCAATCAACTCCGTTCTAAGTAAAAAAGGAAAAAAATAAGTTGCTTTCCGTTTACCTGAATCATTATAGCATATGCAGTAGCATTTTTATAGTTCAAAATCAAGTGAGACCGTTAAAAAGCCAAAGCCATTTTCATGACTTTGGCTTTTACATCCGTTCAGCCCATTTCCTTTACCCTATTGCCCCCATCACAGGCCCTTATTTTTTATCGTCGTCTACCACTTTGTAATCCGCGTCGTAAACATTCTCCTGCCCTCCGGGGCCACCCTGCGCTCCTGCCGCGCCGGGACCCGCACCCGGATTAAAGCCCTCTCCCTGCGCTCCGGGGTTTTTCTGGTAAATCTTCGACGAAATGTCGTAGAATGCCTGGGTCAACGATTCCGTCGTCCTCTTAATTTCCTCTATGTTATTTCCCTTTAAGGCTTCCTTCACCTTGTTGATCTCAGCTTCAACCTTTGATTTATCGCCGGCGTCCAGCTTATCCCCCAGATCCTTCAAGGTCTTTTCGGACTGATAGACCATGGAATCCGCGTTATTCCTTATCTCTACCTCTTCCTTCCTCTTCTTGTCCTCTGCCGCATATTTTTCAGCTTCTTTGACGGCCTTGTCTATTTCGGCATCGCTCAAATTGGTGGAAGCGGTGATGGTAACCTTCTGCTCGTTGCCTGTTCCCAGGTCTTTTGCAGAAACGTGAACAATTCCGTTTGCATCGATATCAAATGTAACCTCTATCTGCGGAACTCCTCTTGGAGCGGGAGGAATGCCCGTCAGCTGGAACCTGCCGAGAGTTTTGTTGTATGCCGCCATTTCCCTTTCACCCTGCAGCACGTGGATCTCCACGCTTGTCTGTCCATCGGCCGCCGTAGAGAAAATCTGGCTCTTCTTGGTGGGGATGGTGGTATTCCTCTCAATCAGTTTTGTAAACACACCACCTAAGGTCTCTATTCCCAATGACAACGGAGTTACGTCGAGAAGCAGCAAATCCTTTACCTCTCCGGTAAGAACGCCTGCCTGTATGGCGGCACCTATGGCAACACACTCATCGGGGTTGATCCCTTTGAAAGGCTCCTTGCCGAGGTACTTTCTTACAGCTTCCTGCACGGCAGGTACCCTTGTAGACCCTCCCACAAGAAGGACCTTGTCGATTTTTTCAGGAGTCAGCCCCGCATCCTGCATGGCCTGCCTTGTGGGGCCCATGGTTTTTTCAACCAGGTCCGCAGTGAGCTCGTCGAATTTTGCCCTGGTTAAAGTGACATCCAGGTGCTTGGGCCCTGTGGCATCTGCCGTAATAAAGGGAAGATTGATATTGGTGGTGGCCACACCCGAAAGCTCTATTTTTGCCTTTTCAGCCGCCTCTTTCAACCGCTGCATTGCCATCCTGTCGGTTTTCAAATCAATGCCGTTCTCCCTTTTGAAGGAATCGGCAAGATAGTCTATAATTCTCTGGTCAAAATCGTCTCCGCCCAGTCGGTTGTTTCCGTTTGTGGCGAGAACCTCAAAAACCCCGTCGCCGATTTCAAGAATAGATACGTCAAAAGTGCCTCCTCCAAGGTCAAATACCATGATCTTCTGGTCGTGTTCCTTGTCCAGTCCATAGGCCAGCGCCGCCGCCGTCGGCTCGTTGACTATTCTTAAAACTTCCAGTCCTGCGATTTTCCCCGCATCCTTGGTTGCCTGCCTCTGTGAGTCGCTGAAATAAGCCGGAACAGTTATTACGGCTTGAGTTATGGTTTCCCCCAGATAGGCTTCCGCATCAGCCTTAAGCTTTTGCAGTATCATCGCGGAAATTTCCTGGGGAGTAAACTGCTTATCATCTATCTTCACCTTCCTGTCGGTACCCATATCCCTCTTTATGGAAATAACCGTCCTTTCAGGATTGGTTATAGCCTGTCTTTTAGCAACCTGGCCAACCAGTCTCTCGCCTGTTTTAGAAAATGCGACAATGGACGGAGTGGTCCTGTTTCCTTCCGCATTCGGTATGACTACCGGTTCTCCGCCTTCCATAACCGCTACGCACGAATTCGTCGTCCCTAAATCTATCCCTATTACCTTTGCCATATTGTTATCTACCTCCTGTTTTTCCATAGAAATCGCCATAAGTATGGGATTATACAATTCCTACAAAAAAAATAATATTTAGACTTTCTATTTAAACTTTGACTTTCTTTGATTTACCGCGCACAAATCCACTTTTATCTGCCTTCCAATGGCACAAAGCTGTAAAACTCAGTTTGCCACCTTCACCATACTGTGCCTTATTACCTTATCTTTAAGAATATAGCCCTTCTGGAACTCTTCAACTACTATATTGTTTTCATACTTATCGTCATTAAAATGCATTACTGCATTATGTAACTGCGGGTCAAATTTTTCCCCTACGCTTTTAATTTCCTCCACCCCAAGTTTTTTCAGTGCATCCTGTACCATTCTGAAAATCATCTCAATGCCATCCTTCAACGATTTCGTATCCTCCTCCTTTGCTGATGCCTGTATAGCTCTTTCCAAATTGTCCACCACCGGTAAAAAACATAAAATACAATCCATGACCGCTTCGGTATATAACGTTTCCCTCTCCCTTGCCGTCCTTTTCTTGTAATTGTCAAATTCCGCCGCCATGCGCTGAAGCCTGTCAAAGTATTCTTCACACTGTTTAGTCTTTTCATCCAGCCGGCATTTCACAGCTTCAATGGTCTCATTTTCCACATTTTCTTCATTCAATTCCCCATTGCCGGCACATTCCATATCTTTAGTTTGAGGAATCTTATTTGAAGGTTCCACTGTCCCCTCTTCTTTGATGTCGTCTTTATCCGTTTTCATCTCGTACCCATCTACCTTCCGTTAGTTTAATTTTATGTCCGGGACATAGAGTTGAGGATTAAAAACATCCGGTGCAAATTTCCGCGTCTCATCCTCAACTTCCTTCACTCCGAACCGCATTCTCTCTAACTGTCGTCCGTAATCTGCCCAACAATCCTGTCAAGCTGTCGGTTAATCTGATTCCTGATATAATTCATAGAAGATATTACCTTCGGGTATTCCATTCTGGTAGGTCCTATAACCCCCATGGAACCTATGACAATATCCCCTATTCGGTAAGTTGTAGTGACCAGGCTGCAGTCCTTTATTTCATCCAGCTCGTTCTCGGTTCCGATTTGTACGTTTATCCTGCTGTCGTTTTCCAAATGGCTGTTCAGCAGTTTATAAAGCACGTCCTTTTCATCCAGAACATTCAGAAATCCCTTTGCTTTCATAATATCCCTGAACTCAGGATAATTAAAAATATTTGTCGTGCCCTCCAGATACACCTCCGGGTTGTCAATCTGGCCTATACACTCCGAAACCCCATCCAGAACGGGGAGTAATAATTCCTTGGAGATTCCTATTTCATGCTCTACGTCCTTGATGGTCTGTTGATTTATCTGTTCAATGGTGCAGCCGCACAGTTTTTCGCTGAGTATATTGGAAACTCTGACCAGGTCCTGAGGCTCTGCTTTTTCCGGGATTTTCATCATACAGTTCCTCACAATGCCCGCATTGGTTACCACGATAACCAGCGCCTTGCTGGATTCAATGGGCACAACCTGTACTGTCCTCAGGATGCTCTTTTTCATCTGGGGCGTAATTGCCATGGAAGTGTACTTGGTAATCCTCGAAAGTATAACCGAGGCTTGCCTGATCAGCTGTCCCAACTCATTGATTCTAACCTCCATAGCCTCTTTTATGCTTTCAATTTCTTCCAGGGTCAGTTCCCTGATTCCCATTAAATTGTCCACATATAACCTGTAACCTTTATCTGAAGGAATCCTTCCGGCGGAGGTGTGGGGCTGGGCCAGATATCCCATTTCTTCCAAATCTGCCATTTCGTTTCTGATAGTGGCCGAACTCAAGCCAAGTTCATGCTTGCGCGCAATGGTCCTCGAACCGATAGGCTCTGCAGTGTCGATGTAATCGTCGATAATGGCCCGGAGTATCCTCCTTTTTCTATCATCCAAAAACATCTTTCCCACCCCTTTGTTAGCACTCTTGTTCAGCGAGTGCTAATGCTAATTTTAAAATACCACTGGATTTTTTTTTTGTCAAGAGTTTTTAAAGATATTATTTCTTATTTAGCCGCGATTATTCGAGGGATATAGCTTGTCCGCCCATGGCTGTTGCCGACTGCTTTTGGCAGTTGTTTTTGGCTGCCGGCCCTTGGGAAAAATCTTTGAAGCCGTACAAATTCAGATGAACTCAACAAAAACCTGGTTTGCAACATCCAAGCCCAAATTGGTGAGTCTAATCCTTTCTCCGTCCCATTGGATAAGTCCTCTACCGGATAATTGATGGAGCTGTTTTCCATACAAACTGAAAATGTCCGTCCCAAACCTCAGCTTGAACTCATTTGCGGCGATTCCGCCGATAAGCCGCAATCCCAGTATGACAAACTCGGACATCTCTTCGTTTCTTTCAATCCTGTGCACGTTCTCCACAGGCATATTTCCCCTGGATATTTGACGGATATAACTTTCCACCCCACAGGTGTTGTTGTATCTTTTGCCTTCAAAAAAGGAATGGGCTCCTGCCCCGACTCCTATATAACTTTCGTCTTTCCAGTAGATCAAATTGTGCCTGCATTCAAACCCGGGCTTTGCAAAGTTGGATATTTCATAGTGGTTAAATTTATTCCTGGAAAGGCAGTCCTTGGCCAGGTAATACATCTCTCTGTCCAGTTCGTCGTCAACCGGAACCAGGCTGCCCGAAGCCAGCTTTTCTCCGAACACCGTATCCTCCTCTATTTTCAAACTGTAGCATGAAACATGTTCCGGGTCCAGCCGCACAATTTGTGTGATGGTTTCATCCCATTCCTCCAGCCTCTGTCCTGGTATGCCGAAAATTACATCGATATTGATATTTTTGAAACCCACCCTTCTGGCAATGTTGAAATTCTCCACAAATTCTTCCCGCCGGTGGATGCGTCCAAGGGTTTTCAAAAGGCTGTCCTGCCACGCCTGTAAACCCATGCTGAGCCTGTTTATGCCGGCTGCGGCGTAAGTCGTGAGTTTTTCAAGGGAAAGAGTCCCGGGATTCGTTTCAATGCTTATTTCCGCATGCCTATCAATATCTAAGTTTTGTCTGCAGTGATTTATTATTTCATATATATACCGTCCGTCCACAAGAGAAGGGGTACCTCCTCCTATGAAAATGGATTTTACGGTATCCCCCTTTAGTTTGTCCGAATAAATAAAAATTTCATTTTTTAAGGCCTTGAAATAGTCCGAAGCATAGCTCTCCATTCCGGCATAGGAATTAAAGTCGCAGTAGTAGCATTTGGATTTGCAGAAGGGGATATGAATGTATAGGCCAACACTCTTCCTGAGGGTACTTTGCATATGGTTTCTCCTGGCTTTCATCCGCTTCAGCTATGTGTCCAGCTTAAGCACACTCATAAAGGCTTCCTGGGGAACCTCTACGCTTCCTACCTGGCGCATCCGCTTCTTTCCCTCTTTCTGTTTTTCCAAAAGCTTTTTCTTCCTAGTGATATCCCCGCCGTAGCATTTTGCAAGAACGTCTTTTCTATAGGCCTTCACCGTTTCCCTTGCAATAATTTTTCCCCCGATGCACGCCTGGATGGGAACCTCAAACTGCTGCCTGGGTATGGACTCCTTTAGCTTTTCCGCTATGCGCCTCCCCCTGGCATAGGCCTTGTCCGCATGGACAATAAAGGAAAGGGCGTCCACAATTTCTCCGTTCAATAAAATATCCAGCTTCACCAGATTTGATTCCCGGTAGCCCAGCAATTCGTAGTCCAGGGAAGCGTAACCCTTTGTCCTGGATTTTAAGGCGTCAAAAAAGTCGTAAATAATTTCATTTAAGGGTATTTCATAAGTAAGCATTACTCTTCCTTCATCGATATAGGACATATCTTTGTATATGCCGCGCCTTTCCTGGGAAAGCTCCATGATATTCCCCACATACTCGGTAGGCGTCATTATGGTGGCCTTTACCACAGGCTCCTCCATCTTCTGGATTTCAGCGGCCGGAGGCAGGTTGGTGGGATTGTCTATGTTCACAATCTCCCCATTGTTTTTAAACACCTTATAGATGACGCTGGGAGCCGTCGTAACCAGGTCCAGGTTGTATTCCCTCTCCAGCCTCTCCTGAATAATTTCCATGTGAAGCAGCCCCAGGAAGCCACACCTGAATCCGAACCCCAGGGCCACGGAGGATTCCGGCTCAAAAAGCAGGGAGGCATCATTGAGCTGGAGCTTCTCCAGGGCATCCCTCAAATCTCCGTATTTTGCGCCGTCAGCAGGATAGATGCCGCAGAATACCATGGACTGTACTTTCTTATAGCCAGGAAGCGGCTCTTTGGCCGGATTGTCGGTAAGGGTTATGGTGTCCCCTACCCTGGTATCCTTCACATTTTTGATGCTGGCCGCTATATAGCCTACCTCTCCGGCAAGGAGCTCCCTGCCGGCGGCAAGGCTTCCCGGCCTGAAATATCCCACCTCGGTTACCTGGAATTCCTTTCCGGTATACATCATTCTTATGGAATCCCCCACCTTAACCTTTCCTTCCTTTATCCGGACATAGACAATAACACCCTTATAGCTGTCGTAGTAGGAGTCAAAGATAAGAGCGCGCAGCGGTGCCTCCTCATCTCCCACGGGCGGCGGGATATGGGTTATGATCTTTTCCAGCACCTCTTCTATATTGATCCCGTTTTTGGCCGATATTAAAGGCGCGTCCGACGCGTCAAGACCTATAACGTCCTCTATTTCCTTTTTTACATGCTCAGGCTGCGCACTTGGCAGGTCGATCTTGTTTATTACGGGCATAACCTCAAGGTCATGCTCCAGGGCAAGATACACATTGGCCAGGGTCTGGGCTTCAATTCCCTGGGCCGCATCCACAACAAGCACGGCTCCTTCACAGGCTGCCAGGCTTCTTGAAACCTCATAGTTGAAGTCCACATGTCCCGGCGTGTCTATCAGGTTCAGAACATACTCCTGCCCATCCCTGGCATTGTAGATCATACGCACCGCCTGGGCTTTTATAGTAATTCCCCGCTCCCGTTCAATATCCATGTTGTCTAACACCTGGTCTTCCATTTCACGTTCGGTCAGCACTCCAGTGCGTTCCAGGAGTCTGTCAGCCAGGGTTGATTTGCCATGATCTATATGGGCAATGATACAAAAATTGCGGATCTTCTTTTGTCTTTCATCAGGCATCCAAATATCCTCCACAAAAATCACTCAAAATGTAACAATGAAATTCGCTTCAAGACCACTCGAAAATTAATGTATAAGTATGTGGCCTTGCTTATTATAGCACATTATTGTCAAGGTGGATAGAATGATTTTATCTGGAACGGCATGGCAAGGGTCATAAGCCGCCTGCCTGAAAAAGCGCCATTTTTTGAAAAACTCCCTTAAAACTTCCTCCAATCTTTGAATATCTCGACGGATAAACACGGTATTGATATAAATGCTTCTATTCATAATACATATTTCAATATAGGAGTCTTGGATATTTCTGACCGATAATATGCTGATGCTTTTCTCATCCTTCATCAGACGGTTTGTAGAGTAATCTACGCCAATAATTCCCAAAATCAAAATACAAAAAATCAGGAACAGGGATAGACAGTATTTTTTTTTGTGGCGCCTGGCTTCTCTATATATTTCGACTCTCCGCAAATCCACTCACCGCTTTCGTTGCTGTCGGCAGACCACGGCATCCGGCAGTGATGCAGCCTTTTCCACATTGCCCACCATCGATTGCCAGCAGCCCCTTATTCAACAAATATTGTTTCCAGGCAGCCGCTATTTGATAACCTCGTTTATTACTTCAGCCAAATATTTTGTGCTTTCCAGACATTCATCCAGCGTATTGCCGTCGCCGCCGATCTCTACGATGAGTGAACCCAGGGTCACGTGTTCATTATACCTGTTTTTGCTTAAATCTATAGGTTTTGCCAAATTTGGGTATTTGGCGTTTAACTCTTCCTGGAGCTTTAACGCCAGCTTCAAGTTTTCCCTCCAGTTAGGGTGAGACAGCTTTCCCTGGTCGGTGCCCACAACAAACATGATTTGCGCCACATTTTTATTATTGATTTTTGTGACTGCCCTGAGTTTTTTCCCATCCACACCCAGAGCGTCCCTGTGGATGTCCAGGGTCATTTGTATGGAGGGGTAGCTCTTCAATATCTTGGTTATAGTATTGAGGGAATTGCTGTAGGAATAATTGTAATTGGGGTAATCGTGAATAGTGCCGTTATGAATGACTTCTATTCCGTATTTTTTACGAAAGATCTGGGCCAATTCTTCTCCAACTCTTACCACGTTATACCGCGGGTCCTGGGTCCTGTTGGAAACATTTTTTTTATTCAGGTCGCTGAGTTTTCTGAGGTAGCTCTCGGTTGTATGGGTGTGATAAATCAATATTTTGGGGCCCTTTCTGTTAAATGTGAGCTTTAAGGGCTCTTTTAGCAGCTTATCTATATCTATTTTGAGTTTTGTTTCATTAAGAATGGATATTTTACCGCTGGATACGATATCATTGGGGGTTACGTCGTCCTGATGAGTCTCTTCTTCATAAAATATGCTGCTTGCGTTTTCGGGCATTTTCTGCTCGGCCTGCTCATCCGGTTTATCGGGGACTATATAATCGTTTATATGATTTTCAAGCTTGTTTTTTCTCTCGAGGTCTGCAATATATTGGGGATAGCCGTTGATGTAATAGCTGTAGAAGTAGGAGGACTGCGCGTTCAGAACCGTTAACGGTTCATTCAGGTCAAAGCCGAATATCCCGTTAATCAGTTCCCTGACATCATTTGAAAAGGACATGCTTATGTTGCCGCTGTTGTACACCATATCGATCAGGGGCAGAGAGCTGTTGAGGGTTGACTTGAACAGGCTCGCATCCAATTTCTCCACGATGCGGGTATCCATTCCGTATAAATAATTCCCTCCCACCATTCCCACCCTGACGGCGGCATAGGATAGAACTGCAAAAATCAATACCTTTGTTGCTTTTAAAAAAAAATTATCGCTGTTTTTTTTCTTCCTGCTTCCCGTGTTCATTTTTCCTCCGTGATCATCATAGTTTTTCCGACGCGACGTATACAGGCTGGAAGCCAATTGAAACTCTTTTTCAATCATATTCTTTTAAGGCCCATATTATGACAATCAAAATTTTATAAATGGGATAACAAGACAAGGGGACGGTTCTTCTGTCTGACTAAGTCAGACAGAAGAACCGTCCCCTTGTCTTGAAAATAAATGTTTAAAAGCCTGTCCCTGTGGTATAAAAATTAACAGTAAATAAATATATTCAAAACAATGACCATATATAATTACACTGTCTTTAAAAAGCTTCCGGTAAAGATAGCCTCTAGAAAATTCAAATCCGGAATAACAAAAGGCGGAATAATTTTAGAAGGAGGGAAAAAATGTACAAATTCAAATCATTGAAATGTTACCACTGCAACTCTGTGCTGCTCAATCTCCCGGAATCGGAAATCGCGAAGTTGGACGGTTTAAGCTTCCAGTGCGAATGCTGCGGGCATCAGAATATCCTTTCCGCGTTTAAATTCCATGCAGGAAATAACAATGCTCCTTTACTTGACACCATAAGCATTGAAAGCCTCATGGAATTCTAAGCCCAATGGTCCTTTTCACCTGCCTTGTCCCTTCAATTTCTGCAAAACGACGGGCAAAAAAATCCACATAAACGGCAATGCAGACACAAAACTGCTTTGTCCACTTTTTCAAAGTAGTTTTTAATGCCTTATGTCCTCCATCTTTTTCTGTCCATCTATATTTGCCTGATTTTTACACCGGGTTTCTGTTGATTTATGCGGGGCTTGCCATTATAATAGTTTTGTACGCCACAATAAAACAGGAGAAGAATATGAGTGCTCAATTGATCATCTTGCTATGTACACTGGTTGTTTTTGTCGGTTTGGGCTTCGCCATGAGCAGGTCCATAAAAAAATATGATGAGCGGCAGAAAAGCTCAAAAAAGAATAAGGGCAGAAACAGGTATTTGCCTGAAGCCAAAAGGCCGGGCAGATGAAATTAAATCCGTATGCGGAACTCATCCCATACGGATTTATTATTTTAATAAAAAGAAAGATCGTATTTTCTTAATGAAGGGCCCTGTACTAAACTGACTTTATCTTATTTCTCTCGGTATTTTCTGCCGGATTGTCCGTTTCTTCGCCTTTTTGCAGATTCTTGAACGCCACCGACAGCATGAGCTTTATCCTGTTCAACTGGTTTACCTCACTGGCACCCGGATCATAGTCCACCGCCACAATATTGGCCTCAGGGTATTTCTTCTTCAAACCCTTAATCATGCCTTTGCCGGTGACATGGTTAGGCAGACATGCAAAGGGCTGCATGCATACGATATTTTTTGCGCCGCTTTTTATAAGCTCAACCATTTCTGCCGTCAGGAACCATCCTTCCCCTGTCTGGTTGCCTATGGACAGTATTTCTTCCGCCCCTTCAGCCAGCTCCCTGATGGGGCGGGGACTTTCAAACCTCTTGCTTCTGTCCAGCGCCTTTTTCATCTCTTTCCTGTAAAACTCCATGGCGGTGATAGCGGCACTGCTCAACATTTTTGCCTTCCACGTCCCCGATAAATACCTGTGCTTGTAAATGGAGTTGTAAGCGGAATAAAACAGAAAATCCATCAGGTCGGGCATGACTGCCTCTCCCCCTTCCGCTTCAACCACCTCAACAATATTATTGTTGGCTGTGGGATGAAATTTAACGAGAATCTCTCCAACCAGCCCCACCCGCGGCTTCTTTACGTCATTTAGCTCCAGGTTGTCAAATTCTTCAACGATACTGTGGACATACTTCTTGAAAACCTTGAAATTTCCGCTTCGTACCGACTCCTTGCACTTTTCCACCCACTTCTCATATAAGAGATTGGCAGACCCCTTGATCTTTTCATAAGGCCTTACCCTGTACAGCACCCTCATGAACAGGTCTCCGTACACCAGTGCCATCATACCCTTATTGGCCAATCCGCGGGTAATTTTAAACCCCGGGTTCTTTTCAATCCCCACGGCATTCAGGGAAATCACGGGCACATGGGCCATGCCGGCTTCCTTTAATGCCTTCCGGATAAAGCCAATATAGTTTGTGGCCCTGCATCCGCCGCCTGTTTGAGTAATTATAACAGATGTGTTGTTTAAATCATACCTTCCGGACTTCAAGGCTTCAATCAGTTGCCCTGTCACAATAATGGAGGGGTAGCATGCATCGTTGTTCACATACTTCAGCCCCTCATCCACAGCCTTCTTATCCACCGAAGGCAGTACTTCCAGATTATAGCCCGATGCCCTGAATGCCTGTTCTACAAACTGGAAATGGATGGGTGACATCTGGGGGGCCAGGATGGTGTGTTTGGCCCGCATTTCTTCGGTAAAAGGAACTTTTATGCAGGCGGATCCGGTTTTTTGGGCACTAAACCCGGTTTTTTCCCTCTCTTCCATGGCAGCCTTCAGGGAGCGTATCCGTATCCTGGCGGCCCCCAGGTTGTTTCCTTCGTCGATTTTTAAAACCGTATAGATTTTTCCACAGCTGTGCAGTATTTCCTGCACCTGGTCTGTTGTAACCGCATCCAGGCCGCACCCGAAAGAATTCAACTGAATCAGCTCTAGGTTATCTTTTTCCCTGACGTAAGAGGCGGCCGCATAAAGCCTGGAGTGATAGGTCCACTGGTCTACAACCCTCAAGGGCCTCTCCACCGCTCCCAGGTGGGCTATGGAGTCCTCGGTCAGTACCGCCATCCCAAAACCGGTGATGATATTGGGAATTCCGTGATTAATCTCGGGGTCCACATGGTAGGGCCTCCCCGCAAGGACGATCCCTTTTCGTCCCGTCCTTTCAAGGTATTCCAGAACTTCCTCTCCTTTTTTCCTGATGTCTTTTTTAGTCCTTTCCTCCTCTTCCCATGCCTTTTCAACGGCGTGGGATATTTCTCTCCTGGAAATATTGAAGTCCCTGAGTTCCTCGTAAAGCCTGGCGGCTAACCTTTTCCTGTCGCTATAGGGCAAAAACGGGTTTAAAAGCCTTATCCCCCTTTGAGCCAGTACATCGTCCATATTGTTCTTGATCACCTCCGCATAGGAGGTCACGATGGGGCAGTTATAGTGATTGTCCGCATGAGGATGTTCCTTTTTCTCATAGGGCAGACAGGGGTAAAAAATAAACTTTATGCCCCTGTCCGCAAGGCTCATGATATGTCCGTGGGCCAGTTTTGCAGGATAGCAAACCGACTCCGACGGCATGGTTTCGATGCCCAGCTCATATACTTTTTTGGTAGAACGCGGCGACAGCTCTACCCTGAACTTCAACTCGGTAAAAAAGGTAAACCAGAAGGGGTAATTTTCGTACAGGTTGAGCACCCGGGGTATCCCCACGGTGCCTCTCTGTGCTTTATCTTTTTCCAGGGGGACATAGTTGAATATCCGTCTGTATTTATAATCATAAAGGTTGGGAATTTCTTCCTTACTCTCATCGTTGCCCGCACCTCTTTCACAGCGATTGCCCGACACAAATTCCCTGTCGCCGTTGAATTTGTTTATGGTTAAAAGACAGTTGTTGCCGCAGCGTCCGCACCTTTTCATAACCGTTTCGGTGCTCAGGTGGTCCAGCTTTTCACCGGTCAGCAAAGTGCTTTCGTGTCCCTCTTCATACCTCTCGCTGGCAATCAGGGCCGCGCCGTAAGCGCCCATAAGGCCTGCAATATCCGGTCTCACCGCTTCTCTCCCCGAAATGAGCTCAAAGCACCTCAAGACCGCATCATTGTAAAACGTCCCGCCCTGGACAATAATCTTCTCCCCCATCTCCCTGGGGTCTCTGATTTTTATCACCTTCTGAAGGGCATTTTTAATGACCGAATAGGATAAGCCGGCGGAAATATCGCCCACCGTGGCCCCTTCCTTTTGGGCCTGCTTGACCCTTGAATTCATGAATACGGTACACCGGGAACCTAAATCCACGGGTTTTTCCGCCGTCAAGGCTTCCCTGGAAAATTCCTGCACACTCATGTTCAGGGAATGGGCAAAGGTTTCGATAAAGGAACCGCAGCCTGAAGAACAGGCCTCATTGAGCATAATGCTGTCAATAACGCCCTTCTTTATTTTAAGGCATTTCATATCCTGCCCGCCTATGTCAAGAATAAAGTCCACTCCGGGAAGAAAGCTTTCCGCCGCCTTGTAATGGGCTATGGTCTCGATTTCCCCTATGTCCACGCACAGAGCAGTCTTAATTAGCGCTTCGCCGTAGCCGGTAACGGTAGAATTGGCTATAACGGCTTTAGCGGGCAGCCTTGCACTGATGTCCTTGATTATTTTCACCGCCGACTGGAGGGGGCTCCCCTCGTTGCTGCCGTAATACGAATACAACAGGCGGCCGTTTTCATCAATCAGTGCCGCCTTTGTCGTGGTGGAACCCGCATCGATCCCCAGGAAACACTTTCCTTCAAAGCTTTGCAAATCCCCTCTTTTCACCTTGTTGCTCCTATGGCGCCTGCTGAAATCCTCCAGCTCGGACTGGTCTATAAACAAGGGCCGGAGTCTTTCCACCTCACACACCGAAACTCTATTCAGCCCATCCAGCTTTTCTTTTAAAGACTTAAAACTCATAACCTTTTCTTTTTTGGATGCAAGTGCAGCTCCCACAGCAACAAAAAGCTGTGAGTTTTCAGGGAAGATTACCTGTTCTTCCGCCAGCCCCAAGGTTTCAATAAACCTTTTTCTCAACTCCGACAGGTAGTAAAGAGGACCGCCCAGAAAAGCCACATTTCCCCGGATGGGTTTGCCGCAGGCCAGCCCGCTGATGGTTTGGTTAACCACAGACTGAAAGATGGAGGCTGCCACGTCCTCTTTCCGCACACCCTCATTCAGCAGCGGCTGGATATCCGTCTTTGCAAAAACACCGCACCTTGCCGCGATGGGGTAAATGACCTTAAACCCCTTTGCCAGCTCGTTCAAACCAGACGGGTCCGTTTGCAGCAGGGAAGCCATCTGGTCTATAAACGCCCCTGTTCCCCCGGCGCACGTCCCGTTCATCCTTTGTTCCATGCCGTTCTTGAAATAGGTGATCTTTGCGTCTTCCCCTCCCAGTTCAATCGCCACATCCGTTTGAGGAATAAACCTTTCCACCGCATCGGTGCCCGCAATGACCTCCTGTATAAAAGGAAGCTCCAGCCACTGGGACACCGACAGCCCGCCCGAACCGGTCACCATAGCGGTTATGTCTTCATTTTCAAATTCCTCATAAGTCCGGTTTACCAGTTGAAAGATGGTCTTTCTGATATCCGAGTAATGCCTCTGGTATTTGCTGTATATAATTTGATCGTTTTTGTCGAGTATAGCCAGTTTAACCGTAGTTGAACCTACATCCAAACCCAAGTGAAGTGTTTTCCGCATATAAAATATAGCTTTGCCTAAGCTATATTCGACCCCCCTAAGTACTGATATTTGACACTATAATTCTAAACTAAAACTGTTACTTTTACAATTAGAAAATGCGTGACAGGGGACGGTTCTTTGTCACACTTTAACTCTCTGAACCACACCCCTGTTTACCTTTAAATGTTCCGCAATCTGCCTTATTGATAAGTTTGACTTGCACTTAAGCTCGTATATTAGCTCGTTACGAATACCCAAATTCTCTTTATCATTCAGTCTCATAATCCCTATATTCTTTTTTTCTAAAAACTCTTGCACATATTTCATAACCTCTACTGTGCTTTTCAACGCCTTATTATCCTCTGCCTCTACAACTTCTAAAAATGCGTCCCTGTTTTCCTGGTTTGAGTATTCAACAAATAATTTTATCGCCTTTCCCCTGTCCCCTGATAGCATTTCCAGAACCTTATCCCTGTCTAATAATTTCTGTAGGCTATTTTCACTGACATATTCATGATAACTGCTCCACTTATACTCCGAAGCATGCTTCACCAGACATGCTCTTACCGGGTTATTGTGAATGTATCTCACTGCGGCAAGCAAATAACTGTCGTTTTCTATTGCCTCGCTTTTAAAACGGTCTTGAAACAGGTGCCCCACTCGGCTATATTTTTTATTAAAATAGTACGCATAGCTGCTTCCTATCCTTTTCATGATCCTGGATATTTCATCTTCCTCCTCGTTGATAATGAGATGAACATGGTTATCCATCAAGCAGTAAGCATATAAGGAAAATTCCTTTTCCTTTTTGGTATGCAAAACAGGGCACTCTTGGCGTGTTGTTTTAATTCCGCTTGAAGAGTGCCCTGCAACCCTGGATAAAGTCTCTATATACCTTGTTTTGTCTTCTTCATCCATGAATAGGTTCTTTCTTTCGTTGCCGCGTACCATCACATGGTATATTTTGCTGCTGCTCAAACTTCGCATACGTCTTGGCATAATATCTCCCTCCTGTTTAGTTTTGGAGTATTATACCATTTATAAGCATATGTGTCAAGGAACCGTCCCCTGTCACAATGTCCCCATCTCATTGAAGGGGTAGTATCTTATAAGCACCTTGCCCCGCACTCTGTCCAGGCTGACAGGGCCTATGGTCCTGCTGTCCTTGCTGGCATTGGGCAGCCTGTTGTCGCCCAGCACGTAAACATACCCCTTGGGTACGGTAATTTTGTCGTACTTGGGATTGACGGGCAGGGTAACCGTTCCGTTGATGTAGTCCTCCTGGAGGGCCGTGCCGTTTAGGTAAACCTTGCCGTCTTTGATCTCAACGGTATCGTTTTCAATCCCGATAACCCTTTTGATGATGTAGTCCTTCCCTTCCTCCAGGTACTCAGGCACATAGATGGTCACGATATCCCCCCGGTGCAGCCCGCCAAACCTCTGGCTGACTTTTTCGATGAGCAGCTGGTTCTTGTCCTGCAGGGTAGGCAGCATGGAATTCCCGTTGACTATGGTCCTCTGGACCACAAAGTTGACAATGAACAAACCGATGAGCACGGCGATCCCTATATGGAATGCCCAGTCCAATACCTCCCTTAAAACAGGATCCTTTACTTTATCTAAAAACGTATCTATTCCCCCTGTAGTAAAAATTTGAGATTGAAGAAAACAAACAATACGAATCCGTCACACGTCCACCTTGATGTGCAGCTCCTTAAGCTGCTTTTCTCCCACAACGTCGGGGGCGTTTGTCATGGGGCAGGAAGCATTCTGCACCTTGGGGAAGGCAATTACGTCCCTTATGCTGTTTTGTCCGGCCATAAGCATGATAAGCCTGTCAAATCCGAAAGCCATGCCTCCGTGGGGTGGTGTGCCATATTTAAATGCCTCCAGCAGGAAACCGAAGCGGTTCCACGCCTCTTCTTCCGTAAACCCAATGAGTTTGAATATTTTGGATTGAAGCTCCTGTATGTGTATCCGGATGCTCCCCCCTCCGATTTCAACTCCGTTCAGCACCATATCATAGGCTTTTGCCCGCACCTTTCCCTGGTCTGATTCCAGGTATTGAATATCCTCATCCATGGGTGAGGTGAAAGGGTGGTGCTTTGCAACCCAGCGCTTTTCTTCCTCGTCATACTCGAAGAGCGGGAACTCGGTAACCCACAGGAATTTATATTCGTCTTTTTTCAGCAGGTTAAGCCTTCTTGCCA
Source organism: Eubacteriales bacterium (assembly GCA_024655885.1). Taxonomy (GTDB): domain Bacteria; phylum Bacillota; class Clostridia; order Acetivibrionales; family JANLFN01; genus JANLFN01. The sequence continues at coordinate 28,723 of JANLFN010000005.1, read as the reverse complement.
GCTCCAGCCTTAACTGTCCCAGGGCGTCATATACGATTTGATTCTTATCGGCCACAAAGCATATCAAATCCCCGGGTTCCGCCTGCACCCTGTCAAGAATGGCCTTGATCTCATCCTCACTGAAGAATTTGGTAATGGCGGACTTCAATTCGTTTTCCTCAACTACAATCCAGGCCATTCCCTTGGCTTTGTAAATCTTCACGAATTCCACCAGGCTGTCGATTTCCCTCCTGCTGAAAATCCTTCCGCAGCCTTTGGCATTGATGGCCCTGACGCTGCCCCCGTTTTTCACCGCGTCGGAAAATACTTTGAAACCGCAATTTTCAACCAGGTCCGATAAATTCACAAGCTCCAGGCCGAACCGCATATCCGGCTTATCCGAACCGAACCGGTCCATGGCCTCCTGGTACGGAAGCCTTAAAAACGGAGTTTCCAGCTCTACGCCCAGGGCTTCCTTGAAAGCTTTTTTGATAAACCCTTCATTGACCGTCAGCACATCCTCCACGTTGACAAAGGACATTTCCAGGTCGAGCTGGGTGAACTCGGGCTGCCTGTCCGCCCTTAAATCCTCGTCCCTGAAACATTTTACTATCTGGAAGTACCTGTCGAAGCCCGATACCATGAGCAGCTGCTTAAAGAGCTGGGGCGACTGGGGCAGCACATAAAATTTCCCCGGCTGCACCCTACTGGGGACAAGGTATTCCCGAGCTCCTTCCGGCGTGCTTTTGGTGAGCATGGGAGTCTCTATTTCCAGGAATCCGCATTCGTCGTAATAATCCCTGGCAATTTTTGCGACCCTGTGCCTGAGCATCAGGTTTTTCTGCATATCCGGCCTTCTCAAGTCCAGGTACCTGTATTTGAGCCGCACAATTTCGTTTACGTCCGAGTCCTCCTCTATATAGAACGGCGGAGTTTCCGCCTTGCTCAATATCCTGAGCTCCCTGGCGGCAACCTCGATTTCTCCTGTCTTAATTTTAGGATTTACCGTCTCTGGGTCCCTTTTTACAACCTCGCCTATGATGGCAAGGACATATTCATTTCTGATGGTTTCCGCCTTTTCGAACAACTGCCGGTCTGCTGCGCTGTTGAAAACCACCTGGAGTATTCCGCTTCTGTCCCTCAGGTCGACAAATATCACTCCCCCCAGGTCCCTTCTCTTCTGGGCCCAACCCATAACCACAACTTTTTCACCGACGTTTTCCGGTCCCAGTTCCCCACACCTGTGAGTCCTTTTCAAGCCATAAATCGATTCTCCCACCGTTATTCCCTCCATAAGAATTCATACAAGTTTTAATTTTTCAATTATTTCCTCAAGGCTTAAGGTTTCCTGTTCGCCCGTCTTCATATTCTTAAGTTTGAAAAGCCCTGTTTTGATCTCATCCTCCCCCACTACGACCACAAAGGGAATGCCCAGCTTATCGGCATAAGCCAGCTTCTTGCCCATCCTGCCCTCGTTAAAGTACACCTCCGTGGGTATCCCGTTTTCCCTGGCTCTTGTGGAAATATCAAGGCAATAGTTCATCGCATCCGGCATGGGTATTACCAAAAGCTTTGTAGGCGTCGACCTGCCGTAGGGCTCCACGATTTTTGCCTCCCTCAGCTGGTAGAAAAGCCGGGTCAGCCCTATAGAGATCCCTACCCCCGGCAGTTTCTTGTTGGTGTAGTTTTGCGCCAGGTTGTCGTATCTCCCCCCCGAGCACACGCTTCCAATAGACGGGTAGTCGTTCAATACGGTCTCGTAGACGGTGCCTGTATAATAGTCCAGTCCCCTGGCGATGGTCAGGTCCACAGAAAAATTATCCTCAGGAATGCCGAAATATCCGATATAACTGCAAACTTGGGACAATTCCTCCAATCCCGTAGAAAATTCCTCATTTTCAACCTTCATCCCCTTAAGGCTTTCTACGATTTCGTCCCCTTTTCCTTTTATTTTTGTAAGCCTTATGATCTCCTGTGCCACACCCGCGCTCAGCCCCAGGGCTTCAAGCTCCCGGGCCGTATTCTGTTCTCCGATCTTCTCCATTTTGTCTATGGTCCTTAAGACTTCCGTCTTGTTTTCAACACCCAGCCACGAAAAAAACCCATTTAGGATTTTCCTGTTGTTGATGCGGATGGTAAAGCTTTGAAATCCCAGGGCTTTAAAAGTTGAATAAATGACGCTGAGAATCTCCGCATCGTTGATGACGCTCAAGCTTTCACTGCCCACAATGTCGATGTCGCACTGGTAAAATTCCCTGAAGCGCCCTTTCTGAGGCCTTTCACCCCTGAACACCTTGCCTATGTGGTATCTCCTGAATGGAAAAGTCAGCTCGTTATAGTGCTGTGCCACATACCTTGCCAGGGGAACGGTAAGGTCAAACCTTAATGAGAGGTCGTTATCGCCTTTGCTGAACCTGTAGACCTGCTTTTCGGTTTCACCCCCGCTTTTGGCCAGGAGTATTTCGGATTTTTCTATCATAGGCGTATCAATGGGTATAAAACCGTATTTCTCATAGGTAAACCGGATTGTATCAAGCATCTTGTTGAACAGCATCTGGTCCGCCGGCAAAAGCTCCATAAAGCCCGGCAGTATTGAAGGAGCAACAATATTCCCGTTCAAGCCGTTTCCTCCCCTTCGTATCAGTATCGCAATTCCAATCTTGAATGGCAGGCGCACCGTACATTATAAAAGCCCCTCATCCCGGAAAAAGGGACGAGAGGCTTACTTCCCGCGGTGCCACCCTCATAGGCATAACGCCCACTCTGGTCCATTAACGCTGGACATACGGACCGGCCTATTTGCATGCGCCATGCTTTCAGCCCGTCGACTCCCGGGCGTTCGTTCATCAACCTTATCCTGAAAGCGCTTCCAGTCACGGCGCTTTCTCCCTGAAGGCAGTATTGACTACTTCTCCCGTTCATTGCCTCAATCATTTACATTAGCTATATTCTAAATATAATTGCCTCTGTTGTCAATATTATATTTTATTATAGCCTTATGGTGCGTTTTTAATAACATTCCCTTCAAGCAGCGCCTTTTTTCTCTCAACCATTTCATCGATGCGCCGGATGTATTCTTCCACGCTCTTTACGTTGAACGCCCTTTCTATCCGGTTTTCCTCCGGGTAAACCGCCTTTGTGACGGCTCCCGCCCCCACAGCCAGGATGGTCTGCCTTTCTTCCATAATCTGCATGTTGTATATACCTTCATAACCGGGCTTGCTGTATCCTACGTTTTCCATGTTTCCCAGAATATTCTTCTGCCTGTAGAGATAGTAGGGGTGCATACCCCAGGCAGCGGCATATTCCCAGGCCGTGTCCACCATTTTTTCCGCTTCCTCCGGGGATGCCAGGCTGTAGCTTTTCCTGTCCTCTTTGAGCCGCGACGCCCTTTTTACCGCCAGTGCGTGGACGGTAAGGCTTTCCGGGCCAAGCAGGGCAATTTGCTTTAAAGTGTTTTCAAAATGGGCCGGGGTCTCCCCCGGGAGTCCCACAATGGTATCCATGTTGACGTTGCCGAAGCCCCATTCCCTCACAAGCTCAAACACGCGGAATACATCCTCTGCGGTGTGATTTCTGCCGATGAGCTTCAGGGTTTCATCATTCATGGTCTGCGGGTTTATGCTTATCCGGCTGACTTTGCTCCTTTTAATGGCCTCCAGCTTTTCCACATTGATGGAATCGGGGCGTCCGGCCTCCAGTGTGTATTCCACTGCGGCACTTAAGTCAAGGCTCCCCTCAATATATTGAAGCAGGCTGTCCAGCTGCCCTGCCTCAATGGAAGTCGGCGTTCCCCCTCCCATATAAATGCTCTGAATCCTATAGCCATACTTTTTTACCAGACGGGCAGTCCCTTCGATTTCCTTTTTAAGCGCATCCAGGTACGCATCCACCATACCCGCATATTTACCGATCAAATTGGAGGTAAAGGAGCAGTAAAGGCATCTGGAATTGCAGAAAGGGATGCCTATATAAAGGCTGGCCGCAGCGGTGTCCCTATTCTCCAGGAGCCTTCTTTCGGTTGCCGCCACCTCATAGAGCAGGCCGGCTTTTTTGGCAGACATCTTATAGTACCCCACCAGCCGTTCCTGCACCTCTTCCCGGCCCATCCCTTTTTCCAGCATCTCATGGACAATCTTTGCCGGGCGTATTCCTGTCAATGTGCCCCAGGGCAGGTGTTTCCCCGTAATTTCGGAAAAAGCGGCGTACAATTCCCGCCGGAGTTCGCGCTTGATCTGTTTGCGCCTTTCATGCCCTGTGTTTTTTGGGTCCTCCTCAGGCAAATCCCTCAATAAGACCTCCCTGCCGTAGCGCCGTATGCCGTCGGATACAATCAGCGTTTTCAGCCTGAGCCCTTCCCTGTCGTTATACATGCCGCTGCACACAAAAATCCCCCGGTATCCTGCCGGAGGCTCGCAGTGGGTGCTTGATACTTGTTCATTATCAAAAAAAGCCCTTATGATATCCTCAACTTCATACAAGAAGTCATGTCCTGCAAGCTTTACATAAATCATCCCATTTACCCCTGGTGCCCGCGTCGCTTCAACACGGGCGGTCAAACTTTTTTATTGCAAAAAATAGCCGGACCACTCCCTGCTAGAACTCCACAATTGTAAAAATTTATTCTTGCAGCTATTCATAGTTTCATTTCTAAATAAACGGATTATTCCTTTTTTCATGCCCGATGGTGGAAAAATCCCCATGGCCGGGATAGACCGCCACAGTGTCGTCCAGCACCATGAGCCTGCTTTTTATGGAATGGACAAGCACCTCGAAATTTCCGTTTCCCAGGTCGGTACGGCCTATGGAATCCTTGAACAGCGTATCCCCGCTAAAAATTAATTTGTCTGCCTTGATGCAAATTCCACCCGGAGTATGCCCCGGAGTATGGATAATTTCAAGCTCCATTCCTCCCACTTCCAGCACATCCCCGTCCTTCAAAAGCCCATCGGCTTCCCTAAACGAAGAACTGCTGCCCATCAGGGATGACAGATTCTGCCGGGGGTCGGTGAGGGCCTCTGCGTCTTCCCTGTGGATCAGCACCTTTGCCTTCAGCCGGTCTCTAATCTCATCGACATAGGCAATATGGTCAATATGCCCATGGGTCAGGATGATATACTTTATTTTCAGTCCCTCTTCTGAAACTGCGCCGTCCACTTCCTCCGGACTCACGCCGGCATCGATGACAACGCCCCCTCCGTTATTTCCCAATATATAGCAGTTGGACTCAAACACTCCTGTGGGTAAACACTTTAAAACCATAGCCACCCTCCCTAAAATTGCGCGCTAAAACTCCTTTTTACTGTCCAGCAAAATTGTTACCGGTCCGTGATTGTGTATCTCCACCATCATTTCCGTTTGAAACCTTCCCGATTCAACCTTTATCCCATATCCCCGGCAGCAGTCCAGAAATTCGTTATACAGCACCTCTGCCCTTTCAGGCCTCGCCGCCCTGTCAAAGCCGGGCCGTTTTCCTTTCCTGCAGTCACCGTAAAGTGTAAACTGGGACACCACCAGCAGTTCTCCTTTTATATCCTGGAGGGACAGGTTCATTTTACCCTTTGTGTCTTCAAAAATCCTTAAGCCTACGGTCTTGCCGGCCAGATATTCCACATCCTTCCGGGTATCCTCCTGCCCGATTCCCAGCAAAACCAGGAGTCCCCTGGCAATTTCCCCTACGGTACACCCGTTCGCAAAAACTTTCGCCTTGGCTACCCGTTGTACAACAGCACGCACTCGCTTCCACTCCTGTTATTTTTCGTTAAAAACCGGATACACCTTTCTTATAGTTGCCCTACTTTAGAACTGAATTTTTCCAGTTGCTCCAATGTCCCTAAGGGCCGGTTGTCTCCCCATGGGGCATTACAGCTTTTTAAATGCGCTATCTTTACTGTTTGCTCCTCGACACTTCAAAAACGCCGTCCACCTTTTTAAGCCTTTTGATAATCTTCTCCAGCTGCTCGGTATTTGTTATCTCAAGGGTAAGGCTCATAATGGCTATCTGTTCTTTTGTGGTCCTTGCATTAATAGCCTTCAAAGGTATTTTGGATTCGCCGATCACGTTGGTTATCTCCATAAGCAAAGCGGTACGGTCGTTTGCCATCAAGGTCACATCCGCCTTATAGGAGGCATTTTCCGACGTATACCAGCTGACTTCAATCAACCGGGTATCCCCGTCGATATTGTCCCTCACATTGGTGCAATCCTTCCTGTGCACCGAAACTCCCCTGCCCCTGGTGATATATCCTATGATCTCATCGCCGGGTACGGGATTGCAGCACCTGGAAAGCCGTACGAGGCAGTTGTCGATACCTTTGACCACAACACCGCTCTCGGGGATGCTTTTCTTCTTGCGGTTGACCTTTTGCTGGGTAAGAGACTCGAAATCGCTCAGCTCATCGGGTTTAAGCGTTTTCTTAAACTCTTCCTTAAGCCTTGAAATCACCTTATTTGCCGTAATGGCCCCATAACCTACCGAGGCATACATATCGTCAAGGGTGTTGAAGGTGTATTTCTTCAATATAATTTCTATCCATTCCGGTTTAAATATCTGGTTAAAGGTAAAGCCCTGTTTTTTTAGTTCCCTTTCCACAGCCTCCTTTCCCTTGATGATGTTTTCTTCCCTGTATTCCTTTTTCAGCCACTGGTTTATTTTATTCCTTGCCTGGGAGCTTTTCGCTATTTTCAGCCAATCCCGGCTTGGCCCGTGAACCGCGGAGGAAGTCAATATCTCCACGATATCCCCGTTTTTCAGGGCATATTCAAGGGGAACGATCTTGCCGTTCACCTTGGCGCCCATCATTTTATTGCCCACGGCGCTGTGGATTGCATAGGCAAAATCAATGGGAGTGGAACCCATGGGCAGGTTTAAGACATCACCCTTGGGAGTGAAGACAAAAACCTCGTCGGTAAAAAGATCTATTTTGAGGGTCTCCATAAACTCCTTGGCGTCCCGCATGTCCTTTTGCCAGTCAAGCAGCTGTCTCAGCCATGCCAGCTTGCTGTCGATATCCTTGCTCCCCGAATACCCCTCCTTGTATTTCCAGTGGGCTGCAATACCGTATTCGGCAACCCGGTGCATATCCCAGGTCCTTATCTGAACCTCAAAGGGCAAACCCTCATGGCCTATCAACGTGGTGTGCAGGGATTGGTACATATTAGGCTTGGGCATGGCAATATAGTCCTTAAACCTTCCCGGAATGGGCTTGTAAAGCTCGTGTACCAGACCCAGCACCGCATAGCAGTCCTTCACCGAGCTCACAATGACCCTCACCGCAAAAAGGTCATAAATCTGTTCAAGGGTTTTGTTCTGGTCTATCATCTTTTTATAAATACTGTAAAAATGCTTGGGCCTTCCGTCGATATGCGCATCCTCAATCCCCAGCTCTTTGGTCTTTTCACTCAAGGTCTGGATGATCTCGGTGATATACGCTTCCCTTTCCTTCCTCTTCTTCGCAATTTTATCCACAAGCTCATAATAGCCTTTGGGGTCAATGTACCTCAGGCAAATATCCTCAAGCTCCCACTTTATTTTGGATATCCCCAAGCGGTGGGCAAGGGGCGCATAAATTTCAAGGGTTTCCTTGGCTTTTTCCAGCTGCTTCTCAGGGGTCATGTACTTTAAAGTCCTCATGTTGTGCAGCCTGTCGGCCAATTTGATGAGAATAACCCTAATGTCCTTGGCCATGGCGAGGAACATTTTCCTCAGGTTTTCTACCTGCTGTTCCTCCTTGGTGGTGTATGGAATTTTTCCCAGCTTGGTAACACCGTCCACCAGGGTGGCAATCTCCTCGTTGAAGTTCTCTTTCAACTGCTCGAAGGTATAGGTGGTATCCTCGATGGTATCATGCAAAATCCCTGCGATAATGGAAGTGCAGTCCAATTCCAGCTCAGCCAGAATACAGGCGACTTCAATAGGGTGTATAATATAGGGATCGCCGGATACACGCTGCTGGCCGTCGTGTGCCTTTTTGGAAACCATATACGCCTTTTCCACAAGAGTAAAATTGCAGTTGGGATTATATTCTTTTATTTTTTTCACCAGCCGGCTATAGCCATCGTCCATGAGACCCTCCGTCAAAACGTCTGTGGGCTTAAAATTGTACAATGGAATCCACCTTGAATCCTTTTAATTTTTCACGCCCGTTTAAAAAGGTGAGTTCAACCAGGTAAACCAGTCCTGCCACCTGTCCGCCCAGCATTTCCACAAGCTTGATGTTGGACTGTGACGTCCCGCCTGTAGCCAGCAGGTCATCCACGATTATCACCTTTTGCCCCGGCTTTATTGCATCCTCATGGATTTCCAGGGTGTCGGTACCGTATTCCAGCTGGTATTCAATGCTTACGGTTTTATAGGGCAGCTTTCCTTTCTTTCTTATGGGCACAAATCCCTTTCCTGTTATGTATGCCAGGGGGGCACCAAAAATAAAACCCCTGGATTCGGGCCCAACAATCAGGTCAAATTCCCCTATCTCCTCAATTTTCTTCTTCATACCGTCAAGACTTTCCCTCAGTGCTTGTGCATCCTGCAGTACGGTAGTAATGTCAATAAAGTCGATTCCTTCCGTCGGGAAGTTCATCACATGCCTTAACTTGGATTTGATATCCATCCTTTTTCTCCCTCCTGCTTATTTATCTTTGATTTGGGCCTTTAAAGCCTGAAGTCCCCTGAACAGCCTCGAACTGTCCAGGCTTACTTTTGCCTTCCCATTGTTTAAAATCTTTAAGGTCATGCCCTGCCGGCCAAAGGGCTCCCCTTTAATAATACCGACTTCCTCAAGAATACCCAACCCTTTTTTTAGCTTGAAATAATTCATTCTGATCCTGTAGCTGTCTCCGATCCTTCCGGCTAGGGCAAAAAGGTTTTCCACCCGGATTTCATTTTTATAATTTGCCTTCAGATACCGGTATATTGCAGCCAGGTCGCTGCGCTCCGGTATGATTTCATCCTTTTTGAAACGAATCCTTCCCGACTCCCCGTAAAAAAAGATTTTACTGCAGCCTGCTTTTTTTAAAATGCAGGAAAGGTAATTCTCACTGACCCAGTCCCCATAGAGGATGACCCTGTCAATGCGGTCAAAGGGAATTTTCCGGGGGTCGGGGTTAACAATAATATTCACCGGGGTGCTGTTTTTACAGCTGAAATCTCCGTAGCCGATGCTGCAAATCCTTTTAAAATCCTCTCCCGATCCCTCCAGCCTTTCCACCACTGTTTTTACATGGGCCAGGGAATTCACCAGCAGTGCCGTTTTCCCACCCAGCGCTTTCGGCTCGGACAGCACTTTAAATAGATCCTCCCGGCTGCTTATGGTATCATTCCATTCCGCCTGTAAATCCACATCCCCGCTTCTCCCGCATAAGGAAGAAGTGTCCAGGCACTGATCCAGGCTGTAAAAGTACATGTTTTCAACAGTGGAATACATCTCATGCCTTAAGTCTTTTATATTCAACTGCACCCTTTCAACCAGGTTCCATGTATTAATTTCCATGGTGCATACCACATCCAGTGCATCGCCGCATTTAAAGCTTCCGGCCGCCTCTCCCATATTGAATCCGATGGCGTCTATATGAAATTCATCCTCCCACAGCTTAAGCTTCAGGTGCTTTTTGCCCTCACCTACGGTTCTGATGTCACTGGCCTTCAGGTTATTATATAAAAACAGAGGAGCAGGATTTCCCGGACCAAAGGGGGCTAATGCCTCAATTGCCTCAACGGTTTCCACATTCACGTCTTCCCTGCCGATTACGGCATCTATCTTAAGCTTGGGTGTCAGCTCATACTCGGTTAAAACCGCATCCGCATAGGCATTGATCCTTTTCCGGAATTCAGGGACGTTTTCAATCTTCAGGGACAAGCCTGCCGCCAGTTCGTGGCCCCCGTACTTTTCCAGCAGGTCCTCGCAGTGCTCGAGTGCGTCAAATATGTTAAAGCCCTGGATGCTTCTTCCCGACCCCTTTCCCATGCCTTCTTCGTTTGTTATGAGGATGCACGGCCTGTAATACCTTTCGGTTATCCTGGAGGCCACAATTCCTATCACCCCGGCATGCCAGCCTTCTCCCGCAACCACAATAACCTTTTCCCTGTCAAGGTCAATATTTGAATCTATAAAACTCAGAGCCTGCTGAAAAATATCCCCTTCCATGTCCTGCCGGTACCTGTTTTCATCGTTTAATTCCAGTGCCAGATCAAGGGCCTTCTCCCTGTCACGGGTATTAAACAGCTCCACCGCTCTTCGGGCGTCCCCCACCCTTCCTGCCGCATTGATCCTGGGTGCCAGCATGAACCCTATGGTATAGGATGTAACCGGCTTATTATCAAGGCCGCAGCTTTCCATAAGGACACGCAGCCCAAGATTGCCGCTGTTTTCAATGACAGGGATTCCAAATTTGGCTATAATCCTGTTCTCGTCCACCAGCGGCACTATATCGGCCACTGTTCCTATGGCCACCAGATCAAGATATTCCCGGCAAAGGTCGCCCAGGCCCATTTTTATGCACAGTGCATCCAGCAGCTTATAAGCTACCCCTACACCTGCAAGTCCTTTAAAGGGATATTCACAGTCGGGCCGGGTGGGATTCACCACGGCAAGGGCATCAGGCAGTTCTTCCTTGCACCTGTGATGGTCGGTAATGATGACATCCACATTTTTGCTTTTTATATACTTTACTTCCTCAACAGCGGTGATTCCGCAGTCAACAGTAATAATCAGGGAAGCATTTGCCTCCAGTATCCTGTCCATTCCGCTCATGGAAAGTCCGTAGCCCTCATCCATCCTGTCGGGAATATAGTATTCCACCTTTGCCTTCAGCCTTGTTAAAAAGTGATAGAGGATGGATGTGGCTGTTATCCCGTCCACGTCGTAATCACCGTAAATTACAATGCTTTCGCCGCCGTTCACGGCATTTATGATCCTGTCTACAGCCTTATCCATGTCCTTAAGCAAAAAAGGGTCATGGAGCTCATCCAGTGACGGGTATAAGTATTTTTTTATATAGTCTATGTCTCCTATTCCCCTGTTTTGAAATATTTTCGCGATAAGAGGATGAATTCCGGCTTTCACAGCTAAATCACCCATCTTTATCTCGGGGGAATTATGGTAAATCCATATTTTGTTCGGAATCATAAAATCACACCTGCAGCCACCAGGCAGCGAATCATGATACCGGCCGCAAGCTTTCAAAAGCCCGCGGGCTTCCGGTTTTAAAAACGCTGCCCACCCTAAATTAGTTATATTATAAAGTATTTATATGAATAGTACAATTTTTTTGTCAGTAAAATAGTAACGGATGTTATTATTTTATCACATTCTCGGAGACTTTGGCATATTTACATAAAATCATATAGGGATAGTTTCACAGCCCTATTTTTTTTATTTATATACTTATTTGTTTTTTTTTGGTATAATAGATGTAGACAAAATAACCCTATAAATACATACATTTGTTCTTGTTTAATGCCAATTGAATATTTCGCTCTTTCATAGAAGAATGAATGAAGCTTTAAATATGGATTTTTACGGACTTTAAATCAGCAAGCTATAGACTGCAATAGGGTGGAACACGAGAATTTAATGATTTAAAGGAGTTCTGTAAGCTTATGAAAAAAATATTTATAAGCCATTCATCTTATGACAGGAAATTGGTGGAGCACATGATCGACTTACTGGAAAATATGGGTCTTCCGTCAGAAAACATCTTCTGTTCGTCGCTGGAAGGCTACGGAATCCCCCTGGGTGAGAATTTCCTGGAGCGTTTGAGAAATGAACTGAGTGAAGAAGTCATGGTCCTGTTTATGCTGTCAAGGCACTTTTACTCCAGTCCCTTCTGCCTTTGCGAAATGGGGGCCACCTGGATAAAAACAAACCTGCACATACCCATCCTCATTCCTCCCCTTTCCCTCTCCGACATCCAAGGCGTCATTTCAACAACCCAGGGCCTTATGATCAACGACAGGGCAAAACTGAATTCCCTGTGCAGCAGAATTAGAGAGGCATTCCACATTAATGATTTTGATTTAAACAGGTGGGAGCGAAAAAGAGACAGATTTTTAAATGAAATTAGCAAACTGATCGGAAATGATTCCCATGTTCTCTACAAGCCGGACGGACATTTATGGGCAAAAAGCCAGCAAGCCGATAGGGTCAATGACCCGGCAGAAGAAAAGCCGTGGGAAATACCAAAGCCGGAAATCAAAATTGCCCAGCTTGAAAATATAAGAAGCCGGAATTCGCTCCACGGAAAATACTATGCAAAAGCGCCCAGAATTGGCCTTCATGGAGGAATGGTGCGGCTAAACGAAAAAACAGACAGTGTGGAAAAAACTATAAAAGCAGAATCCTCTTTTAATGCCTGGGGTCATCCGGTGGATGATTTTGAATACTTCGATATCTTGGCGGAGGATTTGTTGAATAGGGTAAAAAGGCTTCCCTGGATTGTGCGGAAGCTTTTATACTACCATTTTATCGGGAAGGATTTTTTACCGGATGCCGATAACCCAAGCGAAAGAAATTGTATTATTGAAGCTGCGGAAAACGACTATTTGATAATGGAGGGAAACTCTGTCGCCCTGAATTTAAAGGACCCGGAAGTAAAAAAGGCGTTAAGGTCCCTTGAAATATTCAACACGTTCCTGTCCTCCGCAGGAAGTGAATTCCATGAATATTTTGAGGAAAGGTTTGAAATGCGTGCCAAGATTGAATCCAAAAAGTTCTGGGAGCTCATGGAACTGTTGTAAAAGCAATTAAAAAAGCTCGATTTCTCGAGCTTTTTATCCTAAAATTTTCTTAGCTATTTGGTTTACCAACTTACCGTCCGCCCTGCCTTTAACCTTGGGCAGAACTGCCTGCATGACCTTTCCGATATCTCTGACCGAATTCGCTCCGGTGCTTTGAACCGCCTGCTTTACTATTTCTTCAAGCTCCTCTTCGGTCAGTTGCTGCGGCAGGTATTGCATCAGCACTTCAATCTCAGATTTCAACTCATCCACCAGATCCTGTCTGCCGCTTTTCTCATATTCAGGCAGGGAATCCCTGCGCTTCTTTACTTCTTTTGCTATTACTTCGATTATACCATCATCGTCAAGGGTTACTTTACTGTCTTTTTCTACCTGAAGCACTGCCGACCTCACCATTTGGACCGCGTTCTTCCTGATGCTGTCCTTCTCTCTCATAGCGGTTTTCATATCTTCCAGCAGTTTTTCTTTAAGAGACATAAACAAATCCTCTCTTATTTAAATTTCCTTTTTCTTGCAGCTTCAGATTTCTTTTTTCGCTTTACACTTGGTTTTTCATAATGCTCCCTTTTTCTTACTTCTGCCAAAACGCCCGCCTTAGCGCATTGTCTTTTAAATCTCTTAAGAGCACTATCCAGTGATTCGTTTTCTTTTACTCTAACTTCAGACACGTACTTCCCTCCCTCCGATGGTAACAATTGTGCCGGGAATAAGCTACATTTTCTGTTGTAAATTCCATTTGGGAACCAAGCTAATACAGCACACACTATATTATATATTAATTTTTAAAATTGTGTCAATACATAATTGATTTTAAGCGGGGAATGTTCCCATCCCTGTCAGATAATCTTTGGGCCCATGGCCATACCTCCGATCAGGTGGTAATGAAGATGAAGCACCGTTTGTCCTGCGTCGGCTCCGCAGTTGTTGATCAACCTGTACCCTTTGTCCCATATGCCCAATTTTTCGGCTACTTTGTTTGCCGCCATATGAATATCAATTAAGCAGCTCCCATTGTTTTCATTTATTTCTCTGATACTCTGTATATGCTGTTTCGGCACAATCAGCACATGCACCGGAGCTACAGGCTGAATATCGCGAAAGGCTATAACCCTGTCGTCTTCGTACACCACTGTGGCCGGAATCTTCCCGTCTATGATTTTGCAAAAAATACAATCCTCCATAATCCTTCCTCCTTGCACAATTTTCCATATCTACAGCAAAAATGATTCGGCTATAGCAAAACTCCATAATAAAGCGCCTTACAGCTGAATTTCCCGGCATGCTTTAAAACAAGCTTTCGCCTCAGCCTTTCACCTGTGCCTCCACAACTTTGACGGAATGCTTGAGCGCCTCATCGATTTTTGAGACATCCTTTCCCCCTGCCTGGGCCATGTCGGGGCGTCCACCGCCGCCGCCGCCCGCAATTTTGGCGATTTCCCTTATGGCGTTTCCCGCATGCACTCCCTTTTCAACAGCCTCCTTCGAAGCCATTACAACAAAATTCACCTTATCGCCGTGGGGGGCAGCCACTACCACCACTCCCGGTCCCAGCCTGTTTTTCAGCCTATCGCCCGTGTTTCTCAAGGCCTCCATGTCCATCTGGTCAAACCGGCCGGCAAGCACCTTGACTCCCTTGACATCCACAGCCTTTGACACCAGCTGGTCTATTTCTCCGTCCACCAGCTTGTTTCTCAACTGCTCCAGCTCCCTGCCGGCATTTTTAATTTCCGCATTCAGGGCTTCAATTTTTTTCAGGCTGTCCCGGGGACTGGCCTTTAAAGTTGCCGCAACTTCAAGCAACAGCCTTTCCCTGTCGGCATAGTACTCAATGGCAGCTTTCCCTGTAAGCGCTTCAATTCTTCTTACTCCTGCCGCCACACCCGATTCCCCCAGAATCTTTATGAGTCCTGCCTGGGATGTGGACTCAAGATGGGTCCCCCCGCAGAGCTCCAGGCTGTAATCCCCTATTTTCACCAGTCTTACCACGCTGCCGTATTTTTCACCGAATAGGGCCATGGCTCCCAGCTTCCTGGCTTCTTCCAGAGGCATTTCCTTCACTTCCACGCGCAGGTTCTCCAATATCCTGTCGTTAACCTCATCTTCCACCTTTTTAAGGGCCTCACCCTCCACAGGAGAAAAATGAGTGAAGTCAAACCGGAGCCTGTCCGGTTCCACAAGGGACCCGGCCTGTGTCACATGGTCGCCTATTACGTTTCTCAAAGCCTTCTGGAGCAGGTGCGTAGCCGTATGGTTCCTGGCAATGGCCATTCTTCTTGCGGTATCGATTCTGGCTGTTACCCTGCTGTGTTTTTCAATTATTCCTTTTTCAATTACTCCTGTATGCAGGTACTTTCCATCCGCCGTCTTTTTGCAGTCATTTACCCTGGCAATTCCGTCTTTGCCCTCTATAAAGCCCGTATCTCCCACCTGGCCGCCGCTTTCGGCATAAAAGGGGGTGCTGTCCAGGATCAGGGTGACCTCGTCACCCTCCTGGGCATTCTCAACCACTGCGTCGTCCTTTACAATATATAGGACAGAGGCATCGCACTCGCTCCGGTCATAGCCTACGAACCGGGTGACAAGGTTTTTATCCAGCTTGGAATATGCATCCTCATCCCAGGCAGAACCGCCTTTGTTCTTCAATGCCTCACGGGCCTTTTTCCTCTGCTCCTCCATCTCCACCCTGAAGCCTTCGTCATCCACGGCAAGTCCGTTTTCCTGGGCTATCTCCCTTGTCAGATCCAGGGGAAAGCCGTAGGTATCGTGAAGCTTGAAAACCATGGTTCCCGGAAGGGCGGTTTCATTTTTCGCCTTAACTTCCCTGATAAATTCATTTATAATACTCAGGCCCTGGTCAACGGTTGCATCAAATCTTTCCTCCTCAATCCGTATAACCTTTTGAATATAGCCGGACTTTTCCAGAAGCTCCGGATAGGCCTGCTTGGATTCATTTATTACCACCGCCGCAATCTCATACAGGAAAGGCCTGTGGATGCCCAGGAGTTTCCCATGTCTTGCAGCCCTTCTTAAAAGCCTCCTCAATACATAGCCCCTGCCCTCGTTGGACGGCAGGATACCGTCCGAGACCATCATGGTGGTGCTGCGGACATGGTCGGTAATAACCCGGATGGAGACGTCATTCTTCTCGGAATTCCCGTACTCCACCCCTGCGGTCTTGCAAACACTGTTCAGTATATTCCTTACCGTGTCCACTTCAAAGAGGTTGTTGACATCCTGCATGATGCAGGCCAGCCTTTCAAGCCCCATCCCTGTGTCGATATTGGGCCTGGCCAGCTTTGTGTAGCTGCCGTCCTCGTGCCTGTAAAACTGGGTAAAAACAAGGTTCCAAAATTCAATATACCTGTCACAGTCGCAGCCTACAACGCAGTCCGGCTTGCCGCAGCCCTTGTCGGGCCCCCTGTCGAAGTAGATTTCCGAGCAGGGTCCGCAGGGGCCTGTGCCGTGCTCCCAGAAGTTGTCCTTCTTTCCCATCCTGACTATTCTCTCGGGTGGAAGCCCCACCACCCGGGTCCATATCTCAAAGGCCTCATCGTCCTGTTCATAAATGGAAACCCAAAGCCTGTCCACCGGGAGCTTTAAGTCTTGGGTAACAAACTCCCATGCCCAGGGAATGGCTTCCGATTTAAAATAATCTCCAAAGGAGAAGTTCCCCAGCATCTCGAAAAAAGTGCCGTGTCTTGCAGTTTTGCCCACGTTTTCAATGTCAGGGGTCCTTATACACTTCTGGCAGGTAGTAACCCTTGTTCTCGGAGGCTGTTCCGCACCTGTAAAATAAGGCTTTAGCGGAGCCATTCCCGAGTTTATAAGTAAAAGGCTGGGGTCGTTGTGCGGAATAAGTGAAAAACTCGGAAGGCGCAAATGGTCCTTACCTTCAAAAAAACTTAAAAACCTCTCTCGTAATTCATTTAAACCTAACTTTTGCATCAAAATTCTCCTTATCTTAATTTACTTCTGCAAGCTGCCGTCCGCACACCGCTGTCGAGTATTTAAAAACGGTTATGTACTTTATACCCGGCAAAGAGGGCATAGAATATCCTCACTCATTATAAATATAAATATATATAAGTATGGGTACAGTGTCAACTATTAAAGATAACGAAAGACAAAATTCTACTGTTTCCTGCCCAGCGTCAGACCACAGCCTCTATAACCCTTCTCCCAATCACCTTCAATACGGCCACCACAGGTACGGCTATAAACATTCCCGGTATCCCGAAAAATTCTCCCCCCACCAAAACGGCCAAAATCGTGGTCACCGGATGAAGCCCCATTTTGCCTTCAATAACTTTCGACGAGATAAAAGCATTATCCAACTGCTGGACAACAACAAAAACCAGAGCCGTCCACAAGGCCTTGACAGGCGATTGGATCAAAGCCACGGCCACAGCGGGCACCGCTCCGAGAATGGGACCAAAATAAGGGATGATGTTGGCCAGCCCCCCGATCAGTCCCAGCACTAAGGGATACTTAATTTGTACCAGCAGCAGCCCTATGGTTTCCAATACCCCTACAATCAGGGCAACCAGAAGCTGCCCCTGTATAAAATTCGACATCAGCTGGTTTATTTCCCTGCCCGCAGTGATGATCTCGTTTCTCCATTTCTTGGGTGTCAGTGATACGAAAGCCGCTCTAAACAGCTCCTTGTCCTTTATGAAATAATAGGCGATGATCATTGCGAGCACCAGGTCAAACAGGGAGGTCACGGCGGTTACTATAGTCATCAGGGATTTTTTGAGCGCATCCATCAAATAGTTCTGTAAAACCGCCACACCCGTTTGTATTTCTCCAAATATGGTATTTTTTATATCGGCGGGCCATCGGCTGGACCGAATCAGTGACAAAAAGTTCTGAACCATGTTTTGTATACCCGAAATAATGTCAGGGATCGTATTTATCAGTTCTTTTGTGTTATTGGCCAGCTCCGGTATTAAAAAAACGATGACGCTGGCAATAATCAGGGAAAAAAGCAGGTAAACAAGGAGTATGCTAACTCTTCTCGAAATTCCTTTACTTTCCAGCCTTTTTACCAGCGGAGTGATGAGATAAGCTATGATACCCGCCATAAGAAAAGGGGAAGCGATCTTTCCCAGCTTTACGCCATAACGGTATAAAAACAACACTGAGGCTGCAAGTATAATGGCAAGTACTATGTAAAAAAGGGTTCTTCTTTTTATTGTAGCCATAAAAACTCCCGCGGAATCATATAAAAAGACTGGAGTTCATCCAGCCTTTTCACTGTTTGAAATGATTTATCTAATCAAATCAACGATATCTCCTACCACGCTTCCCGACCTTCGCAGCAGTTTTCTTCCAGTCCTCATCATTTTCCTTCTTGTTCTTCCCCTCATCATGTCGGGCCCCATCATCATGCTGAATGAAGCTCCTATCAAACCACCGATAATCAAACCTCTCGTAAAACCGCTATGCATAAAATCACTCCTTTTTATCCTCTTTGCCATTTTAACAGATTTTTCAGTCCTCCGCCCGTGCTGTCCATTTCCTCAGATGCCTCACCGTCTACCAGTATGTTTTCTTCACTGAATTCCACTTTGCCAAACAGCGGAAGTATTTTTCTCCCTTGGACTATATCCTGCAGCAGACCGTCGGATAACTCCACACCTTCAATTGTGCCGGTTCTATAGTCGAACAGGATGTCCTTCACCACCCCCAGATCATCTCCCGACCTGGAATACACTTTTAAGCCTATGACTTCGCCTTTCTCCCCAATTTTGTCCAGGTATACCGCTTTTTTGAAATCACTGACCACTAAAGCATCTCTTCCCAGGCTCAAAACATCCTCTAAAAGTATGGCCTTATTCTTTATTTCAAACCCTTTCCTCTCCAGGAGAAAAGCTTTGACTTCCTTTGACTTTGGACAGAATACCACATCTTTAACCGTTCCTGCCGTTTTACCGGTTTCCGCACAAATTACAGGCAACCCGACAACCTCACTGTATTTTTCCAACACCATCTCTCCACTGTTTGATCAATATGTTATATAAAGAGCATCCAATATAATATTATTATTGCATGGTTTACCTGAAAAAATTCGTTTTAAGCGGTTTGACTAGATTTACATTTTCATGTAGAATTTAGCTTGAAAGATGTAATGGACCGCCTATCCAGGGCAATGCAAGAATATTAAAATGTATCTGCCCTGTTTATTAAAAAATAAGCTTTTGAAAAAATTCAAAAAGGGGATCAAACAAATGACAACAGGTGTAGAAAATCTGGGAATCCGCATTCCATCCATATTACTGCCCGACAAAAGCGTGGATATGTCCAAGTGGTCTGTTGTGGCCTGCGACCAGTACACCTCACAGC
This sequence comes from Eubacteriales bacterium, assembly GCA_024655885.1. Lineage (GTDB taxonomy): Bacteria > Bacillota > Clostridia > Acetivibrionales > JANLFN01 > JANLFN01. The sequence continues at coordinate 9,666 of JANLFN010000005.1, read as the reverse complement.
CTGAATACTGGGCCCGGGTCGAAGCGCTGGTGGGAAAGGCCCCTTCGACCTTGCACATGATTTTACCGGAAGTGTATCTTGAAAAGAGCGGGTGGGAAGAAAGAGTGGCCCAAATCAATAAGGTCATGGTAGAATACCTTGAGCAGAACCTATTAAAACCTCAAAATTCCTGCTTTATCTACGTTGACCGGAAGACCTCCCGTTCCCAATCCAGAAAAGGGCTCATCCTGGCAGTGGATCTGGAAAAATATGACTACCGCCCCGGTTCTCAGACATTAATAAGAGCCACCGAAGGCACTGTGCTGGAAAGACTGCCTCCCAGAATAAAAGTAAGAGAAAACGCTTCCCTGGAGCTTCCCCACACCATGCTGCTCATCGATGACGAGGGAAGGACCGTCATTGAGCCACTGGCTGATAAAGTGGAGCAGCTGGAAAAGCTGTATGATTTCGACCTCATGATGGGAGGCATGCACATTAAAGGCTACAGGGTGGACGATGAAAATACCGTTGACCGCATTTTCAACGCCTTAAGGAAGCTTTCGGACAGGGATTCCTTCAGGAAGAAATATAATGTGGGCGGTGACAAGGGTGTGCTGCTCTTCGCCGTAGGCGACGGCAACCACTCACTGGCCGCCGCAAAAGGCCACTGGGAAAATGTGAAGAAAGGGCTTTCAAGGGAGGAAGCAGCGGACCACCCCGCCAGGTTTGCACTGGTTGAAGTAGTGAACGTACACGACGAAGGGTTAAAGTTCGAGCCTATTCACAGGGTTGTTTTCAATGTGGATGGGGCAGGACTCCTGGAAAGTATGGTAGGATATTTTAACAAAAGAAATTCCAAGTGCAGGTACCGGTTTTTTGAAAACAGGAAAGCCCTTGACACAGAAATGGAAAGCGCCAGGCGGGACAAATCCTGCCATGTGCTGCGCTTTTCCTTCAGCGGCAAATACGGAGCCGTGGTGGTAAAAAACCCGTGCCACACCCTGGAAGTAGGCACCCTCCAGGAATTCCTGGATGATTTCATAAAGACGGACAAAGATATAAAAATCGACTATATCCACGGGGAGCCGGTGGTGGATGCTTTGAGCTCCAAAGCGGGAAATATGGGCTTCTACCTTCCTCCTATGGATAAGAGGGACCTTTTCAAAACCGTCATAACCGAGGGGGTTCTTCCCCGGAAAACCTTTTCCATGGGAGAAGCGGAAGAAAAAAGGTTTTACCTGGAGTGCAGGAAAATAAAAAAGTAATTTCAGTAAGACAAGCGTGGCAGGGGACGGCTCCTTGCCACAGTCCTTAAGAACTGCGGCAAGGAGCCGTCCCCTGCCACATAGGGAAATGTCAGTCTTGGGGAAATGTCAGTCTTGAAGCCTTCAATACCCCGCCTATTTTTTTCAATTGTTCCAGAACCTCATCGCCCACCTCTCCGTCCACACTGATAAACGCAACGGCCTTGTCGCCTTTCCTGTTCCTGCTCCACTGCATGGCGGCGATATTTATGTCGCTTGCTCCGAGGGTAGTGCCTATTTGCCCGATGATGCCGGGTTTATCCACATTCTGAATGGCTATTACATAGGGTGTAGGTTCAAAATCCAGCTTATACCCGAAGAAGTCCACAATTCTCAATTCCTCTTTGGCGAATATAGTCCCGGACACGCTTAAATCCCTGGTCTTTGTAATGTATTTCACCGTAATAAGGTTGGTGTATTTGTCCAGGTGAGACCTTTTACTTTCAACCAGCTCTATTCCCATGCTTTGAAGAATCAGCTCCGCATTTACATAGTTTACCTTCTCTTCTACGATGGGTTCCAGGAAACCTTTGATCACCGAGAGGGATATGACTTTGGTTTCAGCGTCCACAAGATCCCCGCTGTAGATCACCTCAATTTTTTGTACGGTTTCCTTTTCGCACTGGTAATATATTCCGCCCAGCATCTCCGCCAGGTTAATATACGGTCTTAAGGAGGAAATATCCTCTGTTTGGATGGGAGGCATATTCACCGCCGCCACCATTTTTCCGTTCAATGCATCCGCTACCAGCTTCGCCACATCCGTACCCACGTTATAGGAAGCCTCAACGGTAGAAGCCCCCAGATGGGGAACTGCAACTACATTGTCCAGCGTAAGCAGAGGGTTGGTATAAGTCTGTTCCTCCGGCTTTTTCTCATAATTTGGTTCCGGGTCCAGCACATCGATGGCCGCCGCAGCAACCTGACCGGAGCAGAGAGCGTCATAAAGCGCCTTTTCGTTTACCAGGCCGCCTCTCGCCACATTTACAATCCTGACGCCCTTTTTGCACATTTTTAATTCCTTTTCGCCTATCATTCCGTAGGTCTCGGGTGTCTTGGGCATGTGAACGCTTATAAGGTCGGACTGTCTTAAAAGCTCTTCCAGGGTTTCGCATTTTTCCACACCCAGTTTACGGTACCTCTCATCGGTCACATACGGGTCATAGGCAACAACCTTCATGCCACAGCTTTTAAACCTGGAGGCCACGATACTGCCTATTCTTCCAAAGCCTACAATTCCTGCGGTTTTACCGTTCAATTCACTGCCAACCCACTGGCTTCTCCTGAAGTCGTTCCTTTTGCCTCCCAAATACGCCTGGGCAATGTTCCTGAATATGCATAAGCTAAGTCCAAGGGTCAGTTCGGCAACAGCCATGGTATTCCCTTCAGGCGTGTTGACAACAATGATGCCTTTTTTGGTGCATGTGGCCACATCAATATTGTCTACCCCATTTCCTGCTCTTCCGGCTACCTTAAGTTTTTTCGCCCTTTCAATAAGCTCCGCATTTACCTTCGTTGCGCTTCTCACAATAATCCCGTCATAGTCTTCGATAATATTCAGCAGTTCCTCCCGGGGAAGGCCTAACTTCACATCCACCTCAAAACCACTGTCTTTTAAATATTTAATACCGTCTTCGGTGATTTTCTCAGTCACAATAATTTTCATATCCTTGCCTCCTGACTAATATGCAGCTTAATCTATTCTACCGTTTCCCTAGTTCTCGAAAAGAATGCCGTCTATAATTGAAAGCAGCTTCTTTATTTCCTCCGGCTGTGTATCCGCCATATGGGCAATCCTGAAGGTCACGCCCTTCAGGTCTCCATAGCCGTCCGAAATCATATAACCGGCTTCTCCCAGTTTCTTGTTCAGGGCCCCTACATCGATATTCCTGGTGTTTTTAATGGCTGTGACCGTATTTGAAGCATATTTTTCCTCCGGGAACAGGTCAAATTTTTCTTTTGCCCAGCTCCTCACATATCCGGCCATTTCACTGTGGCGCGCAAACCTGTTCTCCAGTCCCTCCTCCAGTATCCGGTCCAGCTGGTAATCCAGCGCGAACATATGGGAAAGGGATGGCGTTGAAGGATACTGGTAGTCTTTTTTCTTAATATAATTGTAAAGGTCCAACAGGTCGAGGTACACTCCCCTGAATTGAACCTGCTTTGCCGCTTCCACAGCCTTTTCGGAGAAGGAGCAGATGGCCATTCCCGGCGGCAGTCCCAGGCATTTTTGGGTGGATGTAATGCAGATATCCACTCCCAGTTTGTCCACCTCGATCTTGGTGCCTCCTAAGGAACTTACGGCATCCAGGCAGTATACCACTTCCGGATATTTTTTCATTACCTCTGCGATCTCCTCCACAGGGTTCATTACGCCCGTTGAAGTTTCATTATGGGTTATGGTGATCAAATCGTATTTTCCGGTGGACAGTACCTCATCCACCATTTCAGGGGTTGTGGGTTTTCCCGGCTCCGATGAAAACTTGTCTGCCGGCACCCCGTTTGTAGCAGCCATTTTATGCCAGCGGTCCCCGAAAGCACCAATGGAAAATACCGCCGCCCTCTTCCTTGTGCAGGAGCGGATCGCTCCCTCCATTAAACCGCTTCCGGAAGAGGTGGATAACAGAATCTCACTCTCGGTATACATTAGCTTTCTCATTTTCTCGGATATGCTTCTCTGCAGGTTTGACGCATCTTTGGTGCGGTGTCCTATCATCGGTGTGGACATTTTCTGCAAAACCTCTTTGCTGACCTCCACAGGCCCAGGAATAAAAAGCCTCTTATGCATATTGACTCCTCCTAAAAATTATTTGCCGCATTTTTTTAATATGGGCAACCCTTAATGTTAAAAAAGTAACAAACTTTCCTGCTATTTCAAATAAAAAATAGTGTTATCCTACTGGCTATAATAAAAGGCCAAATCCAAAACAAGATTTGACCTCTGTAAACATGTGTTTTACAGTAGCTTCAGTTACTCTGTCCTTTTGCCTGAGAGATTACAGCCTTTCGGCTTTGCCCCTTCGGCGCCATAAACGGTCTCTCCAGAGGTCCGTCCTGATGAGGTCTCCTATACCTGAGAGTGCAACTCCTTCGGTGTATTTCCTTATTTGTAGGGAAACATCTCTCCCTCATCAATCATCCGCCACTATTTAATTACATTAAATTATAATAATGTAGGTAAACAATGTCAAGTATTATTTTTAAGGTTGCTTCTCACCTGCTCCACCTTCTTTTGAATATTTGGGACGCTTTCCTCCATCAACGGCTTAAAGAAGCCCTCATATTCGTATGTGATGTCGGCATTGGAGTTAATGCCCTTCATATAGCCTTCCAGCAGCTTGAAATCCCTCTCGTAACAGTGGAAGGAGTTTGCCCGGTGGGTATAGGTCCCCATCTCATATTTCAAGTGGTCTGCTATCCGCTTTTGAAGCATGATAAAAGCGAACATGTTCATGAATGCGGCTTTGGGAGCATCATTGCTTCTCATGAGAACCTTCAGGTGCAGCTTGTTTTCTCTCACAAAGAATTGCATGTGCTGCAAGCAGGCAGGGCTGTCATTGCCCTCCTTCGTATCCGCCTTCCAGTCCCTTATATCAATCACCGCCCTGCGGCTGAACGGGTTTCTCTTTAATTCGTCATAGATAAAAGAGATTTGTTCGGCAATGCGGGAGTGGTATGTATAGGCCCAGCCGTGACCTATCATGAAGTCCAGTATGCCGTCAAGCACCTCCTGCCTGTACTGTTCAAGCTCTTCGTACCCTCCTATGAACAGCTTGCTGACCATGGGCTCCGACAAGGGATTTTCAACAAAAACGGTCATGCTGCATTCCTTTTGCTTCTGGTTATAATCCGGGCATTCGGTAATTTCCCCGCAGTAGTAGAGTTCTGCTAAGGCTTTGTGGTAGGCCTCAGGCAAAGTCGCACCCTGGACAAATATCTCCTTCATGTATTTTTACTCCTTTATTTTTTTGTCGATATCTAGATTATATACTATAATTTTCTGATTCACCAGTGCTTTAATTCATAATATTTACAACAAATGAATGCCGTACATTAAACAAAATTCCGCATCAGATCTTCCAGGGTGTCCCTCCTGCGGATAACAGCCACGCTTCCGTCTTCTCTCACCAGCACTTCCGCAGGCCTTAAGCGGTTGTTGTAGTTTGAACTCATTGAATAACCGTAAGCCCCCGCATCCATGATTCCCAGAATATCCCCTTCCTCCACGGCGGGCAAGAGCCTTCCCCTCGCGACGATATCTCCGCTTTCACAGATATTTCCCACTACCGTAACCTCCATGAATTCATTCGCTTTTTTGGAAGGGTCCTTTTTATAAACTTCGATGTCATGGTGTGAATCATACATCACGGGACGTGCCAGCACGTTAAAGCCCAGGTCCGTACCCACATAGGTGATCCCGTAATTCTGCTTTACCGCGTGCACCGTTCCCAGGAGAACTCCGCATTCAGCGACAATGTATCTTCCCGGTTCAATTTTTATTAAAACGTTTTTGCCGTACTTTTGAGTCCATTGGGTAATAAGTGGAGTGAGCTTTTGGTCCAGCTCTTTCAGGTCCAGTCTTGCCTGTCCCTCCTGTTTGTGGTAGGGTATGCCGAATCCGCCTCCAAGATCTACGAATTCCAGGCTTTCGAACTGCTCTGCGGTGGAAAGTATGGATTTCACGCTTTCCACATAAGCGCTTCCTTCCATAAAGAGAGAGCCTATATGTTGATTGACGCCCACAAGCTTCAGGTTGTATTCGCGCAGGATGCGTTTAACCTCGGACACCAGGTCCAGATTGATGCCAAATTTTGTTTTTTTCCCGGCTGTTACAACCTTCTCATGATGGCCTGCCCCTACCCCGGGGTTAAAGCGCACAGCCACTTTCCCCCCCGGATTGAGCCTTCCGTACTGCTTTAATTGTGAAAGGGAGTCAATGCTGACGCAGATGCCCCGATCTATCGCAAACCTCATTTCTTCCTCGGATACATTATTGCTGATATAAAAAATCTCTTCCGGCCTGAAGCCGGCCGCCAGCAGCACATGGATTTCGCCCGGCGACATTGCATCGGCCATAAGACCTTCCTGCCTTGCGATCTTCAATATTTCCAGGTTTGAATTTGCCTTGATGGAATAATTCGCCTTAAAATTCGGATAAGAGATGAGGCCGGCCATTTCCCGGCATCTTTTTCTCAGTATGGCCTCATTGTAAACGTATAACGGGCTGCCGAATCTTTCAACCAATCCGGCAGCCGTGTTCTCTCCAAAAAAGTTCGTCTGGACTGTAAAATAATTATCCATTTTTTCTGCCTCCGTTCCATATTATTTCTGCATTTGGACTATCTTTATCTCATTGGCTAAAGAATCTTTTATCAGCTGTATAAGGTTTTTGTTCTGCGAGTATAAGCAGGTGCAGTCGTCCCTGTCGGTTATTTCCCCGGTCAGGACATAGGCGGTGTCCACTATGAGCCTGACCTGCCCCGGCTGTTTTGGATGGCGGTAGAGAATGACCCCCTCCATCTCAAACTCTCCGGAGGTGATGACCACCACCTTCAGGCCCCTGTCCCTGGCCCCTTCAAGCTCATTTTTGACGTACTCCAGCTCCCTGGGCGAAACCGAAATATAGATGCGCTGGCCGGCCTGCTCCACCATGTTTCTCATTTTGTTAATGATATTGGATTTGCCGGTAATGGATATGTAGGGGTCTCGGGGCAGGTCCCTCCCGGGGACGTTTTTCTCAATGTAGTCCAGCACCTGTTCAAACTGCCTGCGGACATTGGAAACAAACTCTTTGGCAGGAACAGCCGTATATCTTACGGCCTCACTGTCAATCCTGTAGGCTCCCCCCTTTTCCACCAGCCCCGCCAGGGCAAGATAGGCGTTGGAGCGGGGAATGCCGGATATTTTGGCCGCCTCATAGCCGGTGAGCTCCCCCTCTTTGCACAGGATAATGTATAATAAGGATTCATGCCGGGTCAGGCCGGTCTTCATAAGACATTCCACAATATCCAACGATTTGCGCCTCCGTTAGTGGTTTTATTTAGTACCACTATAGTAAAAAAAAGAAATTTTGTCAATACATAAAAAGTGCGCCTACAGCGCACTCAGGTCCATTTTTCCATTTTCGGCAATTTTTTGTCTATTTTCTCATGGCCCGCATGGAGTTGGACACCGCAATCAGCGTCACTCCCACATCTGCAAACACGGCCTCCCACATGGCGGCCATGCCTAAAGCGCCCAGAGCCAGTACAACCGCTTTTACGCCCAGGGCAAAAACGATATTCTGCCATACGATGGCCCTGGTCTTGCGGGCGATCTTAAAAGCCTCCACCAGCTTGGAAGGCTCATCCGTCATCAAAACCATGTCGGAAGCCTCAATGGCCGCATCCGATCCCATGCCTCCCATGGCGATTCCTATATCAGCTCCGGCGAGTACGGGAGCATCGTTGATGCCGTCGCCCACAAAGGCCAGCTTTTTTCCGGGATTGGCGGACCGCAGCACTTCAAGCTTTTCATACTTCTGGTGGGGCAGAAGCTCGTAATAGACCTCGTCCAGCTTTAATTCATCCCCAATCTTTTCCGCCACCTGCTTATTATCGCCTGTAAGCATTATAACCCTTTCCACGCCCAGTCTTCTCAGTTCCATAACCGTGTCTGCGGAATCCTCCTTTAGCTGGTCGGCTATCACAATATATCCCGCATACCGGTGGTCTACAGCCACATGCACGGCACAACCGCCCCCATGGATCTCGTCAGCACCGCCGGGAATGTCAGGAAGCACAAGCCTCCTGTTTCCTACAAGGATCTCCCTGCCATCGACGGCCGCTTTAATCCCCAGGCCGGGAATTTCTTCACAGGCCCTTATCCTGTGGTATTCAACATCCTTTCCGAAAGCTTCCCTGACCGACTTCGCTATGGGATGGCCGGAATGCGCTTCTGCAAAAGCAGCCAGTTCTAATATCTCTTCCTTTGAAAACCCATTGTGCGGAACGACTTCCGTCACCCTGAAAACCCCTTTGGTCAGAGTGCCGGTCTTGTCAAACACCACCGTTTTTATACCATTTAAAGCCTCAAGGTAGTTGCTGCCTTTAATTAATATCCCCCTTCGGGAAGCGCCTCCGATCCCGCCGAAAAAACCCAGGGGTATGGAGATCACCAGGGCACAGGGGCATGAGATCACAAGAAAAATCAACGCCCTGTAGACCCATTCCTTAAATGTGAAGGTCCCCAGGACAACCGGTGGGACAACAGCCACCAAGCATGCGGAGATGACCACCGCCGGAGTATAATACCTGGCGAATTTTGTTATAAAGTTCTCCGCCGCAGCCTTTTTCTCCGAAGCGTTTTGCACCAATTCAATAATTTTTGATACAGTTGACTGTCCAAAGCTTTTTGTGACTTTCACCGTCAAAACTCCATTCATATTCACAAAGCCGCTTAAAACTTCATCCCCTGGGGTGACCGCCCTGGGTGCCGATTCTCCGGTAACGGCTGAAGTATCGGCTGTGGAGCTTCCCTCAAGGACAACGCCGTCCAGTGGAATCCTTTCACCGGGCTGCACCAATATGATCTCACCCACCCCGACCTCATCAGGATTTACCCGGGACAGGCCTTTATCCGCTTTCAAATTGGCATAGTCCGGTCTTATGCTCAGGAGCTGTTTTATGGATTTCCTTGAATTGTTGACCGCAATATCCTGCAGCAGCTGCCCTATTTTGTAAAACAGCATTACCGAAACCGCTTCAGGATATTGCTGTATGGCAAATGCTCCGAGGGTGGCTGCGGCCATTAAAAAATTCTCATCAAATATCTGCCCTTTGGATATGTTTTTCGCGGCTTTTAGCAGTACATCTCCACCTGCAGCGCAATAACCTGCCGCAAATAATCCCAGTTCAAGCCAAAGCGGTAAATTTAGAAGTACGCCCGATAACAGAAGAACAAAGCTGCCGGAGATAAGTAAAACATGCTTCATGGGGTTTACCCTCTCCTCCGGGCCCGGTGCCTTTTTCTCAGCCTCCTCCAGCGTGAATACTTTTACATCGGGTTCTATTCTTTTTACAATAGCCTCTATGCCCATGGTTATATGCTCCTTCTCAACCTCATGTCTCACAGTTACGCTCAGCTTCTGTGTGGCAAAATTCAGTTCTGCGGAATCTACCGCCGGCATATTGGCAACGGCGTTTTGTATTTTCGCCGCACAGTTTGCACAGTTAAGGCCTTTTAGCAGGTATGACAGTGTGTTCATAGTGCAACCTCGCTTTTTATTTATATATGAACATGTATTCATATATTATTATTTATTATACTGTTCCAGGAGATTATTGTCAATAGAAAAGACAAGAGACAAGGGGACGGTTCTTCTGTCTGACTTAGTCAGACAGAA
>JANLFN010000022.1 GCA_024655885.1 Eubacteriales bacterium | reverse complement strand
AGTGAAACAAAGAACCGTCCCCTGTTTTACGGTTTTATGCCCGTTTCTTATTCAAAGCCAGGCCATACAGCTCCATATATTTGTCCGCGGACTTTTTCCACGAAAAGTCCTGGCCCAATGCCCTTTTAACCAGATTGTTCCACAAGTCGGGATTTTTATTGTAAATCTCCAGGGCACGGTCTATTGTGGTCAGCAGCTCCTTCGGGGAAAAGTCCGTGAATGAAAAACCGTTTCCCCTCTCAGCATCCCTTCCAATATCCGTGATGGTCTCTGCCAGCCCGCCCGTAGCTCTTACCAGCGGAATTGTCCCATACCTCAGGCTGATGATCTGTCCCAGGCCACAGGGTTCAAATCGTGAAGGCATGAGGAAAATATCGCTGCCTGCATAGATCCTCTGCGCAAGTCCTGCGTTAAAACCGATATATACGCCCATTTTATCTGGGTATTTTATCCTTAAATTTTTGAAGATCCTCTCGTAATCCTCATCCCCCGTCCCCAGCAGGACAAACTGGATATCGCGGATAAACAGTTCGTCGGCAATATCCACAATCAGGTTCAGCCCCTTTTGCCCCGTAAGCCTTGAAACCAGCCCTAAAACGGGGACATCCCTCTGGGGCAGGTTCATTTCTCTCTGAAGGACGTATTTGTTTTCCTTCTTTTTCATAAACGTTTCAGCACTGTAATTTTTGAATATTCTGGCGTCGCTTTGAGGATTAAACTCGTCATAGTCAATCCCATTGACTACGCCGTACACATCCTCTCTTCTTTTTGCAAGCAGCCCTTCCAGTTTCTCTCCGTACTCCTCCGTTTGAATTTCTCTGGCATAGGTTTCGCTTACCGTGCTTATAATATCCGCATAAACCAATCCCGCCTTCATAAAGTTGAAACTTCCGTAAAACTCCACCTTGTCGGGAACAAAAACTTCATCCCCCACATCCAAGAGCTTTAGCATGTCCTTGGGAAAAAGCCCCTGGTATTGAAGGTTGTGTATGGTGAATACGGTGGATATGGAGCTATAGAAAGGATCCCTGGAGTACTTTTCATTCAAAAGCATGCATATGGGACCTGTATGCCAGTCATTGCAGTGGATAATATCCGGTTGAAAGCCTATCCTGGGGAGCATTTCCAATACGGCAGCGCAGAAAAAAGCAAACCTGTCTCCATCATCCTGGAAGCCGTATATCCCGTCCCGGTAGAAATAATGATAGTTGTCGATAAAATACACAGGCAGGCTCAGGCTCTCATCCCCGGACTTATGGGCCGTCGCTGTTTCCCTGACAATGCAGGTTTCGGTCCTCCAGCCCATCTTTACGGGAAAATCCGCAACGTAGTTCATTCCGGCGGATATGGTTTTGTATCTTGGCATTGCTATCCTTATATCATTCCTCATAGCAGCCAGCGACCGTGGAAGAGACCCCGCCACATCTGCCAGTCCCCCCGTTTTTGCAAACGGGGATACTTCCGCAGACACGAACAGTATTTTCAATTTATTTTTCTCCTGCATATCCTACCTCCATCTTTTTTAAACAAAGTCATACTGTTCTAAATTACCATATTGAATGTTCATTATCAATAGATAATTTTGGGAGGAGTTCAACTTTTAAAGAGGTATTCGGAAAATGAGATTATTTTCCCTTTCTGTTTTCCTCCTTTTTCAAAACCGTTTTTATCGCTTTCGCCAGTATTTCTACGGTATCATCCCTTTTGAAGACATCTTCAATTTTTTTGCCGTTCGGGTTAATCTGTTTTTTCCCTCCGGAACCCAGGTTTTGATTGTCCATTATACCGTTTTCCCCCCTAACACAATGCCATATAAAAATTTACTTCATCCTAATTCGTATTATAATATAATTCCGGCGGAAAGCAAAGTGGGACGGACTCTGCCCTCCCTTGTAAGGAGGCGCAAAATCCGTCCCATTTCCGCTTCTTGTCTTCCGTCAAAGGTTACCCCTTGTCCTCCGTCAGTTTGACCTTCACTTCAAAAGTTTTACCGTCCCTGTAGATTTCCAGGGTCACCTCATCGCCCACTTTATGGGTGTTTTTTATTTCATCCAGTTCCTCCTTGCTCTTGACTGCCTTCCCGTCAATTTTGGTTATAACATCTCCTACCTGTATCCCTGCTTTTTGCGCACCGCTCATAAGACTGACTTCAGCTACATATACACCGGGCGGCATATTATTTCTTTTAGCCACATCTTCCGTATACCTGGGATCGGTGGCAATTCCCAGCAGAGGTCTTCCCGTCACGTAGTTGTTTTTCACAAGGTCATCGCTCACCCTTTTAGCCAAATTGGAGGGTATGGCGAATCCCAGTCCCTCATAGCCTGTAGCCGCAATTTTAAGCCTGTTGACTCCAATTAACTGGCCTTTGGAGTTAACCAGCGCTCCGCCGCTGTTCCCCGGATTGATGGCTGCATCTGTCTGGATTAATTTCAGCATGACTCCGTCTTCTGTCTGTATGGACCTGTTGATTCCGCTTATAACACCTACGGTCACAGAGCCTGCCAGCTCCATACCTCCCGGATTGCCTATGGCAACGGCAAGTTCTCCGACTTTCAAATCATCGGAATTACCGAATTCTATGGGCTGAAGCCCCGTAGCTTCAATCTTCAGCACCGCCAGGTCCGTTTTTATGTCTGAAGCGACATACCGGGCCTTATAGGGTTTATCCTGCTGATTGGGAAGGTATACTTCTATTTTGGCGTCTTGAAGCATTTTCTTTGTTCTGGAGTCTATGGCATCGGAAATGACATGATTGTTCGTCAAGATATATCCGTCGCTGCTTATAATGATCCCCGAGCCCTCAGGCTGCAACTGCTGGGACTGCCCGAAAAAGAAATCCTGGATATTTACGGTCACTTTGATTCCCACCACCGAAGGGCCAACTTTTTCTGCAATGGCCGTGACCGCAGAATCGGAATTTTGCACAATTTCCACCTTTTTGTACAATCCCGGCTGACTCTGAGCCGTGGACGCACTGCTGTTGTTTGTGGAATTTCCAGGAATCATTTTATCTAAAAAACCCGTCACCGACGTCTGCAGGCCGGACGCTCCGAACACAAAAAAGGAGCCCACAATAAATCCTCCCAATATAGAGCTTATCAATGCTACAAGAACCATTTGCATGATGCCCTTCCGTTTCGCGTCGGACGGTTTCTTATAGTTTTCCGTATAGAAGGAAGCCGCTACCAATGCCTGGCTTTTTTCCGGCTGGCTGCCGCCGGCTCCATAAACTTCCGAATCATTTTTTTCCAAATCGAAGTTATCCATACTACTCCTCTCCTTATATTTAAGAATGATCTTTCTTCTTATTTCATCATAAAAGAACATTTTGAAAAAACTGTGAATAATATGTTAATTTTAAATTTCCTTAATTTCCCTTTCATTCCCCTTAGCAAGGGTAAACGTAAACACGGTCCCTTTGCCCGGTTCGCTCTCCACCCATATTTCCTGATTATGCGCATTCATTAGATTTTTTACTATGGCGAGGCCGAGACCTGTTCCGCTTGTATCCTTTCCTCTCGATTTGTCCGATTTGTAAAACCTGTCCCATATCATCCCAAGTTCACTCTTTTCTATGCCAATACCGTTGTCGCGGATTGCCACATAGATTTTATCCTTCCGCTTACGGGTGCTGATATTGATTTTCCCTTTCTCATCGGTGAATTTCACCGCATTGTGTATTAAGTTAATAATCACCCTCTCAATGGCATCCGGGTCGGCATTGGCAAACATCTCCTCTTCTTCAAAATCCGCCTCCACCGATATGTCCTTCTGCGTAATGATGTTTTCCAGCTTTATGATGCATCTCCGGATAAGCTCATTGATATCGAAATTTTTCATTGTGAGCTTGTTTTCGCCGGATTCCATCCGTGCCAGGTCCAGCAGCTCATTCACAAGCCTGTTCAGCCGGATGGTCTCCTCCCTCACCACGGCCAGGTAATCCTTATGCTTTTCCGGCGGTATGGTCCCGTCGATGATTCCTTCCACAAAACCCCGGATGGAGGTCATGGGTGTCCTCAATTCATGGGAGACATTGGCGATAAACCCCCTCCTCATTTCTTCAAGGTTCTCCAGGGCCGTCACCATCTGGTTGAAACTGGCGGCCAGCTCTCCTATTTCGTCCTGGGACTGGATATCCAGCCTTCTTGTAAATTCCCCTCCGGCAATGATCCGGGCGGCATTGTTAATTTGCTTTAAAGGCTTTACAAACCTGCGGGAGAAAATGTAAATCAGAACAAAGGAGATAGAGACCGAGATGATTACCGAAACCATAAAAAACATGAACGCGGTTTCCCTGGTCTTGTAGATCTCTGGTACGGGAGTCATCAGATAAGCGGCCGCCACGGTGTTCCCGTTATAGACAAGAGGGTACTCCACCGTCAGCCAGGATACCCTTGTCTCCTTAAAAAGCCCGTAAAAATCCCCCTTTTCAACGACAGAATCCTTTGACACCATGACCTTTTTGTACTGCCGTTCGTCGGGAAGGCGAATATTGTCGGGGTCCTCAACGTTCAAGCTGTTTCTTATGAACTTTAAATAGTAATTGGCACTATTCAGGCCTGGTTTTGCAAACCTTATATACCCGTTTTGATCCACCAGCCAAACAAGGGAATTGGTTCTCCTGCTGTATATATCCAGCAGCTGCTCCAAAAATGCGGTGGTAAGAAGCGGGTTTTCCTGGTATTTGGCATAGATTTCGTTAAAAAAATCGTTGATGTCGCTGCCGCTACGATTCAGCATGTCCACCTTTTCCCCTACCACCATATTCCCAAGGAAATAATAGAGCATGACACTGGTAATGGAAAAGCTGAAAATCAATATGGCGATGAAAATTGTAATGAGCTTGCTGAATATGCTCTTAAACACAACCTATTTCACCTCAAATTTATATCCCACACCCCAAACGGTTTTAAGCTGCCACACCTGGTTTTCCAGCTCCAGCTTTTCTCTCAGCCTTTTTACATGCACGTCCACCGTCCTTGAATCGCCGAAAAAGTCAAATCCCCACACATGCTCCAAAAGCTGCTCTCTGGTAAAAACCTTGTTGGGGTTTGAGGCGAGGAAAAACAAAAGCTCCAGCTCCTTGGGCGGCAGTTCAAGGTCTTTGCCGTTCACCTTCAGGGTGTAGTTGGTCTTGTTTATAACCAGATTGGGATAAATGATTTCCTGGACTTCGGTATCCTTGTGCTCATATCTTCTGAGCACCGCTTTTACCCGTGCTACCAGCTCCTTGGGTTCAAAAGGCTTGACCATGTAGTCGTCCGCTCCCAGTTCAAGGCCCAATACCTTGTCAAAGGTTTCCCCTTTTGCTGTAAGCATTATAATGGGAATATTGCTTATTTTTCTTATTTCCCTGCACACCTGCCAGCCATCGACCCCGGGAAGCATAATATCCAGTATCACTATGTTGGGGGCATACTCCTTGAAGTTTTCCACGGCTTTGGCCCCGTTGTAAACCGGCAGTGCTTCAAAACCTTCCTTTTCCAGGTACAGCCTGATCAGTTCGCAAATATTCACATCATCGTCAATAATCAATACTTTCGACTTGCCCGTCATGTTATAGGATCACCTCTTCAGTTTAATTCCCTTTGCGGCAAACAGCTTTACATGAGAAAGATTCAAAGCACATGCCTTTAATTTATCACAAAAACACTCTCTTGTGTGGGTATTCACAATTTTTTTACAAATACATTAAAACTTCTGCAAGGAAGCAAAAGGACTGCCTTTGCAGCCCCTTCCTTTATAGATGCACTAAATTTATCCGGTTGCTCTCACACCCCTAAAACCACTCATTTTCCATCCGGTTATTTTAAGGGTTAATATGCGCTATCTTCACATCAGTTCAGCATTTCATTCCTCAGTGCTATGTTGTTCAATACGAAGTTATTTATACGAATTTCCTCCTGAAGCTTTTTTTGTTCTTCCTTCAGTTGGTGGAGGTTCTCCAATATCTGTTCCTGTCCTTTAGAAATCACTTTAAGCATATCGCGTATCTCCAGCATCAATTCGTCGTGTTCCTCCATTTGTCTGCCCCCTTGTGTTATTACAATTTCATCTTCTTTTTTAAATATAGAGCAAAAAATCCCTCTAATATGCCTAAATTATAAAATTATTTTCAGTACTTGTCAATTATCCGCAGAATATTATTGACCTCCCAATTTCCGCCTATTCATCCATTGCCTTTCGGAGCGTCTTCACGAAATTTCCCACGTTAATTACCGCTTCACCTGCATCGCGGCTCCTCTCAACCTGCTTCACAACGGCACTTCCCACGATTAAGCCGTCGCAGTAGCCTTTCAGTTCCCGGATATGTTCCGCCGTCGATATGCCGAAGCCAAGAGCCTTGGGCAGATGTGCGTATTTGTTTATGGTGCGGAAGAAATCGTCAAAATCCGTCTCAAACCTGTCTCTCATTCCTGTAACTCCCAGAGAGGAGACACAGTAGAGGAACCCTCTTGCGTTCTTTGCTATTTTTCCCATGCGTTCCCTGGATGTAGGCGATACCAGGGAAATAAGGTGGATACCACAGCCGTCCGCACAGCCCTGCACTTCATCCCGTTCCTCAAAAGGCAGATCCGGTATTATGACGCCGTCGATGCCCGACTCTTTGCAATCCGAAAAGAAACATTCAGGTCCGTACTGCAAGATGCAATTAAAGTACAAAAGATAAATCAACGGGACTTTCACGCTTTCTCTCGCCCTTTTCACAGCCTCCATCACATTCTTTATCTTTATACCGTTTTTTAAGGCTCTCGCATTGGCGGACTGGATTACGGGTCCTTCCGCTATGGGGTCCGAATAGGGGATTCCCAGCTCGATGATGTCGGCTCCCTGGCTCTCCATCTCTTTAATTAGCAAAATAGTGGTGTCTAAATCCGGGTCTCCTGCCGTAACAAAGGTTATAAGCGCTTTCTTGTTTTGAGCCTTAAGCTCTTCGAATTTTTTGTCTATTCTATTCATTTATATCCACCCCCATATAGCGGGCCACTGTATATGCGTCCTTGTCTCCCCTGCCCGAAAGGTTTATTACGATGATTTTGTCCCCCGAAAGCCTGGGTGCAAGCTTCAAGGCATAGGCCACAGCGTGGGAGCTCTCCAGTGCGGGGATGATGCCCTCGGTTCTTGTCAGGTATTTAAAGGCTTCCACCGCTTCATCATCGGTTACTGAAACATATTGGGCCCTGCCGGTTTCATAAAAGTGGGCGTGCTGCGGACCTATCCCCGGGTAGTCCAGGCCTGCGGAAATGGAGTACACAGGATTGATCTGCCCATCCCTGTCCTGCAGGAAATAGGACTTCATGCCGTGCAAAACCCCTATGCTCCCCCTGGTTATGGAAGCCGCATGCTTTCCGGTATCCAGCCCCTTGCCTGCCGCTTCCACCCCCACCATGCCTACCTCCTCATCCTCCAAAAAGGGATAAAACAGCCCCATGGCATTGCTTCCGCCGCCTACGCATGCAATCAGGTAATCCGGATACCTGCCTTCCTTTTTTAGAATTTGTTCCTTCACCTCACGGCCAATGACGCTTTGAAAATCCCGGACCATGGTCGGGTATGGATGTGGGCCCACCACCGAGCCTATGACATAGAAGGCATCTTCAACCCTTAAGGCCCAGTTGCGCATTGCTTCGCTGGTGGCATCCTTCAAAGTCCCCGTGCCGGATGACACCGGATGCACCTCCGCCCCCAGCAGCTTCATCCTGAAGACATTTAGCGACTGGCGCTCCATGTCTTCCTTCCCCATAAAAACCTCACACTCCATGTTGAACAGGGCCGCTGCCGTGGCCGTGGCCACACCGTGCTGTCCGGCTCCCGTCTCCGCAATCACTCTTTTCTTTCCCATTCTTTTTGCCAGCAGCACCTGACCCAATACGTTGTTTATCTTATGGGACCCTGTGTGGTTTAAGTCTTCCCTCTTTAAGTAAACTTTTGCCCCGCCCAGGCTTTTCGTCATCCTCTCCGCATAATACAGCATGGAAGGCCTGCCTGCATATTCTTTATAGTAAAAATTTAAATCATTATTAAAGTCGTCCTCCTGTTTATACCTGTCATATTCCCTCTCCAGTTCTATCAAAGCATTCATCAATGTCTCAGGGGCATACTGCCCTCCGAACTTTCCGAACCTTCCTTTTTTTTGAAAAGTCATAGCCCTACCTCCGCTCAATATATTTGGCTTACTGTTCCATCCCCGGATGGCCGTCATGGCTATCCCGCTTTAGAATTGAATTTATCCGGCTGCTCCGGCACCCCTAAGGCCCGTCGTTTCCCAAACGGTTATTGGAAGAGTTGAAGCAGGCTGTCCTTACTTCACGGATTAATTCCCTGATTTTGATCTCATCCTTTATGCCGTCCGTTTCCACTCCGCTGCTCACATCTACGGCAAAGGGCCTGACGGCGGATATTGCCTCCCGGACATTCTCTCTGTTCAAGCCTCCCGCCAATACAATCCTATACTTTTTATGGACCTCCGCCGCTACTTCCCAGTTAAATGTTCCTCCAGTGCCGCCATACTGTCCTTCACGGTAGGCGTCCAGCAAAAAGGCGTCTGCCTGGTAGTTTTCCAAGCCCTGCAGACTTTCAGCGCCTGCCACCCTCACCGCTTTCCATATTTCCACTTTTCCCGCCTCCCGGCCCTGTGGGGTCGCGGGCCTGGAAAGCGCTTTTCGCAGGCTTTCCACGTACAGGGGAGTTTCCTCCCCATGCAGTTGGACCACGTCCAGGCCGCACAGCCCCACAATTTCCACAACCTTTTGGATGTCTTCATTGACAAATACCCCTACCTTCTTTACCCTCCTGTCCAGAAGAGGGGATAGGCTTTTCACGAATAAAGGAGTGATCTGTCTTTTGCTTTTAGCAAATACAAACCCCGCGTAGTCAGGCAAGTGCCTGTTAATGAAGGCGCTTTCAATTTCCCTTGTAATCCCGCATATTTTCACCTTCGGAGGGCAGCCCCCCCCGGAATACTTATCCCGCCCGCAGTTCATCCAATTTGCCTCCTATGGAATTGGCCCGCATGAAAGCCTCCCCGATCAATACCGCATTGACGCCCAGGGATTTTAAAAATCCAATATCTTCCGGTGATTTTATTCCGCTTTCACTCACCACAATCTTTCCCTCAGGGATATGGTTTATAAGTTTTTCGGTGGTTCCAAGGTCTACATCAAAGCTCCTCAGATCCCGGTTATTGATGCCTATAATCCCGGCGTCCGCCTCCAGCGCCTTTTCCAGATCATCCCTGTCATGGACCTCAACCAGGCACTGCATCCCGAGGATGCCTGCGGTTACCAGGAATCTCCGCAGGTCATTGGCGGTGAGCAGGGAAGCGATGAGCAGTATGGCGTCGGCCCCAAGGCAGCGGGACTGGTATACCTGCCAAATGTCAATGACAAAATCCTTTCTCAGTATGGGGATGGGAAAGGACTGCCGTATTTTTACAAGGTATTCATCGCTCCCCATGAAATAGTTTTTTTCGGTAAGCACCGAAAGGGCTTCCACCTTTGCCCTAT
This sequence comes from Eubacteriales bacterium, assembly GCA_024655885.1. Lineage (GTDB taxonomy): Bacteria > Bacillota > Clostridia > Acetivibrionales > JANLFN01 > JANLFN01. The sequence continues at coordinate 31,630 of JANLFN010000022.1, read as the reverse complement.
AGTACTCGCCGGCAATTTCCAGGGGGTCGAACTCTTCCTTTATGACCCCCTTGGAAGGAGATGCCTTCTTTACTTCCCCTATGATGGAAATTTGATTTTCCCTGTTTATTGCCTTTCCAAAATCCATGGTCCTATGCAGGCCGGACGCTTTCAACCTGCTCTTCCAGCCTTCTATGGAAATCTTTTTTTTCTCCTGCTCCAGCTGAAGCTTTTTCTCTTCTACAATTTTGTCCAGAATCATGCTTGCCTCCTTTTGAATTTACAGTTCCTGGGCCACAGCCAGACGGTTTGTGTGCTCCTTAAATTCCAGCAGTTTGTTCAACGCCTTCCGGGAGTCGATAATCTCTTCCGACAGCTTAATTCCATCCTCGAGACTGTCCACAACTTTTCCCACATAGAGTGCGGCTGCGGAGTTAATAACCGTTATATCCCTTTTGGGCCCCTTTTCGCCGTTAAAAATCCGTGTGATGATGTCCGCATTTTCTCTTGCGTTTCCGCCTTTAACCTCGTCTATAGAAGCCCTCTGAAGGCCGAATTCCTCCGGGTGGATATAATATTCAAAAATTTCTCCGTCTTTCAATTCCGATACCTTTGTAGGCCCCGTCACAGTTATTTCGTCAAGTCCGTCCATCCCATGAACCACCAAGGCCTTATGGGTGCCCAGGTTTTTTAAAACCCGGGCCAGGGGTCCGGTCAATTTTTCGTCGAATACTCCCAGGACATGTCCTTTGGACGCGGCAGGGTTGGTCAGAGGTCCCAGGATGTTGAATATGGACCTTATGCCCAGGTCGCGTCTTGGGCCGGCCGCATGCTTCATGGATTTGTGAAACCCCGGGGCAAACATGAAGCCTATGCCCAGCTTTTCAATACAGTTCCTGACCTGGCCGGGGGTGAGCTCAATATAGACCCCCAGCGCTTCAAGCACGTCTGCGCTGCCGCTTTTGCTGGAAACAGACCTGTTTCCATGCTTTGCCACCGCCGCCCCGCCCGCAGCGGCCACAAGGGCGGAAGCGGTAGATATATTGAAGGTATCCGCTCCGTCCCCTCCGGTGCCGCAGGTGTCAATGCAATAGGGCAGATCCGGCTCTATTTTTTCCGCTTTCTGCCGCATAACCTTTGCACATCCGGTTATCTCCTCTACGGTCTCGCCCTTGATCCTCAATGCCGTAATAAAGCTCCCTATCTGTGCAGCAGTCGCCTCCCCCTCCATAATACAGTTCATGGCTTCCACCGCTTCTTCTTCCATTAAATCCTTTCCTTCAACCAGTTTTTGTATGGCTTCTTTGATCATAAAGCCTCTCCTCCCATCTCAGCTCTTCTTTTCTTTCATAGTCGACATTCCTCCTATGCCCTCAGGGATAAAAAATTTTCCAGTATCTTTTTCCCATCCGGGGTCAGGATGGATTCAGGATGGAACTGTATCCCGAAAACAGGATATTCCTTATGCTTCAATCCCATAATTTCCCCGTCGTCCGTCCTGGCGGTAACCCGTAAAACACTGGGCAGGCAGCTTTTTTCCACAATCAGCGAATGGTATCTTCCCACCCGGATCCTGCCCGGCAGGGATGCAAACAGCTGGCACTCCCTGTCGATTTCCACCTCCGAGGATTTTCCGTGCATCAGTTCCTTTGCATGCACGATTTTTCCTCCATAGGCCTCGCCTATGGCCTGGTGTCCCAGGCATACCCCCAGTATGGGAATATATTCCCCCAGTTCCCTGATGATATCTATGGATACACCCGCTTCCGCCGGGAAGCCCGGTCCGGGCGAAATAACAATGTGTGTAGGCCTTAAATCCTTTATTTCACGGACGCTGATTTTGTCATTCCTGTACACCGCGATACTGGGAACAAGCTCCCCGATATACTGGTAAAGGTTATAGGTAAAAGAATCATAATTGTCAATAATCAAGATCACAGCAATTCACCTGCCTCCTCAATGGCCTTCAGCTGGGCAAGCGCCTTGTTCAAGGACTCCAGGTATTCGTTTTCGGGAACCGAATCGGCTACGATTCCCGCTCCCGCCTGTACATAGGCGATTTTGCCCTTAAATAAGATGGTCCTTATGGTGATGCAGCTGTCCAGGTTCCCGTTAAAGCTGATGTACCCGATGGCTCCCCCGTAAGGCCCCCTTTTTACCGTTTCCAGTTCATCAATAATCTGCATGGCCCTTACCTTGGGAGCCCCTGAAAGAGTTCCTGCAGGGAGCAGCGACATAAGGGCGTCAAAGGCTGTTTTGCCCTGGTCAAGCTCTCCCTGGATATTTGTAACCATATGCATGACGTGGGAATACTTTTCGACGTGCATAAAATCCTTGACGGCAACAGTCCCGTATTTTGAGACCCTTCCGATGTCATTCCTTCCCAGGTCCACCAGCATGGTATGTTCAGCCCGTTCTTTTTCATCCGCCAGCAGCTCTTTTTCCAGTCTGGCGTCTTCTTCCTCGGTGTTTCCCCTTTTTCTGGTCCCGGCGATGGGACAGGTTTCAACCCTTTTGTTTTCCACCCGTACCAGCATCTCGGGGGATGCCCCCACCAGCCTGTAATCGGAGAATTTAAGGTAGAACATGTATGGAGAGGGATTAATCACCCTCAGGGCCCGGTAGACATTGAAGGGGTCGTTATCCGTCTCCACGCACAGGCGCTGTGAGAGCACCACTTGAAATATGTCGCCGTTTTTAATATAGTTCTTGGCCTTTTCCACATTTTTGCAATAGGTTTCCTTGGAAATATTGCTTTTGTACTTCAATGCCGGCTTATTCCCGGAAGTCGTGTTTTTCATGCTGTCAAATGCTTTCCAGCGGGTGGAAAGTATTTCCCTGTATATGGACCGGATCCTCTCAACGGCGCTGTTATAGCTTCTTTCAATGTTTCCCCCCACATGGAGGTTTACAATGATATATATTTTTTGCTTGAAGTGGTCAAAGGCAATGACCTCGTCGGTCAGCATAAAATGGCTTTCCGGCAGTCCCAGGTCATCTTTCGGGCAATTGGGCAGGTTCTCGTAAAACCTCACCAGGTCGTAACCGAAAAAGCCTACGGCCCCTCCCTTGAACCTGGGAACCGACGGCAAATCCGCCGCCTTGTACCTCCCGAGGATTTCTCGCAGCACCTCCACGGGGTTCCCTTCCAATTCGGTGATATTGCCGGAACGGTCTTCTACAATCGATTTGTCCTTCAAGCTTTTCACCGTCAAAAAGGGATTTTTTCCGATGAAGGAAAAACGTGCCCAGTTTTCGCCTCCCTCAACACTCTCCAGGAGAAAGCAGCACTTTTCGTTTTCAAACCTCTTAAAAAGGCTGATGGGAGTTTCCATATCCGCATAGATTTCCATGGCTACGGGAATGAGATTGTAATTTTGTGCCAGAACCCTGACCTCATCCAGACCGGGGTAAAACATAATGACGCCTCCTTTCTTTCCAGAAAGAAGACATGAGAAGCCAATTGAAAGTAAAGTCTTTTTAAGGTGTTAATTTCAAAAACAGACTCTGAAGACGCCCTGATGAATACCAAAAGCAATGGACCTAGCATCCATTTCTCCAAGCGTTAAAAAAGCCGGTTGAAGATCCCCGGCCAATGACAGCTCTGCCCGTCACACCTCGTCTCTTCTCATCTCTTCCAATCTCTGCTCTTCTAAATCTCATAAAAATAAATTATAAAAATTATAACATGATGCCTTCAAAGTATCAAGATAAAATTTATAAAAAAACAAGCAAGACAAGGGGACGGTTCTTTTTTGACTCATTTGATGAGTCAAAAAAGAACCGTCCCCTTGTCTTGGTGGTATTACTCATCCCTGCCCCTTTTGGGACTTTCATCTTCCTGGCCCTTTCGTCCGGTGAAAAGCAAATAAACCGCAACAGCCATCAATATAAAGGCTATGTTGTCCAGGGTGCCGCTGTCCACGGGCACCTTAAACACCGGCTTCAGCAAGCCCATAACAATGATTGCAAGGCCAATGCCCAGAACAATTATTCTTCTTTGTTTCTGCGTCAAATTCATAAAATTCTCCTTATGTGGTGGCACCTATGTAGAAGCTTTTAAATCAGGGCGCCTTCTCCTTTTTCCCCCGTCCTGATCCTGTAGGATTCATCAATACTATAGACAAAAATTTTCCCATCCCCGATATCTCCCGTCCTAGCTGTTTTTATAATAGCCTGGATGATTTCGTCAACCCACTGATCCTTCACCACAATCTCCAGCTTTGTTTTCGGATTGAGCTTCATGGTATATTTATTTCCCCTGTAATACTGGGTCTTTCCTCCCTGCAACCCGCAGCCCTGGACTTGTGTCACCGTAACACCGAAAATCTGATGCCTGTTTAACTCGTCCAGCACTTCATCCAGTTTGCTTTGCCTGATAATTGCTTCTATTTTTTTCATGTCCACTCACCCAGAATGTATTATACCATATATATAAGCTTATAGCATTTTTATTTGTTTTGATATATAATTTAGTTTGTTGAAAATACGAAAGGAAAGATGGATTTATGAGATTAGGTATTGTAGGTCTTCCCAATGTAGGAAAAAGTACGCTCTTTAATGCAATAACCAAGGCAGGCGCAGAGTGTGCAAATTATCCCTTCTGCACAATAGAGCCCAATGTAGGCATCGTTGCGGTGCCGGATGAGAGGCTGGAAAAGCTTGCGCAAATGTATAATCCGGACAAGGTCACCCCCACGTCCATTGAATTTGTAGATATTGCCGGCCTGGTAAAGGGGGCCAGCAAGGGTGAAGGCCTGGGCAACAAATTCCTCTCCCATATCAGGGAAGTGGATGCAGTGGTCCATGTGGTCCGGTGCTTCGAAGACCCCAACATTGTCCATGTAGACGGCTCTGTGGACCCCATAAGGGATATTGAGACCATAAATCTGGAACTGATACTGGCAGACCTGGAGGTAGTGGAGCGCCGGATAGATCGGACCCGAAAAATGCTTAAGTCCGGGGATAAAAAGTATCAATTGGAACTGGAGCTGTATGAAAGCATAAAGGAGCACCTGGAAAAGGGGCTGCCTGCAAGGTCCTTAAAGTTCAGCGCAGAACAGGTTTTTCTGGTAGACCAGCTGTTTCTTCTGACCTCCAAACCTGTATTATATGCCGCAAACATATCCGAAAAGGATTTGCAGTCCGGCGGTGAAAACGCTTATGTAGCGCAATTAAAGGAATATTCCTCAAAGGAAGGCTCCGAGGTAATGGTAATCTGCGCAAAGATAGAAGAAGAAATCGCTCAATTAGATGAGGAGGAAAGAAAAGAATTCCTTAGGGAGCTGGGCCTGGCCGAATCAGGCCTGGATAGGCTGATAAAGACAAGCTATAAGCTGCTCGGTTTAATCAGCTTCCTGACGGCAGGGCAGCCCGAGGTAAGAGCCTGGACCATCCTGAAGGGGACAAAAGCTCCCCAGGCCGCCGGAAAAATTCACAGCGATTTTGAGCGGGGTTTTATCAGGGCAGAAGTAGTCTCATACCATGACCTGGTGGAAGCCGGGTCCTATAGCGCCGCACGGGAAAAAGGGCTGGTAAGGTCCGAAGGCAAGGATTATGTGATGCAGGACGGGGATGTAACCCTGTTCAGGTTTAATGTATAAAATTTTTTGCGATTAAAAGGGCTTTAAGCGCAGAAGTGGTTTGCTTTAGCTGCGTCTGCGCTTTAAGATAATTCCCTTATCTCTTCCTCCTTCAGTACTTGTTCCAGGTCAAGAACCGAAATCACACGGCCGTCTTTTTTGCCTATACACTTTAAATGCCTGCTCCCGGACAGGCTTGAAAGGGCGGAAGGGGTTTCCCTCTCTTCCTCGGAGAGCCTTATTATTTCCGAAACGTCATTGACTATGTAGCCTATCGTCTTGCCCTCTGTCTCTGTGACAATGATTTTTGTACTGTCGTCCACTTCATTCTCGTCCATTCCGAACCTTTTACTCAGGCTTACCACCGGCACCGGTTTCCCCCTCAGGTTTATCACCCCTTCGACAAAATCCGGCACTTGGGAATCCTTTAAGGATTCACCGTAGTCCGCCACTTCCTGTACCTGGGAGATGTCGGCCCCCCACAGTTCCCGGCCCAGGCTAAACACCAGAATAAGCATTTCACCCATCGCTTGTTACCTCCCCAAGGGTTTCATTCTCATCAAAAAACGGTCATCCCGGTTTACTTTTCAGTTTCCAAACCGGTACATTTTTATATCATCATAACACAAATGGACTTTACCGGCAAATCGGGCCCAAATTTAAATAATCTTCTTGACATGGACAGTAGAGCCGTGGTAGTATTAAATAAATTTATTGGAAAAATGCTGTGAAAAGAGAAAGTAGACGATACGACCTTTCAGAGCGACCCGGGGATGGTGCAAGCCCGGGAAAGCAGTGCCGTTGAAGTTCCTCTTTGAGCTGTTTACTGAAACATCCTCTATTCCGCGGGGAATTTTGGGTGGAAGTAGGCTAAACCGGATTTCCGCCGTTATATGGAAAAGTGCATCGGATTGTCGTACTGCATTCCCGTGCATGATTAAGTGGACTTATTGAAGTCAAATTGGGTGGTACCGCGGGAACATACTCCTCGTCCCTTGAAGGGGACAGGAGTTTTTTATTTAGGCAAAACAGACGACTCAACACCATGGAAGCATTTTTGCCCGAGTCATATACCAGGAGGTGAAACCATGATAATCATCATGAATCAGTCTGCGACAAAAGAACAAATTGATAATGTTGAAAAGAAGCTTTCCCAGCTGGGATTTAAAACCCATCCTATATTCGGGGAAATCAAGACTGTTATTGGGGCCATTGGAGATAAAAGGCTGCTGAATACACAAACCATTTTATCCATGCCCGGGGTTGAAAATCTTGTCCCAATAATGAAGCCGTATAAGCTTGCAAGCCGCGAACTAAAACAGGTCTCCACCATTGTAGAGGTTGGGGACGTAAAAATCGGCGGAGATGAACTGGTTGTAATGGCAGGGCCCTGTGCCATTGAAAACGAGAAGATGCTTATGGATACGGCCGTAAAAGTCAGGGAAGCAGGAGCAAAAATACTGCGTGGAGGTGCATTCAAGCCCCGCACTTCTCCTTATGCCTTTCAGGGCCTGGAGACGGAGGGTCTGAAGCTCTTGGCCGCCGCCAGAGATGCTACAGGACTGAAAATCGTCACCGAAGTGATGGATACACGGGATGTGGAGCTTGTGGCATCCTACGCCGACATTATTCAAATAGGAGCAAGGAATATGCAAAACTTCAGGCTTTTGCAGGAGGTGGGAACGTCGGGCAAGGCTGTACTGCTAAAAAGGGGTATTGCCGCTACAATAGAGGAATGGCTTATGGCTGCGGAATATATAATGGCTGCGGGCAATCCCAATATTGTTCTGTGCGAAAGAGGTATACGTACCTATGAAACCGCTACAAGAAATACCATAGATATGAGTGCCATTCCGGTGGTTAAGGAAGTCTCTCATCTTCCAATCATCGTTGACCCGAGCCATGCCGCAGGAAACTGGAAATACGTTGGGGCACTGTCAAAGGGGGCTATCGCCACAGGTGCGGACGGTTTGATCATTGAGGTGCATCCAGACCCGTCAGTGGCTCTCTCTGACGGGCCTCAGTCGCTGAGACCTTCAAAATTCGCCCAGCTCATGTCCGACTTAAAGCTGATAGCTTCCGCCGTTGGAAGGACATTGTGATTTAAAAGGATTCACTGCTTAAAAGGGCATAATGAGCACCACTCCGCCTGGCACGGGGTCTGCTCATTGTCCTCCTTCCATATAGGTATCTATATCCAGCTGTACAGTACGATTGACTTTTCCGATAGAGTCAAAGCACACTACCATGTTTTTCCCCATTTTCTTTGCATGATACAGGGCTCTATCCGCACAATCGATTACTTCTTTTATATTCGCAGAGTGCTTCGGATATTGGGCTATCCCGCAGCTTACTGTCATCCTCTGCCTGTTTCCATCATTTCCTACGTAGATCTTCTGCTTTTCCAGTTGCCCTCTGATCCGCTCTCCAATACTCCTGGCCATTTCTTCATCAAGCTCCCGTATCAGCAGAAGGAATTCCTCTCCGCCATACCGAACCGGTATATCGTTTTTTCTTATATTTTGCTTAATGATATCTGAAAAAAGGGATAAAAGCTTATCTCCGCATGAATGTCCATAGGTGTCGTTGAATTTTTTAAAATTGTCCAGATCAAAAATCAGCACATTCAATGGTGTACCTGTAATAATGGAATACTCCACTTCTTCACTCAACTTCTGGTCAAAGTAATGCCTGTTCGCCAGCCCGGTAAGCTTGTCTGTCCTTGCCAGCCTGAATTCCTTCTTGTGCATTTCATCGTACTTTTTTACTTCACGGTATATCAATGAAACATAAAAAGTGGTGAAAGCTAGGAATATATCCCTGCATATAAGCTTCCAGTAATTGAATTCAACAAGATGGTCTCTTGACGCATAGATGCAGACTACAGAATAGGCAATTATGCTGAACAAACCAAGCATTGAAACATTTGGTAAAAAATTAAAGATCCCCCAGGGTATGATGACAAAATAGTACTGAAGATAAATGTCCGAATTTATACCACCAAGCTGGAATGAAAAAACAGATATGACCAGTACATCTATATAGGCAAAAAGCCGATACACGCCTTTACTTTTCCCATCTTTTCTTACCGCATAGACTGTCGCTAAAATGGTGTATATCAAAACTGCAAAGATGGTCACAAAAAACAAAATACCATTAGCATTTTTCCCACAATCAAAAATATACGTAAAAACCGTAACTATCAGCATCAACCACCGAAAGCACAGGGGGACATACCTTTTCCGCAGGGTTTTTACCTTTTTGTTTCTTCCAGGTTCATCCCAATCTTTTATTTCCATTCAAATTCACTTCTTGCAATTCGTTTTTTTGCTTCGGTCCGTAGATTATATTGTAATATAAGCGGAAATGCGCCTCATAATATTCCTATTGGGTTTACTCATCGATCTCATCTTTACCCTTGTATTCCACTTGATTTTCCTTTAAAACAACCCTCAAAAACTTTTTATTGTCATACTTTTTTTTAAGGTCTTTACTTCCCTTAAGGCTTATATAAAGATGCACATTTTCCACAATCCTGATATTTATCCTGTCAAATACCTCACTCTGGAGTGTTTTAATTATGCGCTCCATGTAATCAATGGGGGAATGTGAAGTCCTGTTTTCTATAATCACAGGTATTTTCCCTTTTTTATCCGGGTTAAGCATTTCCATATGTATGCTGCCCGGTTCAATAATATTATCGGTCGGATACAGCAGGTCTCTTTGATATATAATGTTATTACTCATTACACATGCCTCCCGGAGGATTAAAATATTTCCTGTTAAATACAAGATATCACTAAAATTCTTTTACGTAAAGTCCTTTATAAACATCATGATATTTTTTAACCTTTTTTACAAAGTTATCTGTCTCCTTAAAAGGTATCTTTTCCAGGCTTGTTCCCGAACTGCTGAATTTCTTGTCTTTAAGCCATTCGTTGACATTGCCGTTTCCTCCGTTATAGGCCGCAATAACGAGGTCGGTATCATTGTTGAACTGCTGCATCAGCCAGTGAATATACCAGCATCCCAGAAGGATATTTATTTCAGGGTTATACAAATCCTCCGTCTTAAAATTCTCCAGCTTGTTCTTATTGGCCGCCCATTTTCCCGTTTCATCCGTAATCTGCATCAATCCCTTAGCATTTTTCCTCGATTGCGCCTTTGGGTTAAAGTTGCTTTCGGTTTTTATAATGGCAAAGACCAGGTATGGGTCAATATTATTCTTTTGAGAATGCTTAAATACATATTCTTTGTATTTTATTGGATATATTACTTTAAGAACTGTGGTTGAATTATTTATAATTATTGAAATAACCAGCAAAACAGCCGTAAAGACCAAAATGTGCCCTGTTCTTCCACCTATTTTTTTCAAAAACCAATACCACCTTTGCTTTCCCATGAACTGTGATTGCCACACTCTATAATTGGATGCTGCAGGAATCTTCCCGCACGAGCCCACACGATGGTCTATACCCGTCAAGAGCTTACAGAGACCGCCGGGGCAGCAGGCTTCTTTCGGAGAGCAGTTCTTCAATACGCCTCTTTAATCCGGCAAGCCCATTATTGTTGTATATTACCACATCCGCCAGCTTCAAATAATCCTCGTCTTTTTTTTGCGAACGGATCCTGGCCAAGGCCTCTTCCCTGGTGAGGCCGCTTCTCCCCATTATTCTTTCAATTCTTTTGTCCCTGTCTGCGCAAACCACCCATATTTCGTCCGCTATATCCATAAAACCGTGCTTCACAGGCACCGGAGCGTCTATGACCGCCAGCCTCTTTTTCTCCCGCCTGGCAGTTTCCACCCTGTGAAGAATCCTCTCTATAATATATTTATGTGTGATCCCATTTAAAACCTCTAATTTCTCTCTCGAATTAAAAACAATGCTTGCCAGCTTCCTTCGGTCCAGTTCTCCCTTCGGATCGATGACTTCCTTCCCGAAATATGCAGCAATTTCACCGAGTGCCTCCTTGCCTTTGGCTACCACCTCTCTGGCAATGGAATCCGAATCAATAATCTCGGCTCCGTATTCTGAGAGGATTGCGCACACAGTGCTTTTTCCGCTTCCCGTACCTCCTGTGATTCCCAGAACCTTCAAACAACACACCTTCTATCCTCTGTTGAAAATATATCCTGTCCATTATTTTGTCTCATACCAGGTGCGGCCCGCTTTTACATCGGCTCTCAGGGGCACCCTCAAAGCGGCGGCACTCTCCATTCCCCTTTTTAATATTTCAGCGACTTCATCCTTTTCTTCAATATAAGTTTCTATGATTAATTCGTCGTGCACCTGCAGAATGAGTCTGGACCTGAGTTTCTTTTCCTGCAGCTCGCGGTAAACGTTGACCATTGCAATTTTTATTATATCCGCGGCAGAGCCCTGGATGGGGGTATTCATGGCAATCCGCTCACCGAAGGACCTTGTATTGAAATTGTTTGACCTGAGCTCGGGCAGGTATCGCCTTCTATTGAAAAGAGTGGTGACGAACCCCTTTTCCCTGCCCTCCTCCACTATTTTATGCATGTACTCCTTTACTCCGGGATATTTGTTCAGATACTCGCTGATATATTTTTTGGCCTCTTTTCTGGTGATGCCCAAATCCCTGGAAAGACTGAAATCCCCTATTCCATAAACGATACCGAAATTAACCGCCTTTGCCCTGGACCTCATGAGAGCGGTGACTTCATTTTTAGGGACCCCGAACACCTGGGAAGCGGTGGATGTGTGGATGTCTTCATTATTGATAAAGGCAGCGATCATGTTTTCATCCCCCGTAATATGGGCCAGCACCCTCAGCTCAATTTGGGAATAATCCGCGTCCAGGAGAAGGTATTCGGTGCTGCTGGGCACAAACAGTCTCCGTATTTTTCTCCCCATTTCCAGCTTTATAGGAATGTTTTGCAAGTTAGGTTCGGTGCTGCTGATCCTTCCCGTCGCCGTCACCGTCTGGTTAAAGCTGGAATGGATTCTTCCGGTTGCCGGATTGATAACGCCGATCAATCCCTCGGCATAGGTAGACCTCAGCTTTACAAGCTGTCGGTACTCCAGTATATTTGAAACAATCTCATGCCTCGGCGCCAGCTGTTCCAGCACTTCCGCATCCGTCGAATACCCTGTTTTGGTCTTTTTCAACACAGGCAGGTTCAGCTCCTCAAACAGAATGGTCCCCAGCTGCTTTGTGGAGTTGATATTGAACTCGCTGCCCGCAAGTTCATATATTTTACCTGTAAGGCTGTTGATTTTCTCTTCAAGTTCTGCAGAAAAACGGCGCAGTTCCTCCACATCCACCTTAAAGCCCCAGAACTCCATATCTGCCAGTACTTCTACCAGAGGAAGCTCAATTTTGCAATAAAGGTCCCACTGGTTATTCTCTTTAATTTTTTGCTCCAATATGCCCCTGACGCGGAATATTGCCTCGGAGTGGGTTACAGCCACCGAAGACAGCTTATCTACCGGCATATCCATATAAAGGGTATGGTTTTTTCCCTTACCTGCCAGATGCTCTATGGGTTCAATCCTCATGCCCATATGCTCTTCGGCCAGTTCGGCCACCGAGTATGTTTCCCGGGAAGGATCAAGGATATAGGCGGCAATCATTGTATCAGAACTTAAGCCTTTTAACGAGATACCCTTGTTTTTTAAATACACTATCAGGTTTTTAATGTCATGCCCTATAATTTTAATGGTTTCATCCTGAAAAAGTGCACCCAGTTCCTTTAAAAGCTCCTCCTCCCCCATTGGGGCACCGACGTTGAAATAGGCAGATCTATCCTCACTCCAGGTGAAAGCTATACCTGCCAGCCTGGTAGTGAAATTTCCGAGCTTATCCATCAGGTAATAAATAGAAACTTCCTTTGACCGCTGAATCTCGTTCCTCACTCTTGCCAGGTCCTCTAAATTGCTGATTAATTCAGCTTCTTTTGCTCTCCGGCTGTTGCCGGCACCCACCGCAGGAGCTTCCTTCAGTCCGAACTTTTCAACAAGGCTTTTGAACTCCAGCCTCATAAAAAGTTGGTACAGCTTTTCTTGATCCACATCCGCACGTTTGAATTCCTCGATACCGCACAGTTTGAGATTATCTCTGCTTATGGTTGCTAGCCTTTTACTCATGAAGGCCATATCCCTGCCGTTCAGCAGCTTATCCTTAACACTTTTTTTATCCACCTGTTCAATACAGTCATATAGGTTTTCGATGCTTCCGAATTTCCTTATCAGGTCAAGTGCGGTTTTCTCCCCTATTCCCGGTACCCCGGGTATATTGTCCGAGGGGTCTCCCATTAATCCCTTGACGTCAATAAACTGGGTAGGAGTTACCCCGTATTTTTCCAAAACCTTATTATAGTCATATTCTTCTGTTTCGGTTCTACCTCCCCTTGTTGTGGGAATTTTTATGCGGGTAGTGGAAGAGGCAAGCTGGAGGGAATCCCTGTCGCCCGTTAAAATGATGGTCTCCATGCCGCGATTTTCCGCACACAGGGATATATGGCCTATAATGTCGTCCGCTTCATAGCCTTCATACTCAAGCCTTTTTATTTTCATGGCATCAAGCACCTGTTTTATAATTGGGACCTGCACCGCCAGCTCTTCAGGCATACCTTTCCTTTTGGCTTTATAGGCTTCAAATTCCCTATGCCTGAAGGTTGGGGCCTTGAGGTCGAAAGCCACGCAGATATATCCCGGCTTTTCCTCTTCAAGATATTTGTGTAAAATATTTAAAAAACCAAATACTGCGTTGGTATACAGCCCATCCGAGGTGGAAAGAAGCTTTGGTCCCTGAAGCCCGTAAAAAGCTCTGTTAAGTATGCTGTTTCCGTCAATGATCATAATTTTCTCAGTGCCCATGGTTACCTCTTAACTATTTTTTAGCTTCAAAAAATGTCTATTCTACATACATTCTAAAATCTATTTTATACAAAAAAAAAACAACCGTAAACGGTTGTCTCACATTAATTTTTTATTTTGAATTTATTTGTTCTTTTCAAGCTATATTTCTTTTTTATCCCAAATTATTTGGTAATTTTTATACTGACAAGAATATAGTTGGAATCTTCCCTTATTGCCTGAATCTCCTTCAGTTGGTTTTTCCTTTCTTCTTTCAGGACTTCCAGCTCATTAGGGCTTAAAGTGCTTCTTCCATTTTCAGCATCATTGATTTTCCGGTCAAGTTCTTCTATTATTTTATTCTTTTCATTAATGGTTTCAGTCATATCCCTGGAGCTGACGGCGCCAAATTTCACAGATTGTGTCCCAAAATCGGTTATTATAGCATTGACGAACTGCTCATAGAGGGAATTCAATATTCTCACGTTTAAGGTTGTTTCGCTTTCAACCCCTCCCCCTGTCTCCCCATTGAGTTTGGAGGCTGGACCGGGTTGCAGTACTCCGGCATGTAACGACAGCGCATCGTTTTTTATTTTGCCAGCCGCTTCATCCGGTTTTTCTGCTCTGACAGCAATAGTGGCACCCCTGTTCAAAACAGCCATTACACTGGCAGTGGAAAACATAATCTGAACATTGTCCTGGCTTCTTGAGGTTTGGTCGCTCTTTTTTGTGGTTGTCTGTATCCGGGGTTGACTTTCTTTGTTCCCGGGTTCTTCTGCAGGTTTACTTTTTGTATTCCATGCGTCTGAAACCCCGCTGCTTTTCTTTAAGCCACTTCGGGTACTATCCGCGCTGCTTCCCGCCGCCGGCATTTCATTCCCGTCCTTCACTATCCCGGACTTCGACTTCCGAAGCTCCTGACTCTGCGCCGCATTGGCTATCGGTTCCTCTGCAGCTTCTTTTGAAGAAACACCGTAATTATTTTGCATATTATCCGCATTGGAAATTTCAGGTTTTATTTCATCTTTCAACTCATACTTCGAAGATGAATTTCCGGCAAGATTTTTTACGGGCAATGTGAAAATATTACTCCACAGGCCCTGTACCAATACAATCAGTAAAACCCCGGCAGCAATGGAAGAACCGACCTTGAGATATTTGTTCCACAAAACTCCGAATTTTCCTTTTGCTTTTTTCTGCTCCAAGCCAATAAGCTTGTTGTGCAGTTGCAACTTGAAATCCTGGGGAATTTCCTCTTCGGGCATTTCATTGCACAGCTTCATGATGTACATCATTTCTTTCAGTTCATTTGCACAGGAACTGCAAGTTTTCACATGTTCCTCAAACAAATCTTTCTGACTGCCGTCTAAATTATTGTCCACGTATGACGACACCAGTTCCATTATTTCACTACATCTCACCATCTCCAGCCCTCCTTTCCTGTTTATTTGACGAACTCATAACTTAAAAGTTCCGCCTTTCCCTTAAGTATTTCCTTGAGAGCCAGCCTGGCCCGGTTTAACCTTGATTTTACCGTGCCTTCTGGGCAGTTTATAATCCTGGCTATCTCCTCATAGCTGAAACCCTGAATATCTCTCATCACAATTACCGTCCTGTGCTCATCCGAAAGCAGCTTTATTGCATCACTTACCACTTTTTTTAATTCATTTTTTTCAACAATCATTTCCGGTGTAGGTTTGTCATCCTCTATCTGACGCTTGATTTCACTGTCCTCTAGTTTGATTTCCTCATCCAGCGATGTTATATTCCTGTTTTTTCTCTTTCTTAGCTCGTCCAGGCATACATTGGTTGTAATTTTATATATCCACGTTGAAAACTGAGACTGTTCCTTAAATCCTTTCAAAGATTTATAGACCCTTATAAACACTTCCTGGGCCAGCTCGCTGGCATCTTCACGGTTTCCGACCATCCTCAGGGCCAGGTTGAAAACCTTCTTCTGATACCCCTCTATCAAGCTTTCATAAGCAAAAACGTCCCCGTTTTTGGCTTTCTCGAGAAGGCTTTTCTCATCTTCACACATATGTACACAGTCCTCCCTCAAGAGCACGTTTTTTCATTGGCAAAAAATTAACCCGTGGTAGATACCGCATTTGAGAATTGAATTTTCCGGTTAATTCATTTATATTTGCATTTTGTGCTAATTTTGAATTCCCCTACCTATCCCCTAAAAGAATATTATACAATTTTTCTAGCTAAATTTATACAGTTAGTGAAAAGAATTTATATAAATGTAATACTTTCAAGCACTATACAGACAAATAACAAAGGCATCGGCCCTTAAGAGCCGGTGCCAAGGTGTACTAGCGAAATGATCCGGTCTTTACCCCTTCAAATATCCCTTTTTTATGGAATCTTCAATAACTTCTTTAGCATACTTCCAGAGTTCAGGTGCGTTTTCCTCCAAAAGGCCCGTCCTTTTCAACACCTTTTCACTTGTAACTCCTGGCTTCTGCCAAGTATGCCCATTGGTGTTATAGTTTAAAATCAATGGCTGTAGCCTATCCAAGCAAGCAGCAAAACGTGCTTCCGGTGTATTCAGCGCCTCGAACTCCCTCCATAGGTCCCAAATCTCCTGAGCCTGGTCTGACGGCAAAATACTAAATAGCCTTTGTGCAGCTTTTTGTTCCCGCTCCTCTTTATCTTCATACCCCTTCTCGTCATAACAGAAAGTGTCCCCCGCATCAATTTCAACCAAATCATGAATGAGTGCCATTTTTACAACCTTTAAAACATCCATGTTCTTCTCTGCGGAATATTCGGACAGGAGAACCGCCATAACAGCCAAATGCCAGGAATGCTCCGCATCATTTTCATTTCTGGCGGTCCCTATAACAACGTTCTGTCTAAATACCTGTTTCAGTTTGTCAATTTCTACAATAAATTGAATTTGCTTTAATAGTCTTTCGTTATCCATCCATAACCTCCCGCTTTCCTTGTTTTTCTATAGTTCTGCTTGCATTCCGCTGTTGAATTTCTTCAAAATCACAGGGCTTCGCACACAGCCAACTTTTTTCTCTCTACCAAAAGTATACCATTATATTTCACGACGGGTAAGTCATTTTCACTTTAAACAGCACAAAACCACAGGCCTAAAAGCCTGTGGTTCCGACAATTTGTATGAGTGAGCCTATAAGCCGGGTTCTGTATTCGATGATCATCTATCTAGACTGTACATTTCTGTACAGTTCAAGCCACCTACCCGGGACTAGCGGGCCACTTTATCGTCCCTAATACGGTGTTGCTCCAGGTGGGGTTTACATAGTCAGCAAGTCGCCATGCTGCTGGTGAGCTCTTACCTCACCTTTCCACCCTTACCGCGGAGGCCGGACTCCGGGGACGGTTCTTGCGTCTCGATCTGCGAGACGCAAGAACCGTCCCCGCGTCTAAATCCCGCGGCGGTATATCTCTGTTGCACTTTCCTTGAAGTCGCCTTCACCGGGAGTTACCCGGCACCCTGCCCTGTGGAGCCCGGACTTTCCTCATATACGGCCTTTCGGCACTGTATACGCGATCATCTGGCTTACTCAAAATTCGTTTTCAATCTTCAAATTCTATGCCTAGTCACAGCAAAATCAAAATGAATTTAGCGACCTTGCTCATTATAATATGTACATTCCTATCTGTCAACAGTATTCAAATGGGTCTTTTTCCACATTGCTACTCAGCACTTCCAAGCCGCTGAACCTCCTTTTGAGAAGTTCGACAAGCCCGGGAACTATAATTCTTTCGGTATTGAAATGTCCGGCGTCGATAACGCACATTCCTTTTTCAACGATATCCAGTGCCGTGTGATACTTTATATCCCCCGTTACGAGAACATCCGCCTTCTTATCCGCAACCGCCCCAAGGTCCCCGTCAAAGCTCCCACAGAAAACAGCCACCTTTTTTACCATCCTGCCATCCTTTCCGATTACCCTGAGGTCCTTCACATTCAAGGCCTTTTTTATAAAGGGTATAAAGCTGTCCAGGGCCTGGGGCCGTTCCAGCAATCCTACCTTGCCGAAGCCATACGCTTTTCCTTTTAACTCCAGGGAATATATGTCATAGGCCACTTCCTCATAGGGATGGGCGTCCAGCATGGAATCCACAACCGCCTTCAGCCTATCCGTCGGAACTACCGTTTCAATCCTCCACTCCTTGACCTTTTCCAGCTTTCCCTCCGAACCTATATAAGGATTTGTACCTTTCAGGGGTCTGAATGTACCGGTTCCGGCAGCCATAAAGCTGCAGTCGCTGTAATTCCCTATCCACCCCGCCCCTGCGCGGCTCATGGCATCCCTTACGCTGTCCACGCTTTCCTCGGGGACAAATACGACCATCTTATACAGCTTCTCCGCTTTGTAATCCTTAAGGTTCACAATGTCTTTCAATCCTAAAAGCGCCGCAAGCTGTGCATTTACGCCTTCATCGGCGGCATCCAGGTTGGTATGGGCGCTGTAAACACCTATGTTGTTTTTTATAAGCTTGTGTATGCTGCCTCCCTTTTCATCCTCCTCGTTGATCCTTTTTAAGCCCTTGAATATAAAGGGATGGTGGGATATAATCAAATCCACATTTTTCTCCACAGCTTCACCTATCACCGCAGGTGTGGCGTCCAGGCAGACTAAAACCCTGTTGATTTCCTGTTTTAGGCTGCCTACCATAAGACCCACATTGTCCCACTCCTCGGCAAGCCGTAAAGGGGCCGTTTTTTCCAGAAATTTTGTGATCTCGCCGCATATTGTTCCCATATAAATCCTCCCTTGACTTCCTATAATAATAAGCGCAGTTTAAAATTCAATATTTCCATAAGGTAAACTGCGTGAATTTCATCAATAACTGCCTTGATTTATTTTTAATTTTAGAATGAACACTCCATATTTGCCCATTATGATTCCATAATTTTTTTCAAAGAGTCTCTCAAAATCCTATACTTTTCTTTCACCTCGCCGTCCTTCCGGTTTGTCCTGCTCAGTCCCGCAATCATGCGGTCAATCTGTTCTATCTTTTTTTGTATATAGTCCTTTACAATCCGGTCATTCCTCTCTATCAATTTTTCCCCAACAAAATAATTTATTTCCCCCAAGTTCCTGGTTTTACCGTCCCATCGGGCACTCATGACGCAATAGATCTTATTCCCTTCGGCGGCCAGTTCCTCGTCATATACGTCAAATCCGTTTTCAAAAAGCCACCGCCGGACTTCACCCACCGCATTCATGGGTTGAATAACCATGGTTTGGGCACTCTTGGCTTTTCTGTATCCTCTGGACAGTATTTGGGTTATCAATTCTCCCCCCATGCCCGCAATTATAATGGTGTTTGCCTCATTTTCCTCTATAACATCCAGGCCATAGCCAAGCCTGGCTTCAATCCTGTCTTCCAGCCCATACTTCCGTATATTGTTTACTGCAACTTGCAGCGGACCCTTTTTTACATCCCCTGCGACGGCCCTGTCACACACATTGTTTTTAACCAGGTATATAGGTATAAAAGCATGGTCTGTGCCCACGTCGCAGACTTTGCCGCACACTTTCACCTTGTCGCATACCAGTTTGAGCCTTCCTTTCAGCTTCATCACATTCTCCCTATCCGATTTTAAATTTGAATAAAAATATTTACACATAATATTGTACATAATATTCATATAAATTTACACAGGGGATGGATAATTATGATGCCGAACTTAAAAAATATAAAAACAAGAGACACGGAAAGATCCTGTGAAACGGTGATTAACAGTACCAGCTTTACAAACAGCATTGCCGGCAGGAGTAATATCAATTCCTCCCTGAACAGCACCAAGCAGCAGTTGTTAGAGGAAAACGACGATATTACTTTGGAAAAAAAGACTTGAGATAGAAAATCAAAGGGACGGCTCTCAGGATTTCCAAGAAAATCATAAAAACCGTCCCTTTCATTTTTGGTGGGCCTTCAGGGACTCGAACCCCGGACCAACCGGTTATGAGCCGGTTGCTCTAACCAACTGAGCTAAAGGCCCTTATGGCTCCTCAAGTAGGACTCGAACCTACGACCCTGCGGTTAACAGCCGCATGCTCTACCAGCTGAGCTATTGAGGAATATATCACCTTGCGCTGCCGCCATCAGTAACAGCCTAATAGGGAATCCCCTACCTCTTCACCATTGCCAGCGGCAAATACATTAATATTATACTGAGGTAACGTCCCCAGGTCAATATATTTTTTTCGCACAATCAGGATTCTAATCAGTTTACTTTCATATTGCTAATCAATGCGGCGAAATAGTGGCCAAATCTTCTGTTTTTGACGAACATGCACGACGAAATAAGCCGGTATAACCAGAAAGCCCGCTCTTTGCCTTAATGTTTTTTGTTCTTGTACTCCAAAAGCATTTCTCGTAATGCGGTGGCATGCATCGCCTCATCTTCCGCGAATTTTTTGAAAATATCCTTTACTTTTTCTTCTTCTATTCTTTTTGAATACATCTCATAATCCCTTACCATCTCCATTGAGTTTTCCCATGCTCTTAAAAGCCTGTCGTAGGTTGTAATTTCAACTTCATTTCTGTTGACGGAATTGTTATTTACATCGTCCATTCCCGATCTCTCCTTTTACTATTTATTGACCATATGTTCCTGGTTTTTTCCATGACCCCGGGAGCACATTTTCGGCACCCTATGCCATTTTATTCTTGTGCGGAGTATATAAAAAACATAATTATAATTTGAACAATTAGGGATATATTTATACCTGATCCGTTTGCAGAATAATTTTCACTGCAAATTAAAAAACTCGATTGATGATAATCGAGTCTTCTAATCCAGATAGTCCTTCAATTTTTTACTCCTGCTGGGGTGCCGGAGTTTTCTCAAAGCTTTTGCTTCTATCTGGCGTATCCTTTCCCTGGTCACATTAAACTCCTTCCCTACTTCCTCCAGTGTCCTGGCTCTTCCGTCATCCAGTCCGAACCTCAGCCTTAACACCTTTTCCTCCCTGGCCGTCAGTGTATCCAATACGTCGATCAGCTGCTCCTTCAGCAAGGTGAAAGCTGCCGCTTCTGCCGGTGCCGGGGCGTCATCATCGGGTATAAAATCGCCTAAGTGGCTGTCCTCCTCTTCTCCTATAGGCGTTTCAAGGGAAACCGGTTCTTGCGATATTTTCATGATTTCACGGACCTTGTCCACAGACATATTCATTTCCTTTGCAATCTCCTCCGGTTGAGGTTCTCTTCCCAGTTCCTGGAGAAGCTGTCTTGAAACCCTTATGAGCTTGTTTATCGTTTCAACCATATGAACAGGTATTCTTATAGTTCTGGCCTGGTCTGCTATGGCTCTGGTTATCGCCTGTCTTATCCACCAGGTAGCATAGGTACTGAATTTGTAGCCTTTTCTATAATCAAACTTTTCAACAGCCTTTATTAAGCCCAGATTACCTTCCTGAATCAAATCTAGAAAAAGCATGCCTCTTCCCACATACCTTTTGGCAATGCTGACTACCAGTCTTAAATTAGCTTCAGCCAGCCTTCTTTTCGATTCCGTGTCGCCCTTTTCCATTTTCCGTGCCAGCTCAATCTCTTCATCTGCAGACAAGAGGGGCACTTTGCCTATTTCTTTCAAGTACATTCTGACGGGATCATCAATGCTGATTCCTTCAGGAATGCTCAGGTCAAGGTCCTCTTCGGTAAGCTGGATGTCTTCCATTTCAGCTTCAATATCGCCTACAACATCAATGCCCATATTTTCCAAGGTTTCATATATTTTTTCGATTTGATCGGGTTCAAGCTCAATTTCTTCAAAAGCGTCCATGATTTCCTTATAAGTGAGCATCCCCTTTGCTTTGCCTTTTTCAACCAGCTCTTTGAGGATTGCCTTTCGAGCATCATAATTCGGTTTCATACGTCACCCCCTCCTTTCTACGGATATTCACTTTATATTCTTTCTCTTTATTATAATTGAATTCAACTCCAGAGTTAATTTTTCAACATCTCCTTTTTCCAAACCGTCTCTATTATTTAAGCTATCAAGTATCTGCTGCTTTCTCTGGTCCAGCTTGTATATCTCCATTCTTTTAATTATGTCCAGAACAGCCTTATTATTATCCTCACAATTACATTCCATTTGCATTATTCTAGCAAAATTGTCAGCATCCTCCCCCTTAAGAATACTCAGCAGTTCTGCCGGTACCATGTCCTTATTATTTTCCAACCGCTCCATAACTATTTCATATATTTTTCTATTTCCTTCATCAACGAAGTCCGCCGGGAAAATTTTATCCCTTATAAGCCTGTAGAGCTTGTTGTCAATGCACAACAGCGCAATCAGCATTCTCTCATCATGAACGATTTCTCTATCCTTTCCGTCTTGCTGCTTCCTGTTGTCCCCTTTAAGGCCTTTGAAATCAATTACCGCATTTTTAAAGCTTGCTTTGGGCTTATTCCTTCTATATATCTCCGCCAGAATTGATTCACTGGAGATCTCATATTCCCTGGCGAATTTTTTTGCATACATTTCAATCTCAACCCGGTTATCTACCTTCGCCAATATTCCTGCAATCTTATTTATAAAATTTATTTTGTCTTCTGTACTTTCAACATTCATCTGTCCTCTCAATACCTTGATTTTATACTCTATCAGAGATATTGACTTATCAATCAGCTTTTTTAATTCTTCCGGGCCGTTTTTTCTTATAAATTCATCCGGGTCTTTCCCATCGGGTATTATCAGCACTTTAACATTACAGCCTACGTCATTTAAGAGGTCCAGCCCTCTCATGGTGGCCGCTTGTCCTGCGGTATCCGCATCATAGGAAATAATAATCTCCTCCGCATATTTTTTCAGCAATCTTCCCTGGCTTTCGGTAAGCGCTGTCCCGAGGGATGCCACACTATTTATTATTCCACCCTGGTGGAGGGATATTACGTCCATATACCCTTCCACAATAATCAGTCTCTTATCACTGGAGTTCTTTGCAAAGTTCAACGCATACAGGTTTTTACCCTTATTATATACTAAAGTTTCCGGAGAATTCATATATTTAGGCATGGACGAATCCATGACCCTTCCCCCGAAACCGATTACCTTTCCCCGCACATCGAATATGGGGAAAATGATCCTTCCTCTGAACCGGTCGTAATAACTTCCATTTTTGTTATTTAAAATCAATCCGCTTTGTATCAGGACCTTTTCCTCATATCCCTTGCTCTGTAAATGCCTGTACAAGCTATCCCAGTCGTGCGGTGCAAATCCTATTCCGAACTTCTTAATAGCCTGTTCGCCCACTTTTCTTTTCCTTAAATAATCCCTGGCTTCTTCACCGCGGGCACTGTTCAATTCATTATAAAAAAACCTGGCCGCATCCCTATTGACCTGTATTACTGCCTGTCTTAAATTTGCCTTTTCGTTTTCTTCTTTGCCTTTTCCTTCGGATAATGTTACTCTAGCCCTATCTGCCAGCAGCTTTACCGCTTCGATATAGTCCAGGTTTTCCACATTCATTATAAAATGAATTACATCTCCTCCCTTTCCACACCCAAAACAGTAAAAGATCTGTTTTGCCGGTGCAACGCTGAAAGAAGGGGTTTTTTCCTTATGGAAAGGGCACAACCCGAAAAAATCCTTACCTTTTTTCTCTAACTTAACATATTCCGATATAACATCCACGATATCATTATTTACTCTTATTTCCTCAATTAACTCTTCCGGATAGTAGTTACTCATCCCATACCTGCTAAAATACGTGCCTTCCTTCGTAAAATTCATTTCTGGCGGTAAACTGTTCTATAAGCCAAAAACAGCTCCTCCTCTATCCAAATTCAACATTTACGCCGTTTCATTGACTTTAAATATAACAAATTTCACGCCCAATTAATATCAAATACTTTTTCGACATATTTATAAATATTCCTTCTTTTTTAAAAAATTAATTTCACATTTTTTCATCCATCCATGAATAATATTTACGAAGCACATAAAACTATAAAGCATTTGCCCATATAAAATCTCACCCCTGGAATTTTAGGATGAGAAAGCACACAAACCGTCTATTTTGTTGAATACCCGGTAACCGCCCTTACCAGGCATTTACTTCTACTGCAATGGATTTTCCCATTTTCAATTTCCGGATCTATCAATCTTTTTTACAAATGTATATTCTACACATCGATTTAAATTTCCTTCAAAAACATTTGATTTTATATAAAAATTTATAATATTAGAAAATTGCATCCTTGTAGATATCTTATGTAAGCAGTTAAATATAATATTTATATAAATCAAATAATTTCCCTTGGTATTTTTTCTTAATTTTACATTTTTATACGTATGGAGGAATAATTCAGGATGGAAACTAAAAGGGTAAGAAAAAATAAAGGTAGGCCTGCCGCCTACCCGGAATTTTTAGCTATACGCCCAGCAAATCATCTAAAATAAACTGCAGTTCTATAGGAGTTACAGCATTATTCGCCAGCTTGTTCAATATTTCCCGTGTATTGTCCTTATAAATAGAGTAGTTTTTTATTGTCTCGCATTCCAGTTCCCATTCGCTGACTTTTTTAACAATTTCAATGCCGTATATCTTATTCCCGCTCACATGATTTAATTCATTCTCTTCACTTTCCAGCAAATAGTATTCCAGTTCAATTGGATTGGCGCAATCTTTTGTATCCTCGCCCGGCAGCAGTTCAATCTTTTTTTCCAAGTACTTGCATATCATAATATGTACCCTCCCAATAGAATTATCAAAACATATTATATATGAAAGTATAGGCAATTCATACCTGAAAGTTTCGTCCGAAAAAGTGGATGTTTTACCATATTCGACACCAAATTGTATAAAACTTTAATTTTTGTGCCGTTAAAGGAAGAATATTGATTTAAAATACATAAACCTAAGATAAGTTTTTTCTCATTTGTGTAATATATTGGAACTCATCCGAATTAAATCAATTCTTCAATTTTAATCTCCAGGTGCATCGTTAAATCAATGTAATTGTCATTTACCCGTATAAGCGGCTGAGAGATATGCCTGGGATTTATATAGACAATCTCGCCGATAACTCCGGTATTGAGTTTGACAAAATCCCCTATATAATAGGCCGCCATGTTGGTCAGGAAAGCCTTTACCACCACAGGATCCCAAACCCCGAAGGCATTGTTTTCCATCAGTTCAAACACATTAAAGGGGGACTTTTTTCACGGTAAGCCCTGTTGGACGTCATTGCATCATAGATATCCGCCACAGCAATAATTTTCGCAAAGGGATGAATATGAGTGCCCTTCACACCCGCCGGATAGCCTGAGCCGTCTTCCCTTTCGTGATGCATTAAGACGCCCAGACACGTTTCCCTGTCCATGTCCGCAAGATTCTCAATAAGCCTGTAGCCGTATACGGGATGCTTTTTTATTTCCTCGTACTCTTTCTTATCCAGATTACTTTGTTTGTTCAGTATCTCAGGAGATATTTTGGATTTTTCCACATCATGCAGTAATCCGGCCTGAACCAGCTGTTTTATGGTGGCAGAATCATACCTCATCCATTTCCCGATCAGCATGGCCAATAGGGAAACATTGACACTGTGGGTGTAGGTATACTCTTCAATACTTCTCATTTGATTTAAACAGTTCACAATATCCCGGTTTTCATTAATTCTCGCAAAAATGGATTCAGACACGGCTTCCACCTTTTTTATATCCACGCTCTTTCCAGAAGATATGTCCCAAAGGACATCCTTGATTATCTCTACATTCTCATTATACTGTACTTTAAACAGTTCGGAATCATTGGCGGCAATGATGTCTTCTTCCGGGCTGTAAACTTTGATTTTCGATATGTGAAGATTTTTAAGTTTTTTTATTATATATTCGTCAAGAATAGTATTTTCAGACACAATAACAGCGCCATATTCATTAAATATTGTTTCTGCTGTTTGCATGCCTTCAACCGCTTCATAGATGCCAACAAACACTTTCCTCATAATCCACCCGCAAATATACTGTAACATTATGGTTTTCTCTCTTTTCCAATTATAACACATCCTAGTGAAACAAGGCATCTCTTTTTCCCTAAGGCACCTGGAGTCACGGCAAAATTGACATTCGGAGGGTATAAAGTGTATAATTTATTTGACCTGGTAATCTTTAATGGTTGATGAATAGAGAACTTTATGTTAACATAAATAAGAATCGCCATTCCATTTCCGCGGAAATTTCCCGGCATGGGAAGCCAGAGGAAATCCATAGGCTTTTTACTTGTTTTAAAGGGGTGAGGCGTAAAAATGCAGCAAAATTTAAATAAAAATATTGAAAAGATTTTTTCCGAATTCGGCAAGATCAACGGTCTGGCAAAAAGTATAGTCAAATATGGTTCAATTGCTTTTCTTCTATTGTTTGCGGCGGGTACAATCTTTTTGTTAATTAACCATTTTCAGCAGAATTTTGATAGCTACTTTGACTTTACTGCGAAAGCACTGATCAAAAACAGCTTCATTATATTGGCTGAAGCTGTCATAGGCGGACTGCTTATGGATTATATTTTAAAAAAGAACTAGAACACCTGACTACATAGCAGGTGTTTTTTTTAGGTGCAAGACGTTCTACCTAAATAAATAACCTGAAATATCATAAAAAATACAGAGTGCCGTCCTCAAAAGATAAAAAGCAGCACTCTGTTTATTTCCTGAAATTAAACCTATTCCAGCTCAGCGCTCATGCCTTGGCCGACTTCGACGCCACCTTCTTTTTAGCACGGGATTCCTTCCACATGACCCATAGCGGACTTGCTATAAATATGGAAGAGTAGCATCCGCTTGTAATACCTACGATCAGCGGCAGAGTAAAATCCATTATACTTGTAATGTTGTAGTAGGCAGCAAAAGCGTACACCGTTATCATACATATCTCAACGGTCACCACAGTATTGATGGACCTTGACAGAGTCTGTATAATACTTCTGTTTACCAGCTCGGCAATGGGTGTCTTTTTCAACAGGTTGCTGTTCTCCCTGATCCTATCGTAAATAATAATGGTATCATTCATGGAATACCCTATTACAGTCAGCACTGCGGCAATAAATGCATCATTTACAGGCACCCTGAATATGGCATATATTGATAGCATGATCAGAGCGTCATGCAGCAGGGCAAGGATTGCCGTCACTCCGGCTGAAAGGCCGGACATTACCTGAAACCTCCACCACATATACAATATAATTAACACTGAAGCCCAGAATACGCCCTGCAATCCTTTACTCAGCAGTTCAGTTCCGATGAAAGGAGCCACATTGTTTACATTCATCTGTGCATCGGCCGGAATGTCGAATTCTTTTCTCAATGCCTCTACCAGTTTCGTCTGTTCATCTCCTGTTAAAGAGCCCTGCTTGTTTGCAATATTGATGGTGAGCAAATATACTTTCGGATTTTTTCCGCTGGAATCATAGGTTTCAGATTTTTGCGCCGTTGCGATCTTTCCCACCGTATTTTTAACAATGTCCTCGGCCTTTCTCGGGTCAAAGTTCCCGTCTTTCATCTGTATTTCCAGGATTGTTCCACCCTGGAACTGTATGTCAAGTACCATCCCGCCGTTGACTATATAAGCAACAATACCGGCAATTATAATAAGCGCAGAAAGAGCAAAGAAATAGTACTTTTTCCCCATTAAGTCAACCATTCTGAAACCTCCTTATATGCCATACAGCCAGTGATGCTTGGCTATATTTACATCTGCTACGGATTTTAACAAAATTCTTGATACAACTACGGCTGTCAAGAAGCTTAATACCACTCCCAGACCAAGAGTAAACGCAAACCCCCTGATAGGCCCTGTCCCGAAAATCCAGAGGACAACCGCTGTGATCAGAGTGGTCATATTGGCATCCAGTACTGCTGTAAACGCCCTCTTAAAACCCATATCGATGGCTGCCCTGAGCGTCTTTCCGTTCCGGAGCTCTTCCTTGATACGTTCAAATATGATAATGTTGGCATCCACGCCCATGCCTATGGTCAAAATAACACCGGCTATACCCGGGAGCGTAAGGTTGGTGACGTTCAGCCAAGAGATCAGGAGGAGCTGCAACACGGTATGGGCAAGCAAAGCAATGTCCGCCAGTATTCCCGGAAGCCTGTAATACAACAGCATAAATGCCCACACAAGAATGATTGCAACAAAACCTGCTTTTATTATAATATCCAGTGCGTTTTTCCCAAGCTGGGGGCTTATCGAATTAATTTCAACAGCTTCCATCTTAAACGGCAAAGCACCCGACCTTATGGTTGCAGCCAGTTCGCCGGCCTCTTTGGCATCCCTCTGTCCGGTGATGATTGCATTGCCGCCGCTGATTCTGCTTTCTACCTGCGGAGCGGAAATCAACTGGTTGTCCATAAAAATTCCAATGCGTCCATGGGTAGGGGCAAGTCTTCCAGTTACTTCGTCAAATTTCTTTGTCGCTTCTTCATTAAGCTTAAGGGTTACATTGACAGCACCCGTGCTTCTATCGGTCTCTACTCCTGCGTCAAGCACCTGGTTCCCCTGGATGACTATTTTACCTGTGGGCAAATATTGCCCGTTGGCATCCACCTTTGTCTCATCCACTTCCTGGAAAGTAAGGAGGGCTGTCTTTACCGCTTCGTCAATGGTCTTCTGAGGGTTATAATCCTTCTCACCCGGTTTCCACGGAATTTCTACAATGATGCGTCCATTAACCCTGTCGGTAGTGATATTCCGGTCGGTAATTCCCATGCCGTCAAGCCTTTTCCCGATAATAGTCCTGGCGCTTTCCAGCTCTTTATCTGTCGGAAGGCTTCCATCCGTTTTTACGCCCCGCAACGTGGCATGAACACCGCCTCTTACGTCTATACCCAGTACTATGTCACGGGCGCCAGGAATTTTTAATCCGAATAATTGTCCAAACCATGCTATATAGGTTAAAACGGCAATTGAGATTATAACTGCCACAAATTTAACCAAATTGCTACCTTTCATTTGTAAAATTCCCCCTTTTTTTCTTCTCCGCATGACGATATTATATAACTATAGGATACCAACGTCAATACTAATTGCTCTGTACGCCCCTTGTCAGTTTCAGGTAAGCAGCTCCATTTTAAAGTATTATTTCAAAAGCATCCCTGTACTCCCACTGCACCCCAGAGTCCCGCATTTTAAATAAACTTACAGCAAACGGGTATGGTTTATCAGCAGTTGAAAATTAAGTCCCAAAAAATCCGCTGCTCTTCTGCACATGGTCATTCTAGCCAGAAAAATCTCAAAATAATCCATGAGGGGGCAAATCTTGGTGTCGATTTTGAGCTCCAGCACGGCCGCCTTTTTCTCCCTGTCCACACGGATATTTGAACTCTCTACCGCATAATTGACCCTGTCGTGGATATCAAATGTGGCAAAATCATTATTTCTGACCCTGCTCCTGTGCACGTCCGACTTGTCGGCCAGGATCAAAGCGGCAGATATATTGCTCACTGCCGTGCCTGTTTTTTCATCATGGTTGCCGATGGCAAGCATGATTTCCGCCGACTCGCTGGGAGACATTCCCATCCTGGTCAGGATGCCGTATGCCAGGATGGCTCCCGAATGGGCATGGTCAACCCTGTTGACCGCATTTCCGATGTCGTGCAGATACCCGGCAATCATGGCAAGCTCCACCTCCCGTTCCCCAAAGCCCAGATCCCTCAATATTCTGCCTGCGTTTGAGGACACCAGCTCCACGTGCCGGAAGGAGTGCTCGGTATAGCCCTGAACCTCCAGCAGCTGTTCGGACAATTTTAAAAAGGTTTTAATTTCGTCGCTCTGCTTTATCATTTCCAATGTGATATGATTCATTTCCATTTTATCCTTTCCATATCTTCCACTCTAAAGGATGTCTATGAAATTCGTTTTTATTCACGGGTCTTGATCCACAGTGCACACTCAACCCTCTTTTTCTCAAGGGCGCATCCGATTTTGTAAGGTACATTGATGTCGCCGTTGAACTGGTATGCATTGGCAGCGCAGCCGCCGCTGCAGTAAAACTTGGCCCAGCATTCCCTGCAGTCTTGCTTTGCATATACATTAGACCTCTTAAATAACTCCTGTATTTCTCTGTTTAAGAACCCCTCACGGACATTTCCCATCTTGAATTCTTTCATACCCACAAACTGATGGCAGGGGTATATATCCCCTTCAGGCGTAACGGCCATGTATTCATGGCCCGAGCCGCATCCACCCAAGCGCTTTGATAAGCAGGGTCCCTGGCCCAGGTCAATCATAAAATGAAAAAAATTAAATCCCCTTCCCTTTTCCCTTCGATTCACATATTCCTCCGCAAGCCTTTCATATTCTTTATAAAGAACATCCAGGTCTTCCTCCCTAAGGTCATATCCCGTGCCCTTTGCAGCCACTACCGGCTCCACCGATATTTGTTTGAAGCCCTCGTCCGCCAGATGCAGCACATCTCTGGAAAAGTCCAGGTTATGCCGGGTGTACGTGCCCCTGACATAATAATTGTCCTGGTTTCTTGACTCCGCCACCGACTTTATAACGGGCATAATATCTTCATATGTGCCTGAACCGTCCACCCGGTAGCGCATTCTGTCATTGGTCTCCTTTCGCCCGTCAATGCTCAGCACCACATTGTGCATATTTGCATTTATATAATTTTTAATCTCTTCATTTAATAGCAGGGCGTTTGTGGTAATTGTAAACTTAAACCTCTTGCCGGCTTCTTCCCCACGTTTTTTGGCATATTCAACCACTTCAACAACCGTGCTGAAATTCAGCAGGGGTTCTCCCCCAAAAAAGTCTATCTCAAGATTCCTTCTGTTCCCCGATTCCTTTATCAAAAAATCAATGGACCTTTTCCCTATTTCCGGGGTCATTACAGTCCTCTCCCCACCAAAGTTGCCTGTGGACGCAAAGCAATACTTGCACCGTAAGTTGCAGTCATGGGATACATGCAGGCATAATGCTTTAATGTTTTTTGACCAGGCACTTAAATGGCCCTTTAAAGCATATTCGTCATAGGTGTCCTTCGAATACAGCAGGCCGTCCTTTTCCAGTGCACTGATCTCTTCCAGCGCTTCCTCCACCTGCTGTTTACTGTATTTCCCGCGCAGCTTGTCCTCTATGCCCTCCTTGTTATATTCCTTGTAATAATCCAGGATGTCATAGGCTACATCGTCAAATACGTGAACTGCGCCGCTGTTTGTATCTACCACAATATTTGTTCCAAACAAAGTAAATTTGTGAATCATTGTAATTCTCCCATTTATAAAAAATTTATAAAAATTGCTTCATTGCAAAGTGCGCTGTATAATTTTTCAACAAAAAAGTGAAAAGCAAAATAAACTTTTCACTTCCCACTTTTAAAACAAACATATCAGTAAGCGTGAAGCATTTACTGTTATGCTTTATGCACTAGTTTTTCTGGCAGCTCTGGTTGGCAACCGTACATGAGGTCTTGCATGCAGACTGACAAGAAGTCTGACATTCCCCACATCCCCCTGTTTTCATGCTATCCTTTAAAGTAGAACCGTTAATTGTTTTTATGTGCTTCATTGTTTTCCTCCTAAGTCGAATTTTCTTGCTCATTATAGCATAACAAAATCAACTTGAAAAGTTTTTTTTTAACTTTGGCTGTCCTACATTCATGCACGTAAAACTAATGGCTCCGGGTACTATAGTTTGAACCCCTTTTCAAATTAATACCTATAATGCCCCCGATGGATCCTAAAATAATCCCCAATATAGTCATCAGCAGGACATGCCTGTCGATAGTAAAGTTGTTATAGACAAAACTGCTCAAAATATACAGGATCAGAACGTATATGAAGCCTACCACGCTTCCGTTGAGCCAGCCCTTGTTTTTTATTTTTCTGGTGGCTGTTGAGCCGGCAATCATTATACTGATAGCAGAGACAATGACAACCACAGGAGAAACATACTTTTCCGGAAAATCAGTATAGCTCAGCACAAGTGCAAATACTAAAAAAAGCGGTATGGTGGCTATATAGGACACCAGAATGCCTTTTGCTATCATCACAAGGTTGATATGGTTGCTCAAGACAGTCTTTACATTCTGATTTGATTGGTTCGCCATAATGCACCCCCAATAAAGATTATTTTAATATAATCTATGGAGGCACGGGCAAAGTTAGAACCGTAATAGCCGCATCATTGAAAAAAAATGGGGACAGTAGAAGATATTGAAGACTATGGGAGTATAGGGACACTTCTGCAGAAAGAACATTTGTTCTTTACAACTTATCCCTTATGTGATAAAATATCCC
>JANLFN010000021.1 GCA_024655885.1 Eubacteriales bacterium | reverse complement strand
AAGGCCTGCGCAAGGACGTGAAGGTCCTCATCGGCGGAGGCCCCGTGGACGAGGCTACCTGCAGGTACGTAGGCGCCGACCACGTGTGCAAGAACGCACAGGAAACCGTAGAGTATTCAAAAAAATATATGGGGGTGTAATCCTATGAAGACTGGTCAAGAATTATACAATGAACATCTGAAAAGAATTGAAACTGCATTTAACTTGGAAAAACCCGACAGAACACCGATTTGCGCAAACGGAGATATTGCCCTTCTCAAGTACGGGGATCCCAAGGCTGTGGCGGCGGATTTCGTCAGGCGGCCGGATTGGGCGGCCCACACCGTTCTGGAAGGCATCCTGAAGCTGGGCGGCGGAGAGATTGACGGCGTGTCGAGCTCTGCCGTCAATCCGAAAATGTCAGGGATGATAACCCTTGCCAAAACCAAGGTTCCCGGACGGGAGTTAAAGGAGGATTCCCTGTGGCAGGTAGATGAGATAGCCGCTATGACGGTAGAAGATTATGATGCCATTCTCGATAAAGGATGGGCTCCCTGGTTTGATGAATACATTTTTGGAAGACTGGGCTACTCCAGGGATGACTTGAAGGAATTTTTGAGCGTCAGGGACCGCGCAACGGCGGAACGCACAGAAGCCGGCGTCGTTCTCATACTGAATGGAGGTCCGTCGGCCACAACTCCTTTTAATATGCTGGTGGGAGGACGCGGCTTGGTCAATATAGCCAGGGATATGCGTAAAATACCTGAAAAATTGGAAGCAGTTATTAAGGTAATTACGGATGAAAATGTGGCAACTTTAAAGAAGCAACTGCAGGCCGGAGGCATTCATGCGGTCTTTAGCGGCGGTGCAAGGGCGAGCGGAGACTACATCTCAGAGAAAGCCTTTGAACGGTTCGTATGGCCGACGACGCAAGTAACAACAAATACCATCATAGAATGCGGATCCCGCACCTGGTTCCATCTGGATTCAAATTGGGAATCAAGGCTGAAATACTTCACCGAATTTCCAAAGGCAAAATGTATTTTTGATCCGGACGGCTTGACCAACATCTTCAAAATAAAAGAAGTGCTTGGAGACAGAATGTGCATCACCGGAGATATTCCTCCTGCGCTACTATCTATCGGGACTAAGGATGAGGTATATAAATATGCCACTACGTTAATCAATGAAATTGGTCCCGAAGGATTCATCATGTCCGCCGGCTGCTGCATACCGCCCAATGCCAAACCGGAAAACATGGAAGCTGTGGTTGCTGCCTGCCTGGGCAAATAAAACGGCAGAAAACATGCCCCATGAATACCCCAAAGGCATCCTGGATTTCAGGATGCCTTTGGACTTTTAGTCAATCTCTCAACTTTTCCGCTTCGAATAAAGCAAGCCCTTTCCTTAGTCGGTAATTGTATAAGTCAGGTTTGAAGTATAAGAGCCCGCAGGGTATATGCCGTTTTGCACAAACAGCTGGTATGAAATGGAGACCGGTGACGTTAAACTGCCGGTACCGTTGATTACAGGCGTATTGTTGTTCCCCACCGGATTAAAGCTGCCGTTTCCAACCTTAAACTGCAAGCTGCTGATCGGAATTGTCGCACTTCCGTTTGTAAAATCGGTGCCGGACAAATACACATGCCATGTGGTATTGGCCGATACCGAAATGGTTGTTTTAGGATTTCCGGTGGGTGAAACTGCAACACCGGGTGTTATGGATCCAAAGCTCAACGCATCCGCCTGCATGTTCATGGTGTGAAAACCGGGAATACTAAAGCTGATGCTCTGGCCAAACACCGTGGCCGACAATATCAGCATTACACCTACCAGCACAATAACTACAGATATAACTTTTCCTTTCCTGAACATTTTGCTCTTCCCCCTTATTAATATATATTCCGAGCATCCATAAAATATGGAAACCCGGAAGTTACTCTTCCTCACTTTTCTCTGTGTCCGTATTGCCAGGCTCTTCTTCCGCCCTTATAGTATTTTTCCCCTCCACCGCTTCCTTTTCTGCTAGAAGCTGCTTCAGCAGCCTGTTTCTTTTCCTGTTGATCCTTATTTGAGCAAGGATCCCGATGCATATCAGCACAATACCTATTAAAACACGATAGGACACCACCACAAAGGATACCGCCTTATAGTCGCTGAATTTCTTTCCCCCGTAGCCATAATCATAATTGAGCCTGACCGTATAGATGTCAAACCAGCCTGCAGGTTTGAATTTAAAGCTGTACTCCTTGTTGGTGCCGGGCGGTATTCCCGTAGCTCCATAGGGGATGCTGACGTTTTCACCTGATATTAAGCCGGAAACCGCGGCAGTTAAATTGGGCTGAATGGTAATGACCCCTGAGTTTTTGAAATAGAAAGCAAGTGTTTTCTCCCCGCCGGAGTTCATGATCCTGCTAAAGCCAATCCTGCTTAAGCTTATGGGAGGCACCGACGTGTCAAAGTCAACTTTTACCAGACTCCCCGGATTGACGGTAACAATGATGGGAGTCTGGATGTAGGTTTTCACCTGGGCCTCACTTTGCACCATGCTCACAGGAGCGTATTTTACCAAAATTGCGGAATTGTATTCGGGCAAAGCATAGGCTTTGTCTTTTGCCAGGGAAATCTCAATGACCTTCGTGGAATTGGCCGGCATTTTAAATTCCGACTCCTCGCAGACGATATAGTCAAAGGCCGAGTTTGCCGTAGATCCGGGCTCCCTTACCTGGAACACACCGTTATTATCAATTTCAAAGTCCGCTTTTTTTACTGATACCGCCATTTCCTCATCACTTGTGTTTTTTATTGTGACCGGTACTTTAAGGCCGCTGTCCTTATCCGCCTGAAAAGTCACCCTGGTCTGGCCCACAACCACCCCACCGCTGTTAGTGGTATAGGATACGCGGCCATAATCCATTAAAAGAAATATTATGGTAAAAAACACAGTGATCTTTAACGTTCTTCTCATATTTTTCCCTATGCTTTTTGCAATACTACAAAACTCGCTACCAGCATTTTAAACTATTTTACGTTTAATTAGTATGGTAATTTATTGCACATTTTATGTAGCCGTTCTCTTGGAGCAAATTCCCCCCATGCCCATAAACATAGGGTATCCGGTTCCATCCCACTCACCGATCTCTGCTTTATATTCCGTTGGAGCTTTATCTGCATCTTCCCGTGTTATTTTACCCGCCTGTACCTGCTTATTTATCTGATCAGTATAATCACTGCTGTTTCCCCTTCATAGTCCTTTTATTAATAATTTATTAACAAAAACTACAAAGTATTGTCACAAAAAATGGTTATACTCCCTTAATAATAAAATCACTTTAAGGAGCGATCGCATGATAGACATAAGAAACATGACCAAAGTTTATGAAATGGGCAATAACAAGCTATATGCATTGAGAGATGTTTCCCTTTACATAGAAGCTAAAGAGTTTGTTGCCATCGTGGGCCCGTCCGGTTCGGGCAAGTCTACGCTGATGAACATGCTTGGCTGCCTGGATACCCCTACTTCGGGCGAATACATCCTGGATAACAAAAATGTAAGCCACTGCAGCGATGATGAATTGGCCGAGATCAGGAATTCAAAAATCGGATTTGTATTTCAGAAGTACAATTTGCTGCCCAAGCTCAATGTTTTTGAGAACGTGGAATTACCGTTGATCTATATGGGCACCGGCACAGGTGAACGCAAGGCCCGGGTGCTTGAAGCCCTCAAAAAAGTCGGCCTCGAAGACCGTATTTCTCATAAGCCTTCAGAGCTCTCCGGCGGTCAGCAGCAGAGAGTATCCATAGCAAGAGCCCTGGTGACCAATCCCTCCGTTATTCTGGCAGACGAGCCCACGGGAGCCCTTGACAGTAAGACGGGGATAGAAGTCCTCAAGACCTTTCAGCAGCTCCATACCCTCGGAAAGACCATTATTCTTATAACCCATGATATGAATATTGCCCAGCAGGCGAAAAGAATAATCAGAATTCAGGATGGAGAGATCATTTCAGATGAGCTTAATGAAGTAAACGAGGAAATGTCGTCGGCATCATGAGGCATACCTGGGAGCCGTGATACAAGTGTTCCCGGGGTTTTCGGAAAATCATGCATAGGACCAATGCATCCGCAGATCATGTTTGAAAGGCGTATTTAACCATAACCAAGGGGTTCAGGAGGGCTTCGACTCCCTGAACCCCTTTTTACACGCTCTGCCGTCCCCGTGACCGTTGTACAGGTAGCACATCCTGTTAATTTAACAGATATATCTCACTTGGTCTAAGCAAGTGCTTCATATTCCCAGGCTATGATTGTGAATAATACCAAAAACAGCCTTAATAGAAAAAGTAATGTTTTAAGGATAGAAATTAAATTAGATGAAGCAAGAGGCGGTGAGTCCAAGGCAAAGAGGGCAGAGCTTCAAAAAACAGAATTGAAAGAACAAATGCTGGATAGAAAAGCGGGGGAAATACTTCAAACTTCACAAAAGCAAGTAAAAGAAGCAGCACAAACAAAAAGTAAAAATAATGAAAATAAAAACCAAGAAACTGATAATATTTCAAAAAACTGTCGTAGATAATAATTCAACCATTCAGGGCACAATATCATTTATTAATGATAAAAAAGAGGATTCGCAACTACAAGGAATAAAGGAGATAGATAAAACCCATAACAGAATTAATATTAGAATTTAATAATTACTAGTATTTTTAGGAAAAGATACCCCATAAGATGTGTTTTGTCTTTATCTAAACATGAATGCACTAAGCAGACAATGTTTATGTGATAAACGGGTTATATGAAGGAGAATTTGAAATAAAAGGCTATTAGAGAAAAGGCGTCAGGCCTGGGTATAGTTTTGTCGGAAAATGAAACTTGGTCACAATAAAGACCACGTTCTAAGTGATTTGAATGTGGCCTTTTTATTTGTTATACCGATTTGTTGCTGTTTACAATGTTTTCCAAATGCACCTCGTAAAAAACATAACACCGGTTCATTATGACAGTAAGTATAGAGGTTTAAACTCAACGGGTCATAAGCAGTCCCTCCATACGTATCCTCAGTCAGGAACCGGGCGGTCTTTGGGTCATAGTAGCGGATATGGACAAGGACACGCAGTTTCCTTAATTACAAAAATGTTCATTTTGGGATAATTTTATATCATTTTTTGAAATATTGGGAATGATTTTATTTTATCGAAATGGGCAAATCTTCTATCGAAATTTCACTCTATGGGTGCCGCAAAAATGATTTTACATTTCGGCAAAACAGTTTTGTCCCGGAAATCTTCCAAGGCGTACACGCTCCCCCAAGAATTGCTCCGCTGTAAATTCATTTTTGCGCTTCATAGATTCTCCTCTTCAATGGGCCGCATTCATGCCGCTCCTTTTCATCACTTCCCGGAGGGCTTTAGTGGTTATGGGGGCCCCCTTGTGGATTTCATCGTTGAAATCCATTTTCCCCGGGTCTCCGATGCCCACGATCACAATGCCCTTCTTCTTTTTCAGGACGCTCAGGGTATCCCCGCAGATCCGGTCTGACCCCGTCTCATTTCCGTATTTATCCACCGAGCCCTCGATGACCCTGCCCTCCTTGGTTATGGAGCAGGTCACGTCCAGGCCGCTGCAGTCCTTTCCGTTGGATGAAACAGCCACCACGCCCAGCACTTCAACGCTGTCATCCTCCATTATCCTCTCCATGGCCTTCTCCCCCCTGCCCATGCCTTTGACCCCCCGGTCATCCACCATTACAACCACCGGGTCGTTGGGGGCCTCCCTGATCAGTCCTACAATCGCCTCCCCCGTTAAGACGGTGGGATTCCCGGCGGACATGGAAATGCACCTTCCGCCGATATTTTTTGCGGCAGCCTCCACCGCTTTCCGGGCAACCACGTCTCCGTCGGTTACCAGTATCACCTTGTGTTTATCCATATCCGATTCTCCCCTCAAGCAATGCAACTTAGGGTATATTTCTATCTTTTGGCCTTGGGTGTAAAAGCCACGGATATCGTATATCCGAAAAATATGGCCGCGGTAATGCCTGCGGCCGTAGCCTTGACTCCTCCCGTAAAGGCGCCCAGCAGCCCGTATTGGTCCACATCTCTGAAAGCGCCCCTGGCGAGGCTGTAGCCGAACCCCGTCAAAGGGATTGTGGCACCGGCCCCGCCGATATCCACAATTTTTTGATAGACTCCCAGCGCCGTCAATACTGCTCCTGCGGTAACAAAGATAACAAGGATTCTGGCTACCGTCAGCTTTGTTTTGTCAATGAGTACCTGGCCGGCGGCGCACAGGGTTCCTCCTACAATAAAAGCTCCCAGGTATGTCATAAACGTACTTTGCATGAAACCACCCTCCTTCAGCTTGAGATCGATGTGCTTATACTTACCGCATGCGCAATACAGGGTATGGATTCCCCCTGCTGGGTGCTTGTAGGGCTCAGCAGCGCTCCCGTAGGGACAAACAGGACGTTCTTCAGGCTTCCCTTGGTCATCTCGGCGTATACAAAGCCTGCGAAGGCGGTCGCCGAACAGCCGCACCCGCTTCCCCCCGAATGGGGGTCCTGCTTCTCACGGTCGAAAATCATCAGCCCGCAGTCATTGTAGTGGTCGAGGATAGGATATCCCTGGGCCTCAAGCATTTCGGCACAGATTCTCTTTCCCAGGCTGCCCAGGTCGCCCGTCAGGATCAGGTCATAGCTGTCGGGGCTCAAGCCCGTATCCTTAAAGTGCCTGAGAATGGTATCCGCCGCGGCAGGTGCCATGGCCGCCCCCATGTTGTTTGAATCCTTGATTCCCAGGTCCACAATTTTGCCTATGGTCACGTGGGTTATATAGGGGCCGGTTCCCTGCTTTGAAAGCAGTACCCCTCCGGCGCCGGTCACCGTCCACTGGGCCGTAGGGGGTCTTTGAGATCCCAGTTCCAGTGGAAAGCGGAACTGTTTTTCCGCCGAACAAAAATGGCTGGAGGTAATGGAGACTACATGATCCGCAAAGCCCCCGTCAATGAGCATGGCTCCGATGCCCATGGCCTCGCCTATGGTGGAGCAGGCCCCAAAGATGCCTAAAAAAGGGATCTCTGATTCCCGCAGTCCGAAGTTGGCCGCTATGCACTGGTTTAATAAATCCCCCGCTATAATATAGTTGATTTCTCCCGGGGATTTTCCCGCCTTGCTTAAGATTTTGGCGAGAGTTTCCCTCATGAGCTTGCTCTCCGCTTTTTCCCAGCTTTTTTCCCCCCACAGCTCATCCTCGATAATCTCATCAAAATACAGCTTCAAAGGCCCCTGGCCTTCCTTGGGCCCTACGATGGACGCCGTAGCAACAATGCTGGGGGGATTCTCCAGTTTTATGGTCTGTGTTCCCAACCTTTTATCCGACATATAAACACCTCTTAACTTTCCAGATTTGAACTGCCCTGCCCGGCTACTTAATCAGGTAATATAGAATCCCTACAACGACGGAAGCCGCCACACCATATACAATAACAGGCCCTGCAATAACAAACATTTTTGCACCCACCCCTGTGACATATCCTTCACTTTTAAACTCCATGGCCGGTGAAACAATAGAGTTGGCAAAACCGGTTATGGGGACTATGGAGCCGGCGCCCGCATACCTTCCCAGCTCGTCATAGATATTAAGGCCGGTCAAAATAGCGCCGAGGAAAATCATGATGATGGTGGTTATGCTGGATAACTCGTCTTTTTTTAAGCCCAAAGCGGTTAAGAGGTTTGTTATGAATTGGCCTACAATGCAGATCAGCCCTCCGATAATAAAAGCTCTTACCACATTGCGTAAAACTTTGGACTTAGGAGATATTTGTTCAACATATTTCCGGTAATCCTCTTTTGTAAAATTCTTTTGCATCGCTGCCTCCTTGATTCGTTATACGAAAACCCCCCTGGAGGGTATTTTCATATAGCTTTGATTTAACAGTATAAATACGGCCAGTACCAGAAGAGCTGCCAAGACCGCGAATAAGATAAACAGCAGCCTTCTTCTCTTGGGCAATATGTGCAGCATCCGTTACACTCCCATCTTTGCAAGGCAAAATATCCTATCCTGATGAAATCCCACACCGCAGAAGCGAAACTACGATTATCTATTTATGGTTCTATTATTTGATATTATTTGAAAATTAGCAAAACAATATTCAAAAGAAAAACAGGCAGTAAAAAAGCAAAAGCTTATAGACCAAAACCGTCCATGAGCTTTTGCGGAAACGCAGATTTGAAAAATTTTTTTAAAAGGCGGATGGAGCTCAGTTGTTCCCAATCTTGCGCCGGATATCCTCAAGTATTTTCTTTTCAATGCGGGAAACCTGCACCTGGGAAATTCCCAGCATTTTGGATATCTGGACCTGGGTTTTTTCCTTAAAATACCGGAGGATGATGATTTGTTTTTCGCGGGGCTTCAGGTTTTCCACAATCTGCCTTAATGCGATCTTATCGATCAAATCGATTTCATTATTTTCGCCCTCCACATTAAGCCTGTCGATCAGTAGCACCGAATTGTTGTCCCCCTCTCCCACGGCGTTGTACAAAGACTCGGGAGAACATGCCGCTTCCATGGCCATTACAAGCTCTTCAGGAGCAGTGCCCATACGTTCCGCCATTTCACTGATGGAAGGCTCCCGGCCCAGTTCCTTGCTCATGACCTCTTTTGTGACCCTGGCCTTGTTGGAGGTCTCCTTGAGGGAACGGCTGACTTTTATGATGCCGTCATCCCGGATAAA
This sequence comes from Eubacteriales bacterium, assembly GCA_024655885.1. Classification (GTDB taxonomy): domain Bacteria; phylum Bacillota; class Clostridia; order Acetivibrionales; family JANLFN01; genus JANLFN01. The sequence goes on along the minus strand of JANLFN010000021.1, from coordinate 32,635 downwards.
CCTTTTTATCTCGCCGATAATCATGGGTACGGCGTAGGTTGACAGCCTCACCTCAAAGGAGTTATCAAATTTGTTTATGGCCTTGATAAGCCCTATGCACCCGATCTGGAAAAGGTCTTCCGCCTCATAGCCCCTGTTTTGAAATCTCTTTACGACACTCCATACCAGACCCACATTTTTTTCCACCAGCAGGGATTGAGCTTCTTTGTCTCCGGCCTTGGCCTTCTTTATTAAATCCACCGTATTTCCGTCGAACAGATCATTCATAATTTACCTGAACCTTTCTCAGCACTCCTGTGACAAAGCGGCAATCAAAACGCAAATGAAGCAGCCATGGATAAAAGCAGAATTATTAATATCCAATAATTATTTTATTTGTTTATTATTTACATTTTAGATCAAAAAAATAAATACTTTAAGCATAAGGCTATTTATTTCCCAGGGATTTAAAAGTTTTATACATTGTAACCGTGGTCCCTCTGCCCGGCTCCGAGACCACTTCTACCCTGTCCATAAAGCTTTCCATCACGGTAAATCCCATGCCGGACCTTTCCATATCGGGTTTGGAGGTGTACAGAGGCTGCCTGGCCAGTTCAACATCTTCGATCCCTTTGCCCTCGTCGGATACGGCGATGACAACCGAATCCCCGTACAGGGTGCAGCTCATTTTCACATACCCGCTTTTATTTTCATACCCGTGAATGATGGAATTTGTGACCGCTTCAGACACTGCGGTTTTAACATCGGCCAGCTCCTCCAGGGTCGGGTCCAGCTGGGATACGAAGGCGGCTGCCACAACCCTGGCAAAAGACTCATTGCTTGATTTGCTTAAAAACTCTATTCTCATTTCGTTGATCGGTTTCATACATTTCTCTCCCTTACCATTTGTATCGTTAACGCACTTTAAAGTTAGAATTAAATCAAGGCAGTTACCGATGAAATTCGCGCAGTTTACCTTATGGAAATATTGAATTTTAAACCGCGCTCATTATAAAAACATGTCGGTGGCAAAAACCTTTTATAATGATGGAGCTTTTGAATACGCAGTATCCTTATTCAAATTCACGAAGAGCGCTGTCTATATTATCGTACACCGGAATAAATTTCAACAGTCCCGACATTTCAAAAATACGCCTTATTTGCTGGCTCAGGTTGATAACGGCCATTTTCCCGTTCAATTTCTGTATGTTTTTAAACCGCCCCATGATGACCCCTATTCCCGAGCTGTCCATAAAGTTTACTTTCCCAAAATCAAAGATTACATTTTTGGTTGTGGACTTGATAATTTCTCCGTCAACCTTGTTCCGGACATCTTCACCGGAATGATGGTCCAGTTCCCCTAAAATACTTACTATCAGCGTTGTCCCCCTGTTGGAAAGTTTTATCTGCAAATGAATCCTCCTCCGCTAATCCGTTAAAAGTTGAGAGCTGACATCCCAGGACCAAGCCTGTCCATAAATCAACTCCGGTAATATTACTTCTTCACTGCCCCATTAAAACCCTTCATAGAATATTGTAATTTTCTGTAGGAATAAAAAAAGATGTCGCCCTAAAGCGACAAAGCCCGACATTTGTGTTCATGCTTCTATGTTCATCCCCAACAGGGCATTCCTGTTTATTCTCCAAACCCGGTAGTGATCAATTCCACCAGTTCCCTGACCGCGTGTTCCTCATCTTCCCCCTGGGCACCGACGGTCACCGTTTCCCCCTTTGAAACGGCCAGTGACATCAACCCCATGATGCTTTTGGCGTTTACCCTTTTCTCTCCTTTGGTTATCCATATCTCCGACATGAATTTCCCCGCCGTTTTTACGAACAACGCGGCAGGCCTCGCATCCAGCCCTGTTGGATTGGATATTTCAACAATACTTTCTATCATTTGTTGTCTCCTTTCCTGCTTCTAAGATTTTCTGCAATTTTATCCAGTTTGCGCAGCCTGTGGTTGACACCGGACTTCCCCAGGGGCGGGACCAGCATCTCCCCCATTTCCTTAAGATTGGCGTCTTCATTGTTCAACCGCACCTCCGCTATTTCCTTCAGGTTTTTGGGCAGGCTGTCAAATCCTATTTTCTCTTTGATATAACGTATATTCTCTATCTGCCGCAGCGACGCATTCACCGTTTTCTCCAGGTTTGCCGTCTCGCAGTTGACTATCCTGTTCACATTGTTGCGCATTTCCTTGAGTATTCTCACGTTTTCCAGCTCCAGCAGGGAAGAATGGGCGCCAATGATGTTTAAAAAATCTACGATATTCTCTCCTTCTTTAATGTAGGCCACAAAGTTTGCTTTTCTTTTAATGACCTTTGCATTCAGGTGATACCGGTTGATGAAATCCCTTACTTTCACTGCCAGGTCCATGCTGTGGCAGGTTATCTCCAGGTGGTACGTCTTTTCAGGGTCGCTTATGGACCCTCCTGCGAGAAAAGCGCCTCTTAAATAGGATTTTTTACAGCAGGGCTTCTTTAAAAAGCCTTTCAAATCCAGATTGTAGACGGCCTTTTCATTTCCGTCTTTTTTTTCAAAGGTGATCTTTACATCCTCAAGCACCCTTTTCGCGCCCATGGAAGAAGGGATGACCAAGGTATACAAAACGTGCTTTTTAAGCTTATTGCATTTCCTGATAATCACTTCAGGGTAAATGTTATATACCTTCTTTATTATGGAAAAAACCCTTCTGGCAAAAGCGGCATTTTCGGTGACGATGCGGATGCTCAAGTCCCTGTCGTTTATAAGCCTTATGGTGCCGCTTATGGCAATCACCGCGGCCAGCTCGGCAAGGAGGCACGCCTTGCAGCCTGTCTCCAGCCTGCATATTTCATTTTTTACTGCTGATGAGAATGACAAATCCTTCACCCCATCCGGTTATTCTATATTTTTTTGCAAAAGGCTCCCGTTGGAAAGCATACCTCTAAGGGAATAAACCAAACAACACTGATCCATATGCCACAACCAGCCATTCATTGCAAATACCCCTTGTGAAAGGGGCATTACACACCCACATCCTCAATATAAGCCCTCAGGATTTCACCCACACTCCAGGCCTGGGCAAAACAGCCCCTGGGTCTATAAGGCTCATCCCCGTCGAAGATTTCGGATATGCTGTTAAGGCATGCGTCATATAAGTGGTCCTTCAACGGGCTTATAAGCATCCGGGCAACCTGCCGGCTCTCCTCTGTATGCCCCTTTGTTCTGAAATAGGCGGTAATAAACGGTCCAAGAAGCCATGCCCACACGGTGCCCTGGTGATAGGCGCTGTCCCTGCTGAACGGATCCCCCGCATACACGCCCCTATAGTCCGGGGACTCCGGCGACAGGCTTCTCAACCCATAGGGGGTGTAGAGCTCCTTCCACACCCGTTCCACAACTTTTCCGGCCCGTTCCCCTTCCAAAACCGGGTAGGACAGACTGACCGCCAGCACCTGGTTGGGCCTTACCCTGTCATCCCGGTATTCACCGTTCACAACATCGTATAAGCACTGTTTGTCCTCATTCCAAAAGCATTTTACAAAGGCTTCCCGCACCCTTTCCCCCATACTTTCCAGAGGCGGGCTGTCCTCTCCGAATGCCCTTGAGAGGGTGCTCATCACCTTTAGCGCATTGTACCATAAGGCGTTGATTTCCACCGCCTTCCCGTGCCGCGGCGTAACAGCCCGGCCCCCGGCCTTGGCGTCCATCCAGGTGAGCTGTGTTTCCGGATCTCCTGCCGAAATGAGACAGTCCTCATCCATTTTGATATTGAACCGGGTCCCCCTGGCATAGGAACGGATTATTTCCTTTAAAACGGGGTACAGGCGGTTTTGTACAAACCCATAGTCTTTGGTGTACCCTATGTACTTCCAGACCGCTTCGAAATACCACAGGGCGGCATCCACGCTGTTGTAAACGGGTTCGGTCCCCCCGTCGGGAAACATGTTGGGGATGAGCCCATCCCTTACATGTTGGGCAAAGGTAAGCAGTATTTCCCTTGCATCGTCGAAGCGCCTGGTCACAAGGGTCAAGCCTGTAAAAGCGATCATGGCATCCCTTCCCCAATCGGTAAACCACGGGTAACCGGCCAGGATGGTCTTTGAACCGGTGGATTTCCTGAGTACAATAAAATTGTCGGCGGCGGACACCAGTCTTTTTGCGAAGGCATCCCCATATCCGGCGGCAGCTACCACCTTCCCTATTCTCTTTTCCTCCTCGTCTATTACCGAAAGCCCGTCATACTCCTGAAGCTTTTCCTCCACCGTGGCGACCACCGTGATATACCTGTTGTCGCCGGGGTTCAGCCTGACTTCAAAGCTTCCCGGAATATAATGGTCCTCGACGGAAGGCAGTCCCCTTTCGCGTTCAACGGGATATTCCATGTTCAAAAAATAGGTGTCTTCCCTCCGGATATATTTCCCGTCGCTGCAGTACATCTGAATATGGGGATTGTTTTCGTAGGGCCTGATCCATACCCTATTGCCGTCGTTCCTTTGGGTGAAGCGCATATGTTCCCTGGATGAGTTTTGATGATAGTCCCTGAAATTCACAAGGGGAGTCAGCATCAGACTGGAGCCCTGGGACCCGGCAATCACGTGATACAGGACAACGACGGTGTTTTCGCCGTATACCAAGCATACTTTCTTCTCCATCCATAGGTCCTCCACACTGTAGACAAAGGTAGGGATGGGATTGATTTCAAACCTTTGCAGATGGACATAGCCCTTCATGGTATAGTCCGGGGTTTTAAAGCAATACAGGTTGTAGGACTTCCCATTTATCGTTATGCTCTCATCCAGCTTCGACAATATGAGGTGCCTTTCAACCGGCGGCCTCAGGGAGGCCACCAGCAGGCCATGATACCTGCGGGTGTTTGCCCCGATGACGGTGGAACACGCAAATCCTCCTATTCCATTGGTTAAAAGCCATTCCTTTTCTATCCCCTGCTCAAAAGTCCGCCAGCAGGACTTTCCGAATTCCATGGTGCACAAACCTCCGGACTTGTTACGATATAATCTTCTTGAGCCTATCTTTTACATAATAATAGTCTATTATTCTCTTCTTATCCTTGGCAAGCACCGTCTCCGCAATAAGCTCCACGATAACTTCCGCCAGCTTTTTGGAGTTGTGCCTTATAAGGTTGTTCCTCACACTGACAAAATCCGCACCGATCACCTTTATCCCCGCCTTGGCAATCAGGTCATAATCCACCTTGACCGTTTCAGCTCCGTCCTCCAGGTACCTTTGCTTCAGCTCTTCGGGAATCTCAGCCGTATTTACAATGCAGTAGTCTATGATCTCGCCGTAGGAATGCTCCTGTATGGCCTTAATGTGGTCAAAGACCGTATAGCCCTCGGTTTCGCCGGGCTGGGTCATCACATTGCACACATAGATTTTGACCGCATTGGATTTTTTGATGGCATCGCACACGCCGTCCACGATCAGGTTGGGAATAATGCTGGTGTACAAGCTGCCGGGGCCAAGGATGATTACATCCGCCTCGTTGATGGAATCGATGGCGTCCGCCAGGGGAGCCACGTTTTGAGGCTCCAGGTATACCCTCTTGATCCTGCTTTTATGGACACTGCCGTACTTGGATATGCTGGACTCGCCGCACACCCGGGAGCCATCTTCCATTTCCGCGCACAGCATGATATCCTGCAGGGTCACCGGCAGGACCTTCCCCGTAACGGCAAGCACATCGCTCATCTTGTGCACGGCTTCCTCAAAGTTCTTGGATATTCCGTGCATAGCCGCCAGAAAGAGGTTCCCGAAGCTCTGTCCCTTCAGCATGCCCTCCTCGAACCTGTATTGAAGAAGTTTTTCCATAATGGGCTCGGTATCCGCCAGCGCCATGATGCAGTTTCTTATATCCCCCGGGGGAAGGATGCCCAGGTCCTGCCTCAGCACTCCCGACCCGCCTCCGTCGTCCGCCACCGTCACAATCGCCGTAATGTTTGAGCTGAAAACCTTAAGTCCCCTGAGCATTGTGGAAAGTCCGGTTCCCCCTCCTATAGCCACAATCTTCGGGCCTTTGATCAGTATCCGCCTTTCATACAAAAGGCTGCTCAGCCGATCCGCATCAAGGGAAATTTTAAAATTGCTGCCCGAAATCGCATGAAAAAAAGTTCTGGTTATATACCTGATGGATAAAAACACAAACACCAGGCCGGATATGATTAAAAGAACGGACAAAACCATTTTCAGAAGGCTTAAATAGATTTCAGTCAGCATAAAGGACAAACCGATGCTGATGCAACCGATTCCCACCATGCCTAGCAAAATAAAGCGCTTAATCCTGATACCCGGCCTGAACCAATCCCATATTTTCATCTGGCCGCACCTCTGTTATCTTTATCAATGTCCCTGTGGTCTATGACCACCCTGTGCTGCTTTTCTATGAGCATTTTATACAGTGCATCCCCAATAACCACCGACCTGTGCTTTCCGCCCGTGCAGCCCACCCCGATGACAAGCTGGGATTTTCCCTCTTTAATGTAGTTGGGGATAAGGAACTCCAGCATGTCGCCAAGTTTGTTCAGGAACTCCTCCGTTTCTCTCCACTGCAGCACATATTCCCTTACCGTCTCACTTTTACCCGACAGCTTTTTCATGGAATTGACATAATAAGGGTTGGGAATGAACCTCACGTCGAATACCAGGTCGCAGTCGGCCGGTATGCCGTATTTGAACCCAAAGGAAATGATATTGATGATAAGCCTCTCAAAACTTTTCCCCTCCACCACCAGGCCCGTGATTTCCTCTCTTAACTGCCTGGGAGTGAGGCTTGAGGTGTCTATGATATGGTTTGCCCTGCTCTTTATTTCGTGAAGCAGCCTGCGCTCCTCCCGGATCCCATTGAGCAGCCGCCCATCCCGGGCAAGGGGATGAATGCGCCGGCTTTCCTTGTATCTTTTTATCAGCGCCTCGTCCGACGCCTCAAGAAATAAAATTTCATAGGAAAACCCCAGTTCTTCCAGTGTGCTCAAACCGGGAAACAAATCATTGAGCAGCCCCTTTCCCCTTACGTCGATCACAAGGGCTATCTTGTCCATTTTATCCCTGCTCTGAAAACAGATTTCCGCAAACTTCGGAATCAGCGCGGGGGGAAGATTGTCTACACAAAAAAAACCCAAATCTTCAAGGCATTTAACAGCCTGGCTTTTGCCGGCACCCGACAAGCCTGTGATTATGATAAACCTCATGGATCTTATTCCTCTCCTACAATCCTGACTTCGGTCTCCAATTCCACTCCGAATTTCATTTTAACGGCATTCTGTATGTGTTGAATTAAACGGATCACATCCGAAGCGGAAGCATTGCCTGTATTGACGATAAAACCGCAGTGCAGGGTTGAAACCTCTGCCCCGCCTATCCTAAAGCCTTTCATCCCGCAGTCCTCTATAAGCTTCCCTGCATAATACCCCTCGGGTCTTTTGAAAACACTTCCCGCGCTGGGCATGTGAAGGGGCTGTTTCTCTTTCCTCTTCCTTGCGAGTTCTTCCATGGACGCCTCAATTTCCTCTTTTATCCCCTGACCCAGTTTGATTTGGGACTTCAGGACAACCCCGCCTTCTTCCTGAAAAATGCTTGTTCTATATCCGAACCGGTGCTGATCATGGGTGATGGTTTTTATATTCCCGTTTAAATCAATATATTCCGTTTTTACAACCACATTCTTCATTTCACCGCCATAGGCGCCTGCGTTCATCACAACAGCCCCGCCAAGGGTCCCCGGTATTCCCGAAGCAAACTCCAACCCTGTCAGCCCATGCCTTAAGGCGATGTTGGACAGCTTTGAAAGGAGTATCCCCGCCTCCGCCTCCAAAATATTATTATTGACAGAATATTTGCCGAACCTGTCAAAAATCTTTATTGCCACTCCCCGGAACCCTTTATCTCTTACTACCAGATTGGTGCCGTTTCCCATGACTAAAAAAGGAATCTCTTGGTCCTTGCAAATCTCCAGTATTTTTAATATCTGGCCGGCATTCGCCGGAGTCACCAGCAAATCCGCAGGTCCTCCCACTTTGAAAGAGGTGTGGTTCTTCATGGGCTCGTTGATTTTTAGGTTTTCCGGGCCCACAATATTCCCCAGCAAAACCGCCATTCTTTCTTTGTTCAAAATATCCAGCTCCTCATAAGCCATGTTACTAATATCATACTACCTTTGCCCATTCATTAGAAGTTATATTTTTTTTCATTTTTACTGTTTAAATATTTTTCAAACTTTTCCAAAGAGGTGTTGATCACCAGCTCTTCCGGCACATTGCATTGGGCGAGAAGCTTTACGGCAGCGTCAACCCTGCCCACGTCAAAACTGATATGGGCGTCACTGCTGCACACCACAGGGACTCCCATTTCCTTGCATTTCACCGCAAACTCCCTGCAGTTTTTTTCACTTCCCGGCCTTGCACTAAAGGAATGGCTATTGATCTCAATCACTTTATTATACTCCTTTGCCGCCTTTACCACCTTTTCAATATCCACCTGAAACCGGGGATTGCCTGGGTGGGCGATCGCATCAACACAGGGATTCTTTATGGCATTGACCAAAGCCTCCGTATGCTCTTCCAGGGAAGAGGGCTCAATACATACATCATGGAGGGCCGCCAGTACAAAGTCCAGCTTCCTCAGGATATCCTCAGGCATGTCTATGCTGCCGGTATAATCCGATATATTAGCTTCCACGCCTTTGAAAATTTTAACGCCATGGAGCTTTTCCGGTAAAACCTTGAGGTTTGTAAAATGATATAAACATGGAGCCCCCTTCATCAACGGGCCGTGGTCCGTTACGATAAAGGCCTCAATACCTTTATTCGAGGCCTCCTTTGCCATCTCCTGCACCGTACTGTAAGCATGCCCGCTGGCAACCGTGTGTGTGTGCGTATCTACAAGTATTTTCAAAACTCTAACCTCCCTTTACTGGTCCCTATTCATGTGAATTTCCCTCATTACCCTTTCAAGCTGGAATTCGTCCATTACCTCCCTCAGGGTTACGGAAAATGAATTCCTCAGCGTACATCTGTGACACTCCATACCTAATTATATACTAACAGGGTAAAAAAAGAAACCACACAAAGGTTAACTTTATGTGGTCTCCGCATTAATAGACAAAATTGCTTTTTAATGGTCCATCGGCATTTGAGCGCTTATCTTTTAATCCTCATGCCGTAGAAGGAACGCCATACAAATGTGAGGGCTACTGCCAGGAATACAATGCCGATGTAAGGAGCCGCATTCCTGAAGGTTTCGGAAATGGCGATCTCCATGGCCAGCAGGCCGAACAAAGTAGTAAATTTGATGATGGGGTTCAGGGCCACCGAAGACGTATCCTTGAAGGGATCACCTACGGTGTCGCCTACCACGGTGGCATCGTGAAGGGGAGATCCCTTTTCCTGAAGATCCACTTCAACAACTTTTTTGGCATTATCCCAGCAGCCTCCGGCATTAGCCATGAACACGGCCTGGAACAGACCGAACACCGCAATGGAAATCAGGTAGGCAACAAAGAAGGCTACCGGCTCGGTTTTCCCTGCGGGGGCTGAAATAAAGGCAAAGGCCAGAGCAAAGGAAAATACGGCTATAAAGATATTGAACATACCCCTCTGGGCATATTGGGTGCAGATCTTGACCACTTCTTTCGATTTTTCGGTGGCCGCTTTCTGGCTTGCATTTTCATCCAGTTGTATGTTTTTCTTGATATACTCCACAGCCCTGTAGGCTCCCGTTGAAACGGCCTGCATGGAGGCTCCCGTGAACCAGTAGATCACCGCGCCTCCGCAGAGGAAGCCCAAAATGGTGTAAGGATTGAGAATATTCAGAATGGTCTCGGGCTCCACACCCAGGACATTCTTGATTACCAGGATCAGGGAGAAAATCATGGTGGTGGCGCCCACAACCGCCGTACCTATGAGCACAGGCTTGGCAGTTGCTTTAAAGGTATTGCCCGCACCGTCGTTGGCTTCAAGATAGTGTTTTGCCTTGTCAAAATCCGGCCTGAAGCCGAAATCCTTCTCGATTTCCTTGTCCACACCGGGAATGGATTCAATAAGGGAAAGCTCATAGATGGACTGGGCGTTATCGGTTACAGGGCCATAGCTGTCGACGGCAATGGTCACAGGGCCCATGCCCAGGAACCCGAAAGCCACCAGGCCAAAGGCAAAAATGGAAGGATAAATCATAATATCTTTTAAACCGAACTGGCTGGCTGTATAGGCGGCAAACATCAGGCCGAAGAACACCATGCCCTTCCAGAACGAACTGAAGTTACCTGCAATAAGTCCGGCCAGGATGTTCAGCGAGGCTCCGCCCTCTCTTGAAGAAGTAACGGTTTCTTGCACGTGAGTGGATTTGGGGCTGGTGAACACCTTCGTGAATTCGGGAATCAAAGCCGCACCCAGGGTGCCGCAGCTGATGATGATTGAAAGAACAAGCCACAGGTTTTGGGATTTCAGGGCAACCTCGGAGCCGGGTCCGATCATCAGGTAGCTTACTGCAAACGTAACGCAGATGGACAGGATGGAAGTAACCCAAACCAGGCTTGTGAGCGGTTCCTCAAAGTCAAAGTCGTCTTTCCCGCCAAACCTTGCCCTGCTGAAAGCCCTATTGATATAGAAGGAAACAACCGAAGTAACAATCATCAAGATACGCATAACAAAAATCCAGGTGAGAAGATTGCTCTGTATAAGTATGCTGTCTGTCATCCCGTTGCCCACAGCCAGAACAATAAATGAAACCAGGGCAACGCCTGTTACGCCGTAAGTCTCAAAACCGTCAGCCGTCGGTCCAACGCTGTCCCCTGCATTATCACCGGTGCAGTCAGCGATAACCCCCGGGTTACGCGGGTCGTCTTCTTTTATTTTAAAAACAATTTTCATCAGGTCGGATCCGATGTCGGCAATCTTGGTAAAAATACCACCGGCAATACGCAGTGCGCTGGCTCCCAGCGATTCACCGATTGCAAATCCGATAAAGCTCGCACCGGCCAAACTCCTGGGAACGAAAAGCAGAATGATCAACATCATGAACAGCTCAACACAAATCAAAAGAACCCCTATGCTCATACCCGCATTCAGGGGGATATTCAACAGCTTCAACGGCTTTCTCTCCAAGGACGAAAAGGCCATCCTGCTGTTAGCCAGGGTATTCATACGGATACCATACCAGGCAACACCATAGGAGCCAAGGATACCTAAAACGGTCCAGAGCAGGATGAGCAATACATCTCCGATGCCTTTCCCCTGAAGGAAACCGAAGTAGAAAGCGATACAGGCGCCAATGAAGAGCAATAGAATGCACAGGAATTTTCCCTGCTGAATCAGATAGGTTTTGCAGGTTTCATAAATGGTATTCGCTACATCCAGCATGGATTGATGCGCTTTGAGCTTTTTTACTTTCATGAACTGGTATAACCCGAATACCATTCCCAGTAAGCAAATCACTAAGCCAAACATCAACAATGAGTTTTGTGATGGTGACAATTCGGGAACCTTCAGGTCTGCCTCGCTTGCAAAGGCCATTACCGGTGAAATCAGGACCAGAAGTAAGCTGCATAAGCTGATCACCGATGCCTTGGCAACTTTTCTTTTCGTAGATTGAAGATCCATTATCAGACATCCTCCCTTTAAAATATAAATTAAGATTATTCATCCCTTCCTACGAGTAAAAGACGTAAGAAGGGCCACACCAGTCTCATTATAATACGTGTTAACATATTATTCAACATTATTTTGGATAAAGGTAGAAAGTAAATAAAAATCAACAACCATTCAAAATATTTTCCAAAGGTTGTTGATATGGAGCGGGTGATGGGAATCGAACCCACGCAATCAGCTTGGAAGGCTGATGTTCTACCATTGAACTACACCCGCAGATATTAAAGAAACTAGAAACCAGATATCCGATGCCAGTGCTTAAACTTGTAGTATTTGCACTCAATAAAATGCTGTAAACATAGAGTGATGAAACAATTTTTGTGTAATAAAATAGTTTTGCCGCCAAAAAAATTTATCCAGCCTCTAGCCGCTGTTATTGGTTTTCTGTCTTTTTTGGAGCGGGTTACGAGATTTGAACTCGCGACTTTCACCTTGGCAAGGTGACACTCTACCTCTGAGTTAAACCCGCATTCTTCCGGTTTCATTGACATTGCACTTCCGGATTAAATTTTTCCGGTCGCTCCGACGCCCTTATGGCCGGCTGTTTTTTCTCTCGCTGTTCTAAGGTTTAAAGCGTGTCCGCTTCAACTGTCACAGATAAAAATATTATATTAATATAAGCTTCTTTTGTCAAGGCCTATGCCTATGCAAATATATGTAAAATATCCCGGAAAGGCACAAAAGCTTCCCCGGGATATTTCCGCTGCCTTTGCGCGCGCCTATCCCTTGGAAACGGCTTTGGCCCAGGAATCCTTCAAAGGCACGATCCGGTTGAAAACAGGCCTTTCTTTCTTCATATCCACCGCATCCGCGCAGAAATAGCCCATGCGCAAAAACTGGTAACGGCTTCCGGGCTGCGCCTCCGCCAGGGCCTGTTCAAATTTGCACGAATTTAATATTTCCAGGGAATTAGGATTCAAATAGTCGAGAAAGCTTTCTCCTTCCCTTTCCTCTCCGGGGTTGGGGTCTAAAAACAGGTTTTCATACAGGCGCACCTCTCCCTCCACCGCATGGGCCGCCGACACCCAGTGGATGGTGCCCTTGACCTTGCGTCCGTCAGGCGCATTCCCCCCTCTTGTCTCAGGGTCATAACTGCAGTGCAGTTCAAGGATTTCCCCTGTTTTTTCATCCTTGACCACATGCTCGCATTTTATCAGATAAGCATGCTTCAGCCTCACTTCCCGTCCCGGAGAAAGACGGAAGTAGTTTTTGGGGGGATTCTCGCAAAAATCCTCCTGTTCGATGTAAACCACCTTGGAGAAAGGGACCTTTCTTGAGCCTGCCTGGGGGTCCTCCGGATTATTCTCCGCGTCAAATTCCTCCACCAGGTCCTCGGGGTAATTGTCTATGACCACCTTCAAGGGACGCAATACCGCCATAACGCGCATGGCCCTCCGGTTCAGGTCCTCCCGGATACAGTGTTCAAGCAGGGCTATATCCACCGTGCTGCTGGTTTTGGCCACCCCAATCCTGTCACAGAAATCGCGGATGGCTTCCGGAGTATACCCCCGCCTGCGCATACCGGAAATGGTGGGCATGCGTGGATCATCCCACCCTTTCACATAGCCGTCTTTCACCAGTTGAAGCAGCTTCCTCTTGCTGGTCAGAGTATAGTTCATGTTCAGCCTGGCAAATTCAATCTGCCTGGGCTTCGCTTCCAGGCCCACGTTGTTGACCACCCATTCGTAAAGAGGGCGGTGGTCTTCAAATTCCAGGGAGCAAAGGGAATGGGTTATATTTTCAACCATGTCCTCAATGGGATGGGCGAAATCGTACATGGGATAAATGCACCACTTGTCTCCCGTCCTGTGGTGGTGCGCCCTTAAAATGCGGTAAATAACAGGGTCCCGCATATTGATGTTGGGTGACGCCATATCTATTTTAGCTCTGAGGACACGGGAGCCGTCAGGAAATTCGCCCGCTTTCATCCGGCTGAACAAATCCAGGTTTTCCTCCACCGAGCGGTTGCGATAAGGGCTCTCTTTCCCCGGCTCGGTAAGGGTTCCCCTGTATTCCCTGATTTCATCGGCACTCAAGTCACACACAAAAGCAAGCCCTTTCTTTATCAGCCTCACGGCACAGTCATACATGATGTCAAAATAGTCGGAGGCGTAGTAAAGCCCGTCCCATTTAAAACCCAGCCATCTTATGTCTTCCTTTATGGACTCCACGTATTCGGTGTCCTCCTTGCTGGGGTTGGTGTCGTCAAAACGCAGGTTGCACAGCCCGTTGTACTTTTCTGCCATGCCAAAATCAATGCAGATGGCTTTTGCATGGCCAATATGCAGGTACCCGTTAGGCTCGGGCGGGAACCTTGTGTGGACCCTCCCCCCATACCTGCCTGTCAGGTTGTCCTCGTTTATAGCCTCCTGGATAAAGTTGATAGGAGTCCCTTCGTTCCTGTCTTTGCCGTTTTCCATATTCTCTTTATTAAATCCGGTGCCGGAATCACTCATATTCTCTTCTCCTTCCTTTAGTTCCACTTATCATTTTTTGTTTTATACCCCTTCCATAGGGTCCAGGGGCAAACGCCGCCCATCAGCCGGCGCCTCCTTGGACTTCCCTTGACAATTTCTCTATACCGGTTTTGATTCTTCTGATGGTTTCCTCTTTCCCCAGTATATCCGCGATTTCTATAGCGCCGCCGGGGCTCACTTCCTTTCCCGTAATGGCGGTACGTATGGGCCACAGCATTTGGCCGTTCTTGATCCCCAGGGTTTGGACAAGTTCCATCAGCGCGTCATGGATTTCCTTCTCATTCCAGTCGGTTATGCCCTCCAGCACGGGTAATGCTTTTTCAAGGTTCTCCATCGAGTTTTCCCGCGTTGTTTTCATCTTCTTGTGTACAAATAAAGCTGTGTCGTAGTCGGGAAGCCTATCCACAAAGTCCACCTGCCCGGGAATGGCGCTCAAAACCTCGGTCCTGGCCTGGAGCACCTTGCTGACCTTCCGCAAATCCACGTCCCGCCTGTTTATCACTCCCTCGTAAAAGGGTTTTGCCTTTTCATGGAACTCCTCCACCGTCATTTTCCGGATATATTCACCGTTAAGCCAGTTCAGCTTAAGGATGTCAAAGATGGCCGGGGATTTGCTCAGCCCGCTGAGAGAAAACACCTGCTCCAGCTCCTTCAGGGAAAACACCTCCTGTGTGGTCCCGGGGCTCCACCCCAGGAGGGCTACATAGTTGACCACCGCCTCCGCCAGGTATCCCATGGATATCAGGTCCTCAAAAGAAGGGTCTCCCGACCTCTTGCTCATCTTCTGAGTGGCATTCTTCATCACCGGGGGCAAATGGATATAAGTGGGGATATCCCAGCCGAAGGCACGGTAAAGCAGGTTATATTTGGGAGTGGACGACAGGTATTCGTTGCCCCTGACCACGTGGGTGATTTTCATCAGGTGGTCGTCAATGACATTGGCAAAATTATAAGTGGGCAGGCCGTCGGACTTAATCAGCACCTGGTCGTCCAGCTGGCTGTTTTCAACGGTCAGGGTCCCGTAGACCACGTCCTCAAAGGAGGTGGTGCCTTCATCGGGCATTTTCTGCCGGATGACAAAAGGCTCATTGTCCGAAAGCTTTTTCTCGATTTCCTCCCTGCTCAGGCCAAGACAGTGCCGGTCGTACTTGAAGCCCGGGCCTTCCCCTTCACTGTTCTCTTTCAGCTGCGCCAGCCTTTCCTGGCTGCAAAAGCAGTAATAGGCCTCCCCCAGCTCCACCAGCTTTTTAGCGTATTCCATGTATATGGGCTTTCTTTCGCTCTGAATGTACGGACCGAAGTCCCCCCCCACATCGGGCCCTTCATCGTGCTGTAATCCCGCCATTTTAAGGGATTTGTAAATAACCTCCACAGAGTTTTCCACATACCTTTTTTGATCTGTATCTTCAATTCTTAAAATAAACTTTCCGTTGTGCGATTTCGCAATCAAATAACCGTATAGCGCGGTCCTAAGGTTGCCTATATGCATATAACCCGTAGGACTGGGTGCAAACCTTGTTCTAACTTCCCTTTCCATTATTTTTTCTCCTTTGGATAATATCACATCATAAACATTTACATTTTAATAAATATTATAACAAATTACCACTATGTTTTATCAAAATTAAAGAATAATTATATAAACTGTGTGAAGATTGCATGAAGATGGGAGAAGAAGAGCAATCAAAAACAGCAGTAATATTTCATACTGCTGTTTCCGATTTTCACAAATATGCTATTATCCCAGGATTGCTTTAATGTCTGCCTCCGGAGTGCTGATTGGTTGAATATTGAATTTCTCTACCAGTACATTAAGCACATTCGGTGAAAGGAATGCAGGCAGGCTGGGTCCCAAGCGTATATTCTTTATGCCCAGGGCCAGCAGTGTGAGGAGGATGCAAACCGCCTTCTGCTCATACCATGACAGGACGAGGGTCAGCGGCAGTTCATTTACCGTACAGTTGAATGCACCGGCTAGAGCAACCGCCACCTGGATGGCGGAATATGCGTCATTGCACTGGCCCATATCAAGAATCCTGGGCAGGCCTCCAATTTCTCCTATATTGAGATCATTGAATCTGAATTTCCCGCAGGCCAGTGTCAGAACAAGGGTGTCCTTGGGTGTTTTCCGGACAAATTCGGTATAGTAGTTTCTTCCCGGTTTTGCTCCGTCGCACCCGCCAACAAGGAAAATGTGCTTTAGTGCCCCGCTTTTGACAGCATCGATAACCTTATCAGCCACACTGAGAACCGTATTCCTCGCAAAGCCTGTCATGAGCTCAGATCCGCCGTTTATTCCGGTAAAGCTCCTGTCCTCCTGCCATCCGCCCAGCTCCAAGGCCTTGTTGATAACAGGCGTGAAATCCTTCTTGCCGTCAGCATCCTCTATGTGCTTAATCCCGGGGAAAGCAACAACCGAAGTTGTAAACACCCTGTCGCTATAGGAAGCTTTAGGCGGCATCAAGCAGTTTGTTGTATAGAGGATGGGGGCCGGAAGGTTGTCAAACTCCTTTTGCTGGTTCTGCCATGCCGTACCGTAATTGCCTTTTAAGTGCTTGTATTTTTTCAATTCAGGATAGCCGTGTGCCGGGAGCATTTCGCCGTGGGTATATATATTGATGCCCTTGCCCTCTGTCTGCTCAAGAAGCTGCTTTAAATCGTGCAGGTCATGTCCGGTTATTACAATAAAGGGGCCTTTTTCTACATTTGTGGTCACCTTGGTTGGCACAGGATGCCCGTAGGTGCTTGTATTGGCTTCGTCCAGAAGGCCCATGCACTTAAGATTTATATTCCCCAACTCCAA
Source organism: Eubacteriales bacterium (assembly GCA_024655885.1). Classification (GTDB taxonomy): domain Bacteria; phylum Bacillota; class Clostridia; order Acetivibrionales; family JANLFN01; genus JANLFN01. The sequence goes on along the minus strand of JANLFN010000021.1, from coordinate 15,731 downwards.
AATAAGGCCCAGCCACTCGTCTACCGTGTGGTTCTCCCCCACGGCTTTCATTCCTTTGAAAAACCAGTTCGTAACCTCTTCATCCCTTTTGCCAAGGACATAGGCATGCCACGCATAAGCCGCCATCCCTCTCAACCCCAGAAGCAGCGTTGAACGAAGGGAAACCAGGTCCACGTCGCCTTCCCACAGCTCCGCATATGGGAAGCTCTGTGCGCCACCCAGCCTGGAGGTTTCCTCATTCACTTTCTTCACCAGTTCTTCCACCCTTTTCTCGTCAAAATTGACATTTGTCACGGTGGAAAAGAGGCCTTTCATCATTAAGACGTCCGCCGTCTCAGACCTTTTCTTGCCTTCCGCCGCACGCGCCAACCCTATAAGGGCACCGGTCAGCTCATCCTGCTTGTTTGAAACCTCCGGGTTTTTTCCACATGCACCTCCGATGGTGCACCCCTTGCCTCCAGCTGTTTGCTCACATTGAAAACAGAACATTTTACTCATAAAACGACCTCCTTTATTCACTTTATTTGGTGCTTTCCTATTGCTCCACTCTTTGATTGCTAAGCACATCCAATTAATGCTAATTCAAGTGTAAGCCTATTATACTATAAAAAAATAATAATTTTCGTATCCGAGGATACGAAAATGGAGGTCTTTATGAATCCTAATTGGCTTAAGGTCCAACTTCAATACTCTTGCCGTGAGAACCTGTATATCCGTAAGCGTCAAATGCTGCCAGACCTATTCATTTAAATTACGTCAGGTTTCTTCTTGCCCAGCCATTCATCAAGAGCGTTGGAGATTTGAACCCTAAACTCTTCATCTGACAGACCAAGATCAGTTCCGCGCTCATATGCCCGGTCTACAGTATAAGCAAACCTGTCCGCAAATTTGCTGTTCTCAAGCTCCATATGGGGAAAATGCTCTATCACATAGGCGGAGTAATCCAAATCAAAAAAATAACGCTCCAAATCGCCATTTGCGAAATCAGAGACAAAATCTATCATAAACGCCGTATGTTTTCCAACCTTCATCAGTCTTCCTCCCAGGCATATTTTTCAGGCTCAGTTCCTTTTGACTTCGGTATAAACACCTTCTGCGGTATTTTCGCACTGCCTGGCAAAAAATCTTCGTTCGCGGATACATAGCCCGGTTTTCCAAGGTTGGGGGCGTGAGTAAAAATCCATGACAAATATTCAAACGGGTTCAAACCGTTTTCCCTTGCGGTTACAACAAGGCTGTAATACACCGCGCTGGCCCTCGCGCCGTTTGGCGTGTTGGAAAAAAGCCAGTTCTTGCGCCCAATAACAAAGGGCTTAATACTGCGCTCCGCCCGGTTCCAGCCTGGCGCCGTCAATCAGACACGATAGTTCATTCACATCAAGAACCATTGTGGCGCTGTTCCCCTCCGACGGCCATCGAAAACGCCCGCGTTCCAGACGCTTAAAGTACAGCCAGAACCCGTCTCCGTCCCATTCAATAATTTTAAGCCTGTTCCGGTCCCGGTTACAGAATGCAAACAGTGCGTCCGCAAACGGGTCAAGGGAGAAACTCTCCTGCACAAGCGTCATCAGGCCATTGATGGATTTTCTCATATCCGTGCACCTGCAGCAGAAATACACTGGTTTGTCACTCCATCTCATCATAGCGACCTCAACACCCTGCAGACTTTTTTCAACAGTTCAGAATCTGTCTCAGCATTCACAGTGACATGACAGCCGTTGATTTCAATGTCCAACGTTTCTTTTGCGTGTTGCGCCTGTTTCGGCGTAAGCTGCATCCATCCGCTCGGCACTATATTCCTAGGCTCTTCCGTTTTTGCAAGCTCTGTACAAGCCGCCTTACGCAACTTCTTCTGCCAGTAAAAGTATGCGTTTCTGCTTATCCCTGCCGTCTGACAGAAATCCTTAATGCTTTGCCCGCTTTCCTGCTGTGCCTGTATCACTTGCGCCCATTGCGACAATCGGTACTCTTCTGCAGCTTTTTGTGTATCCATACAACCACTCCGTTTCTGGTTGAAAAAGTTTGCGTACTTTTTCAACTTTTTCAACTGTATTTATTGTGATTGTATCAACTTCGCGACTGTTATACTATGTGATGGTATATTTGACGCTTACCATCATCTCCATCCATACTGCCAGGTTTCAATTCCTCATAGGTAGTCTATAAACCAGTAGCCGCTTGTATTCCTCATCCGTGCACGGCATCCGAGTTTCAATTCCTCATAGGTAGTCTATAAACTTTTGCGTCTGTGTTAATAGTAAAATCAAACTGATTTTGTTTCAATTCCTCATAGGTAGTCTATAAACTGTCTAACCATTGAAAAACTATATTTCTTCCTTTGTGTTTCAATTCCTCATAGGTAGTCTATAAACGAATCCGTGGCAGAGCGTTTACGGAGGCACAACTTGTTTCAATTCCTCATAGGTAGTCTATAAACTTGTTTACGCCGAGGAATTTATCAATTGTTACGGGTATGTTTCAATTCCTCATAGGTAGTCTATAAACCTTCTGTCCAGCGCATCTTTTCCCCCTCCTTGCAAAGTTTCAATTCCTCATAGGTAGTCTATAAACCCGTCGGGGCGGCATGAATCAAGGCTTTCATAAATTTCAATTTCAATCCTTTTTATTATTCGATACTATAATGATAACTCTCTAGCCCATATAAATCAACTATTAGATAAATCTTTTTTCGTTCCGTCGATCTCCCGGGTTTTTTACACTATCGGAGGTCGACGGTTAAACAATCAAATCCTGTCTTTTGCTATGCTGTACATTCTGCTACTAGAGGGTGCCTTGGAATCTCATCAGATTCCGTCCACTTTGTTCAACACTGCCAAAGTCCAGTTCTCGGTTAATGCAGCAATATAATTAACTGCACCTGGCTTCATATGACTCTTACGCATAAAAAAGTTCATGGGCCCACTTTCTTTTCAAGCCTTTAGATATATTCTGAAGGAGTCACTTCTTACTATATTCAATTTGTGGATTCTTCTTTTCAATCTTGATTTCCAGACCCAGGCTATCCACATACTTAAGAAAATTCCTGAGAGTAGGTGAATTATCTACGGTTTCAATCCTGGAAACCATCTGCTGCGTCAATCCTGATTGTCTGGCAACATCGCTCTGGGAAAAACCCATCTCATTCCTCAGCTTTACAAGCTGCTTAACAACTTCATACTCACGCTGTGCATGGTCATATGCCTTCTTAAGTTCAATATCATTTTCCAATCTCTTATTAATTTCTTCTTTAACATTGACTTTTTTAAACGGCACAGATATTTCACCTCTTATTCCATTCATTTAAATAAATCTTTTGTCCAGTTCTTTCTCAAGTTCCTTGACCCTTTTTATCGCTTTATCCAATTCAAACTTTTCTGCCTTGCCTTTTTGTTTTTTACAGGCATGAACCAGATACATATTATCTCCATCGGCTACAACATACATAATCCGGTTGTCATCAAAAAATTTGATCTCCCAGAGCTTTGCCCTGAGCTGTCGTGTATTTAATACATTCAGTGCTTCAAGGCCTTCATCTTCTAATCTTTTGAGAATTGTCAACCCTTCTGCTCTTTCATTTTTCGGAAGTTTATCAATGTATTCAAGTATTAAATCTTTGCCTCCACTGGTTTCATAATGATGTATATTCATATTATTACTCCTGTGTTGCACGCTTATACATCATATTTGATGTATTCACAGTTACATTTTACATCACATTTGATGTAACTGCAATGAGTATTTGAAAGATTTTCAATAGAAAGCCATTCTCCTACTTGTACCTGTCCCGCATAAGCTGGCTTTAATCCTTATAGGTAGTAGTCTACAAACCAAATTTTCTTTGTGCCGCCTGCTTCAATTCTGTGTCGTTTCAATTCCTCATAGGTAGTCTACAAACCGTCGGGGCGGCATGAATCAAGGCTTTCATAAATTTCAATCCTTTTTATTATTCGATACTATAATGATAACCCTCTAGCCCATACAAATCAACTATTAGATAAATCTTTTTTCGTTCCGTCGATCTCCCGGGATTTTTACACTATCGGAGGTCGACGGTTAAACAATCAAATCCTGTCCGCCTTTTTTCAGACCCATATACTGTCTTTCAGAATACCTCGTAGTTCTAAAAAGATAAAACAGCACAGAATCTTCATCTTTTACTATTTTTCTTTCCAGCTCATCTTTGAGTTTTGCAAGGCTTGCATCGGTTATTTCCCCCTCAAAAACCGAGTTCTGCACCCTGTATAGGTATTTTCTCGCTATTTTCAGAACTTTTTGAACCCGCTTTTCACCAACATCGTATACAAGTATGACGAACATGGCAACCCCCCTTTTACCAACCGCTTACAAAAGGAGCATATTCCTCTTCTCCCATAAAGTGCTTTTCCAGCTTGTACAGTTCCATTCTGATAAGCCTCCTGTATGATACGGGTCTTTCCAGCTTTTTATGATTGATGGTGGTCTTCATCCGCTCTTCAAATTCCTGTACAAAAATCTTCATTCCGTCCTCTTTGAGAAATATACCGGAAAACTTGCTGTCAAAATGTTTTGCCGTAAGCATCTTTTTCCCAACAAGTGTAAATATAACCCTATCTACAAGGATGGGCTTGAATATTTCCGCCGCATCCAGGTTGAGCGTAAATCTCCTGTTGTTTGTAGAATGAAGATAGCCAATTCTCGGGTCCAGGTGGGTATTGTATATCTCGCTGAGTACGGCCGTATAGAGGAGAGAATTTCCAAAACTGATAAGGGTGTTCAAATAGTTCTTAGGCGGTCTTTTGGTCCTTTTCTCAAAGCCGAATTCAGGATCGTCCAGTATGGAATCAAATGCGCCATAATAAGTTTCCCGGATATTTCCTTCCACAGCCATGAGTTTCTCTATCTCCATACCCGGGTCTGCTGTCCCAAGCAGCCTTTCAATGGACTCAATGGTCTCATGGATGTTATCCTTTCCTCTGGCTGCATAATACTTTAAAACCTGCAGAATATTTTTTACACTTCCTTCAACAAACCTGTAAGCTAAAAATCTCCTTTTGGCTTCATCCAGATAGTACTCAGCCTGTTTTAATGTCATATATCCCGAATTATTATGTTCCCTGGGATAGTAAGTACCCACATAATATTCATGGTAATTGAAAAAGTGAAGCAAAATTTCCTTTTGCGTAGCAAGTTCCATAAATTTTTTACTCACGGTGACCTCACCGAAAATGTAAATATCGCTTAAATCTTCGACAGGAAGATATTTGCTTCCGTCTTCATTCTCAAGTTGGACGGTGTTGTCCTTCCTTTTAAGCTCTCCGCTGTTGAATATGTACGCATTTTTCCTCATCTTCTAATCTCCTCTTGTCAGGCCCAGCACATTTCACTATAGGCACAGCTTTTGCAGTAATATATTCTTAAAGGAGGCGGAGGAAAATCGCCGCACACGATTTCCATAATGCCTTGCTTGGCCTCATCCAATTGTTTTCTCCCCACCTCGTCCAGCAGAACACTTTCCCTCTTCTTTTCTTGGGGTACCATCAAAACACCCTCCGCTTTAATTCCCTCTTTTTCCAGTTCACTCAAGTAGAGCAAAATCTGCATCCTTGCGCTTTCCAAATATTTTGAGGATTTCTTTATCTCTCCGACCAAAAGCCTTCCTTTATTGTTTTGAAGGATGTCCAGCTTCATGCCGTTGATTTCTACTTCTTTCTTATCACGGCTGTAAGAGCGCTCATGTATAAAACGTCCTATATCCACATTGCTGTCCTGCTGGTCGGCGGTAATTCCTCTGGACAGAAGCCATACCTCTCTTTTGCAGATACAGTAATACCACACATAGGTACCGGTGATTTTAAACTGTTGAGGGTCAAAATACATATCAACATCTCCTCAATCATAAAGGTAGCATGTCACATCGGTTATACCCATGTCTCTATCATAGCAGAATTCATATATCGGTAATCCATACTTGTTCTCCTTGTACTTGGACCGAATGTGATTGTAATATTTTCCATAGCTCACGGGAACCTCATACAACCCCACGGATTTATACTTCTTATTCGCCACCAATTCCTCCACCTCCGCTTGAAAAACAGCAGGAATCAACGATACACGAGATATGCCTCCCAGCCTTGTGGAAAATTTGCCCTCTTCCATGTCACAGTCATAAATACAGTATTTTGAAGTTACCTCGCTAAAGATTCCCAATGCCTCTTCGTATTTTTTGTCATACATATTAAAGCCCTCGTAAACCTGATCCAGAAGGTCTGAAATATCACGCTCCGTAAGCAGCCTCTGCTTATTGCGGATAGCTTCGATGGTCTTATAAATAATGTCCCTGGAATTCTTATACACATAATCCAATGCTATCTGTGAGGGATTAAAGACAATAAAATCTCCATACTCCAAAAGGCCATACCGATTACAGCGCCCTGCCCTTTGAATTAGGCATTCCATGGGTGCTCCTTCCGAAAAAACCATATCAAAGCTTACATCCAGAGATACTTCTATAACCTGTGTAGCAATTACCAGCTGAACTTGTTCTCCGCCGTGAATCAGGCTTTCCTCCTTTTCTTTCCTGTCCTTTGCCATAAATTCCGAATGCAGGCACATCACAGAGATGCCTTTCTTTTTGTAGAACAAGTACTGTGCCTTTGCCGTATCAATATTATTCACAATCAATGCGACTTTTTTTCCTGCCTCTATCGCATGTAAAACTTTCTCCCGAATGCCTTCCACGTCGGTATCCTCATAGAGCCAGCGATTCCGTGCCAAATTCATTCTCTCCTCGGCAATGACGGAATTTTTTAGTTCTAGGAGCTTTAAAAAGTGGTTTCTTAAAAAACTCGGCATGGTAGCGCTCATGATCATCACTCTTCCTTTGAGCGCTTTAATCTTCTGTATCATGGAAGTAATCAGCCCCAATGTGAAGGTATCATAGGCTTGAATCTCATCAAAGACCACCGAACTTCCCAGAAGCGCAAATTCCTTTTGCGTCCATGCACCTACATTAAAGCCGCTTGTCAGTATCTGGTCCACTGTTGACACCATCACTGCCGGAATGAATGCCTTTTGAAGCATATACTTCGCGGGATTGTCTTCTTTCTCCTCTTCCTGTTTTTTTCCCTCTGTTTCAAAGTATAATTCTGCTCCGGAGTGTACCAGTCCACAGGCGCTTTGAGAGAAATACAATTGAGCCATTCTTTCATAAAGGCTGTTAGAGGTAATCCGTGTAGGCATGAGAAAAAGTATTTTCTTCCTTTGGGCATTAAGCGCCCAAAAAAGAGCGGCCTCAGTTTTACCGGAACCGGTGGGGGCAATAACGACAAGGTCCCCCTTTACCGAAGCACAATCCGTATGAAACCTGCGCTCCTCATAGGATCTGTGATCCTTTTCAAGTTTACGCTTCAGTGACTCTACCAGACTGTCTTTTGTGACAGCGTCAATGCGGCATGTCCTATAATACTCCATAGAAGAGGAGGCCAGCCAGTCGCAGTAATGCAGAAAGCCTTTCATGAGGCTATAGAGCTTCCTTGTCTTTTTAGCGCCTCTGGATTGAAAATATGTAAAGTTCATTTGTCCGGATATGAACTTCCGCAGATTAACATAAGCTATTTTATTGAGTCTCTTAAACACTGACCTGTCCAGGTTCATGCCGGAAAGTCGGCGAAATACCATAATAGCATAGTCTACTGCCTCGTCAGTTATGACAGGCCAGTCTTTCTCCGGCCAGTTATTCTCTCTGTCAAATTTACGCAGGTTTTCATCCAAGCTCTTGTGGTGCCCCAGTACCGCAAGCAATCCAAATGGAATACCTTTAAACAATCTTTCACGATATAAGCTCATCATTACAAGTGAAGAAAGAACTTCATGTCGAAAGTAAAGACTCTTGTTTGCTGCATGCTTTTTTAACTCATTCTCCATTAACTGCTGGAATAGTGGATTAAGCTTTCCGAAGTCATGCAGAAGAACTGAATTCAACATCTCTTGAAAAAACTCCTCAGGATCTTCCCCTTCCTCTGTCAATATTTCCGATAGTACAGGCCGGATATATTCAAGTTCTTCCTGCGCAATTCTGTAACAAAGCCCTACATGAGTCTTATATTCTCCGTCTGATCCCTGCAAGGGCTTACCGTAATACATTCCCATCCCCCCAGCAATGGTTAAAGTTTCAGCATGGAAACAAAATCCCCACTAAACTTCATTACGTCAACATCCTCTTCCAGAATATGCATTTCTTCCAGAAAAGTCAGAGGAAGATACTTTACGGCTCTTCTTGTACCATCCTCGTGGAACTCATAGTCTACCGGAAGGTTTTTAACAATAGGAGCATAGAGTGAAATCGTGATATGCCGCTGCACCAAACTCCAATCTAGCTTAAATTTCCTGGAATAGTCTCCCACAAGCCATGTATTTTTCAGGTCACTTATCCTATCCGGTACAACATCATCATAAAATCGTACATTCCTGATTAGCGCCAGCTCATCGCTTGTACCCAAAGTAATGGCATAAGCCGGCGATTTAAAAGCATCATAAAGCTCTTTCATTTTTTCTCCGCACTCACAGGCATAATAAGCAAAAACTTTCAGCCGGTATAAAAACGTACGAAGGACAATGGCATGCGTGACCGGCTCATCTTTTGTGGAAGAAGCTTTGATTTTGATATAGTTCCACAGGTCTTTTCCGTCGCCCGAACTTTTCCCGGAGCAGCCTATATGGACCGAGTTTTCCTTCATCCAGCGGATAGATTCCTCAAAACTCAGTCCCATAGCTGCTCCTGCCATCCCTATCAGGGTAGATGGCGGGGGAAGGGGAATCGTATCCTGGTATAATTGTCCCCCCGGGTCTCTGAAAGAAGCTGTTACAGCATTTAATTCTACGGATATCCCTTTCATAGACTTGTACCGTTTCCTTTCTCACCCTCCGTATACTTCATTTAACCACTGTTTTACAGTGCTGAAGCACTGCCCGAGAGATAGAAAGTCCTCATTATTGGTTGGAAAGAAGCCCTTCCTTTCTCCAATGGCATAGTGCAGAACCTGTCCTTTAAAATCCTCCAAGGTATTGTAAATTAACTCCCTGTCAACATTTCCGTCTTTCATCACTCTGACACTTTCAAGGAAAATGGGGTTTTTTACTTTTAAAAGTGCGGCACAAGCTAATTTGGGCGACATGTCCGAAAGAAAACGGCTCTGTCTTCCAACCGTCCATAAGTTTTGCACCGCATCACATAACGCACTTAAACGTTCAATTTTTTCTTTGGGAGATAGATCCAGAGCATATTTGTCTCCTTGGGATTTTGATCCGACCCGGTCCAGTTCCGCCAGCACAGTTCCCACATAATAGCCGCAATGCGTCTCTGTTTCAAAAATATTGGGAGAGCCCCCTGTTTTCATGGACATATAATTGGTCCCAAAATCCATATCCCCTCTATACGGATCAAGGGATACTAGTGCGGAAACCCGGATGGGGCTTGTCCTTTTTATGGTATCCTTATCTGCCTGCATAAACCCGAAAAGGTCGTCGTCAATAAAGTTTTGAGGGTCACATTGGGTGGAGGCCGCACCTTTTTTCTGCTTTGCCTCGGAAGTTTCAGAAAGGGGCCATCCCATGGCTGCCAACTGCTCCCTCAGAGCTCTCCGAACAGCCTGGGAAGAGCAATACGGGTATTCTTGCCCGTCTCTGGCCTGAATCTTTTTTATACTCACGATGTTATCCGCTTCTTTATCCGAGCCATTTAAAGAAGCATAAGATGCTTTTGTCAAAAAAGTAATGGTTAAAGCTACAGCATTCATCATGATTCAACCTCCGGATTCTTTTTAATCTTTCCAATTTCAAAGGCATAAACATTTAAAGCACCCATGATGCAATACGCTCTGAACTCTTCAAAATCAACCTGTTCCAGCATTCCCGAAAGAATTTCATTGGGAACCGCTATTCCATACCGGAATTGCAGATTGCTTAATTGAGTGAGAAAATCTGTTTTGGTTCGGGTCTTTCGCAGTGTGAATAGATCCCCTCTCAGTTTGTGCAGGACGCTTTCCTTTTTACCTCTTTCCAGCTGCTCCATTCCCTGCTCAGACTGGATACTGCTCCTCACGATTTGTTTCCCTAGGTTCACGGCTGTTTCAATTTGAAGTTTGTCCATACAATCCCTCCTTATTTCCGGTTCATAATTGCAAAGAAAGTTGAGCATCAATGACGTACTAAAATACCCGGTTTCATTGATCACTTTCTGGAAACAGTATCTTTCCACTATTTGGAGAACGCTTCTCTTTTTGAGAATATTGCGCAAAACTTTTTCCCGGATCAAATTCTGATTTTTCTCTTTGTCCCAGTCCCATAACCCGTTAAAGAAAGCTTTAAGATCAATGCCCTTCTCTTTTAAATGTCTCATTAGAAGAAATGCATAGCTTGTATCCTGATAAATAATGAGCTCCCGCGTAATAAAAGTGTTTCCACTGTCCGATGCGTGCAGCATGAAAACCTGCAAATGGAAAGAATGAATCTGGTTTAAAAATTCATAAAACGGATCTTCGTCATCCTGTGCCTCCTCCGTATTGCTTTCCATATAAAGAGTATCATAGATATCATAGAAGAATGCCCAAAGCAGCTCATAAGGCTTATTTGCCCTGGAAACCAACGTACCCTCGCCACTCTTTAGGTTGGTCCAATAAGAATCTTTGTCAAATTCACGCATTATGGATCCTGTTCCAATGCCGTTCTGGATGTTGATGAGTTTTTCCATGTCCGGAGAATGCGCTTGTATGATAAATAAATCTGGGCCCGTCTTTTTGTAACCCACCGATTCGAGCGCAAATTTCGACAAAAAATCGCATTCCCAGCACAAGTTGTCGGGAGACTTAGCTTGTGAATTGAAGGATTTGGCCGCCGAGCTGCTGGCAAAAAGAAGATAAGAAGGCAGGCCGACTTCTAGGTAATTGGAGGTGCTCTTCCCGCAAATACAACAGGTCTCCGGTTTCCTTTTGCGGTTTTCCGGAGGCAGCATTTCAAGATCCTGGTGGCACACAGGAGGGCCATACAAGAGTATTCTTTTTTTACCCCAAAGCTCTCGGTTATTTTTCTTTAAAAATAGATCCACCCGTTGCTTCATTTCTTCGTCCAGATCATCATAGGGCAAGCCTTCACCTCGCCAGCTTCTTGCTCCTACAAAAAGGTTTGCAACGGGTTTAGGTATCCGCTTTGGAGCTAAACTCAGCCGGTCCTCTTCTTTGTTATAGATCACCAGTTCCTTCTCTTCTTCCTGCTTTTTTGTTGAAATATTCCAATGCCTGTCCGTCAGAATCGTATAACATTCCGACAGAAAAGCCCGAAGGTTTGCTTCCTCATTATATTGAAAAATCAATGCATCCCTTTCCGGATATACACTTACGTCATATTTCTCCAGAACATCCTTATAGCACTGTGCTATATAATAGAGTCCGCTGATTCCGGCATCCACCCACCAGTGGTTTCTCTTGTTAACGATATATTTCTGCATAGAAACCTCCTTATAGCCAGTAATCCCTTATTTCACTTATAATTGGGGAAAGCTTCTTTAAAATAGTTATCTTAGATGTTGGCGTAGCTGTAACAGAACGAAAGCAAAATCAAAATGATTTTAAAGAATTTTGTTAAGAATATTATAGTTCTTTGTTTTGTTTAAATAAATTATAATATCATTTTATACTTGTTATTTTCTGGTGTCAATATTATTAAGATAATAATTTATAAAATTTTTTATCTGTTGTATAATAGTTGTAACTTAAACTTAACATATTAAAAGTTACCTGTTCAGGAATTGAAATTAGTTTTTTGTATTGTTATATAGTCTACCTATAAGGATTTAAAAAGCCCTACAAAAGGCTTTTTTGCTGAAATAATGATAACTCATCTGGATCTAAATATCACAGCCAACAGTTTTTTGGCTTCAATCCATCTCATGCAAGCCTTTAAAAGCATTCTTCAATACAATATTGTTACAAATATGGCATTAAACCTTATAGGTAGTCTATAAACATGAGTCATTAAAGAACCGTCCCCCCTTGACTCCTTGAGGACACGCATGATCATGCTCTCCTGGGATGGTTACACTGTACCGGAGATAGGCCGTATCCTTGATATTCACCCTCATACCGTCCGTCATTGGATCAAACAGTATAACGAAAAAGGTATAGACGGTCTGTATGATGAGGAAAAGCCAGTACCTCAACCACAGTACAGTGAAGAATTAGAGAATGAGATTGCAGACCTTGCTTTCACTCCTCCAAAACAATTGGGTCTGCCATTTGACAGATGGACATGTGAAAGAATGGCTCAATACCTTGTCGATACCGGAAAAGTGAAGCACATATCCGGAGAAAAGGTAAGGCAGATATTGCATAAAAAGCGTGTCAGCTTCAAGAAGGCCAAACTTCACATTACCTCACCGGATGACCAGTATGAGGTTAAAAAAAACGAATTGAAGACCTCAAAGCAAATTATCCGGCAAACCAATTATCCTCTATGGGGATGAATGCAGTCCTCTAAACTCAAAGACACAGCTTACGAAGAGCTGGTCACCTGTAGGTAAGCCCCAGAAAGTTGAGGGCAATACCCCAAATGTCGGGAGTATCAACCTGTTTGGTGCTTATGACTACAGGACAGGTGAAGTGTTCTACAGTTCACTAAAAAGAAGAACAGCTATGAGTTTAAAAGGTTCCTCACAAGGCTCCTGTTCCGTTTCAAAGGCAGGAAAATATATCTGATTCTTGATAATGCCAGATATCACACGAGCCGAGAGGGGCAGGCCTGGCTTGCAAAGCAGGAAGACAAGATAGAATTTGTGTTCCTGCCAAAGCAATCGCCATGGCTTAACCCCATTATCCGAAACCGGCACTTTACTTCAATGAGGCAGATCATCTCGGAATCGAGAGGTTACTTTAAACAGAGAAGGCAAAGAGCAGTTGACAAGGCTGCTGCTTAAAAGGTAAAAAACCGCAAAATCGGGTTTGATGCTACTTTCCCTTTTTCTTATGATACTGGCATAATTTACATAACCCACCGTTGTTTGCTACTGTATTAAGTTCTCAATGTCCAGCTTTAATGTGCATATTAGCACGGTTTCCTAAATTTTATACTTTATATGTTGGATGCTGATAATAATTGCTGCTTTGTATCCACATTAAGAATATAAACCAATGGATGGCAGAATATTTTTAAATCATTGATTTTTGAAGCTGATCATCTCAATTGTTTTATTTATCGTTGGAGGAGTTGCTCCATATTTTTTAAACGATTTCATTCCTTTCTTTTTTAAATCTGATATGTTTGCCTCAATATTTCTTTTTGATATTCCGATAATTTCAGAAAGCCTAACTGTTGTTATTCTGCTGTCTTGTTTCATAAGTTCAATAATCTTCATGGCGCAATTTCCGTATGCCTTGAACCATGAAAAATGCCAGCTTCAAGCTGACTGACGATGCACTTAAAATTTTATATTCTATATTACTTCATCCTCCAGCAAATCACCAAATAGGATACGCGTATAATTCCGTCTACCGTACAAGATTCTTGACACGAAAACAATTCCATCTTCGTACCTGTAAAATATCAAGTAATTGTCACAAACAAGGAAACGGTAATCTGTTTGTATATCTAGGACGGAAGATAGTGGCGCACCTATTCCGGGATACTCTGTCAACCCACGTATCTTTTTGGTGATTTTAGAAACAAGATTTATAGCTGCCTGTGGATCGCAAAGTTCTTTAGAAATATAGTCTTTAATTTCTGCTAAATCATCTTTAGCTTTAGGTGAAATTTTCAGCTTATACATCCTCAATCCCCAGTTCTGCTTCCACTTCCTCTATTGTCATCCATCCTTTCTCTTTCCCGGCCAGTTCTCCTTGGGCAAGCTGTGACATCAGCTTTAGTGAAGCCTTTAATTTCTCATATTCAGTAATATCAACAATAGCAAATTTTCCTCTGCCATTTTTGGTTAAAAACACTGGCTCACCTACGGCAATGTCCCGCAGGATTTCGTTGTAATTTCTTAAATCTGATATGGGTTTAATGTTTGGCATTTATAACCGCCTCCTTCTTTGCTATTATTATACACCTTTCATTCGTAAAATACTACATCAAATTTATCACAATATTAAATGCAGCCCTATTACCTTGACGATATATCTTTTTTATACACTCAAGGGTTATCCAAGAACAGCAAAATATTAAAGTCCACCAAACCCTCTATTCATCAGCCTTTCACCCGCTCAATCCTCGCGACGCTTTCTGTATGCTTCGAGCGGCGAAAAGCGCTCAAAAGAAAACATATGGATATGCTTCCTTAATCTTAATGTGGAACCAATACAGTAGCTATAACTTTTAATTTGGAAGGGTGGTGGCAAAACAAACCATTGAAAACCTGCTGCAACTTATGCAATGATATTATGTTACATTAAGGAAGGGGGTTTTCAAAATGTTGTTTGCAAAGAGATACGAAACATTTGATGAAATGAATAAGATATATAATATGCACTTTGAAGCTAAGGAAACCAAAATGTACTTGAGGATACGCATGACCATGCTCTCCTGGGATGGTTTGTTTTTGGCGTTTCAATTCCTTATAGGTAGTCTACAAGCCCGTCAAGGCCGCATAAATCAAGGCTTTTATAAATCTTAATTCAAGCATCTTTTACTGCTTCATACTATAATGATAACCCTCTAGCCCATATAAATCAACCGGTAGATATATTTTTACACGTTCCGTCCATCTCCCCGGTTTTTTTACACTATCGGAGGTCGGCGGTCATAAATGGCCGATCTCCCAATCCATCATTTGTAGAATCCGTTTACGCCCTGAGCCTCTTTTATCCCTGCAAATAGCCTATTTAATCCGCAGGCAGCCAAAGCCCTGGCTGTTTTTTGATCCAAGCCCCGCATCAAGCGCCACCTGTAGAAGCTCCGGAGGACCTTCAATAAGCATCCTGCCCGAATAGCCTTTTATAATAGTATCCTTATATTGAATCACATGAAGCCTGGGGCGGTTCAGGCATTTTATGGATATTTCCCCGTCGCCGCCATCCTCTCGGTACAGCGCTCGGTATTTCTTTCTTAAATTCTCGGCAGAAATTCTTTCAAAATCATTTTCTCCCGGTTGAAAATAACAGGTATAGCTTCTTCCGTCGGGCCGAAGCAATGTGCTGTATGCGACAACAGGAGAAAGGGTGTCTACCATTATTCTATTCTCGGTTATCTTTTTCCAGTCCACGCTCACCCCCTGAACAAGCAGAATATTCTCTCCCAGCCTCAACGTTTTTTTCAAAAATCCATTTGCAAGGGATTCACAAAATTGAGAGAGGGGGGAACTGATTTCAAGCTCCAGCCTGTTTTGGAAAACAATAAAACCCGGCATCCTTTTTGTATCATAATTACCGCGCAGGTTGGAAAAACAAAAAAGCTTAAATTTACGCCCCTCCCCATAGCCTTTTGTATGCAGAAAGTTTGCCAGCTCATGGTCCATCGTCTTGTAGATCAAGGCCTGAAGCAAGTGGTTGTAGTTGATAGGAAGAATAACAGGCTTTGCACTTTCAAAAGTAATTATTATATGCATATAAGTTACCTACATATCGCTTGTTACTTTCATAAGATACAGAAGTTTACAGAAATAGTATACCAAAAACACACGGATTGTTCAATAATGCTTTATTTTACCTAAGTACACAACAACACCCTGGGGGATATCCCCACAGGGTGTCGGAATCAATCTGGCGGCG
>JANLFN010000004.1 GCA_024655885.1 Eubacteriales bacterium | reverse complement strand
TAGAAAGAGTCAAAAACCAAAGGTCTTGCACGAAGTGTAAAGGCTTTTTATTGTTGTTTGCGTGAATGGACGATGTACAGACCAAAAGGAGTTTTAAATTGACATAAGGATTAAAACTGCAATAAAATCGCAAGATTGACGGATGACCAATAGGCTAGCTGATATAAATACATGGCAACAAAGCAGAAGTGTCCCTAATTTTAACCCCGCTTTTTTCATAAATTGTTTTTTATCAGGCAATACTATTTTAAAATGGTAAGAATAGAAGTGCGTATATAAACTTGGCTTGAGGAGAGGGTGAACCGTGAAGGATAAAAAGGAAAGAAAACAGAGGAAGGAGCCTCGGGTTGCGCCCGGGTATCCGGATGAAAAATTCGGCGAGGATGCCACCCGGGAGGATATTAAAAAGGGAAATTGCACAAGGGTAACCCGGGTATTTCTGGATGAAAACGACCCAAGCTGAGAAAGGGCTCAATCCCGGTGGGCAATCCGGAAAAGAGCGGTTTAAGATGGGTGCTGCGCAAGGAGAGACAGGAAGGGAGGAGTTGCAATGGAAGGAGAAGCCAGTGGAATAAAAAACAACCGTTCCGACCGGCTGATGGACACCATCCGCAGGGCAAGCGGCAATATGAGCTTTGACGAATATGCGCAGGCCACGGGCCTGAGCAAAGAGTACATCTTCAAGATATTGAAGGGAGAGGTAGAAGAGGTGGACGACAATACCTTGAAAAAGCTTTCACTGCTGCAGTGATAGAGAGAATTCACGGTATAAAAGAAGGAAGTGAAGGGAAAGGAGGGAAAGGATTATGGGCAATAAAGGCAGAAACCAGGAAAAGAAAACGGCCCGCGGCATTGAACCTCGGATAGACAACGACCAGCTGGGAGAAAATGCCTCAGGAGAAGGCACAAAGGGCGGCAACTGCCCCACCGGCAAAGGGACGGCACGGGGAAGAAAGTAACGGGGGTGCTGTTTTTAGAAATTTAAAACGGGTAAGGCCTGGTGCCATTCCAGGCTTTACTCATGTCCAGCTTTTCAATTTGTCCTCGCTGAGGATGATGATCCTGTCCTTTTCTTCAGCAATGGATTTTTCTTTTTTAAACCGGCTGATGACCCTGGACATGGTTTCCCTTGTGGTGCCCACCATGTCTGCCAGCTCCTGGCGGGAGAGGGGTATGGCTATCTCTGTCCCGGCGGCGCCCTTTTTTCCAAAGTCCCTGGAGAGCTTGATGAGCTGGGAGGCGGTGCGTGCAAATACATCGTTGAAAGCCATGTCCCTGACTTTTTGCTGTGCGGACAGGAGCTTCCTGGTCAGGATCTTGATAAGCTTCAAGGAAAGCTCGGAATTTTCTTTGACCAGCTTTTCAAGGTCACTGTTTTTTATTGCGCCGATGATCGCATCTTCGTAAACTACGGCGGAAGCGGGATAAGCAGAGCCGTTGAAGAGAGTGGCTTCTCCAAATACGTCGCCCTCACCCAAAATATTCAGGATGTGTTCTTTGCCGTCCTCATAGATCCTGAATACTTTCATCTTCCCGGATTTTATGTAGTAGAAGGCTTCCCCAGGATCACCTTCCATAAATAGGACCATATTTTTTTTGTATTTTCTCTCCACCGATATATCCGCAATCTTTTGCAGTTCCTCTTCGTTAAGCTCGAAGAAGAAGCTGGAGCGTTTTATAATTTCCGCATCTTTCATGGCGCTCACCCCTGAAAAGCTATTTCACAATAATTATACCAGAATATAAAAACCGTGTCAGGAAAACGTTATACGGTTTGTGTAATTAAACCTGTTTTATGCTATAATGAAGGATATTGACTGTGCCAGGATGGCCCTGGGAATGAAAGGCATGAAAGAATTTCCGGAAAAGAATAAAAATGATCAAATATATATAAAGTAATATGGAACCTAATGTGCAAAGGCATAAGGAAAAAACCGGCAGATGAAAGAAGGTATTTTTATGGCAACTTACGGAGACGCCGTCCGGATTATGTTCAAACGGCCGTTCGCAATACTGTATTTTAGCCTGATAACCCTGGTCGGCTGCGGGATTGGACGATACAATCCTGTTTCCACCCTGCTATATGGCTTTGGCACCTTTGGCATAGGCAATTTGTTGGACAGCATCCTATCCCTCATCCGATTGAGCATCGGGTTTCTGTCGAAATGGAATACGGCCTTAAAAGCCGCACTGATCACACTGGGGCTGCTGGCGGCGGTGTCCCTTCTCATAGGGCTTGCTTTTTCCGGCCTCTTGGGCATTATTAACAATGCGGTGGATTCAAAGCCCAAGTTTAAAGGCGAACTGGTCTGGGGAATCAAAAAATATTTTTCCAGGACCGCATGGATTTCATTCAAGGTCCTGTTTTTCAGCCTGCTGTTTGTGATTTTTGCGGCCGTCGCTTCGGTGCCTGCCATTATGATCACCAAGGCATGGCTGGGAGGCAACTCCGGCCTTCTTTTGTCGGCGGTTTTTTTTGATGCTTTAACGGCAGGGGTTCTGGCACTGGGCCTGCTGTTTTTCAGAGCCTACATGTTTTTCTGGTATCCCGCCGCATTGAACGTGGGAAAAGGTGCCTTCCTGCGGGGCAAACGCACGGTGGACTCCTTTTTTTGGAGTTTTGCCGCAAGGCTTGTGGCTGTGGACATTGCCTATGGGGTCTACCAGTTCCTGTTCATCTATGTGCAGGGAATGATGGGGCAGCAAAATCCACCCAACATGGCGGTCAATATGATGTTGTTTTTTGTAAACTGGATTTTTAAAACGCTTCTGTTTTCCTCTCTTGTGTTCTATGTTTTTTTGGCATTCAAAACGCACCGGGAAGAACTCAATGCCGCCTGAGGACTCTCAGGCGGCATTGGTCCGGCCGTTTGAAGCTTATTTTGCAAAGTAGTGTTTTCCTATCACGGTTATGATAGTCCGGGACCATATCCATTTACTGGTGGCCGTTGCGGGGTTGAAATAATAAATGGCGCCGCCGGATGGATCCCAGCCGTTTATGGCATCCCTTGCTGCCTTATAGGCAGTACTGTCCGGTTCCAGGTTGATTTGGCCGTCGGACACCGCATCAAAGGCGCCCGGCTGGTATATCACACCGGCGATTGTTTTCGGAAACCGGCTGTCCCTTGTCCTGTTCATAATAACCCCTCCGACCGCTACCTGGCCCACATAGGGTTCCCCTCTGGCCTCCCCGTAGATCAGGTGGGCCAGGAGGTTTGTGTCTTTGTCCACCGACGCGCTGGTGGAGTAACTGGCCTGGGTGCCGGTGGGAAGGCCGAGGGCCGCCAGTGTTTCAGGACCGGCGATTCCGTCTACCGTTAAGCCGTTCTTGTATTGAAACAGCTTTACCGCCTTATAGGTTTCATAGCCGTAGATGCCGTCTACGATACCCTTGTAATAGCCCCAATTGTATAATTTGGCCTGTATGTTTATAACTTCCTGACCCTGGGAGCCGTAGTACGAAAGTGCGGCCCGGCTGAATCCGTACAAGTCTGCAATCTCACTTTTATAAACCAGCATGGAGGTGCATGCAATCAAAGTTAGAAATACGGTAATAAAAACAGGTAAAAGTCTTTTCTTCCTCAAGTCAATTCTCCTTTTGCATAATTTCTTAATTCATAGGCTTATGTTTTATGAAAAACCTTTTACACCACAAATTTTATTTTTACCTGTTTTGTGATATATTATTTGAATATTTTCTTGCCGTGGAATAAAAGTTTGCTGGACTTGTAGCAAAAGAAAGCGGCTTTGAATAGTATGTAGTGTAATTTTAATAATCAGGTTTTAGGAGGGAAATTGTATGGGCTTTTTTGGCGGTAAAGGCAACTTTGACAACGGTGCGATTTTATTCTTTATCATTCTGTTCCTGTTATTGTTTGACGGGTTCGGCAGAGAGGACTTTGATCCCAAGTAGTTCAGGCTGGCATGGAGACGGCGGCATTTATCCCGGAAAGTAAATGACCTGCAGGAATATGTACTTATCACAATAGAGACCGGCAACCGGTCTCTATTGTATTTCACTTTCATTTTATCATTCCCTTCCGGATAAGAGCAGGTATACCAGCACCACCAGCAAGAGTTCATCCTCGATGCCTTCATCCAATAAAACAAAGATCAATCCGATCAGAATGATCTCATCCACTTTAATGCGTCTAAAGATATCCAAAAAGTTTGGCCTGCTGCTGCGCACAGGCTTTCGTCCAAATTTCCTCTCGGCGATGCTTTCAAACTCATTGGGAGGGGGGATGCTTACGGCTTCCTCAAGGGAATTTTTACCGGGGCTGCCGTCAGTATTGGGAAAATCCGCCTTGATGCTGGTGTCCGGCAAATAGTATCTCCGTCTGCCGGGTTGGTTTTTTCTATCAGCCATAACTCATTCCCCTTTCTGCTCTTTTTCAGACTCATCCATTAATCTTGACAGGCGGGATAACTGAATAAGTTTTATACAGCCGTCAAGTCTTTTCTGCCTTTTGGCGTTTAAAAAAGGCTTTATGGAATGCAGGAGGTTTATACTGGGGTCTTTAGTGTTATTCAGCCTATCCATTATCTTTGTTACCTTTCGTACCATATCAAGGCTCTCCTCCAACTCGCTCCCGTTTGGCTTGTCATCCTTCCGCTCAGGCATTTGAACCGCTTTTGGACTGCTTTCGTCTTTATTGTCGGAGCTGGTTAAAAGGGAGAGCAATTCCTTTACATTCTCGGGCATGTTTTCCTGACTTAACATATCTGCAACCTGTTTTATTTTTTTATTAAGGTCATCATTCATTCCTACTCCCCCAAATGGTTATAATAAAATATATTCATATTTTATTTAATCATGTCTTTTATTTTTTTTATTAATTGGTCTCCATTTTCTCCGATGAGCTGTGCCAGCTTGTCAAAATCCACATCTTTTATATTTCTCCTGAGCTCTTCCTTACTTATGCCAAGTTCGTTGAGTTTTGACTCGTCGAATTCGTTTAATTTTTTTGTCAGTTCCTCCTTATCTATTTTGCCTAATTTTTTTGCCAGCTCTTCCGTATTCCCTTTTTTCAGCATATCCATGGCGGATGCCAATTGGGCTTGGAGCACCTTTTCATCCATCTTTCCCAGTACCTCGGACAATTTTTTGGTGAATGCATCATTCATAATAATCAACCCTTTCTTAATATTGATTTAAGGTTAGAACAAATAAAGACTGCAGACGTAATAAAGTAACTGGATTGGTAGTGGATGCAGCAGCTTACTATCTACGTACTACAGTCTATGAATCACTTCTTTGGTTATGATATTTTTTTTACTATTTTCCCCAGTAAGCATGGGTTCCAATGAAACCGCAACAGTTAATTTAAGATGGACCTTTAATATGGTCATTGTTCAGGAACAGCAGCAGGAAAAGAATTATAAAGAAAAATATTTCATCGTTGTCTCCTCTGAAAAGATTATTCGAAAACCCCATGGTATAACCCCCAGCGCTTGATTTTTACCTTACTATACTATGAAGCGGTAAAAAAAAGTGTTACAAAAACCGGATTAATACCCCTCCGGTTTTTGCTGGCGCTATCCGACAGGTTCCGGGTTGATCCGGGGACAGAATCAATTCCGGTAGAACAACAAGAGGAAAACCAGGATAAAGAACAGCGGCGTCGAGTCTTTCTCATGGGGCACCGGCCTGGGAACCCCGGTCCTCAATATGCCTATGCAGCTGCTGTCGTAAAAAAGCAGCAGGTAAACCAATATAAAAAACAACAGACTCGAGTCGTTGGAAATATCTCTTGAATAAGTCACAGCCATCACTCCACTTTTTTATCACATCAACATAATACTCACCAGGGAGGGTAAGTGTGACAGCTTTTGAGCATAATGCACAGCAGCCCATTACAGGCTGAGAGGCTGAGTAAGGCTACCGCCTCGCTGAGAGCTGAGGGTATAGGTTGAAGAACAACTATGAGCCGGATTTAGGTTAAGGCTGCGGCTTGAACATTAGGCATGATCAAGGATAAAATCTTATTTAAACCATAATGTCCGGCCGTTTATGTGCAGTGTATTACTCTCAGCTTCTCAGCTCTCAGCCTGTCCGCACTGCAAAGCCTTTTTCCCTCAGCAGTACTTATTCATTGACATGAAAAAAATTATAAGATATAATACCCATATGGGGTATAATATTGTATTCCTAACGGGAGAAAAGCATGACGGATGTTTCTTATATACTCAGCTTTACAGAAGGTGTGCTGACCTTTATTTCGCCATGTATACTGCCTGTACTGCCCGTTTATTTTTTCTACCTTGCAGGACTGTCTTACGGCGAAAAGGGCGGGGGGGACAATCCGCCCAAAATTACGGGACACAGGCTTTTTATAAACTCCATTGCTTTTGTTTTGGGATTTACGGCCGTTTTTGTCATTCTTGGGGCCACAGCCACATCTCTGGGCTTTTTTCTAAAAAGCCATCTGGATGTTTTCAGGAAGGTCAGCGGAGTTTTAATGGTTGTTTTCGGGTTGAGTTTTATGGGTATATTTAAGCTGGGATTCCTCAATTTAGGGAAAAGGATTCATTACGAATTTAGGGAATTGAAATTTTTTAATTCCATTGTATTCGGTATGGTGTTCGGTTTTGCGTGGACCCCCTGTCTGACGGCCTTCCTGGGCTCGGTTCTGCTTATGGCAGGCAGCTCGGAGACGGTTTTTGAGGGCATGAAGCTGCTTTTGGTCTATTCGGCAGGTTTGGGACTTCCATTTATACTGACTTCCCTTGTTTTTGAGAAGATAAGGAACACTTTGGGGCAGGTACCGAAGTACGGCAGAATAATTAATATGATTTCGGGAATTGTATTAATATTGGCGGGAATATTGGTTTATACGGACAATCTTAAATACTTGAACACGTTGTTCTATTGAGATGGATCTATTTTGACCAGGGCGAGGAGGCGGTCGTCATAAAAAAACGGGTTAGCATCATACTATGGGTAATTGTTATAATCGCTGTGTTTGCGACTTCCTATACAATATACAGCAAGAATAAGACCTTGACCGGTGCACAGCCTGTCCCGGGAACAGCGGAGAAACAGACGGCGCAAAATCCCGGGAAGACAGGAAGAGATACCAAAAAGCCGGAGGGAACTGCCGGTAAGGCCAAGGTGCCCGATTTCACACTGAAGGATGTGAACGGAAAATCCGTAAAACTGTCCGAATACGAAGGAAAAACGGTTTTTCTCAACTTCTGGGCCACTTGGTGCCCCTACTGCATTGAGGAGATGCCGGAATTGGAGGAGGCCAATAAGGAGCTTCTGAAAGGAAATGAAGCGGTCATCCTGACGGTGGACGTGATGGAAAGCGCCGACAAGGTCAAAAAGTTTATTTCATCCCAAAAACTCTCCCTGCCCGTTTTGATGGATACCGAGGGAAAAACCGCCGACGCATACGGCATAAGCGGGTACCCTACCACTGTAGTAATAAACCCGGACGGGACATTGAAGGAGTACATGGTGGGGGCCACAGACAGGGAAACTATACTGAGCAAGGTCAAAAAGGGTCCATCGTTTTAAGGAGTGGCGGAAAATGGGCAGCAATATTATTTATGCAGATGAGGGAAGCTTTGAAGGCCGGGTATTGAAAAGCGAACAGCCGGTGGCCGTCTACTTTTATTCGGAAGACTGTCCTCCCTGTACGGCCTTCACACCCATATTCGACAGGATGGCCGAAGGGTACGGCGACCGGATGAGGTTTGTAAAAGTATTCAGGCAGCAGAACAGGCGGCTGGCCGAAAGCCTTAATGTGAAGAACAGCCCTACGCTCCTGTTTTTTAAGGACGGCAGGGAGTCCTGCACAAGGCTGAACGGGTATATCAGCAAGTCCGAATTCGGCGGTGCCCTGGAAAATGTCCTGGGAGGCAAATGCCCTCCAAAGCTTAAAAGCAGGGTCAACTGCGACGTATTGATCCTGGGGGGAGGGCCTGCAGGTCTGTCCGCCGCAATCTACAGCGCAAGGGCCAGGCTATATACCGTTGTGGTAGACGAGGGCATACCGGGAGGCCAGGTTGCCACCACTTTTCATGTGGCCAACTACCCGGGGACAAACGGGGTCATAAGGGGTACCGATCTTGTAGAGAACATGAAGAGGCAGGCTTTGGACTTCGGAGCACAAATTGATGACTTAAAGGAAATCCTTGAAGTGAATTTATGGGGCGGGGAAAAATTAATCCGCACCGAGGATACCGACTATTATGCAAAAAGTGTAATTATTGCCACGGGGGCGGAGCCAAGGAAGCTTCCCGCAGAAGGCGAAAGGGAATTCAGGGGCCGCGGGGTCCACTACTGCGCCACCTGTGACGGGGCCATGTACCAGGACATGGATGTGCTGGTTGTGGGCGGAGGAAATTCCGCCCTGGAGGGAGCCCTGTTCCTCACCCGGTATGCAAGGCATGTCACCATCCTGCATCAGCTGGATGTATTTCAAGCGGAAAAGACCATACAGGAGGACGTTCTTAAAAACCAGAACATAAGCATAATCTACGACTCCATAGTAAAAAAGGTGCTGGGGGAAAATTTTGTGACCGGCGTAGTGATTGAAAATGTAAAAACGGGAGAAGTCCGGGAGATAAAAACGGGCGGGCTGTTCATCTACATTGGGATGCAGCCCAGGACCCACCTTTTTAAAGGTGTGGTGGGTATGAATGAATACGGCTACATCACGGGGGACGGGGATATGAAAACCAATATACAGGGCGTATTTGTGGCGGGGGATGTGAGGGAAAAAAGTGTGCGCCAGATAGCCACTGCAGTCAGTGACGGAGTAATCGCCGGCATCATGGTTGAAAAGTACATCAATAGAAGGTAAAATGGGTTTATGGGGGTGTATGGGCTATGTATGACGCAATTATCATAGGAAAAGGGCCTGCCGGTATTTCCGCATCCCTGTATACCGCAAGGAGCAACCTGAAAACCCTGATTATCGGTAAAGATGACAGTGCGCTCCGCAGAGCCTTAAAAGTAGAGAATTATTTCGGCTTCGCCGGTGTAGTGAAGGGCGAGGATATATTGGAAGCGGGTATACGGCAGGCTTTGAGGCTGGGAGTGGATATTATCGACGACGAAGTGATCGCCATAGAAAAAAACGACTTCTTCGAGGTAACCACAGGCAAAGATACGTATTCATCCAAAGCTGTACTTCTTGCAACGGGACAGGTGAGAAAAAAAATCAGCATTGAAAACCTGAAGGAATTTGTGGGCAAGGGCGTTAGCTATTGCTCCACCTGCGACGGATTTTTTTATAACAACCTGAAGGTTGGGGTGCTGGGCTATAAGGACTATGCGGTGCATGAGGCACTGGAACTCCTGGCGTACACAAAAGATATCACCATTTTTACAAACGGGAGGAAACTTGAGTTAAGCGATAAATATATTGATAATATAAAGGAATTTAAAATCAATGCCAAACCTGTGACAAGGGTGAGCGGTTCTGATTTCTTGCAGAGAATACACTTCGATGACGGGACCAGTGAAGACATTGACGGTATATTTGTAGCTTATGAAAGCGCTTCAAGCTCCGACTTTGCAAGAAAACTGGGAGTTTTGGCCGATGGGGATTCCATTGTGGTTGATAAGTATCAGCAGACCAACCTGGAGGGACTGTTTGCCGCCGGAGACTGCACGGGAGGGCTTAGGCAGATCGCTACGGCTGTAGGACAGGGAGCCATGGCCGGAAAAAGGATGGGGGACTATATAAGAAGCCTTTAGGCTGTTTAGCTTTTCACCATTCCGTTTATGTGCGGGAAATGCATAGGAATGGAAACTTAACTTAAAAAGAAAAAAATGCAAGTTGATTTTGATTTATTCCTATGGTACCATTAAATTAATTTTTGACGGGAGGAATAGAATGTGGGAAACACGGGAAAATCTGTTTTAATTTTTAGGTGGTGGTCCCATACTGTCTTTTTAAGCCGGAAATCCCACATCTGAAAGTGTCCCTGTGACGGTATGCAGTCACAGGATTTTTTTTAGGGAAAATTTTGTAAAGGGAGTAAAGATAGTGGACTTCTAAAGTCCCATATCTATATTGCAAAACATGCAGCTTATGGGAAAGGGAGGGAGAACAATGCTTCTTGGCAACAGCCTTGTATTTGATGAATCCACAGTGTTTCGAAGCCTAAGAAAGGACCACCTGACTTTTAATGAGGTTTATAAGGAAATTATAGATTTCATTAAAAGTGATGTGAACAGCTCCTATAAGATTTCTATAGGGACGGATTCACAGGTGGGCAGCAGGACCGTTTTTGTGACATGTATCCATGTACACAGGATAGGAAAGGGTGCCATCGGATTTCTCCACAAAAGTGAAATCGCAAGACCTATTAAAAATTTAAGGGAGAAAATCTACCTGGAGACCTGTGCCAGTCTTCAACTGGCTTATTTGTTTGACGATGAGAAAATCGCCAACATCCACCGGTGTGTCAAAAGCAGAGACCACTCAAAGGGAGTTGCCTTTGAGTTTCATATCGATGTGGGGACCAAGGGGGAGACCAAAACCCTGATCAATGAAATGGTGGGAATGGTCAAGGGACTGAATTTCGTACCAAAAATAAAGCCTGAAAGCTATTGCGCCAGCAGTTTTGCGGACAGGTACACAAAAGCTATTTGAAAGCTTGTAACGCTTTTATCTCACAATTCATTAAAGCGGTATGAACAAATAGTGGGCCGTTTTGTCCTCATTTCAAGCAATTTCCGATTTTTTATCCTGTCATTTCCCGGACAAGGCTTTTACACCGGAGAAAATTCTACCTGTTCCTGCCTCTGGAGAAAATTCACCTGTTTGAGATTTATTTGACAATGCAACTATTATATTGTAATATTATAATATAACAATAAATGTTTGAATTCCATGGAGCTGAGGAATTCCACAAAATATTTTTTATTTTGAATGGGGGTAGTCAAAATGCCGTTAAAAGTGTTGATTGTTGGTGGGGTAGCCGGCGGTGCCAGTGCTGCCGTGAGGCTTAGAAGGCTTAGGGAGGACGCCGAAATTATACTTTTGGAAAAGGGAGAGCATATTTCCTTTGCTAACTGTGGGCTCCCGTATTATATAGGGGATGTCATAAAGGAAAAGGATAAATTGCTCGTACAAACTCCTAAAAGCATGAAGCAGAGATTCAGGATTGACGTGCGCATTAACAGCGAAGTGACCCGGATAATGCCGGACAAAAAGGCTGTTGTTGTACATGACAGGGTACAGGACCGGACCTATACCGAGACTTACGACAAGCTTATCCTTTCCCCCGGCGCAGATCCCGTGAAGCCCGACATACCCGGGATTGACTCTCCAAGGGTCTTTACCCTTAGAAACATAGCCGACACCCACAGAATCAAGGATTATGTAGACGGCAGCAAGCCTGAAAGGGCCGTGATTGTGGGAGGAGGGTTTATCGGCCTGGAAATGGCGGAAAATCTTTACAACCTGGGCGTGAAGGTAACGGTTGTGGAGCTTGCGGACCATGTGATGGGGCCTTTGGACTTTGAAATGGCGGCCATTGTCCACCAGCATTTGAAGTCAAAAAAGGTGGAATTATATTTAAAGGATGCGGTTAAATCACTTATTGATGCGGGTTCGCATACGGTTGTAGAGTTAAACAGCGGAAAGAAGCTGAAGGCGGACATGATCCTCATGGGTATCGGGATCAGACCTGAATCCAGGCTGGCTTTGGAAGCGGGGCTTCAGGTTGGGACAACGGGCGGTATTGTGGTGGATGAATATATGCGTACCTCAAACCCGGATATTTATGGGGTGGGGGATGCGGTTGAGGTTAAGGATTTTATAAACGGCAGTACGGCTGTTGTACCGCTGGCGGGTCCTGCAAACAAGCAGGGCAGGATAGCGGCAAACAACATTTGCGGGTTTGAAGAAAAATTCGGAGGAGTCCAGGGCACCTCCATTGTGAAGGTGTTTGACCTAACCGTAGCCATCACCGGAAATAATGAACGCACTTTAAAGAAAAACGGCATCGAATATGAAAAATCCTTTACCCACTCCCCTTCCCACGCCACCTATTATCCGGGTGCCATGCTCATGTCCATCAAGCTGATGTTCGGCAAAAAGGACGGAAAGATCCTGGGAGCCCAAATTATAGGCAGTGAGGGAGTCGATAAGAGGATTGACGTAATCGCAACGGCAATAAGAGCGGGAATGACGGTATATGACCTTGAAAAGCTGGAGCTGGCGTACGCACCTCCGTATTCATCGGCCAAAGACCCGGTGAACATGGCAGGCTTTACGGCGGCCAATATACTCAAGGGAGACTGCCGGGTATTTCACTGGGATGAGGTTGCAAGCATCGATAGGGATAAAGCCGTATTGATCGATGTAAGGACGCCAATGGAATACGGCATGGGCACCATTGAAGGGGCGGTCAATATTCCGGTAGACGAGCTGAGGGACAGACTGGATGAGATCCCTAAGGACAAAGAAGTATACGAATTTTGCCAGGTAGGCCTGAGAGGGTATCTGGCTTACAGGATACTGGCGCAAAACGGATTCAATCATGTGAAGAACCTCAGCGGAGGATATAAGACCTACCAGCCGGCCGTACAGAAACAGTCCAATGAAAACCTGTACGATTGAGGATCGGCGGGGAAAAGGGCAGGGCGAGACGGCGCCGTACTTTTTTAGCTTCCAAGGGGTTGAATCCTTACAGAAGGCCTGATAAGATAATAGCAAAAATATAAAATACAAATAGGCACGGGGAAACATAGGTAAACGCAGTTGACCGAAAGATTTAAAGGCCGGGTTGATGGAAGGAAAATAATCCGCATTTTCATAGGCCTCAACCCCAGCCTTGCCTTTCATCCTATAAACCCTGCTATCCAATACAGGAGGAGTCATAGTGATCGATTTGAAAAAATACGAGGAAAAGGCGGAGAAATTAAAGGCACTGGCACATCCTCACAGGTTATGCATCATCCGAGGCTTGCTTGATAATAAGTGCAATGTAACAAAAATGCAGGAATGCCTTAATATTCCGCAATCTACGGTTTCCCAGCACTTGATCAGGCTTAAGGCGGCAGGGATCATAAGCGGGGAAAGAAACGGCCTGGAAATATGCTACAGGGTTGTAGACGAGGAAGCAGCGGAAATAGTAAGGCTTTTATGTAAGGAACCCATTCGGATTTCGTGACCCGGGCATTTGTGTGTTTTAATTTTTATGAGAAAAATCTTTATTAATTTTATATTTAATATTATAATTGCAGTGGAAGCATTTAAAGGATGTTAGAAAGCACCAGGGAGGTATTTACTGTATGTCGGGCCATTCAAAATGGGCAAATATCAAGCATAAAAAGGAAAAGTCGGATGCGCAGAGGGGCAAAATTTTTACCAAGCTCGGGAGGGAAATTGCAGTTGTAGTCAAGCAGGGCGGGCCTGATCCGGAGGCAAATTCCAAGCTCAAAGACGTAATTGCCAAAGCTAAGGCGGCCAATATGCCTAATGATAATATAATGCGAAGCATAAAAAAAGCGGCGGGCGATGTAGATAGTACAAGCTACGAGGAAATAACCTATGAGGGCTATGGGCCGGGCGGAGTTGCCGTAATTGTTGAGACCATGACGGACAACAGGAACAGGACGGCGGGAGATATAAGGCACTATTTCGACAAATTCGGCGGCAATCTGGGGACTACAGGCTGTGTTTCCTTTATGTTCAGCAAAAAAGGGGTCATCCTTATTGAAAAGACCGATAAGCAAAATGAGGATGACCTTATGATGGAGGCCCTGGATGCAGGGGCGGAGGACTTCAACGTGGAAGATGAGTACTTTGAGATCCTGACCGACCCCGATGAGTTTTCAAAGGTGAGGGAAGCTCTCGAGAAAAAGGGTTATGAATTTATTGAAGCGGAAATATCCATGATTCCTGCCACCATGACGAAATTGACGGATCCCAAGCAGATAGAGCTTATGGATAAGCTGGTAGAACATCTGGAAGACATGGACGATGTACAGAACGTGTACCACAACTGGGATCAAGATGAATAAAGCAGTTCAATCAGGGCTTTCAGGATTTATAAGGCTTTGAATAAGGATAGACGGGAGTTAAACCTCTTTATGCCTATTTGAAAAAAATGCATAAAGAGGTTTTAATTATATTTGCCGGTGTTTTCGGTAGAATTCAGCCGTCGGAAAATGCAGCGGCGATGGTAAATTGGGAGGTAGGGATACAGCAGTTTTTCAAATAATGGAGAAAAAAGGTTATAATGAATATAATTTGAATGTAATTTGTATTAGTTCATTGACAGGCATTACGGCAAATATTGACATATTTCCAAGATGGTAATATTATATGCATAAATGTGCATAAAACAAATAAAGATGGTTATTTATGCTTGTAAATTGGCGATAGTGCCGGATACAGGAACGTATTGCGCTGCTCTTTGACAACCATAGTCTATATCGGCTCTATTTTGAGGACAAATTAAAAAGTATATTCCCATCTTTAAAAATTTTGTGTGTAGAGAGAACACGCTTAAAGCTGACAAATAGCCGGTGGGAAAACGGCTGGCCTTAAAGGTGCTGGAGCAACCGGAAAAATTCGGTTCTAAAGTGCGGTGCTTTTGGGAAATCGTGAATATTACGGCACCTCTGATTTCCGTAAAAGCATTTCTTTTACTGTAGAAAAGCATCCTTTCTTTTTTGGTTCAACTGTTTTCCTTAAGCTGTGTTGCCAGTCCTGTTTTATTTCATTTTGCTTTTGTTCACCAGATTACACCCTTAAACTTTATGATAGCCAGTGCTCCAACTATTTTGGCTCCATAAAAGAGTTCTGCTGCTGGAGATGGAAACTCTTGCGCTTCGCAAATAGCTTTGCTGGGAGGGATTTAATAATTATTGAAGCATGATACGGTGTTTCTTTGGCTGCAAAAAACAACATATCAGAAGGAGTGAGATTATGGACAAAAAGAATGTTAGTAAATTCGGTATTTTTATTAAGCTTATATCGATGACGCTGTTGCTTGTCATTATACCCCTTTCGGTATTGGGGGTAGTCGGAATCTTGAACTTTTCCAGTACTGTTCAAAGGGAGACAATTTCACACATGGAAAACAGTGTGGGTATCAAGCTGGATTTGTTAAATGAAGCCCTGGAGGGTGTTAAGAGAGATGCCTACTCCATAGCATATGAACCGGAAGCAGTGCGAATCCTCACAGACATAAGCAGTGGTGAAGCGGCAAAAATCCCGGCAGCTCAGATGAACGAAAGAAAGAAGCTTGTGGCCGATCGCCTGAAGAATATTAAAGCAAAAAGCGACGGAATGTTTGAAAACCTTTTCTATGCGGACTATACAGGAATAGAAATTATGGATGCCATTGACGGCAAATCCGTTGGCAGGGACAGCAGTGAATCCAATGCGGACTATGATTATTCTAAAAAAACCGGGGACATATCCGTGAGCGCCGTAATCCAGTCTCCCAATAACCAGCAGCCTGTAATAGTCATCTATGTGCCTATATTTGATGCCAATAAGAAATTTATCGGAATGTTCGAAGCTCCCATACAGTTCAACAAGTTAACCGAGCTGCTTGTTAAAAGAAATGAGGGAATAAAGTATGATTTCGGTGTTTTAAGCAACGAGGGAATATTAATTGCTTATACAAACACGGATATGGTATATCAGTTGGACATGAAAAAGGAAAACGGAAGCACCAAAAAAGCGTTTGAAACGATGCAGCAGGGGAAGGCGGGCTACGTATTCTGCAATATAAAAGGATTTCAAAAGGTAATGGCTTATACGCCCAACACCCAAAAAAATCTCTATGTTTTTGCCGCCTGCAGCGTTGAGGACTATATGAAGCCTGTAAATGAACTTAAGCTGACAGTAATTCTTATTGCGCTTGTATGCGTTGTTACCGCGTCCATTGCCGGTTTTATATTCAGCCGGTCCCTTGCAAATCCTCTAAAGGAATTGTCCAAGACAGCGTATGCGGTTTCCTCGGGAGATTTGACCCAGAAAGTGCATGTGCCGAAAACAAAGGATGAAGTGGAACAGCTTGGCAATAGCTTTTCCGGTATGCTTGAAAGCCTCAGAGAAGTGATAACGAGGGTGAAAGGTATGGGAGAAGATGTGGCTGCTGCTTCCCAGGAAATGCTGGCTTCCTCCGAAGAAGTGAGCAAGGTCTCGGAGCAGATTGCATTGGCGGTTTCCGATATGGCAAAGGGCGCGACGGAACAAGCGCTTTCCACCGAAAAAGGAAATATAAAAATTATTGAGGTTGTCAAGGGCCTGGACAATATAGCCGGCGAGATGTCCAAATCCGAAGAAATGGCGGAAAAGGCGAAGGTCACCGTGGAAGCCGGCCAAAAATCGGTAGAGTACCAGGAAGTAAAAATGGATGAGAACAAGAAGGTATCCCTGGAGGTGTCCAATGCCATTGGAGCTCTTTCCGAAAAATCAGCGGAGATAGGCGATATACTGGAGGTAATAAAAAGTATATCCGAGCAAACCAATCTGCTGTCGCTGAATGCCGCTATTGAAGCGGCACGTGCCGGAGAGCAGGGAAGGGGCTTTGCGGTGGTAGCGGAAGAGATAAGAAAGCTGGCCGAACAGTCCAACATGTCGGTTGAAAAAATACAGTCCATTATCCAGGAAGTCCAGTCCGGGGTGGCTCATGCGGTGATGGAAATGGGCAAAGTGGAAGTGGTGGTGAATGACCAGGCAAAAGCCTTGGCCGATACGGTGACAGCCTTTGAGAATATTTCCGAAGCGGTTTCCGCCATTAATGAGAATATAAGGAAAGTCGCCGACATATCCAACTCATTGAGAAATCAAGCAAGAGAGGCAGGAGAGGTTATAAGCGATGTGGCCAGCATCTCGGAAGAAACCGCTGCCAGCAGCGAAGAAGTGTCGGCATCCACACAGGAACAGGCTTCGGTGATTCGCCAAATTGCCGATTCCGCCGGACATTTGACAGACCTTGCCAATCAACTGCTGGACAGCATTAAGAAATTCACCGTCTAGGAACTACCACCGTCCTATCCGCGCCTGTATTTTTTAAAATGCGTTTTTAATCACTGTAAAAGGCAGCATGGTGAGCTGAAAAGATGCTCTTCATGCTGCCTTTGGCGTGAAGGCCTTCCGCGGCAGGATATTCCTGCTTCCCCGGTTCGCATTATTCGTCTCCATTTGAAAATAGCGGCGTGTATGAAAACAAAGACGTAGGAACCGGCCCCTTGGATTTCATTTCTTTGGGATTCTTTCCATAAGCATGCCGCATCTGGCGGTTTTTTCGCTCAATTCCCTTAACAGGCTTTTTCTGGTACCCTCATTCTTGCAGCCTTCGATTTGCTTCTCGAGGGCATAGATTTCCTTTTTCAGCTCCATTTCTACAGGCAGGAATCCGGCGTTTTTCAAAACCTTGTTGGCCATGCGCCGTTCTTTGGGTACGAAAGTCCGGTCCTCAAGCTCCAATGGCTTGCCCTTACAGGACAGATTATCGAAATCTCCGTTTTTTATAGCCTGCTGGATTTTTTCCTCCGCGATCAGGGCGGCAATGTCAAAAGGCTCGTCGTACTCGTTAAAAAAGTACTTATCCTCATAATGACTTCTCGATAACGGCATAAACATATCCCTTCTTCCCATTTGCTGCTTAAATTATAGCATGTTTTGCAAAATTTATTAAGAGATTTTTTGCTGGCCCATGTTTCTGTTGTGGTATGGATTTCCAGGCTAAATCCGCATGAAAAAACGGGAGTATGTGCTGCAAGCAGCTCAAGGAGGAGAACAGGATGATAGATAGAATTGCGAATAGAATCAGGCTTGCGAAAATGGGCAGTATTAGGCTGTATAAACGGACTTATATTAGTACCTGCTTGCTAACGGCAGGTACTAATACGGCTCCGATATCCGGGTGGAAAAGCCTAATCCTTAACAGGAACCTGCTCCCTAAACAATAGGGTAATGCTATATAATCCTGCCAGTCCTACGATAGTATAAATAATCCTGCTTACAAAGCTTGAGGACCCTCCGAAGATTGCGGCAACCAGATCATATTGAAACAGTCCTATCAGCAGCCAGTTTAATGCTCCGATGATTACCACTACTAAAGCCACTCTATCTAAGGGTGTTCTATTCATTACAACAACTCCTTTGCATATTTTTATTTTTATTATTACCTTTTGTTTTATAATCATTCATAAAAATTGACTTTCCGGATAAAACCATAGCTCCTTGGTAATCATTTTATGGAAACTGTAAGGGAGTGGAGCGGAAGTTATATTATATTAAAAGGACATCAATATTTCCAGAATATCATTTTTTTTATAAAGGGGTTACCGTTTTGTACCTATTCGCTCCATTTACTTTATAGAGGGGAAAAAGAGGAGGTTTTTTATTGGTAAAAATGAAAAAAAAAGATGAAGAAATTGAAAAAATGTTTGACGCGTATATTAAAAGTACAATACGGAAGGCGCGGAGGGATTTCGACCGCCAGAAACAAAAAAGAAACATGCGTGAAATTCTCATGGGAGAAGCTGATGTGGACATCCCGGTAGCAGGACCCGGGGAACGGGAAATAAAGGTGGAGGATATTCTCCTGTACAGCTCCAGCCTGGATGAGGCCATCATGGAGTTTGAGGATACAATTTCCAACGACCTGCTTTTTGAAGCCCTCCGCAGCCTGAGCACCCGCCAGAAGGAGGTCATCTATATGCGCTGCCTTCTTAAGTACACCGTTCCGCGCATATCAAGGCTGCTGGGGATCAGTGAAACCCAGGTGAAAAAGCTGAACAACAAAGCTTTCCACAAGCTTTCAAGCCACCTCAATTCCAGCGAAAGAAAGTACCGACATTATGGCACATAAGCGTCCGAGCATCGCCGAGATTTTTTCCAGCCGGTTGGGGGATGAAACTTCCCTGATGGATATCCTGGAGAAGTATGAGGACTATATCAACCTGTACAGTATGTATACCCTGAAAGACGGCAGGGGCAAGGAGTGCCTGTACCTGGACCACGACTGCCGGCAGTACATCTATCTGCGGGTGCTGAGGGCCGTAAGGCAGTTTGACCCCGATTACTGAGGTGTGCCGGGATTTCGGGCCCGTCCGTCTGTTCTGCGCCGGCTCCGACAGCGTTGAAAGGAGTTTTAAAGGACCTTTCCCAAAGGCTTTCCATTTTGGGGGCTGCTTTGGAATGGTCTTAAAGTGCTATGGGCGTGTTTTGGCCGCAGGAATTTACATAATTTTTTGGTTTACCGCAGAATCTTTCGGGCATCCGGTTCATTAAAAGGAGGTTTTTGAAAAATGCCGGCAAAAAAGGAAGGAAAATATGGAAAACTTTGGGTTTACAAATGGCTTGCGAAGGTATTATAATCTAAACCAAGCATTAAACTTCTCATATTTTTACATTAATGGATACAATTATATTAAAAACTGACTCGCAGGGGGGAATTAGAGTGGAGTTGAAGCAATATTTCAGCATTATCTACAAAAGAATATGGATGGTTATCGCATTGCCGCTGATGGCGGCACTTGCCAGCGGGTATGTGAGCCTTTGCGTGCTGGACAAGGTGTATGAGGCGGATACAACCCTCTACGTGATCAATAAAAAGGCCGACAGCCAGTCCCCCATCGCGTACAATGACATCATGACGGGACAGTACCTGGTGAAGGATTACAGGGAGCTGGTGAAAAGCAGGACCGTCACAAGCACCGTCATACAGGAGCTGGGCATCAAGGACCTCACCCTGGAGGACCTGGCGTCCAATATCAGCGTCAATTCCAAAAACGACACCAGAATCATAGAGATCAAGGTTCAGGACAAAGACCCCCAACGGGCGGCGCAGTTGGCGGACAAGGTGGGGGAAGTGTTTATAAACAAGGTTGTGGACCTGATGAAGGTAGAGAATGTCAGCATCGTGGACCGGGCTCAAACTTCGAGCGAACCTGTGAAACCAAGGCCGGGGGTCAATATAGCCGTAGCGTTTTTCGCAGGGCTCATGGCGGCCGTGGGTATTGCATTCCTGATGGAGTACCTGGACGATACAATAAAAACCAGCGAGGACATAGAAAAATATCTTGATCTGACGGTTTTAGGAACCATACCTGTATTTAATATAAAATAAGGGGACTCAAAACATGACCGAAAAAACACATGTAGTTAAAGACCAGCTGAACACCCCCGTAGAGGAAGCTTACAGGGTGCTCAGGACCAACCTTCAATTCTGCGGCTTTGATAAAAAAATAAGGACCATCGCCGTCACCAGCTGCAACCCGGGAGAAGGAAAAACCACCACTTCCATCAATCTCGCCATTTCCCTGGCAAAATCGGGGATGAAGACCCTTCTGATCGATGCGGATCTGCGCAAGCCCATGCTGGCCAAACACCTGGGAAGTGAGAACAAACGGGGATTGACAAACCTGATTTCAGGGGTTGCCTCTCTTGAGGAGGTAATCAACAGGACAAACATAGAAAATTTTTATTTTATCTCCTGCGGGGCCAAGCCTCCGAATCCCGCAGAACTCGTCGGTTCGGCCCGTTTCTCTGAGTTTATGCAAACGGTCAGCGAGCAGTTCGACATGGTCATTTTCGATACGCCTCCCCTGGGAAGCGTCATCGACTGCGCCCTGATTGCCAGGCAGACCGATGGGACCCTGCTGGTAATCGAATCCAATGCGGTGGAATACCCTAGTGCCCGGAGGGTGAAGGAGCAGCTTGAAAAGGTCAATGCCCGCATCCTGGGGGTGGTGCTGAACAAAATGGCCAAAAATGAATACCGGAGCTACTACAACTATTACTATAACTATGGAAACTCCAAAAGCAGGGAGAGGGGATTTTTGAGCCGCCTGAAAAAAATATTTTCCGGGAAAAGGAGAGGGGAGATAAAAGTCCCGGCGGACAGCAAGGTCATGGCTTTCAAAGAACAGGGGGCAAAGAAGGAAATGCCCAATAAGGAAGTGGCGAGAAAAGAACTGGCAAGGGGATGAGGAAATGATCGATATTCACAGCCATGTGCTGTTCAATGTGGACGATGGGCCTTCCAATTTGGAAGAATCCGTAAAGATGGTGCGTGAAGCCGAGAGGCTGGGAATTCAAGTGATTATCGCCACTCCCCACTTTCAGGAAAACATATTTAATGGGGACAACGTCTATGACAGCTACCAGGAGCTGGTCCACAGGGTAAGGAATATGGATGTGGAAATCAAACTGGGATATGAGGTGTTCATAACCCCTAATGTTCCCCTGATCAACAAGACCAAAAAAAGGCTGACCCTCAACAATACCAGTTACCTGCTGTTTGAATTCCCCTTCAGCGGCGTACCGGTCTACGGACACGAGACCATTTATAAGCTGCAGCTGGATAACATTACCCCTATCATTGCCCATCCCGAAAGAAACAGGACCTTTCTCAAGAATTTCGGAAGGCTTCTGGACTTCAGGCAGACGGGATGCCTTGTACAGGTGGATGCAGCGAGCATTGCGGGGGTTTATGGAAGGCATGTGAGGAGGTTTGTCAAGCAACTTGTCAAAATGGACCTGGTGGACTTTGTGGCATCGGATGCCCATTACGCCAGGGATTATGCCGCCTGGTACGGGGAAGCTTACAATAGTGTGTGCCGGTGGGCGGGAAAAGAATATGCAGACCGGCTGTTCCACAAAAACGCGGAGGCCATCGTCAATGAAGCAGAGGAAACGGTTTTCAACATCATATGAGAGGACACTTTGTGAGGCCGGGTCCGGAGGAGAAGGAGTATTGTGGTGAGGGACGTACAACTGGCTATCAGCAGGACAGTGGACCAGAGATCGCTTTTTCTCAATGTATCGAATACATACCTTGCAATAAAAAGATTGTTGGACATTATAGCCGCCCTGGGGGGACTCATCCTGCTTTCCCCCCTGATGCTGGTTACGGCGGTTGCCATAAAGCTGGACTCGCCGGGACCGGTGATTTTTTCACAGGAAAGAAACGGCTTTCGGGGCAGGGTCTTTAAGATGTACAAATTCCGCTCCATGGTGACGGATGCGGAGCAGCTTTTCACACACCTGGAAAGCAAAAACGAGGTCAGCGGACAGATGTTCAAGATAAGAAACGACCCGAGAATTACAAGGGTGGGAAAAATCATCAGAAAAACCAGTATTGACGAGCTTCCCCAGCTATTCAACGTATTGAAAGGGGAAATGAGCCTGGTGGGCCCCAGGCCTCCCATTGTCCGGGAGGTAGTGAAGTATGAGGCATGGCACAGCTTAAGGCTTTCGGTGAAGCCGGGACTGACGGGCCTGTGGCAGATCAGCGGCAGAAATGACCTGGGGTTTGAAGAGATGGTGCGCCTGGACATGAAGTACATCAGGGAGCGGAGCCTCAAATACGACCTGAAGATCATACTGAAGACCATTCCCGTACTGCTGGGAGACAGCCGGGCGTTTTGAAGGCACAGGCCCAAGCGGGGGAGGAGGTTGGAGGTTGACCGTAATGAATTTGAAGGGTTTTTACAGCGACAGCGAGCGAATCATGAGCAGCAGGAGAGTTTCAGGAAAGCACCGGCCCTTTGAGGCAGAGGGCGGGACAGGAGGGAACCCCTTTTTAGAAAAGCCCGGGGACAGGTGGTACGCCCTGTTTGTCATGACCGGGGAGGAGGACAGGGTAAAGGAGCGCCTCCGGTTCAGGCTGAGGAACAGGGAGTTTAACATCCTGGTGCCCAAGCGCAGGCTGAGGGAAAAAAAGCAGGGGCTGTGGGAGACCAAAATCAGGACCCTGTTTCCCGGGTATGTGCTGGTCAACGGCCGCATGGAAGTAGAGGACTACTATTCGCTCAAGGGAGTTCCCGGACTGATCAAGGTCCTAAAAGACAAATCAGGTCTGCTGGAAATAGCGGACCATGAAATCGGTGTGATTAAAAGGCTCATGTGCAACGGGGAAATTATGGGAAGCTCCAGCATATTGATGGAGGGCGGAAGAATCATTGTCACCGACGGCCCGCTGCTGGGGCTGGAGGGCTTGATCCAGTCGGTGGACAAGAGAAAGGGCCGGGCCAAAGTAAGGCTGAATTTTATCGGTGAATCCAGGGTGGTGGATCTGAGCATCTCCATGGTGCAGCCGGCATAGAAGAATCCGAGCCCTGAATCCAGTGTTTCGGCAGGGATGAGGGGCGAAGAGGACATAGGGCGGGTTTTGCAAACCTGAGATTGAGGAAAATGGGGCAGTTGCGGCTTTGCTGCCTTCAGGGGCGAAGCCTTGCCTTTTTTAGCAAAAAGGAGGCCGCAGGATGAGGAAAATTCTGCTGACAGGCTGCAGAGGCCAGCTTGGCAAGGAAATATCCCGACAATTGAATCAGAGGAACGGGGAATATGAGGTGGTGGAGACCGATGTCCACAGCCTGGACATCACCGACCGGGACCAGGTTTTCAGGCTTGTATCTGAACAAAAGCCCCAGGTGATCATCAACTGTGCGGCCTACACCAATGTGGACGCCTGCGAGGGCAATGAAGCGGAGGCCTTCAAAATCAATGCCACGGGAGCCCAGAACCTTTCCACCGCCGCCTGCAATATCGGAGCGGAAATCGTGCAAATATCCACCGATTACGTATTTGACGGCGAAGGGCGCTCACCCCGGAGGGAATACGACGCCATCAATCCCCAGAGCAGCTATGGGAGAAGCAAAGCCCTGGGGGAACAGCTTGTAAGGGAGGCCAACCCCAGGCATTTCATACTCAGGACCGCCTGGCTTTACGGCGACGGCAACAACTTTGTAAGAACCATGCTCAGGCTGGCGGGAGACAAAAAGGTGCTGCATGTGGTCAATGACCAGGTAGGGACGCCTACCAGCACCGTAGACCTGGCCAAGTGCATCCTGAACCTGATCCATGCCCGAAGCTACGGGACATACCACGCCACCTGCGAGGGCGAGTGCAGCTGGTATGAGTTTTCAAAAAAAATATTCGAGATCAAAAAAATACGCGCCGAGGTCAGGCCCATTACCACCGAACAGTTGAACAGGCCGGCGAAGAGGCCCAAATACTCGGTACTGGACAATTATATGCTTAAACAGCTTCATTTGAATACCTTCAGGAA
The DNA here is from genome assembly GCA_024655885.1 of Eubacteriales bacterium. Classification (GTDB taxonomy): domain Bacteria; phylum Bacillota; class Clostridia; order Acetivibrionales; family JANLFN01; genus JANLFN01. The sequence continues at coordinate 212,493 of JANLFN010000004.1, read as the reverse complement.
CTGGGAGGATTCGCTGGAGGAATATCTGAAGGGGGAGGTAACGGCATGAAAGGGATCATTCTGGCGGGAGGAACGGGGTCAAGGCTGTATCCTCTGTCCAAGGTCACAAATAAGCACCTGCTGCCTGTGGGAAGGTGGCCCATGATCTACCATCCCATTTATAAACTCAAAGAAGCCGGGATAAAAGATATTTTTATTGTTACAGGGAAGGAACACGCGGGAGCCATCGTCAACCTCCTGGGAAGCGGGTACGAGATGGGTCTGGAGTTCACTTACAGGATCCAGGACCAGGCGGGGGGAATCGCCCAGGCCCTGGGGCTGGCCGAGGGGTTTGTGGGCGGAGACAGGTGCGTGGTCATCCTGGGGGACAACATCTTTGAAGACCATATCGGGGGCTATGTGGACAAATTTGCCTCGCAGGAGAAAGGCGCCAAAATATTGATCAAGTGGGTGGAGGATCCCCAGCGGTACGGTGTGGCGGAACTGGCGGGGAGCAGAGTGGTGTCCATCGAGGAAAAGCCCAAGTTCCCAAAGTCCAACTACTGCGTTACCGGGATCTACATGTACGACAGCAGCGTGTTCAGCATAATAAAGACCTTAAAGCCTTCCAGCCGGGGGGAGCTTGAAATTACGGACGTCAACAACGAGTATATCCGGCGGGGTATTCTCACCAGTGATCCCCTAAAGGGCTGGTGGACCGACGCGGGGACCTTTGAAAGCCTGTCCTACGCCAATGATCTGGTGGGAGGAATGGAACTGGGTTTGATCCGCAAAAAAGAAGAAAAGCTAGAGGTGGGCGCATGAAAACACTGCTTGTTACGGGAGGGGCCGGATTCATCGGGAGCAATTTCATCCTCTACATGTTGAACAGGTATAACGACTATAAGATCGTCAATCTCGACAAGCTGACCTATGCAGGAAATCTTGAGAATTTGAAAAGTGTGGAGGACCATCCCCATTACAGTTTTTTTCAGGGGGATATTTGCGACAGGGAACTGGTGGAAGGCCTGTTCTCCCACTATGAAATCGATTATGTGATCAATTTTGCAGCCGAAAGCCATGTGGACAGGAGCATCCTGAACCCTGAAATATTTGCCGGGACAAATATTCTAGGGACCATGACCCTGCTGAACGCCGCAAGAAACAGCTGGGAAGGCGGAATGGGGTTTAAGGAGGGGAAAAAATTTATACAGGTATCTACCGATGAGGTGTACGGATCCCTGGGAAGTGAAGGCCTTTTCACCGAAGCTACCCCTCTGGACCCGCACAGCCCTTATTCGGCCAGCAAGGCGGCGGCCGACCTGTTTGTCAAGTCGTACTTCGACACATATAAAATGCCCGTGAATATAACCCGGTGCAGCAACAACTACGGACCCTACCAGTTCCCCGAAAAACTGATCCCGCTGATGATCCACAATGCGCTGAACAAAAGGCGCCTGCCCGTATACGGAGACGGCCTCAATATAAGGGACTGGCTTTATGTGGAGGACCACTGCTCCGCCATCGACGCGGTGATGCATAAGGGGAAACCGGGAGAAGTGTACAACATCGGCGGGAATAACGAAAGGCCCAATATCGACATCGTGAAAACCATCCTCTGCCACTTGAGCGCCAATGTGGACAAGGCCATCGACGAATCGCTGATTCAATATGTGGAGGACAGGAAAGGCCACGACAGGAGGTACGGGATGGATGCGACCAAGATAAGAAAAGAGCTGGGATGGGTTCCTGAAACCCGGTTTGAAGACGGCATCCGGAAGACCATCGACTGGTACCTTGATAATAAAGAGTGGCTGAGGCACGTCACCTCGGGGGAATACCAGGAATACTACAGCAAAATGTACGGGACAAAAAAAACAGAGGCAGACTGACACGCTGCCGGAGCTCCGCTCCCCGAAACGGAGGGCGGCAGCCGGGGAAGCTTTGGACACGCCGAAAATTTGCCGGGCCAAAAAGCGCCGGCCTTAAGGGAGCAATACGGCTTGCAAGACGGGAGGTAAACTTTTTGGGACAGTTCAACTTTACAGAGACTGAGCTGAGAGGGTTGTATATTGTAGAGCCCAGAGCATTCCAGGACCAGAGGGGCTATTTCATGGAGACGTACAACTACAGGGATTTTAGGGCCGCAGGGCTCAAGGAGGTATTTGTGCAGGACAACCAGTCCAGGTCCGTCAAGGGGGTGCTGCGGGGACTGCACTTTCAGAAAAACCATCCCCAGGGAAAGCTGGTCAGAGTCATTTCCGGAGAGGTCTTTGATGTGGCCGTCGATATCCGAAAGAGTTCTCCCACCTACAAAAGGTGGTTCGGCCTGGTCCTTTCCGGGGAAAACAAAAAGCAGCTCTATATTCCGCCGGGCTTTGCCCACGGCTACCTTGTGCTTTCGGAGGAAGCGGAATTCGCCTACAAGTGCACCGACTTTTACCATCCCGAGGATGAGGGCGGGATCCTCTGGAATGATCCCGGGATCGGGATTGAGTGGCCGCTCCGGGGGATCGGGGAGCCGACGCTGTCGGAGAAGGACAGGAGGCTAGCGCCCTGCAACAGAATTCGGTTCTAGAAGCAGGACACAACCATTATAATAGTGAATTTTTAACATTCTGAACGTATTAAAAACAGGGGTTGCATAAGTTTGAAAAATGTTCAATGGATAATAGAAAAGAATTGTTGCTCTGGCTGCGGTGCCTGTGCTGTTGTTTGTCCCACAGGATGCATAAGTATTGTGGAAGGCTTGCTGGTTAATTATCCATCAATTCGTGGAGATATATGTATCAACTGTGGGGAATGCATGAGAGTGTGTCCGGGAAACAGTTTTTTAGATAGGTTCCTGACGGGTACCGATTTGAGTGAAAACGAGGATCAGGTTCAATGCAAGATTGCTTATTCAAAGGATGAGAAAATAAGGTATTCGAGTGCATCAGGAGGATTTATAACAGGTTTTTTAATCTTCTTATTAGAGCATAAATATATTGATGGGGCAATCTGTGTGAGGCAAAATCAAAAATCTCCCTTGCTAAATGAAGTAATTCTTGCAAAAACAAGAGAAGCTATTTTAGAATCTATGGGATCACGATATTCACCTTCCTCTAATTGCATCGGGCTTAAGGAACTTGCCAACTGTAGTGGTAAATATGCTTTTGTAGGAAAGCCATGCGATATTGAAGGTGTCCATAATATACAAAAAATATACGCTGAATTCAAAAGTATTGTTGTCTTAAAAATTGGTTTAATGTGTGACTGTACTCCTACGAGAAAAGGAATTTATAATTTATTAAGAAGTCTTGAAGTAGATAAAAATAGTATAGTAAAGATAAAATTTAGAGGTAACGGCTGGCCGGGATTTTTTTATATTGAGCTTCAAGATGGGAAAAAATACAAACTGCCTTACTTGGAAGCCTGGAATAAGCATTTGAGCAAATGTCGGACTACCCGATGCACGATTTGTGATGATCCTCTAGCCAATAAAGCAGACATCACAGTGGGTGACCCATGGGGCGAAGAATTTTCAAGCGAAAAAAGTGGGGCTTCCGCAATAATAATCAGAAATGAATATTGGAATACAATTTTTTCCGAGGCATTTAAACAAGGTTTTATAGAAGCTCGAAATGTTGCATTTAAGGACATATTGCGATATCAAGGAAGGCTTCTTGGACGGCTTACACAAAAGAAAATCAGTGCTATTGCTTACAAGAAAGTTTTTAATTTTAATGTGAGTTTTGCTGAAATGAAGAAAACTTGTGGGTTTAGCATAAAGAGTTATTTAAAAGTTTTAAAAAAAGTACAGAATTTTAAGAGGGACAAAAAAGTTAGTCATTATAGATGACTCATGACCACACCTCAATAAAAATGGAGTTTTGACAGGATGAGTATAATGCGGGATTCATATGCTCTGACAATAAGCAAGGGCATGAGGAGTATGGTTGGAATGATCGTTACTATGTTAGCTGCCAGATTGATGGAGAAAAACAGTTTCGGTACATATAAACAAATGCTCCTGATCACCGGCTTTTTGTCGAGTATAATTAGTGCGGGACTTTCTACTTCCGTCAGCTATTATTACAAGAACATGTCACGCGACAAGCAAAAAGTATTAATTACAAATAGCCTGATCATCAGTCTTTTGATCAGCTTAATCTCAACAATGTGCATTGTTATACTAAAGGACGATATTGCTCAACAGTTTAATAATCAGAATTTATCACTATATATGTTCGCTTTGGCTGTGTACTTTTTTATAATAACTTTTTTTGTTTTTTTTGATAATGTATTCATTTCACAAGGAAAAGCCCAAATGCTTAGCATTATAAATATAGCATATACACTTACATTTTGCATGGTGGTAGGAGGAGCTATCTATCTTAAACAGGATATTTTCAGAATATTATTTTCAATGGCTGCAGTTGAGTTTTTAAGAGGATTTGTATTATTAGCTCTTTGCATAGCATCTGGAGATGTCAGTGCAAGAGCAGACTGGTACTCTCTTAAGAAACAGGTTATCTATTGTATTCCATTAGGATTGACATATCTGCTTCAAAGTATCAACGTGTATCTGGATAAATTCATGGTTTCTTCGTACTTTACACCGGATATATATGCGGTATATGCAAATGGAACTGCGGATATTCCATTTGTTGGGATGTTTACTATATCTGTAGTCACAACAGCTCTCCCCACATTTTCTTACATGTATAACACTGAAAATAATAAGGAAGGAGTATTTAAGCTTTGGGGTGAGCTAACAAAAAATACAGCTGTATTTTTATACCCAATTTTCTGGGTATTGTTGTTTTTTAGTCAAAGCTATATTCTTTTTCTGTACTCGGATAAATATATTGCCAGCATACCTATTTTCATTGTTTTTCTTATGAAACTGCCATTGGCATGTACAGTATTTGGAAATATGCTTATTGTTATGAATAAAAAAATATATATTGTATACAACATGGCAATAGGCATCATTATAAATATAATGTTGAATCTGCTACTGATAAAGCCCTTTGCAATGTTAGGTGCTGTTTCAGCCGCCTTGATCACTCAGATTCTATTAGTTATTCTGCAACTGTTTCAAATTCACAGGTTTTCCGGTATTAAATTTAGCCAGATATTGCCTTATGGTGAACTTGGTAAAATATTATTGATTTCTGGCATAGCCGGTGCATGTGCTTATATGCTCTCTCGCGTCATTAATATTGGAGTTGTTTGGAATTTATTCGTGTATGGCCCATTGACAATCATACTGGCATTTGCATTTTACTTCTTATCAGGAATTACAACTATCAATGAAGTCTTGGGAAGAGTAAAGGATCATCCAATGAAAAACGCTTCCAAATTATAAGCCAATAAGCAAAAACTAATTTGTGGAGGTAGTATGCAACGGAAAATTCTTTTAGTGGGAGCTTCTTTGAATTCTGGTAATCGGGGAGTCAATGCATTAACAAGAGGCACGATAAATGCGTTGATTGACTATTATAAAAGGGTTGATATAAGAATACTATCATATACCGTGAAAGAAAGAATATCAAATAGTATTTGTGTCAATGGAGTTAATGTTATTATTGATGAAATCCCTTGCAGAGGATACGAAAGTCTCATGGTCTGTATGTTGTGCTATTTAAAAAATGTTTTTCCGAGGAACATATTTCAATACATTATTAAAAAGTATAACCACATATATAAAGAATTAGCAAATGCAGACTTAATTTTAGACTTAAGTGAAGGTGACAGTTTTAGTGATATATATGGAATTAAAAGGTTTATAGTACATTCAACTATTAAGATTTCAACTTTTAAATTGAAAAAGAAAATTTTTCTTCTCCCCCAAACGATAGGCCCATTCAATTTCTTTTTTGTAAAAAAAGCTGCTGCATATATATTAAAAAATGTTAACCATTGCTTTGTCAGAGATTTAATAAGTTATGAAGTTGTAAGTAAACAAATTGGTATAATTAAAAATAAAATATCTTATGCACCTGATATGGCGTTTTATATGAAACCAAATCCACAGGTTAGTATATCCGATATTTATAAAAACCTCGATAGTCAACAGTCATGTATTATAGGAGTTAATGTGAGTGGACTATTATATAATGGTGGATATACTCAAAATAATATGTTTAATTTATTAGTTGATTATAAAGAACTAATGTATCAAATAGTATCATCTTTATTACTAAAAAATGAAAATACCAAAATACTGTTTATACCACATGTAATCTCACAAGAGAATCCTATTGAAGATGATTTGACTGCCTGTAAGTGTATATATGATATGTTTGACGATAAGTATACAAACCGCTTTTTTTTGCTAAATAAAGCTTATTCTGAAGACAAATTAAAAAGTATAATTGGTGAGTGTGATTTTTTTATTGGAGCAAGAATGCATGCATGTATCGGAGCGATATCCATGTATATTCCAACGGTACCTATAGCTTATAGCAGAAAGTTTTTAGGTATTTGGGAACAGTTTGACTTAGGTGAATGTATTGCGGACCCAAGAGTGAACAGCCTAGAGGATATTTTGGGAATTGTAGAATCGTGTTTTAAAAAAAAGGATAAAATTAAGCAAAAGCTTTTAATCAAAATGGAGGGAGTCTCCAACGAAATATTAAATGTATTTAAAAAGATTGATGATTATTCAACAGAATTATTGACGATGTAAAGTTTATAAAATATTTAATACCATATTACCGCAGTAATGTTATAAATCACAAATGTTACAGGAGGATAAAGTTTAAAATGATATTTTTTGTTAAATTAATTCTTGTATTGATTACTTTTCAAGATGTGCTATTTTCTATAGGACTAAGATTAACAAAAAATTCCTTATTAATTTATTATTTGTTAATGGCAAAAGATATTATAGTGTATCTGATTTTTTTTATCTTAGTATTGAAAAACATTAAGAAGTTTTATCCAAACATAGCAATAGTTTTATACTTATTAACTTGTGTTATATTCTTTTTTATCTCTGAAGCTCCGATGAATTCTAGATTTATTTCATTTAGGGCATTGACACTACCTTTTGTTACAGTTATTATTGGATATTTAATTAATAAAAAGGAATTTAAGATGAGTTTTCTTATGAGGTATCTTAATTTTATTATTTTCCTGTGCATTTTAGGAATGATTGATTTTTTTATTAATAGTACAGCATTATGGAGAGATTTTATAGGAATTGGAGAATACATCAGAATTGTGAAAGGAGCAGATGCTTTTGTCTATAATGGGCTTCCTGGAAATTTCTTCGGTGACTATGGAAATGGCTTCTTTTCAACAAAACGAATGATAAGTACTTTTGCTAGCCCATTAACTGCAGCATACTTTTTAATTGTCCCTTTTTTGTATTTATTCTTTACAGTAGAGAAAAATATTAAGAACAAAGATACAAATTTAAAGAAGAATTTTTTAAAAGTACTTTTAATAGGTGTAACAATTTATTTGACATATAGCCGAGTTATTTTAATAGCAACAACAATATCGTTGTTACTTTATTTATTATTTAAGAAGAAACTAAGAATTCTATCCATTGGTTTTGCCTTGAGTGTTACTATCTTCTTTATGCTGAATATTTCTACAATTAGTGTATATCTAAATGATTCTTCTACTAATGGACACATAATGTCAGTACTATACTCCTTAAAAGAAATATCAATTTTTGGGAATGGTGTTGGAACTTTTGGAGCATGGGCAGCAGCGCTCACTGGCAATGCTTTTTCAACCGAAAATGCTTATCTTTCTATTATAGGTCAAGTTGGACTGCTCGGGTTTATTTATTTCATTGCCTCATGGCTTTTAATGCTTTATGCGATTGTAAAACATTTTCAGATCATTAAATTAAATAATGCTGCAATGGATGAAAAGCAATTAGTACTAATAAGAACTATTGCTTTTTCAACAATAATATATATGATGACTGGTATGATTTCTGAGCAAATCCTCACTTTTACGTCAATTTTTCATTATTGGTTTTTGTTAGGTTATTTATTGAGTACCCTAAATAGTTATGGTAAATTACCCATAAAGCATTTTAGCGAATCTATTGTAAAAGAACCAATCGATCCAATTTATATTACAAATCAACAATAATAAATTAGGCATTTTGATTTTTAAATAGAGAAGGTGAGTAGACTTTGATGAATTATCCATTAGTCTATATTATAATACTTAACTTTAATAATTGGGCTGATACTATTGAATGTATTGAGAGCATAGAAAATAATACTTATAAAAACTATAAAATAGTTATAATTGATAACCATTCCGAAAATGATTCGGAAAGAATTTTAAGAGAGAAATTTCCTTATCATATTTTTATCCAAACAAGAAAAAATAATGGTTTTTCAGCTGGTAATAACATTGGAATAAAATATGCCCTTAATGAAGGAGCAGATTATATATGCTTATTGAACAATGACACTATAGTAGATAAAGACTTTTTAGTACATCTTGTATCTGCAGCTCTTGAGGATAAATCAATTGGTATTATAGGTGGTAAAATCTACTATTATCACAGTAATATCTTATGGTATGCTGGGGGAGTATTAAATTGGTATAGAGGTGGAGTACATAAAAATATAAACCGATTGGATAATACTAAGTATAATCAGAGAAGAACAGTAAATTTTATAACTGGTTGTATGATGTTAATAAGCAAAGATGTTTTTAAAGATATTGGCCTCTTTGATGAAGAATATTTTCTTTATAATGAAGATACTGATTTTTGTAAAAGGACTCTTAAAAAATATAAACTTTTATATGAGCCAAAGAGTGTTATATGGCACAAAATTGGCATGTCTTCAAAAGATGATTCGAAAATTTACATTTACTATTCAACAAGAAATAGATTACATTATTTTTTTAAATTTTATCATAAAAAATACAGTAGAGGTATTTTTTTATTGACTTTTGGTCTTACAAGAATAGTTAAGTGTATTCTATGGCGTTTTCAACACAAGCAACAACTTATTCATGTATGCTATAGAGGTTTTATGGACTTCTTCAATCAAAAGTTGGGTAAAGCAGAAAATTTATAAATTTTAAAAGAGGTCTGTATGAAAATCGGTTTTGATGCAACATCTCTATCTAAAAGTAATTTAACAGGTATTGAGTATTATGCTCTTAATTTGCTAAAAGAACTTTTAATTTATGACAACGAAAATGAATATATTGTTTTTTTTAGAAATGATGTACATAAAGAACTAATTCCATACAAAGATAAATTTAAGTCGATAATTATACCTATTAAAAATCAATGGATCGTCGATCAGATAATATTACCCATATGTTTATATAGAGAAAAACTTGATTTAGTTCATTTTCCGGCGTTTCCTCCACCAGCATTTTATTTTGGGAATATATATCTTACGATACATGATGCTACTGTTTGGAAATATCCGAAAACGATGTCTCTTAAAGGGTACTTATATTTTAAAATTCTTTATGAAATATCATTATTTAAAAATGTGAATATATGTGTAAATTCAATTAGTACTAAAAATGATATAAGTAATTTTTTAAAAAAAGCTTTAAATATAAGGGTCATTTATCACGCATATGATAATTCTAAGTTCAACACTGATAATGAGTCTAAAGTTAAATTGAAATATATTAGAGATCAATATAAGTTGCCTTCAAAATATATATTATTTGTAGGCACGAATGAGCCAAGAAAAAATTTGAAGTTATTGTTAAAGGCTTATTCTATCTTAAAAAGCAACGATCCGATTGAAGAAAAAATAGTTATTTGTGGTAGAAAAGGATGGATAGATAGCTCATTTGATGATTTAATGATGCAATTAGGTATAGAGAAAGACATAATATTTACTGGGTATGTTAAAGATGAGGATGTTAAATCATTATATAGGATGGCTTCTTTATTTGTATTCCCAAGTATTTATGAAGGATTTGGCGTACCTATGTTAGAAGCAATGGCATGTGGTATCCCCGTAATAGCAGCCAATAATTCCTGTATTCCAGAAATAGGGGGGGAGGCAGTGCATCTATTTGATGATAATAATGAGTTTAGCTTAGCTGAAGAAATTTCTTACGTACTTAAAAATAAAGAGAAAAGAGATACTTTAATAAAAAAAGGTTTAGAGAATGTTAAGCGGTTTTCCTGGGCTGAAACGGCAAAAGCCACTTTATTATGGTATAAGAGAGGACACTAAAAATGCTATGTAGCCATATTTTGGGGATTAAGTTTAATAATATGAGAATGAGTGATGTACTTAATATTATATTTAAATGCATTTCAGATAGGTGGAAGATATTTATAATACCTATAAATGTTGATTGCATTATGAAAAGTATAAATGATGAATTATATAAAAAAATTATTGATGAGGCAGATTTGGTTGTTCCTGATGGTATGCCCATCATTTGGGCATCAAAATTTTTAAACTGTGCCCTGAAAGAAAGAATTACAGGTGCAGATTTACTTGTAAAGATTTTTGAACATTCTACAGACAGGCAATTGAAAATTTTTTTATATGGAACTCAGTACAATGTTCTATGTTCTGCGAAGGAGAAAATAGAAAGAAATTATTCTAATGTAAGTGTTGTCGGATTGTATTCTCCTCCTTTTCGTGAACTTACAGAAGCCGAGAATGAAGAAATTATTAACTATATTAATGCTTCGGAAGCAGAAATTTTATTTGTTGCGTTAGGCGCACCCAAACAGGAAAAGTGGATCTATAAAAATAAAGATAAATTAACCTGCAATGTTCTTATACCATGTGGAGCAGCTATTGACTTTGTTGCAGGGAAGAAAGAAAGAGCGCCTATGTGGCTGCAAAGATTAGGATTTGAATGGCTTTTCAGACTGATACGGGAACCTAAAAGGCTATGGAGGAGGTATTTAATCGAAAACCCACCCTTTTTTTTTCATGTTTTACGTCAGAAAATACAAAATTACTTATAACATAATTAAAATAGAAATATTTACAGAGGAGCAAAGCTTATGCAAGCATTAGTCCTGGCCGGAGGCCTGGGCACCAGGTTAAGGAGTGTTGTCCGGGACCGGCCCAAGCCCATGGTCTCGGTCAATGACAGGCCATTTCTGGAATACATAATTAAATATTTGGCGAAACAGGATGTTAAGAATATTGTGCTGTGCACGGGCTACCTGGGCTACCGGATCAGGGAGCATTTCAAGGACGGGAGCCCCTGGGGATGCCGGATTCAGTACTCTGAAGAGGAAGAACCTTTAGGAACCGGGGGGGCTTTAAAGCTGGCGGAAAAGTATATCTCTGAGGATGACTTCTTCGTTTTAAACGGAGACACTTTTCTGGAATTGGATTACGGAAAAATGCTCGGTTATCATAGAGGGAAAAAATCCCAAATTACTGTTGCGCTGGTTCAAACCAAGGATACCAGGCGCTACGGGTCCATTGTTTTAGGTGAAGGCAACAGGATAGGCCGGTTTCTTGAAAAGAATTCAAATGGAATATCCGGTTTTATCAATGCAGGGGTGTACATATTCCAAAAAGGCATATTAGACCATATCCAGCCGCATAGAAAAATATCTCTCGAGTCGGAACTTCTTCCATACTTCATAAATAATCATTCATCGGTCTATGGCTATAAGAGCAAAGGCTATTTTATTGATATCGGAATTCCTGAAACCTATTACAAATCCCAAGAAGATTTTAAAGGAAGGTGAGGACTGTGGTTATCCGCGCAAAAGCGCCGTTGAGGATAAGCTTTGCTGGTGGGGGGACCGACGTGCCCCCCTACTGTGATGAAAGAGGAGGAGCGGTATTAAGCGCTACAATTGACAAATATGCCTATGCCAGCGTCCTGCCCAACCTGACCGATATAATAGAGGTCAATTCGTTGGACTTTGACATTGTCGCAAAATATAACTGTGCCGAAGAACTTGATTACAGCGGTAAACTGAGCCTGGTAAAGGCGGTTCTAAAGAATCTTTCGGTCAGCAAGGGATGCCAGGTGTATTTGCACAGCGACGCTCCTCCGGGTTCCGGGCTTGGCTCGTCCTCCACCCTGGTGGTCGCCATGATTGGCGCTATTATAGAGTGGCAAAACATCGCTATGGACAATTATGAAATTGCTGAAAAGGCTATAAGGATTGAAAGAAAGGAATTGGGAATAGCCGGCGGCTATCAGGACCAATATTCCGCCTGCTTCGGCGGATTTAATTTTATTGAGTTCTATAAAGACATGGTGGTGGTAAATCCGCTGCGCATACCCGATTATTTAATGAACGAGCTGGAATACAACCTGGTTTTATGCTATACGGGGGGAATAAGGCTTTCCGCCAATATCATCGAAGACCAGATCAAAAATTATGAGAATAAGGACGTGGATTCGGTGGCGGCCATGGATGAGCTGAAGGATATTGCGTATGCCATGAAAAGCCAGCTGCTGAGGGGAAACCTTCATAATTTCGGGCGGCTGCTCCATTACGGGTGGGAAAACAAAAAGAAAATGAGCAGTAAAATCACCAACCCTAAGATAGACGAACTCTATGCGGAAGCCCTTAAAGCAGGGGCTTTGGGAGGAAAGCTGCTGGGGGCGGGCGGCGGAGGCTACCTGCTCTTATACTGTCCCAATGAAAAGAAATTCAAGGTGTCTGAGCGGATGGAGGCGATGGGAGGACAGGTCATAAGCTGGGGATTTGATTTAAGTGGAATGCAAAAGTGGAATTTGAATGCGGGGAAGGGTGAAAATGAGAAATTTTATAAAAGAGAACATCCGAATGAGTATACTGCCTAAACAGAGGATGCTGGAAGATGAAAAATTTATTGGTGACATCTTTGAAATAAGCTGCAAGGTGATTGAAGCGTATAAAAACGGGAAAAAGGTTCTGCTGTTTGGGAATGGCGGTAGCGCGGCGGACGCACAGCATATTGCCGGGGAGCTGGTAAGCAAGTTCAGGCTGAACAGGCTTTCCCTGCCGGCCATTGCCCTGACAACCGATACTTCCATATTGACATCCATAGGAAATGATTTCGGATATGAGCATGTGTTCGAAAAGCAGGTGGAAGGACTGGCGGAAAAAGGGGATGTGGTTATCGGCATCAGCACCAGCGGGAATTCTCCCAATGTATCCCTGGCATTTAAAGCTGCCAGGGAAAAAGGGGCCTATGTAATTGCGCTTTTAGGGAAAGACGGGGGGGAAAACAAAAAATACGCCCATAAGCCTTTAATCGTTCCGTCGGATGACACACCGAGAATTCAGGAGAGCCATATATTAATCGGCCATATAATATGCGATATTACCGAAAAGGCATTATTTGGAGAAAATAAGGAATATGAACAAAGCTGTGTTTCTTGACAGGGACGGCACCATTAATGTTGAAAAGGGATATCTGTATAAAATAAGCGATTTTGAATTTATTCCGGGAGCAGTTGAAGGCATAAGCCTTTTAAATGAGAAGGGCTATAAAGTATTTATCGTGACCAATCAGGCGGGGGTTGCCCGCGGCTTTTACACTGAAGAAGATGTTCTGATCCTTCACAAGTGGCTTAAAGACGAGCTGATGAAAAGAAATGCGAATGTGGAGCGCATCTACTACTGCCCTCATCACATCCACGGACTGGGGCCTTACAAAACCGGCTGCAATTGTAGGAAGCCTGCCGCCGGAATGTTTATGAACGCATTAAAGGAATACAATGTGGATCCTGTCCTATCTTTCACTATCGGAGATAAGGAAAGCGATTTGATTGCGGGAAAAGCGGCGGGAACAAAAACAATTCTGGTAGAAACGGGGTATGGAAAAGATTTTATACGCACCCCGTTTGCCGACTATATAGCAAGCAATCTTCTATTTGCAGTTGAATATATAATTCCTTAAATCATTATAAATAACAGGTTTTACCGAAGGCACGTATGGCTGCTGAAAAAAAGGGGAAAACTTATTGCTGCAGGCGTGAAGCCTGTGTCCTTTTTGCCCTGCGGCGGCGTGCCCTGGCAAGGGTGATGGGCTATGGATGTAGGATGTAAAGGATAGAATCAAAGTCATATGAGGGAAAAAACGCATAAAAGTTTTCATGCTAAAATTGCCGCCTGGACGGCTTTTGTTTTATACCTGGCGTTGATATTTGCCTTTTCGAGCCAATCAGGCCCGCAGTCCAACAGGATTTCCAGGGGTATCGTGAAAGAAGTGGGGGAATATGTGCAGCTGCCTCCAACGGTGATAAAGGGGAGCTTCCTGGGAGAGCTGGACTACAACTTTATTTTAAGAAAAAGCGCCCATTTCCTGGAATATTTTCTGCTTGCGGTTTTAGCTTACCGCATACTCCTGTTTTATCATATTCCGCTCTGGAAAAGCAGATGGATGACCTTTTTCTTCTGCATGATCTTTGCATTTCTGGATGAGCTCCACCAGAGGATGGTGGCGGGGAGGACTCCTTCATTCAGAGATGTGACTATTGATGCGGCAGGGATCCTTTTTGCACTTTTTGTTGTCAAGCAGCGGATGAGAAGGGGAGTAACGGGGTAAAGTCCCCGGGGACCGCCGTCTTAAACCGGGAAATGGAAGAAATACCTATACAATAATGGTATTATATACCAATTAATATATATACTTAATCTCTTCAATTCAATTTTATTGATGGGAAATTCATATTAAGGGGGTTTTAATTTATGAAAAAAGTATTGATTATTTTTGTGATCGCCGCAATGTTGGCTGTGCAAATGCTGCCGTGCACTGTTTTTGCCGACAGCGCCGATATTAATACGGCATTAAATGAGCTCAACAACCTGAGTGACGATTTGAAAGCTACTTTACTGGGAAAGGCGTGGGACTATGCGGTAAGTGAGATAGGAAACGGACGCGAAGTGACAAATATCGAAATTTTTAACAAAATAAAAGACTCGCTTGAGCAGACACCTTGTAATATCACTATAGGCAGCAAAACGTATGACAATATGTGGGAAGCGATTTTTGTCGACTCAAGTACGCCCCGCGACGGCCAGATGCAGAAGTCATCCTTAACCGTCATTATACAAAAGCTTTTAAACAATAAAGAGGTGGTTGTGGACTATTATAATTCATATAAGGATTATTTAAATAAGCCGACTATAAAGAGTATTTTGAATCTGCCGGCAAATGCCACCGACGGGCAGGTTTATAAAAAATTATACGGCTACAAAATGCCTATTTTGACGTCTTCAGGGAGCAGTTTTGAGAGGTACGGGGATATAGTGGAAAAAATGGCGAATACCCTAGGTGTTTCGGAGAGCCTGATCAATACCTATCTGGGCGATGTGAATCAGGAAGTTGATGCCCTGGCGGATAAAATAAATTCCACCATGGCAAATAACGGTCTGACTTTTAGTGACGTACAGGAATCTCTGGTCATTTTCGGCCTATATGCAGACCCGGACGGCAACGCTCCTACGGTGAGCAGCACCGACCCGTCCGGCGGCGCCACGGGCATTGCCTTGAGCAAGACCGTCACTGTTACATTCAGTGAGCCCATATTAAAGGGAGCCAACTTTACAGGCATTTCTATAAATAACGGAATAACCGCAACCAGGTCCATTGCAGGGAAGGTGCTTACCCTTGTGCCGTCGGCCGGCCTTGCCTATGACACCACCTATACGGTGACCATCCCTGCCGGTGCGGTGGAGGATTACGCCGGCAATGCCCTGGCGGCGGCTTATACCTTCAGCTTCACCACCAGGTCAAGCGGAGGCAGCAGCGGCGGCGGCGGGACCGGCGGCGGAGGCAGCAGCGGCGGCGGCGGAACAACAACACCGGCAGCCCCGTCGGCGGCTCAAACCCAGGCCCAACAGCGCGCCAACGAGATTATCGCCATACTCTCCTCCGGCAGCATGGACGCCAGTGCCATTGCCGCCATCGAGAGCAGGCTGGAGGACATCCGCAGCGCCATTGACCAGATATCCGACCTCAATACCGCGGTGAGCCTTGTGGAATCCATCATAGACAGCATCGGAGACGCTTTGGCCTCCGCGGACATGGGCGAAGAAGCAAAAGAGGGAATCTTAAATACCCTGAACTCCATGGCTGAAAGGATTATGGAGAGGGTGGGGACGGTTACGGCTTCCTCTACCCTGGTGGAGGCAAAGGGGAACGGGGGGAATCCCTCAGGCCAATTCTCCATTCCTGCGGCCGGGGGACATGAAAAGGCCACGAGAAAGCTGGAGATGGACCCTGAAGCGTCCTTTGCCGTGGTTTCCCGGGATATAGCGGCCAATGCGGGAGGCAACACCGCCGCAGCCGCAGCAGCCTCCGTCAAAAAGGCCAATATCATCCTGAGTGGGGAGACGGTCAACCAGATTATCGGCACAAAGCTGGATTTAATCTTAAAGACCGCCAGAGATTTGAATGAAAAGCTGGAGAAAGCAGGGACAGGAGGAACGGTGAAGTCCTCCCTGATCATTCAGTCGGACATAGGCCAGGGGATACAGTATTTCTCCCTGAATATTCCCTACGACTTGCTGAAGAAATTGCAGGAAAAGGGTGTGGAGGTGCTGAAGGCCGAGACGTCGGTGGCTTCTGTCTCCCTGTCTCCTGGCGCCGTGCAGCCGGCAAAAAACCAGGCCGTATCCATTGAAGCGCAAAAGCTGACCACGGATGAAGCGGAGGCGCTGGCGGAGGATCTGGCGGCCCGGAACGGCATGACGGCGGAGCAGGCCGCCCTGCTGAAGCAGAAAATAGACGGCAATCCCGTATTTGAATTGGGCGTGCTGGAGGGGGGCAATCCTGTAGGCGGCTTTGAAAGCAGCCGGGTGGAAGTGTCGGTGCCCTATGAACTGAAGGGCAAAAACCCGGATATTATCACGGCCTTCCATCTCAGCGGCAAGGGCACACTGGACAATGAAGGAGGCGTGTACGACCCCGGCGCGAAAAAGGTCATTTTCACGGCCTCTCAACCGGGCCGGTATGTGATAAAGGCAAACAGCGTCACCTTTACGGATGTGGGGAGCGGAAGCTGGTCCAAGCAGTATGTGGAGTCCATCGCCGCCAAAGGGATTATCCAGGGCGTGGGGGACGGCCGGTTCGCTCCGGCGGACAATCTGACCAGGGCCCAGTTTGCCGCCATTATGACCAGGATGTTCAAGCTGGCGGACACAGGCGCGGCTGTGAGCTTCAGCGATGTAAATGCCGACCAGTGGTTCTATAAGGATGTCATGGCGGCGGCGAAAGCCGGATTGATCAGCGGCAGGCCGGACGGCACCTTCGGACCGGATGAAAAGATTTCCAGGCAGGATATGGCGGTCATTGCCGCTAGGGCCCTTGCAAAACTGCAGGGCAGGAAAACTCCCGCCGATGCGGCAAAGATTACGGCCAAATACAAGGACAAAGACGAAATTGCTTCTTACGCCCAAAATGCGGTAGCCCTTTGCACCCGGCTGGGTATTACCGGCGGTATGCCGGACGGCAGCTTCACGCCGGGAGAGGCGACCACCAGGGAGCAGGCGGCGGCCATCATTTACAGGATTCTGAATTTGAAATAGGATTCAGGTTTACGGCTGCCGCCGTAGAGAGATACCCGAGTTTATGGCGGAGGCCGGGGAGAACAGGTAAAAACAGAGGCTAAGTTCGCTGAAAAGGCGGCTTAGCCTCGCCTGTTTTCACCCCCTTTTTTTCCTTGCATTTATACCTATTAGATAAGGGAGGTTGGCCTATTATGCACCGGAAGCAGCACAAAATTTGGATCTCTATTGGGACTTTTTTGTTTTTGAGCCTGTTTGGGGCATCCGCTTTTGCCGGGATGCGGGACACCGAAGGACACTGGGCCGCCGGGGCCATCGACCGGTGGGCGGGGGAAGGGCTTGTCAGGGGATATCCCGACGGGAGCTTCAAACCCGATGCCCCTGTTTCGAGGGCGGAGCTTATTGCCTTAATCAACAGGGTGTTTCACTATGTGGACAGTACGGATATTGAGTTTTCCGACATAGGGGGAAATGAGTGGTTCGCCGGCGAAGTGGCCAAGGCTGCCGCCGCGGGTATGGTCAAAGGGGACGGCACCGGGCTGTTCAGGCCGGATGCCCCCGTAAGCCGGCAGGAGGCGGCCCTCATGCTTGCACGGGCCTTCGGCCTGACGGCGGGGAACGGGGATAAAGCCCGAAGCTTTGCGGATGGGGACACTATTGCCCCATGGGGTGTGGAGGCGGTGGACGCCATGGTTGAAAAGGGCTATATCACAGGGCGCCCCGGCAACCTGTTTTCACCGGGGGAGGCGGTGACCCGCGGGGAGGCGTTAGCCCTGCTGGACCGCATGGTATGCGGCTTCATCGGCACTCAAGGGACGTATTCGGGGGAGTTCCCGGGAAGTGTGGTGGTGAATGGGGGGAACGTAGTATTGAAATCCGCGTCTATCCGGGGGAACCTGTATATCACCCAGGGCGTGGGCGACGGAAGCGTGAGCCTGGAAGGCGTCACCGTGGACGGGATGACGGTGGTCCGGGGCGGAGGGGAGCAGGGCATCCTCATTGATGGCTCCTCCCTTGGCGGCGGGCTGCAGGTGGAAAAGAAGGACGGGAAAATCCGGGTCCTGGCGGAAGGGGAGTCGGACATACCAGATACCGAGGTGCGGTCGGGTGGAATTTTAGAGAACAAATGCCCCGGGGAAAAGGGCTTTAAGAATCTAGCCATCCTGGGGATGCCTGCGGGACAGGAGCTCAAGCTGGACGGGGATTTCGACGGCGTGGCCGTTGAAGCGCCCGGAGCCCGCCTGCAGCTGCTGGAGGGGAGCATAAGCCGGCTGGAAATCGGAGAAGGCGCCCCGGGATCCCAGGTAAAGGTCCTGTCGGGCAGCATAGGGGATTTTAACGTCCTGGGGAAATCCAAGATTGAGGTTGTAAGCGGGAATATCGCCAGTATGAAGGTGGAAGGAAAGGGAAAGGACACCGAAATCCTTCTCCACAAGGGTGCGGTCATATCTAGCCTCACCAGGAATGCGGCCGTTGAAATCAGCGGAGAGGGCACGGCGAATGGGGCAAAGGCCGGTGCGGAAGAAGGACCGGCAGGCAGCGGCGGTAGCCCGGGAGGCGGCGGGTCCGGTTCCGGCGGCGGTGATCCGGAGGAGGATGGCGACGGCGATGCCGTCTTATCTGTGGTGTCCGCTTCGGCCCTGGTGCAGGGCACCTGGATTGCGGCGGAAAACCGGAACGGCGAGTGGGTTGTGGACCTGGCGGGAAAGCCGGAAAATTACAAGCTGACGGATATAAAAGTTATTGCAAGCACAGCGGTGGCGTCTGCCAGCGCAGAGTACCTGGGCATGTCGAAAGAGGTCTCCTTTTCGGGCGGAATCGCCAACATCCACCTGCCCGACCTGCTGGGAGACCTGGATACGGGGCATGACGGCGTGTCCGTGGGCACCATAAGGGACTCGGCAGGAGATGCCGCCACCTTTACCATATGGCTCAAGTCGGGCAGCGGAAGCCGGGAGGCGGTCAGCGTAAGGCTCAAGGTTTAGAGTTTCTGGAATAGCGCTGTTTTGAAGAATGTCCTCCGGGGATTCTTCCTCACGGGAAGCCTTGCCGTTTTCCCAGGGCATATGCCTAAGCCGGAAGGGGACTTCCGCAGAAAGGAGGTTGAATGATTAGAAAGCGTTTTGTTATAATAGCCATTATCCTTGTGGGCGTTGGGGCTACGGGCGTCTTCGCCTTCAACCGGTTGTTCGACCTGTTCTTCCTGTCCCAGCTGCAGAGCATGGGAGTGGAACTGAAGCCGGGTAAAGACGGGCAGGAGCAGGTAATAACCATCCAGCTGCCGGTGGAGGACAGCCAGACTCCTGACGGCAGGGAAGCTCCGGAGGGGGAAGGGGACAAAACTCCCGGAGGCGCCGGCAAGGCGGGAGCAAAAGCCCGTGAGGACGGTGGGGAGAAGGAGCAACTTCCGGGAACAGGCCCCCTTGATGCGGGCAGCGGGGACGGCCCCTCCGGGCAGGGGAACGCAGCGGGAGGGAAAAGGACCGTAACCGTCACAAAGGACAGGATACAGGAACTGGAGAAAAAAGTGTCCGCCGTCGACAAGGCCCGAGTCATGGCCATTGTCTCCGCAAGGCTGAAGCCGTCGGATATCGCCATGCTCCAGGGCTCCTTCGAGGGAGAGGTGAACCTCTCGAAAATCGGGCTGGCCAAGGAGCTCTTAAAAAACCGGGTTACCAAAGAGGAAAAGGAGGAGCTTAAAAGGATATTCTACAAGTACATAGCCCTGCTGTCCGAAGGTCATCAATAGTCCCGGAAAAGGCAGGTCGATAAACTGTTAATGAGTATGAGAAATGCAAAGGGAAAAGCCCTGGAATGATTGATTCCAGGGCTTTTCCCTTTGTAGAACAAAGAACCGTCCCCTGTTCTGCAAAAACAACTTAAAAAGTAAAAGGTTCCGCTTAAAAAGAAATAAAATGTGGGAAAATAAGGGAAATATATATAATTTTACAAAATAGAACATGAAAAATATATATGATATAGGTGGAAGACCTGGAATAAAAGATGCAAGAAGGGAGGGGTCGGAAAATCATACCGGGGGCGGTTTCCCGGAAGCGGGAAAGGGTTCGAATGAAATGGCTGCCATTCCGCAGGACCGGAGGGATGGGATGCGTCAATCCGATTTTAGCATGGAAGAAGGTGGCTGGATGTTAAAAAAATTGATCTGTTGGGCTGGAAACATTGTAACCGGCCTGCTGCTGATTATGGTTATCATGGCGGCATATTTTGCAATTTCGTCCAAAATATGGGGAGGTGCGCCGAAGGTGTTCGGATGCCGGCTGATGGCCGTGCTTTCGGGCTCCATGGAGCCCACCCTGCATACGGGGTCGGTCATTGCCGTCAGGCCTGTTTCAGATCCCAAGGCCTTAAAAGAAGGCGAAATAGTTACCTATAAAGCGTTGGACAATCCGGACATGATGATTACCCACAGGATAAAAAAGGTGGTGGGGTCAGGGGACCATGTTGAGTACATAACCCAGGGGGACAGCAACGGCTCGGAAGACCCAAACCCGGTTCCCGCAGCTAATATTGTAGGCATCTATGCCAATATAGCCATACCGCTGATGGGGTATGCATTAAGTGTTGTGAGGACAAAAACGGGGATCATGCTGCTGCTCATTATCCCCGGGTCCATTCTCATTCTCAGCCGGATCATCGCTGTCTGGCGCATGGTATTAAAAACGGAGGACAATAGTAAGCCAAAAACCGAGCTTCCACCGGATGCAGCCGGACCCGACAAACCGGTTTAAATTGCCCGGGAGGTCAAGGCACGGAAAAAAGGGCGCCCCCGTGCCCCGGGACTTCGAGGAATTTGGCTAAAAACTGTAAAGGGTTAAAATTGACATTTTGAAAGGAGTTTTTTTATGAAAAAAAGGCTTATGATGGCTCTGGCTTTTACTGTCATCGGAGCTATGCTAATCGCAGGCGGCACCTTTGCATTGTTTACGGCCACAGTAAGTAATGGGGGGAATACATTTACCTCGGGTACAGTAGTAATCACCCAGGATAAAGCTCAAGGCCAGATATTCGCCAATATCGCAAACATTGCACCCGGCGACCGCGGGTCAGGCACAATCACCGTCAGAAATGAGGGAACTCTCGAACTGCGCTATGATATCGCCCAGAGCTTGACGGGAGCATTGGCTGAAGGTGTGAACGGGCTGAAGGTTACAATCAAGGATGCCAACGGCAATGTGATTATTCCGGGGACCGATAATAACCGTATACTCGCTGCAAATGGCGGCAGTGAGGTCCTGACGGTCGAGTGGGCCCTTCCGCTGGAAGCGGATAACCACTACCAGGGAGCCACTGCAGCTCTGGCACTTACATTTAATGCGGAACAGACGAAAAATAACCCATAGTTAATGATAGGTGGATTCTTCGACTGCCACCCATATCATCCCCAAGAGGTGAGCTATGAATTGGTGATTTTATCTTCCATACGGGTTTCTGTGATAGCCTGTTTGGCGGCCCAGGACACATGCGGCTGTGACCGGGAATCCCGGGCAGACATTGTCGCCGTTTCCTCCCGCGGCTTCCTCAGAGCAGACAACCTTGCCTCCGGGGATAGGGTGGGTGCCAGGCTTAAGGAGGTGCAGATTCTTGAGCCGCAGGTTTGAACACAAGAAGAGGGGATGGCTCAAGTTTATACATAAAGTTGCGGGCTTCCTTCTGGCCGGAATGCTTGTCAACATCGGCATGCCGGAAAACCCGGGCACCTATGCCTTATTCACCCATTCCGCCTTCAGTAAACTCGAAGTACGGGCGGCTTCAACAGAGGATATCCTGCAGCTGTGGGAGGTGGTGGAGGACTGTACGGGCAGCAGCAGGGAACTGGTGCTGCAGAAAGCCGAAAAATGCGGCTCCAGCCCTGTCATCTATTTTTCTTTGGAGGGTGAAGCGGCCAATTACGTCCTGCATATCAATCCGGTAACCTTAAGCTCAGGGGAGAAATATGAGATTCCCATTGATACCGATGTGAACCTGATGCAGTATATGGAGCTGCTGTCCGACCGCAGGAGCTTTATAGAAGGCACTGTCAGGATTAAATACTTGAACGCCTTTGTTGATGAGGCCAAAACCATAAAAATAAGCCGGAGTCTTCTCCTGGAAAGGTTTATGCAGCCAATCCGGAGGGGAGGGGTCCAGGCGGCCGGGCCCGCAAAATACGGGATGACGGCTGCAACCCCGGAAGGACCGGATTCGGGCGGTGACGCGGAAAAAGACGTGGCGCCCAGCGGTGCCCTGGCGTCCCTTATCCGTCGTATCGCATCCTTCGGGGTGTGGGACAGGGTCACATGGTCCGGAGAGGCCGGCCGGCTGTCTCCGCCGGAGATGAGGCCGGAACAGGACAGGGTGGTCAATACCGTGGCACCCGGGCTGGAGGAGTATATCGGTGCGCTGCGGGAGGCTAATGAAGGCTTGAGAGAGCAATTGGACCGCAAATCCGGAGAAGCCGGGGACCTGGAAAAAGCCTTGAAGGAGCTGGAGGAGCGGTATTCGGCGGCGCAGGACGAGCTGAGGGCCCTGAAGGCGGGCCTTGACGCAGGAGAAAGCGGGACAGGGCCTCCCGGCGGTGCAGGAGGTGCGGCGGAGGAGCAAGACCATACCAGGGCCCCGGGAGCAGGGGAGGCGGGTGAAGGGCCGGATGAGACTTCCGGGCAGTCCATGCCCGCAGGTTCCCCGGTGGGAGCCGGAAGTGCCGCAAACCCGGATAATCCGGAAAACGGCCGGCAGACCGGCATGGACAGCAGCGGCTCCGGTTCCGGTCAAACCGTTCGGCGGGATGATTCCGGCTCCGGCAGTACGGATGCCTCCCGGACTGCCGAAGGATCCGGCGGCTCCTCCGGTGCCGGGGAGGTTCCCCGGGAGGGGCGGCCGCAGGCGGAGGCGCCTGCCGTCGGTACGGCAGGACCTGAGAACGGCACCACCTCGGGAATCTGATGCCGGCAAAGGGCATAACTTGTTTCTTGGCGCTTCCATGCGCTTTGTATACTGGAAAATTCAATTTTAAAGCATGTTTGCTAAAAATAACAAATGCTCGGGGCTGCCGATGGATGGTCGGCAGCTTTTGCTGTGCCGCAGTCTTACTAACCACAAAAGGGAGTGCAAAAATATGATCTTGAGAAATCCTGCCTGTAGTTGTATCATATTATTATCCGCCTTTTTAAAACTCTGCTTTTTAAGGCAAAACTGAAGCTTGTTTTACAGCAATTCAACTACTTTAGCATAAGGAAGCGTTTGCATATGAGCACTACGACAAACATCAAAGCAAAACTGCATACCACGTTTCGTGCCTTAAGCCACAAGGATTTCCGGTATTTTTGGTTAGGGCAGTGTGTATCCCTCATCGGTACATGGATGCAAAATATCGGTCAGTCCTGGCTGGTCTTCTCCATTACCAAGTCGCCGCTGCTGCTGGGGCTGGTAGGAACCCTCCAGTTCACTCCCGTGCTTTTGTTTTCTCTTTTTGCGGGGGTCTTTGTAGACCGGTTTCCCAAGAGAAAACTGTTGCTGTTTACACAGTCCACCGCCATGACCCTGGCTTTCATCCTGTCGGCCCTGATACTGACAGGCCGTGTACGGTACTGGCATGTTTTGATCATTGCCACCATCCTGGGGACTGTGAACACACTGGATATGCCGGCGAGGCAGACCTTTATGATAGAGCTTGTGGGCAGGGAGGACCTGATGAACGCCATTGCGCTGAATTCTTCCATATTCAACGCGGCGAGAATTATAGGACCTGCCCTGGCCGGCCTTATCATGAGCCTGGTGGGTACTGGTTTTTGCTTTCTGATTAACGGTATAAGCTTTATCCCGGTGCTGTACGGCCTTACCAGAATAACCCCGAGACCTGCCGCCAGGTCCGGAAAATCCGAAAGCAATGTTTTAAAAGAGATCAAGGAGGGGCTGGTTTATGTTTTCAGCAGCCGCATCCTTTACGGAACCATCCTTGCCGTCCTGGTGATGGGCATTTTTGCCATGAATTTCAATGTGCTTGTGCCGGTGCTGGCCAAGAATGTGCTGGGCCAGAACGAGGCGGGCTTCGGACTTCTGATGTCGGCCATGGGGGCCGGCTCACTGGTGGGAGCCGTTATTATTGCAGCCGGCAGTAAATCCGGTCCCCGTGGTACCCTCCTGTTTTTATGCTCCGCAGCTACCTCCGTGATCCTGGTTCTTCTGGGACTTGTGAGGATTTATTTCGTCTCTGCGCTGCTGCTGGGCCTGGTAGGTATTTCCAATACGGCCTTCTTTACCACCGCGAATTCAACCCTGCAGCTCAATTCCGGGGATGAGTTCCGGGGAAGAGTGGTGAGCCTGTATACCCTGGTGTTCGGAGGGAGCACCCCTTTCGGCAATCTGTTTGCGGGCGGCGTATCCGACCGGTTCGGTGTGCTGAACTGTTTTATTGCCAGCGGGGCCATCATATTTTTATCTGTTTTAGGCCTGCAGTTCATAGAGGGGAGGGAGAAAACCGACCCGGACCCGGCGGAAGGCTGATCCGGCCGGTTTAACCCTCACCTTTTAAGGTTGTGTAACTTTAAAGTCATACTATATAAGGAGAATTTACAAATGAAGCGATGGATTATATGGGCACTTATCTGTACCCTGATTTCAGCGGCCTTATCCCAGCCGGTGCTTGCACAGCCGGAGCAGCCGGAAACCATATCCGTCTATGTGGACGGCTTGCCGGTGGCTTTCGACGCCCCCCCGGTGATCCGGAACGACAGGGCCCTAGTCCCCTTCCGGGCCGTTGCGGAAGCGTTAAACATCGGCGTGGAGTGGGACGCCTCCACCAAGACCGTAAGTGCCCATGACCGGGGTACGTCGGTGGTCCTGCGCATTGATGGCCCAGAGACGTTGAAAAACGGGGAGGAGGTGCCGCTGGACGCCCCGCCCACAATTATCGGAAACAGGACAATGATCCCCCTGCGCTTTTTTGGAGAAGCCTTTGGGTGCAGCATCACATGGGATGCCGCGGCCAAAGAAGTGAGGATGGCATCGCCGGCCAGAGAAATGACGGTTGTGGGTTTCTACGCCCTGGGGGTCCCCGGTGAGAGCAGCAGCTGGGAAGACCTGTTCGGAAAGCCCTATCCCGGGAAGGCAGAAGGGAACACCGCCCTGCTGAGCGGTCTGGCCTTCGGCTGGTATTCCATGGACAAACAGGGGACCTTGCTGTCCGACAGTTCAACGGGCTGGAGGAAGCCGGACGGGTGGGAGAACGTACTGGAGGCTTCCAGGGAGTATAAGCTGAAGACGGAAATGGTGGTCAACATGACCGATACCGGTGGGGCAATACGGAGCCTGCTTTCGGACAAGAAGGCGGTGAAAAAGGCGGTGGACGGGATTGCTGCCGAGGCAAAGCTGTACCAGGGGGTGAACCTTGATTTTGAGGGCCTTGGCTGGAGAGACGAAGAAGAAGAGCGGACAGCGGTGCAGAGGAGCTTTTCAAGCTTTGTGGAACTGCTGTCCGCCAGGCTGAAGCAGGACGGCGTGAAGCTGACACTGACCCTCCATCCACCCAACAGCGCTTACGGAGGATATGATTATAAGGCCCTGGGGCAGACGGCGGACAGGATTATTATTATGGCCTACGACTATAATCCGCAGCCGGCGCCGGAGCCGGTGGACAAGGTCATAGAAGCCGTTGAGGAGGCTAAGTCCCAGGTGCCTGCTGAAAAACTGCTGCTGGGGATCTCGGCCAGCAGCGAAACTCCAGGGACCATTTCCAC
This sequence comes from Eubacteriales bacterium, assembly GCA_024655885.1. Lineage (GTDB taxonomy): Bacteria > Bacillota > Clostridia > Acetivibrionales > JANLFN01 > JANLFN01. The sequence continues at coordinate 186,336 of JANLFN010000004.1, read as the reverse complement.
AAAGGTAGGCATTGCCAAGAAATACGGCCTGGACGGCATCGCTTTGTGGAGGCTGGGACTTTTGCATCAGGATATGTGGAGTGCACTGGGGAAGGCCGTGAAGGCAAGAAAATGACTATTTTTTATGAAAATGGATGGTGAAAATTTATCAACGGTATCAGCGGCAATACCGAATCCCTCAAAGAGTCGGTGTTAAAACAGATGGAGGAGCTGTACGGGATACAGGCAGGCAGCGGGGAGTTTTTGCCTGAAGAACTGGCGAGGAGGCTTGCGGACTTAACCGGGAGGATCAACCGGGAAATCGCGGTGTATTTGGACAGGAAAGGCAGCGTTGTGGACGTGAGCGTAGGCGACAGCACAACGGTCTCTCTGGATGAAGTCCATGGAAAAAGGGACGAGGCCAGGCTTTCCGGAATCCGGTGCGTCCACACCCATCCCACCGGAGAAGGACAGCTTTCGGCTGTGGACCTTAATGCGGCCTTGAAACTAAAGCTGGATGCCATAGCGGCTGTGGGAGTGAAGGACGGCACGGCTGTTGAAATTTATGCGGCACTGCCCGCAAGGGGTGAAAACGGCGAGTTCAGCAGGATGGACCTGTTCGGACCTTTTGCCCCGGGAGATGGAAAAATCAACCTCCTTTTAGAGCTCATACTGGACAGGGACAGGACGCGGGGAAATACGGCCCATGAAATCAGGGAAGAAGAAGAACGGGCTGTTCTTGTGGGACTGGAAGCCCCCGGGGGAAAGGTGGCCGGTCAGAGGACCGAAGGGGAAAGGTCACTGGAGGAGCTTCAGGAGCTTGCCGTCACCGCGGGGGTCACTGTCCTGCATAAGGTGCTTCAAAGAAAAGAGGGCAGGAATTCCGCCTATTATATCGGGAAGGGAAAGGTGGATGAGCTGAATCTTTTAAGGCAGGCCCTGGATGCAAACGTGATCATTTTTGACGATGAACTGTCCGGCGCCCAGATAAGAAACCTGGAAAAGGCTGTGGGCGTAAAAGTCATTGACAGGACGGCGTTAATACTGGATATTTTCGCCCAGAGGGCCCGCTCCATGGAAGGAAAGCTGCAGGTGGAACTGGCACAGCTTAAATACAGGCTTCCCCGCCTGACGGGATTGGGTGGACAGCTGTCAAGGCTTGGGGGAGGAATAGGCACCCGGGGCCCCGGTGAAAAGAAGCTGGAGGTGGACCGGAGGCACATCCGCAGGAGAATCGATTTCCTTCAAAGGGAATTGGAAAAGGTGGGCAGGAGAAGGGGAATCCTGCGTGAGGGCAGGTCCAAAGACGCAATTCCCACGGTGGCGGTGGTGGGATACACCAATGCGGGAAAATCCTCGTTGATGAATGCGCTGTGCAAGTGCGACGTACTTGCGGAAGACAGGCTTTTTGCCACCCTTGACCCTGCCACCAGAAAGTTTCACCTGCCGGATGGGAGGGAAGCCCTCCTGACCGATACCGTGGGGTTCATCCGCAAGCTTCCCCACGACCTGGTGGAGGCTTTCAAGTCTACTCTGGAGGAGGCCGTATACGCCGATGTTTTAATCCATGTGGCGGATGTGACAAGTGAGGAGCTCGGCGAGCATATTGCTGTGGTGGATGAGATACTGGACAGCCTTGGAGCTTCCGGCAAGCCTGTCATTCTGGCGCTGAACAAAACGGACCTGCGGCGGGACGCCTTCAGGGTTGCTGTGGAAAGCCGTGCCGAGAAGGTATTTGAGATCTCTGCGAAGACAGGCCAGGGGCTGGATGAACTTTTAAAGGGCATTTCGGAATTGATGCCGGCAGAGGAAGAGGAGGTGGAGCTGCTGGTGCCTTACAGTGAAGGCCGGGTGCTTTCCTACATCTATGAAAACGGAAAACTCCTGGACAGGGAGTTTACAGGAGAGGGGATAAGGGTAAAGGTCCGGATGAGGAGCAGGGAAACAGGCAGGGTTAAGGAATTTCTTGTAAGGGATAAAATGATTGAATAATATATTGAAATAGGGTATTATAATAATAAGAGTGCTAAATTCATGTAAAAAAGTTCATATGGCTGCGAATGCTTCTTTGCGCTTACATTAACCTTCAAAAAATCGAAAGGGGTTTTTGTTATGATTGTAAGAAAGTGTGCTGGAGGACTGGTTTTTTCGGGTGAAAAGGTATTCCTCCTGAAGAACGAAAAGGGTGAGTGGATATTTCCCAAAGGCGTGGTCCGCAACGGGGATTTAGCCAATGAAGTTGCTTTAAGAAGAGTAAAGGAAGAAGCGGGTATTTCTGCGGACATCATTTCTCCAGCCGGTCAAACAAGTTATGAGTTCTTTTCTGTAACACGACAAAAACCAATCTGCAATAAAATCACATGGTATATAATGAAAACCCACAATGAGGAATTTAATATTAATGAGCAAGACAAGTTTTTAGAAGGAGGTTTTTTCAGCATTGAAGATGCGATGAACCTTGTCACATACAGCCAGGATAAATCCTTGCTGAACCTGACGTATAAAAAATTGAAGGAACTTGCGTAAAGAATAGGGGAATCGGGGACTGAGTTTGAAGCAGCATGTAAGAACTGCCGACGGAAAGTTGGATAATTATTTTATAATAAAGAGTAAGATTCATGCTAAAATAAAAGATGGCTGAAAGGGAAGCTGTCTTTTATTTTGCTTTTTACCGGCAGCGGATAACTGAGGGCTTAACGAACTTTTCTGAGGTGATGGAATTGCGGAAGGAATATAAAACGGTATTCAACTGCGCCAGTGTTGAAATGGAGGAGAAGAAGTCAAGGTTTATTTCTTCGGTTAAACCCGCATCCAGCGAGGAGGAGGCGCTGGATTTCATTCATTCGCTGAAGTCAAGGTACCGGGATGCAACCCACAATGTGTACGCCTATTTTATCGGAGGAGAAAACACCGTCCAGCGGTTCAGCGACGACGGCGAACCTTCAGGTACGGCGGGAATGCCTGTACTGGAGGTGATAAAGCGTATGGAGGTACAGGACCTGGTTGTTGTGGTGACCAGGTATTTCGGAGGCACCCTGCTGGGAGCGGCAGGCCTCATCAGGGCGTACGGCAAAAGCGCAGCTTTAGGGATTGAAGCGGCGGCGGTGGTCTGTAAAAAACTCTGCATGGAAGCGAGCGTGGTGATGGAATACGGGATGCTGGGGAAACTGCAGAGCGTGATTGCGGGAAAGGGCTATGCCATAAAAAACGTAATATACGGACAGGATGTGGAGATAATAGTGTTTGTACCGGTGGAGGACGTTTTGAAATTTACCCTTTTAATCAATGAGGCTTCCAATGGGAAAGCCATCGTGGAAATGGGCGAAAAGACTTATGTAGCGCTGGACGGTGAAGGAAAACCGGTGAAGCCGGATAGAAACAGATGAGGGGCTGAGACGCTCCGCGCAGGCTGAGAAGCTGAGGGTGAAGACGGGGGAAAACGGGACATTCCTCATCGTAAAAGGAATCCCCGTGATTCAGAAAAGTATGCCCCATTACCTTGGAATGGACTTTTCGATGCTATTGAAAATCCTTCTGAAAGATATGGCTTTCTGCGTTAAACCATGTTTTTTCTAAATCAGACAAAGTAGTACTAAACAGCAAAGAGGAGGGAGGATGGATGCAGCAGGAAGTGATGCTGGAGAAAAGGGTTTGGGCCGTGGTGGGAGCAAGCAACAACCCGGAAAAGTACGGGAACAAAATTTATAGAAGGCTGAAATCCGAGGGCTTCAGGGTTTATGCCGTAAATCCGAACCATGAGACGGTGGAGGGGGACAGGTGCTACAGGAACCTGGCCTCCCTTCCTGAAAAGCCGGAGGTGGTGGGCATGGTGGTTTCACCTGAAAACGGCAGGCCTGTCATTGAGGAAGCGGCGCGGCTGGGCATCGGAAATATATGGCTGCAGCCCGGCACTTACGACAGGGAGCTCCTGGACCTGATCCGCGAAAAGGGCCTGAATGCGGTGCAGGCTTGTGTGCTTACGGCCCTGGGCTGATTGGAAATCGGACAAAATTTTATTTTTAGGTCATACTGGGAATACATCCGGCATAAAAATAACATATAAAGATTATATTGCGAGGTGGCCGGAGGATGCGTAGAGTTGTTTGCATTACGACAGTATGTTTTATGATAATATCCCTGTTTTCAGGGTGTGGGATCTTACAAAAGCTTGGCCTGGGCGGGAGCAAAAATGATGAACTTCAGCCGGCAAGCAGTATCGTAATGAATGAGGAAGAGGCTAAGAAGCTGACGGACAAAGTGCCCATACATCTCTATTTTGCCAATGCGGACAATACCAAATTAAAGCTTGAAGTCAGGTATATCCCTTTAAGCGAGGCAAAAAAGAGCGTCAACAACCTGGCCTCCATTATCGTAAAGGAATTGATCAAGGGACCCGGACAGGGTTCCGATTTGAAGCCCACCATACCTTCAGGAGTCCAGCTGCGCTCACCGGTGAGCATCAATGCGGGCATTGCGACGGTGGATTTCTCCAAAGAGTTTATCGATAACCACCCTGGAGGCAGTACGGCTGAAAAGCTGACCATCTATTCGGTGGTCAACTCCCTGACCGAGCTGAAGGAGATTGAGAAAGTAAAATTTACCATCAACGGCAAGACCCAGAAAGATTTTAAAGGGAGCTTCCAGTTCGATGCTCCTTTCCCTAGAAGCACTTCCATCATATCAAAAGAGGCACCTGCCGTGAGCTCAACTACCAATGAAAACGCACCGGACGCTGCAAAAGAGACACAGAGCAGTACGCAAAAGAATAGTGTCCCCAGCAAGGCAAATGAATCCACCGGCAAGGATTCGGACAAAAATCAACAGGACACCACCAAGCAGGGAACCACCAAACAGAGTGAAACAAAGCCCGGAAGCACTAAACCCGGCGACCAGGGGATCCAGTCAGGCATCGATGCAAGCCAGGAAACCTCGTCGCAGGAAGAGGATGAGGCCACATATCTTGAAACCCTGGAATAGACCCTACTGCAATAAAGCCCGCGGGGGCTTTTTTTGTTTGCGGGAAGAAAATATTTCTAAAAAAATTTCGTTTATTTTATAAATTATAGGGTATAAAATTGTTTAGTGATTAAAAAATAAATAAATTTGAGAGGTGTATATATGAAAAAGTTTGTTTGTTCAGTTTGCGGATATGTGCATATAGGGACCGAAGCGCCTGAAACATGTCCCCAGTGCAAGGCTCCCCGGGAAAAGTTCGTTGAAAAGACCGAAGAGGCATTGACCTGGGCGGATGAGCATAAGATTGGTGTTGCACAGGGAGTGGACCCTGAGGTGGTGGAGGGACTCCGCGCCAACTTCATGGGGGAATGCACCGAAGTAGGCATGTATCTTGCCATGAGCCGCCAGGCGGACAGGGAGGGCTATCCGGAAGTTGCGGAAGCATACAGGCGCATAGCCTTTGAGGAAGCGGACCATGCGGCCAAGTTTGCGGAACTGCTGGGAGAGGTTGTTTATGCCGATACCAAGAAAAATCTTCAATTGAGGGTTGAAGCTGAGTTTGGGGCAACCAGCGGCAAAAAGGACCTGGCCACAAAGGCCAAGCAGTTGAATTACGATGCAATCCATGACACGGTGCACGAGATGTGCAAGGATGAGGCGCGCCACGGTGCGGCCTTCAGAGGCTTACTGAAAAGATATTTCAATGCGTAATAGACTTGGGGACGGTTCTTGTTTGACTCATTTATGAGTCAAACAAGAACCGTCCCCTTTTGTCTCAAAGGAGGTGAAATCATGGCGACATGGAAATGCTCACAGTGCGGTGAAGAAAAGGAAGGCAGGTGCAAACCGCAGAAATGTCCGAAGTGCGGAGCACCTAAGGAGGCTTTTGAGAAGAAGGCGTAAAAGAAAAAAGGAAGGAAGCGGCTGCCTAAAGGAAACTAGGCAGTCTCTTTTTTTATGAATATGCCGGGGGTGTTTTGCAAAGGATATACATATCCGCGCTATATGTTCTTGATGTCAATATCCCCAGTCCCATGATTCTGGTGACATACCTTGTGGAGGATGTGCTGCATTTGAAATATTAGCCCAGGGGAGGGGCTATGGTTCATAAACTCGGTCCCTTTGGGGGAGATTATTCATAAGAGGAGGTGAAAGGGATGGAAGCTCCTAGAATGCAGGTTAAATGCGGTGTTGAAAATTGCCGCTACAACAATGGCCGCATGTGCCATGCGGATGCTCTTGAAGTTGATGCCATGGGCGACGGTAAAGCTGAGACCAGTGACGGAACCTGCTGCACAACTTTTAAGAACGGCAGGTAAAGCAAGAGAAATGCCTCTATAAGGGGCATTTCCCCGTTTTATGGCCAATCTTCCACCACCTCATCCATGTATACCGAAGTACGTAAAAAAATACAAAAAATAAAAATATATTTCCATGATTTAAACAACTTAAAGTAATAAAATAATCTTAACTTTACAGCATTAAGCTATAGGGTTAAATAAATTGTACTTTATTATATACATTTATATTTATATTGCTATAGTGATTTTTCAAAACTACATCTATCATTAAAAAAATTCCTCTATATCTTTTATTCTGGAAGAAGGACTACAAATATGAGTAGTCCTATTGTGTTTGACAGTTAAAATGCGCTGAAGGCGAATACACAGCCAAGTGCGATTGAAAAGCATAGGAGAGGAGATAGTGAAAAATGGAAATGGTGAATATCGGTATCGACGGGAAAAGGATTCAGGTCCCAAAGGAGTACACCATACTGGAAGCGGCAAAATTCGCCGGCATAAGAATACCTACCCTTTGTTTCCTGAAAGATATTAACGAAGCCGGCAACTGCAAGATGTGCGTGGTGGAAATCCAGGGGGAAGGGGAGCTGCAGACATCCTGTACGTGCAGGGTTACGGAAGGGATGGAAGTTTATACCCACAGTCCGGCTGTTGTAGAGGCAAGAAAGAGGACCCTGGAGCTCATCCTGGCCAACCATAAAAGGCAGTGCCTGACCTGTGTGAGAAGTATGCGGTGCGAGCTTCAGAATCTGGCGGAAGAGCTGGATGTCAAAGAAATAAGGGTTGACGGTGAACCCCATAACCTGCCTATAGACAACTTTTCCCCTTCCATTGTAAGAGATCCGAACAAGTGCATAGGGTGCGGGCGGTGTGTAAGCATGTGCAATTTGCAGAGCGTGTCTGTGATCGAAACCGTTGAAAAAGACTCTTATACCGTAGCTTCCACTATCGCCGGCAGGAGCTTGAACGACCTTCCCTGCTCCATGTGCGGACAGTGCATAGCCGTATGTCCTGTGGGAGCCTTGAGGGAAAAGGACGACACCGAAAGGGTGTGGGACGCCCTGGCCGACAAAAGCATGCATGTGGTAGTGCAGACGGCACCGGCGGTAAGGGTTGCCATAGGAGAAGAATTCGGCATGCCCATAGGCACAAGGGCTACGTACAACATGATCGCCGCTTTGAAAAAATTGGGGTTCAAACGGGTTTTCGACACCGATACCGCAGCGGATTTAACCATTATGGAAGAAGGGACCGAACTGCTGGAGAGGATCAAAAACGGAGGAAAACTCCCGCTGATCACGTCATGCAGCCCGGGATGGATCAAGTTCTGTGAGCACAACTATCCTGAATTCCTGGATAATCTTTCGAGCTGCAAGTCTCCCCATGAAATGTTCGGGGCCGTGCTGAAGTCCTATTATGCGGAAAAAGAGGGGATCCACCCGTCAAAGGTATTTGTTGTGTCCATTATGCCGTGCACGGCGAAAAAATTCGAGGCCCAAAGGCCTGAACTGTCATCCACCGGGTATGCGGACGTAGATGTTGTGCTGACGACCAGGGAACTGGCGCGGATGATCAGGGAAGCCGGCATAGATTTCGAGAATGTTTCGGATTTGCACTTCGACGACCCTATGGGGGATGCGACGGGAGCCGCCGTTATATTCGGGGCAACCGGCGGAGTTATGGAAGCTGCGCTGCGCACCGTGGTGGAAATACTGGAAGGCAAATCCCTTGATCATATTGAATACGGCGTTGTAAGAGGTATTGAAGGGATTAAAGAAGCGGTGGTTGAAGCCGGGGGAATGAAAATAAAGGCGGCTGTAGCCCATGGACTGGGAAATGCAAGAAAGCTGCTGGAAAAGATTAAGGCTGGAGAAGCTGAATATCACTTTATAGAGGTAATGGCGTGCCCCGGAGGATGTGTAAACGGAGGCGGACAGCCCATACAGCCGTCGCAGGTCAGGAATGCCCTGGACTTAAGGGTGGAAAGGGCAAAAGCCATCTATGAAGAGGACAGGGGACTGCCCATAAGAAAATCCCATGAGAATCCGAGGGTTCAAATGCTTTACCGTGAGTACTTTGAAAAGCCCGGAAGCCACAGGGCCCACAAGCTCCTTCATACCCATTACATCCAGAGGGAAAATTATCCGGTAGGAGGAATAAATCATGATTAAATTCATATTAAACGGAAAAAACGCGGTGGCGGAAGAGGGAATGACCATCCTGAAGGCCGCAGAACAAAACCATGTGGACATCCCGAACCTGTGTTACCTTGAAGGCTGTAAAAGCTTGAATTTGTGCGGGATGTGCATTGTTGAAGTTGCCGGTGCGGATGAGCCGGTACCTGCGTGTTCTACCGTTGTGACCGAAGGAATGGATATTAAAACGAATTCTTACAGGATTATTAAGGCAAGAAAAATGGTGCTGGACAAGATTGCCGAAACCCATACCCCGGACTGCCTGACCTGCGGAAAGTCGGGGGTGTGCAAGCTCCAGGAATACTATGCCGCTTACGGAAGCAAGGATATAAACGTAAAAACAGGCGAGAAAAGGTACGAAATCGATGAGAGCAATCCATTTTACTATGAAGACCATAATAAATGCATCAAGTGCGGGAAGTGCGTGCAGGTCTGCAACCAGCTCCAGTGCTCCGATGCAATCAGCTTCAGCGATAAAGGGATTGAGCTTGAAGGAGATGCTTTTGCAGGACAAAAAGGGGATAAGAGCAAATGCGTTTCCTGTGGAAACTGTGTATCCGTATGTCCGGTAGGTGCGCTGATGCCTAAATCCAGGGAGAAGCTGAGCGCCTGGAATACCGTGAAAACCAAGACCGTCTGCTCTTACTGCGGAGTGGGCTGTGAGATGTACCTGGTCACAAAAGGCAACCGGATTGTGGGGGTGGAACCTGCCAACGGGCCTGCCAACAGTGGCCTTCTCTGCGTCAAAGGCAAGTTTGCCTACGGCTTTGTAAACCATCCGGACAGGCTTAAGAAGCCTCTGCTGAAAAAAGACGGGGAATTTGTGGAGATCACCTGGGAGGAAGCCTACGATACCATTGCAAAGAAAGTCAACGATATTAAGGGAAGATACGGCGCAGATGCTTTGGCCGGGCTGGCTTCAGCCAGGGTCACGAATGAAGAAAACTATCTGTTCCAGAAGCTGTTCAGGGCAGGAATAGGAACAAATAACGTGGACCACTGCGCCCGCCTTTGCCATGCGTCTACCGTGGCGGGCCTGGCCACAACCCTGGGAAGCGGTGCCATGACAAACAGCATCGAAGAAGTGTTATCTTCCGACGTCATATTTATTACCGGAACGAACACCACCGAAAATCATCCGGTCATAGGAGCTAAGATAAAGCAGGCGAGGAAAAGGGGAGCCAAAATTATTGTGGCGGAGCCCAGAAGGATAGAACTGGCGGATCTGGCGGAAATATTCCTGCAGATCAAACCCGGTACCAATGTAGCTCTTCTGAATGGGATGATGAACGTTATCATTGAAGAGGGCCTCCAGGACATGGAATATATTCAAAGCAGGACCGAGGGGTACGAGGAGCTGGTCCAAACCGTCAAGAGCTACACACCCGAAAAGGTGGCTGAAATCTGCGGCATCGACGCAGAGGACCTGAGAAAAGCGGCAAGATTGTATGCCGGGGGTGAAAGGGCGGCCATATATTATTCCATGGGCGTAACCCAGCACAGTACAGGCACTCAGGGCGTCATGTCGGTTTCCAACCTGGCCCTGCTCTGTGGAAACATAGGAAAGGAAGGGGCGGGGGTGAATCCTCTCCGCGGACAGAACAATGTTCAGGGCGCTTGCGACATGGGATGCCTGCCCGGAGACCTGACGGGCTACCAGAAGGTGTTTAACCCCCAGGTCCTGGAGAAGTTCGAGAAGCATTGGGGTGTGAAGCTGTCCGACAGGGCCGGCTTGACCGTTACTGAAATGCTTTCCGCGGCTGAAGAAGGCCAAGTCAGGTTTATGTATATCATGGGCGAGAACCCCATGCTTTCCGACCCGGATATCAACCATGTGAAAAAAGCGCTTGAAGCTCTTGATTTTCTTGTAGTGCAGGACATCTTCCTCACCGAGACCGCCCGGCTGGCGGACCTGGTTTTACCTGCGGCTTCCTTTGCTGAAAAGGACGGCACCTTTACAAATACCGAGAGAAGGGTGCAGAGGGTCAGAAAAGCCGTGGAAGCGCCGGGAGAGGCCAAGGCGGACTGGCAGATCCTTATGGAGGTAATGAACAGGCTGGGATATGGCCGAAAATACGCCCATCCCTCCGAAATAATGGATGAAATCGCGGAACTAACTCCCTCCTATGGGGGAATCAGCTTTGAAAGGATTGAAGAAAAGGGGCTGCAGTGGCCGTGTCCCACCAAGGACCATCCTGGCTCCAAGATACTGCACAGAGAGACCTTTACAAGGGGCAAAGGGCTGTTTAAGCCTGCCGAATACATTGAGAGCGCGGAGCTGCCTGATGCGGAGTATCCGTATATCCTGACCACAGGCAGGATTTTGTACCAGTATCATACCAGGACCATGACGGGCAAGGTGGACGGATTGAATATGATCGCCGGAGAATCCTATGCCCAGGTCAACCCTGAAACAGCCAGCAGGCTTGGCATAGCGGACGGTGAAAGGATAAGGGTGTCTTCGCGGCGCGGAAAAGTGACGACGAAAGTAAAAGTGACGGATATTGTGGAAGAAGATGTTGTATTCATGCCTTTCCATTATGCGGATGGGGCGGCGAATTACCTTACAAACAATGTGGTGGATCCAACCGCCAAAATACCCGAATACAAGGTATGTGCGGTAAAGCTGGAAAAAGTGGTATAATCAGGTGAGGACAATGAAGCTGTTTAATTCGGCAGTGATATTGGCAGGGGGGAAAAGTGAAAGAATGGGGTTTGATAAGCAAACCATCCGTGTTCATGGCAGAAGGCTGATGGATAAGATCATCCTGACCCTCAAAAAAGAGTTTGATGAGATTATTCTTATTTCAAACAAGCCTGTTCTTTATACAGACTCCGGCTGCTTATTAATATCCGATGAGATCAAGGGTATGGGTCCCCTGGGCGGAATCCACGCAGGGCTTAAAAAAGCATCAAGCCGATATGTTTATTTTACTGCGTGCGATATGCCCAATTTGAATCTGGACTATATCCGGTTTATGAAAAGCAGGATAAAAGAGACCGATGCGGAGGCATGTGTAACTAAAATCGGCGATTGGATTGAGCCTTTTAACGCGTTCTACTCTAAAGGCATTTTAGATGCCGTTGAGTCGGATCTGTTAAACCTGAAAGGTTCAATCTTTCATCTCCTTAAAAAGTCAGAGTGCTGTTTCATTGAAGAAAAGGAGGCAAGAAAATTCAGCCCGGATTGGAGCATGTTTTTAAACTTGAATACCAGGCAGGAGCTGGAAGACTATATAGATTCTTTAAATTTATAGAGAGAGGAAAGAATGGAGACTCAAAACTATCGCATCATAAAAATAAACAGGGAAGCGGCCTCCGAGGAAGAGGATAAAATCATTGTGGAGTATCCGCTCACCCTGTTTATAAACGGGGTTGAATTCATAACCTTGCTCTGTACTCCAAGGTCCTTGAAAGAATTGGTGGTGGGCTTTTTGTACTCCGAAGGCATCATAAGCTCAAAAGACGATTTGGAGGATATCCGCATCAATGAAGCTTCAGGCAGGGCTGACGTTTATACAGGAAACAAGGACCTGTATTATTACCAGGGCGACAGGTTAAATGCGAAAAGAACCGTTACTACCGCCTGCGGCAGACAGAAGAGCATCATATATAATGTGGTGGACCTTTTAGGAACTGAAAGTGATAAAATCCATAGTTGTGTCGATTATACGGCAGACGAGATACTTGATCTGGCAAACCGGTTTAATAAAAAATCCGAACTCTTTATAACCACCGGTGGGGTACACAGCTGCGCATTATGTGATAAGAAGGACTTTATAATCTTTGAGGAGGATATCGGGAGGCACAATGCGCTGGATAAGATATTGGGCGGCGCTTTACTAAGGGATATCCGCCTGGAGGATAAAATGATCATCACCAGCGGAAGGATTTCTTCCGAAATGATCATAAAAGTGGTAAAGAGCAAAATCCCGGTCCTTGTATCCAGGTCCGCCCCCACCAATGTGGCTGTGGATATGGCGAGGAAATACAACCTGAGGCTGATGGGCTTTGCAAGGGGAAATAGAATGAATGTCTACTCCGGGGCCCCGGAACAATCGTTGAAGCCGCCCGTCACCCAAGATGGCGGTTGACGGGCAGTACCCCCGGCTTATTTCCCGGCGCATTCCCCCGTTTGCTCTTTTAATATCTCAATGGCGTGCCGCAGCACGGGCAGAACCACTTCCAGCGATTCCCGGACCGCCTTGGGGCTCCCCGGCAGGTTTATGACAAGGGTCCTGTTCCTTATGCCTGCCACTCCTCTTGAAAGCATGGCGCGGGGAGTTGCCTGGAGGCTTTTTAACCGCATGGCTTCGGGAATTCCCGGGACCTGCCTTTCGATGATGTCCAGTGTAGCTTCGGGAGTTACGTCCCTGGGAGAAAAACCGGTTCCTCCTGTGGTGAGGATGAGGTCCACGCCGGTTTCGTCCGCCATTTCCTTCAAGGCTGAAGCGATGATGTCCCGCTCATCGGGCACCATCCGGTATGCGGCCACGTTTCCTTCTATCCGGCCCACCATTTCCATAATGGCCTTTCCGCTTTCATCGGTCCTCTCGCCCCTTGAGCCCTTGTCGCTTGCGGTAAGTATGCCGACTTTTATCAAGGTATATCCTGCCTCCGTTCCCTGCATATTTTTGTTTGCCGTTAATAAAGCGGTATAAAGCGAAAAAAATTGATTTTTTTACATAATCATTATAACATATTATATATAAAATATTGTAAAATTATTTTTATCTCCGAGTCCGGCGCTCTAAAATTGCGGTTATGAGCTCCGGACCGACAGGGTAAGCCTGGAAACGGGTTTGCCTCCCATTATGGAAAGGAGGAAGTATTATGGTCAAAAGTTTTTTGTGTTCCAGAGGTGGAACGGTTGGGTTTCTCAGGAGGTGCTTATGGCTGTTCACGGCACTGCTGCTGGTTTTCGCAGCGGCGGGATGCGGAAATTCGGCCAATAATACGGGCACCAATCCCACCACTAAGCCTACCACCAATCCGGCTCCTTCGGCAGCGGAAAATTCCAGCGGCAGCAAGCTCACTGTTGCCACGACCACAAGCGTTCGGGACTCAGGCTTGATGGCTTATTTGCAGCCTGAATTCGAGAAGGATACGGGCATCAAGCTGAATATTGTGGCCCAGGGCAGCGGCCAGGCAATAAGGACCGGAGAGGACGGCAACGCCGATGTTTTGCTGGTGCATGACAAGGCGGCGGAAGAAAAGTTTGTATCCAGCGGCAATGGCTTAAAACGCATTGAGGTGATGTACAACTATTTCGTCATTGTGGGTCCCAGGAATGACCCGGCAGGGATCAAGGCCTCGGGCACTTTGGATGCCGCAAAAGCCTTCAAGATGATCTCCGATAAGAAGGCTCCCTTTATTTCAAGAGGCGACAAATCGGGAACCAACACAAAGGAGCTGAACATATGGACCAGCGCCAACATCACGCCCTCGGGGGACTGGTATGTTTCCGCCGGAAAGGGCATGGGTGACGTGCTGACCATGGCTAGTGAAAAGCAGGCCTACACCCTCACCGACAAGGCCACCTATCTTTCCATGAAGGACAAGCTGGACCTCCAGATTGTGCTGGAGAACGCCCAGGACCTTAAGAACCAGTACACCATCATTGCGGTAAACCCGGCCAACCATAAGGGCATCAACAGCGAAGGCGCACAGAAGTTCATCGACTGGATGACCTCCGAAAAGGGGCTGAAGATGATTGGCGAGTACGGCAGGGACAAGTATGGGGAGAACCTGTTTACAGTAAACTTTTCAGGGAAGTAAGCGGTGTCTTTTAGGGGCAGGCTCCTTGCCTGCGAATCTCGTCCGGCAAAGGGATGCCCCCCTCTTATTTATTTTCACCGGCCTCTTTACCGGTGGAAAGCTGTCCTGAGGGACTGAGAACGCTTCGCTTTATAAAACGCGAAAAGGCGGGTGCCGGTTTGTTTGCTGAAATACTTCAAAGCCTCCGGGATGCGTTTATTTTGATAATATCTTTTAATAAAGACATATACGAGATCATAGGCCTCACGTTGTGCGTGACTGCCGCAAGCATCGGCATATCCGCATTCATAGGATTGGCTTCAGGCGTTTTTATAGGGAGCAGGAGCTTCCGGGGCAAAAAGCTGCTGACCAGTGTTATTAATACTTTGATGGGCTTGCCTCCTGTGGTGGCAGGACTGGTGGTGTATCTTTTCCTTTCAAGGAAAGGCCCCCTGGGCTCCCTGCGACTCCTGTTCACCCCTATGGCCATGGTGATCGCCCAGGTGATCATCATATCCCCCATCATCACGGGGCTTTCCATGGCGGCGGTAAAGCTCAGGCATGAGGCTGTGGAAGAAACCTGCAGGGGACTGGGGATAGGGAGGCTCAAGACCTTTCTCATGCTGGCGTTTGAATGCAGGTATCCTCTTGTTTCCGCCCTGCTGGCAGGATACGGGAGGGCTGTGTCCGAGGTGGGGGCCGTGATGCTTGTAGGCGGAAATATAGAGCACAGCACAAGGGTGATGACCACAGCCATCGTGCTGGAGACCGGGAAGGGCGAGTACGGCAATGCCATGGCCCTGGGCTTGATTCTCCTTGTGCTGTCCTTCGGGATCAACTGGATTGTCCAGAGGTTTCAGGAGGGCATATGAAACTCTTGTTGAACGGGGTTGCAAAAAATTACGGGGACAGAACTGTGCTCAAGATAGACCATATGGCCTTTGAGGAAAAGAAAATCTATGCGGTGCTGGGGCCCAACGGCTCCGGAAAAACCACCCTCCTCCGGTTGATCGCCGGCATAGAAAAACCCGATTTTGGGGAAATACTGTATAATGGTAGAAAAGCGGTTTTACCGGGTGAAATAGCCTACATGCCGCAAAAACCCTATATGTTTGATGTGACAGTATTGAGCAACGTGCTGCTGGGCATGGACAAGGCCCGGGACCGGCAGAGGGAGGCGGAGGAAGCCCTTGAACAGGTCGGGATGAGAGGGTTTATGAAGACCAGGGCAAGGCTGCTGTCCGGAGGTGAGTCCCAGAGGGTCGCACTGGCGAGAACCCTTGTGCTGCGCAGGAAACTGGTGCTGCTGGATGAACCCGCTTCTGCGGCGGATATTTACAGCACGGCGCAGATAGAGGCCTATATCCGCATGTCCTGCGCCAGGGACGGTTCCACCATCCTTTTTTCTTCCCACAGCCCATCCCAGGCCCTCAGGATAGCGGATGAGGTGGTGTTCCTCTGGGACGGCAGGGTGGTTGAAAGGGGGACGCCGGAGAAGGTTCTGAATTCTCCCCGGAATGTGGAGGTCAAAAACTTTTTGCAAAATTGGAGGATATGAGGCTTAATGTTCAACGTAAGAGATGTGGACGAGGTGCTTGAAATCATTGATGAGAATTTTGCAGGCTTTCCCCTGGGAAAAGAAAAAGTGAAGCTGGCTTCCGCATCCGGCAGGGTTACCGCTGAGGCAGTGCTGTCCCGGGAAGATGTGCCGGGCTTCAACCGCTCTTCGGTGGACGGGTACGCTGTAATAGCCCGGGATACCAACGGTGCAAGCGAGTCGCTGCCGGCGCAGCTTGAGCTTGTGGGAGAAGTGAAAATGGGGGAGAAGCCTGAATTTGATATAGCCAGAGGACAGGCGGCATACGTGCCTACCGGGGGGGAGGTGCCGGCCGGTGCCGATGCCGTGGTGATGATAGAATACGCCGAGAACCTGGAAGACGGGTTCATATATATAGAAAAGCCCGCTGCACCCGGCAACAACATGGTGTTCGCAGGGGATGACGCGAAGAGGGGCAGCACGGTGATACAGGCCGGCCACAGGTTAAGACCCCAGGATATAGGGGCCCTGGCGGCCATGGGCTATCCTGAGGTAGCTGTCAAAAGACTTGTGAAGGTGGGAATCCTATCTACAGGGGATGAGCTTGTAGGCATAGAAGAAGAAGTTGCCGGCGCAAAGGTCAGGGATGTAAACTCTCATTTCCTTTACTCGGAATTGATCCGCTATGGAGCGGAACCGGTTCCTTACGGAATAATAAAGGACGGCTATGAGAGGGTCAGAGACGCCGTTTCAAAAGCGGTGGAGGAGTGCGACCTTGTGCTGGTATCCGGCGGGAGCTCGGTGGGGCAGAAGGATGAAACCTACCGTGTGATCCATTCCCTGGAGGGCTGCGAAATTCTGCTCCACGGGATCGCCGTGAAGCCGGGGAAGCCCACCATTATGGCAAAGGTAAAAGGCAAGGCCGTGGTGGGCCTGCCGGGACATCCGGTTTCCGCCTATTTCATATACAGGGTGGTGGTACGCCGCCTGCTGGATGCGATGTATGGGGTGACTCAAGCCAGAGAGCCGTACCTGGTGGCCGAAATGGCCTGCAACTACCCGTCAAACGAAGGCCGGGAGGAATACCTGCCCGTAAAGCTGGAGACCGTGCCCGGGAAAACCCTGGCAAATCCCGTATTCGGCAAGTCAGGGCTCATAACCCTTCTTGCGGCGGCAGACGGGTATGTCAGGATAGGACGCGGCGTAGAAGGACTGGCGGCAGGACAAAGGGTGGAGGTAATTCCCTTTTAAGCGGTCGTGGAAAACCAGGCCGGATTTATCTAAGGAGTTGAGGCTATGGGTTATTCATACCTGAACAATATGGAAATGGAAGAGGCGTTGGAATTATATCTGAATGAGATAAAAGCCAGGGGCATTCACCTGGATACCGAGGAGGTCCCCGTACAGGAGGCGGTGGACAGGGTTACTTCCAGGGCGGTGTTTGCGCGGATATCCTCCCCTCATTACAATGCCTGCGCCATGGACGGCATTGCGCTCTTTTCAAAATCCACCTCAGGGGCCACCGATACAACCCCGGTGTTCCTCAAGGAAAATGAGGATTTTGTCCGGGTGGACACGGGAGACCCGTTGCCGGACAGGTTTGATGCCGTTGTGATGATAGAAGACGTGATTGAGGTGGGAGACGGGCGTATAAAGCTTATTGCGGCAGCTTCCCCTTGGCAGCATGTGAGGCAGATCGGGGAGGACATCTGTGCGGAGGAAATGCTCCTGCCGTCCAATACAAGGATTGAGCCTGCGGCCGTGGGCGCGCTTCTCGCGGGAGGGGTGCTGAAAGTGGAGGTAAAAAAGAGGCCGGTGGTGGGAATCATCCCCACGGGGGACGAGATCGTAAGCCCTACCGACAGCCCCGGGGCCGGTGAAATCATCGAGTTTAACGGGTCCATATTTTCAGGCATTGTCCGAAGGTGGGGAGCCGTCCCTAGGGTATACGGCATTGTCCCCGATGAGTTTGAGCTTATAAAGAACGCGGTTGTTGAGGCTTCGAAGGAGTGTGACGTGGTCCTGCTGAATGCCGGTTCTTCGGCAGGCAGGGAGGATTACTCCGCCAGGGCCATATCCGAAGCGGGAGATATGCTGGTCCACGGAATTTCAATCAAACCGGGGAAGCCTACAATTTTAGGGATAGTCAACAACCGGCCTGTGATAGGGGTTCCGGGCTATCCCGTGTCAGGAATTATCGTTATTGAAATGATGGTCAAAAGAATTATGGAATACCTGATGGGGCTGAGCTGCGAAGAAGAGAAGACCGCCTCTGCGGTACTTGTGAGGAAGGTGGTATCCTCCCTTAAATATAAGGAATACGTGAGAGTAAAGCTGGGCGAAGTGGGAGGGAGGCTGGTAGCTACTCCCCTGGACCGGGGGGCCGGGGTGGTTACGTCCTTTGTAAAGGCAGACGGCCTCATGGAAATTCCCTTGAACTCCGAGGGGTATGAGAAGGGCCGGGAGGTTCGGGTAAAGCTGCTGAAAAGCATGGATGAAATCAGGAATTCTCTTGTGATTGTGGGAAGCCACGATCCTCTGGTGGATGTGGTAGGGGACATTATGAGGAGGAACTATCCGGGGGAGTACGTTTCTTCGGCTCATGTGGGCAGCATGGGAGGCATCATGGCGGTCAAGAGGGGTGAGGCGCATGCGGCGGGGATCCACCTGCTTGATGAAGAAACCGGTGAGTACAATACCAGCTATGCCCGAAGATACCTGGGAAATGAGAACATATGCCTTATAAAGTGCGTAAAAAGGGTTCAGGGCTTTATGACTGCGCCCGGAAACCCCAAGCAGATTAAGAGCGTAAGCGATCTAAGCCGTGAAGGCGTAAGGTATGTTAACCGGCAAAAGGGTTCGGGGACACGGATACTGCTGGATTACATGCTGAAAGGAGAGGGCATTGACCCGGAAGGGATATACGGCTATGAGCGGGAGGAATTCACCCACCTGTCTGTGGCGGCCCTTGTTGCTGCGGGGAGTGCGGATGTGGGGCTGGGAATTTATTCTGCCGCCAGGGCCTATGGCCTGGACTTTATCCCCGTGTGTGAGGAACAATATGATTTTATTGTACCGGAGAAATTTATGGAACTTAAAATGGTGAGACACCTCAGGGAAATACTGGAGTCCCGGGAATTTAAAGAAAGACTTGACGAAATGGGCGGATACAGGTTTTAAGGAAGAGGTACGGGAAGGCTTGCGGCCCGAAACGCGAGGAATTGTGGCACACCGGTGACGGAAGGGATGGGATGCGCCGTGATGGATTCACATGGAAGGAATATCGAGTATCTGAGGATATCGGTGACACAGAACTGCAATTTAAAGTGCGTGTACTGCTCTCCGGGAAGCGGAGGCGTGGAGGATGCAAATTGTACGGTGCTGACGGCGAAAGACTACAAAACCATTGTAGGCATCATGGCGGGCCTTGGCATCCGGAAGGTGAGGATCACCGGCGGCGAGCCGCTGATGAGGAAGGACGTATGCGGCATCATAGCCGCCATATCGGGTATACCGGGCATATGCGACATATCTTTGACCACCAACGGTGTTTACCTTGACGCCATGGCGCAAAAGCTGAAGGAGGCCGGACTCATGAGGCTGAACATCAGCCTGGATTCTCTGAAGGAGGACCGGTTTGAGCAAATTACAGGGGCCAATAAGCTGAAAAGCGTGCTGAAGGGAATAGACAGGGCGGTCAGCATAGGGCTCCTGCCGGTCAAGATCAATACGGTGCTTATTAAAGGCCTCAACGACTCCGAAATCGACGACTTTATAAGGCTCGCAAAGGATGCCCCTGTGGATGTGAGGTTTATTGAGCTGATGCCTGTGGGAAAGTTCGGAGAACAGAACCAGGACAGGGCTGTCAACAATTCGGATATCATTGCCTCCCATCCCCAGCTCATTCCCTGCGAGGACGAGGATGTCAACCAGCCTGCGCGCTATTTCAAAATTGAAGGCTATAGGGGAAGGATCGGCTTCATCAGTCCCATGAGCCACAAGTTTTGCAATTTCTGCAACAGGATCCGGCTGACCTGCGACGGCAAAATCAAGCCGTGTCTGGGGAACAACGGAGAAACGGATATTGCGGGATTTCTGGGCGATGCCCGGCGGCTGGAGGCCGCCATAAGAAAAAGCATTTTTGAAAAGCCCGCAGGCTATTCCTTTGGAGCGGGATTTGTGTCTAAAAGGAACATGGGGGCGATAGGAGGATAATATGGAGCTGACGCATATCGATGAAAGAGGCAACGCCAGGATGGTGGACGTTTCCGGGAAAGCCCACACCGAGAGGGAAGCCGTAGCGGTAGGGTGTGTATCCATGAAGCATGAAACCTTAAGGAGGATAGTGGAGGGGAACATGCCCAAAGGCGATGTCCTCCCCACTGCGAGGATTGCCGGTATTATGGCGGCGAAGCGGACCCATGACTTGATTCCCATG
This sequence comes from Eubacteriales bacterium, assembly GCA_024655885.1. Classification (GTDB taxonomy): domain Bacteria; phylum Bacillota; class Clostridia; order Acetivibrionales; family JANLFN01; genus JANLFN01. Next base: position 166,173 of record JANLFN010000004.1, on the reverse strand, counting down.
TGCCACAACATACCGCTGGATTGGGTAAAGGTGGACCTCTGCGCCGATACCGGAGGCGGGTGCATTAAAATCACTTCACGGGTGAAATGCACCTGGAAAACGGGTGTGGAGATGGAGGCCCTTGTGGCGGTTTCCGCCGCAGCCCTTACGGTATACGACATGTGCAAGGCTGTGGACAAGGACATGGTTATAGGAGACATAAAGCTGGTGAGCAAAACCGGTGGAAAATCGGGAAATTATACAAGAACAGGGTTCGAAAAACCATAAGCGAAAGGGTTGAGTATTCATGGCTGAGGTAGTTGCGGTCAACATTAGCGAAAAGAAAGGCGTGCCTAAAAAAACCATTGAGGAAGGCGAGTTTATTGAAAACTTCGGCTTGAAGGGCGACGCCCATGCCGGCGCCTGGCACCGCCAGGTAAGCTTCCTGGGGCAAGAGAGCATTGATAAGATGAAAGCCCTGGGAATTAAGGGCTTGTGTACCGGAAAATTTGCTGAAAATATTACAACCGAGGGAATCGAGCTGTATAAGCTGGCCGTCGGTACCAGGCTTAAAATCGGGGATGCGGAATTTGAGGTGACGCAGATCGGGAAGGAATGCCATCAGAAATGCGCCATATACCATCAGGTGGGAGACTGTGTCATGCCCAGAGAGGGGATCTTTGCAAAGGTCCTGAAAGGTGGTATCATAAAAAAAGGAGACCCTATTGAAATCCTGTCTTAGGTTTTGTTTAAGGGGTGGTGGAATGCTGGACGAAAAGGGCCTGATAAGGTATTCCAGACAGCTGATACTGAAAGAGGTGGGGGCTTCGGGGCAGGAAAAGCTTTTGCGCTCAAAGGTGCTGGTGGTGGGCGCAGGGGGCCTGGGTTCCCCGGCCCTGTACTATTTGGCGGCCGCCGGGGTGGGCATCCTTGGAGTTGCGGATTTCGATGTGGTGGGGATTTCAAACCTTCAAAGGCAAATCCTTTATACCACCGGCGAGCTGAACAGGAGAAAGGCGGATGTAGCCGCTGAAAAGCTCGAAAGCCTGAATCCGGATGTGAAAGTGGTCAAATACCCCTTAAGGATGAACAGCGATAACATAGAGGAAATTATAAGCTCCTATGATGTAATCGTTGATGCCACCGACAATTTTACGGCCAGGTATCTTGTGAGCGACTGCTGCCATTTCAAGGGAAAGCCCCTGGTAGAAGGGGCCGTACTTGGTTTTGCAGGGACTTTAATGACCATTGTGCCGGGGAAAACCCCATGCTACAGATGCCTTTACCCGGTTCCCCCGGAAGAGGGAGCTGTTCCCACCTGTTCCGAGACGGGAATCATGGGGATGGTTGCAGGGACCATAGGCACCATGCAGGCCTTGGAGGCCGTGAAGCTGCTGCTGGGAATAGGAGAAACCCTGTCGGGGAGGATGCTTTTTTATGACGGCCTATCCATGAGTGTGAATGAAGTTGTGGTCGAACGCAATAAAAATTGCCCGTTATGCGGAGAAAATCCCACCATAACGGAGCTGGAAGAATACGAAATGAACTACTGCGCAGCCAAGGTCAAGGACGTAGAGATCTAATACTACTCGAAACCTATCCTCCCACCAGATGGGACATCAAAAGCAGTTCATCTCCGTCTTTTATGAGAGTGCTTGCAAACTCTTGGCGGGGTATGGCACGTCTATTTACGGTGACGGTGGTGGAGGAGTTAATGATGGATAAAAATTCCCCTGCGTCTTTGAGGTTATCCAGCAGGGCCTGCACCGTCAAGCCCGCTTCCCATGGGAATTCTCTTCTGTTCACTTTAATCATAGGATCCCCCCTGAAGTGTTGCTACTATTATATTACATTTTTTGATGGCTTACCGCAAGAGGCTAAGGGCACGTTATTTCCGCCCGTTTTAAGAAAGTGCCGCTTGTGCGGCGCCTATGCCTATGGGATCACTTGAAGATCTCCTGCAGTTCCTCCTCCGTGAAGTCAAATTTTGCGCCGGTAGCGGGAGAGGCCTCTTCGTACATGAACTCTGCTATGCGGTCATCCGCTGCTGTCAGGCCGGCTGCCGTGTTGAAATCCTTTTCCATTTTAATGGTCTGGGCGCCAATTCCCATGATCCTGCCTATATCCCATTCCCCACCGTAGGCCCCCTTCAGGAGTGCGGGGAATAAGTCGGGATTTTCCGCTGCAAAAGGAAAACAGAACGCGCAGGCGATATTATCGCATGCGGTATAGACCGTCTGCATGTTCTTTGAAAGCTCTATTTTGCCTTCCTTTTTGGTGTTGTCGCCCATGAAGTCCATGGCGTAGCCTGCGGTGTGGTCGGCGCCCATGGGCGTGGTGGCGTAGGTCACCCCCATCCCTTTTGCGTTTCTGGGGTCATAAGCAGGCAAGCCCTGTCCCTTTACGGTAGGAATTCTTTTTGCGCCGAAGGCCTTCCCTACGGCATCCGTACCCTGCGCCATCAGTTTGCCCAGCTCCGTTTTTCCTTCAACCATCTGCGCAAGGGCATCCCTGACGGCATTCGCATCCCCCCAGGGAATCTTTCCAACGTCCATTAAAACGGCGACCACGTTGCCCAAATCCATGGTGTCGATGCCGAAGTCATCACAAATCCTGTCCACTTCCGCGATAAAATCGATGTCCGAAATGTCCCAGTTGGGGCCGCAAAGGGCGTAGGTCTCATACTCCAGCCCGGAGGTCACATATTCACCCCTGCTGTTGTTGTATACGTTGGAGCACTTTACAATGCAGCCGGGCTGGCAGGGGATACCCTGTTTTCCCCCGTATTTGTTGGCTCTTTCCACCCATGCCTTTGCGTTGATCTTCTCCAGCTTTTCGGCAGGGAAAAAGTCTGCGGAAAAATTGTTGACCGGCAGTACGGCGGTTGCCGCCGTGATATCCAGAAGGCTTATGGTGCCGCCCATAGACATGCCTGCAATGGGACTGCCCGGAGTGGTACAGAATTCCACCAGCTTTTTGTTTGCCTCGTCGAAGGCCTGTTTATCGGCATAGGGAAACTCAAACCTTTTGGCAGCCTTTTCAACAACCACGGCTTTGATCTTCTTGGAGCCTGCAACAGCCCCCAGGCCCCCTCTGGCGGCGGCTCTGCTGGGATGTTTTGTGGTGGCGTCGGTAGCCTGCAAGGAAGCGATTTTACTGCCCCGTTCTCCTGCGGTCCCAATGGACAACACCGCGATGTCCTTTCCGTAGTTCTCATAGAGCTTTTCCACAAGGGCGTAATTGTTAAGCCCCACGTATCCTGAGGCATCAACCAGGTCCGCACTGCCGTTGGCGCTGATTTTCAATATGCGCCATTCGTCGCCGGCAGGCATATCCTCGAAAATGATCATTTTAATTCCGTGCTGAGCCAGCAGGTATGCCACATTGCCTCCCACGTTCGCCTCCTTGATGCCGCCCGTAAGGGGGCTTTTGCCGCCGACCGAAAGCCTGTGGGCCGTGGTAACCGGGGTCCCGGCCAGCAGCCCCGTGCTCAGGATGAGCTTGTTTTCAGGCCCCAAAGGGTCGCATTTGGGGTTTACCTCATCCGTCATAACCTTTGCTATAAGGCCGCGGTTCCCAAAATACCTGTAATCTTCCTTGAGGCTTTCACAGGAAACGCTTCCCGTCTTTGTATTTACCCTATACACTTTAAACATAAGGACCCTCCTTTTCATTGTATTGCAAAAAACACAAAAGAGATATTCCCCATGCTCCTGGAATGGAAAATATCTCTCCCTTTGCGTACCGGCAGGCTGTAAAATTGCTCTTGCAGCCCATTGCCCCGGCTTTCCCATAAGGATGGCCGGGGTCGGAAGAAGTATAAACATCTATATTTTCATAATTTTATGATACCATCCGGCGGATCCCGTGTCAATTGTTTCCACACGTCCATAGCGTCAATTTAGCCAAAAAACTTGAAGTCGGCGTACTGAAATAGTAAAATATGAAATATATATTAAACAGCCGGCGGTATAACAGCCGGCAAGCCGTAAAGCGGCGTAATGGAAAAAGGCTGAGAAGCTGAGGCGCTTTGAGCGCATGCTGAGGAAAAGATGACACTTGATCTTTGATGTAGGAGTCTGTGAAAAAGAGGAGATAATTCTATGTCCCGAAAAAAAAGGGTAGCCGTGATATTTGGCGGACAATCCTCTGAACATGAAGTTTCCAGGCGTTCGGCGGAATCCGTGATAAAAAATATCAACAGGCAGCAGTACGATGTTTTAATGTTTGGAATAACAAAGGACGGCCGGTGGCTTTACTACGACGGTCCGGTTGAAAAGATTTCAACGGGTGAATGGCAGGAAATTGCGGAAGCCAGAATACGTTTACTGAAAGCTTCTCCGGACAATTCCGGAGCCTCCTTAAGTAAAAGCCTACCTGCGGCGGCCGGGACCTATGCGAAGGATATTTTTACTTCCGCCGGTGCAGGCGGTGAAGACCATACCATTGATGTGGTTTTTCCCGTAATGCACGGCTGCAATGCGGAAGACGGTACCATACAGGGCTTTTTTGAACTGGCGGGCATACCTTATGTAGGCCCCGGGGTATTGGGCTCCGCCCTGGGAATGGATAAGGCTTTTTCAAAAATCATTTTTGAAAAAGAGGGTTTGCCCCAGGGCAGGTATCTTGTTTTCACCCGCAGGCAAATCAGCAGCCATATGGATTCGGTCATAAGAGAAGTGGAGAGGAGCCTTACATACCCGTGCTTCGTCAAACCCTCCAACGCTGGCTCTTCGGTGGGGGTCAGCAAGGCCCATGACAGGGAGGAGCTTGTCAAGGCCGTCCGTCTGGCTGCCAGATACGACCGGAAGGTCCTGGCGGAAGAATTTATCGACGGCAGGGAGGTGGAGTGTGCGGTGCTGGGCAATGACGACCCCATAGCCTCTACGGTGGGCGAAATCATTCCCTGCAACGAATTCTACGACTACGAGGCAAAATATATTCATGAAGATTCAAAAATAGTGATTCCCGCCGATTTACCGGAGGAGACCATTGAGGAAATAAGGGGATATGCGGTGCGGGCCTTTAGGGCTCTCGACTGCTCCGGCCTTTCCAGGGTTGATTTCTTTGTGCACAGGGATACCGGCAAGGTTTACCTGAACGAAATCAATACCATGCCCGGATTTACCAGCATCAGCATGTACCCGAAGCTCTGGGAGGCGTCGGGAATACCCTACGGGGAATTGATCGGCAGGCTGTTGGACCTGGCTGTAGAGAGATTTGAAGAAAACAGGAGAGACTACGAGAGGTGAGGAACGGAAAGGGCTGAGGCGCTTTCAGCCCAGGCTGAGGTGGAAAGAGCTGAGGGCTGAGGGGCTGAGAAGTTGAGGCTGGAGAAGGGCCGGTGAGAATCGCTACAGCCTTTGCGCAGCAATATCTCAGCCTTGCGAAGCAAAAAGCTCAGCAAAAAACACGACAGGGGGATATCAATGGACAACAGGCCGATAGGGGTTTTTGACTCGGGACTTGGCGGGCTTACCGTACTGGATGAAATAATGAAACTGATGCCTACCGAAAGCATCGTTTACTTTGGCGACTGTGGAAGGACGCCTTATGGGACCAAGTCCAGGGAAATGGTAGTAAAGTACACCTTCCAGGATATAAGGTTTCTTTTGAACCAGGATATTAAAATGATTGTAATCGCATGCAACACGGCAAGCGCCTGCAGTCTGGAACTGGTAAAAAACAATTTTAATATACCGGTGATTGAAGTGGTGCAGCCGGGGGCAAAAACCGCCGTCAGGATGACGAAAAACAAAAAAATCGGGGTTATTGGGACAGAGGGGACAATAAACAGCGGGGTTTATGGAAAAACTATCAATAAAATCGACAACACCGTCCAGATAATCTCAAAGGCATGTCCTCTGTTTGTGCCGCTGGTGGAAACGGGCTGGTGGGATAATGATATAGCAGGCAGGACGGCGGAAGAGTATTTGATCCCCTTAAAAAACGAAGGGATTGATGTCCTGGTGCTGGGATGCACCCACTACCCCCTTTTGAAGGGCGTCATATCAAAGGTCATGGGAGACGATGTTGCACTTGTGAGTTCGGCCCTGGAAGTGGCCAAGGTGGTAAAAGAGGCCATTGAGGAATATGACATGGCCAGGGATGAGAAAATCAAACCGGTATACAGGTATTATACCAGCGACAGCGTTGAAAAATTTGAATCCCTTGGAAGCCTGATTTTAAAAAAGGAGATACGTTCGGTGGAAAAAGTGGATATTGAGAAGTACTGAGATGCCGGAAGTTATGCGGTCGGGGAGGAGAGAAAAATGACCAAAAATGTGATTATTTCCGTCAGGGGTACCCAGGCTTTGGACAATAACGACTTACACAGGCTGGAACTGGTAACCGAAGGCAAGTACTACAAAAAAGGCGGGGCGTACTATGTGACCTATAAGGAAAGTGAAGTCACGGGAATGGAGGGGACCACCACCACATTGAAAATTATCGGCGGAACCGTCACCCTGATGAGATTCGGTGCTGTCAACTCCCATTTTATTTTTGAACGGGGACAGAAGCATTTTTCCTATTACGATACCTCCTTCGGGACCTTTACCATAGGCGTATTCGCCAATGAGGTACGGATTAATGTGAATGACGACGGTGGAGAAATCTGGGTGGATTACGAGCTTGAAATAGATAACAACAAATCCGGTGTGAATGATTTTTACATGTTTATAAGAGAGGCAGGACATTTTCATGGTGAACATGATAGAAAATGTGAAACAGGAAATTAGGGAGGTTGTGGAAAAAGCTTTGGTCCGTGCGTCCGGGGCAGGGGAAATACCGCCGGTCCAAATTCAGGAGGTGGAGGTTGAAATACCCAGGGAAAAGGACCACGGCGACTTTTCAACCAATGTGGCCATGCAGGTTACAAAGCTGGTGAGGAAGCCTCCCAGGCAAACCGCGGAAATTATTATTAAAAACCTCAGCCTGGAAAATACGTACATAGAAAGAGTGGAATGTGCGGGGCCAGGCTTTATTAACTTCCATTTAAACAATAACTGGCTCTTTGACACTTTAAAGGCCATCCAGGCGGAAGGGGAAAACTACGGCAGGATTTCTATGGGTGAAGGCAAAAAGGTGATGGTGGAGTTTGTCAGTGCAAACCCCACAGGACCGCTGCATATGGGAAATGCCAGGGGCGGAGCGCTGGGCGACTGCATTGCAAGCGTACTTGAGGCGGCCGGCTTCGACGTGACCCGGGAATTTTACATCAATGACGCCGGCAACCAGATAGAAAAGTTCGGAATATCCCTGGAGGCAAGGTATATCCAGCTTTTAAAGGGGGAGGACGCGGTTCCCTTTCCGGAAGACGGCTATCATGGCGAAGATATTGTGGAGCATATGAGGAATTTCATCGCCCAAAACGGGGACAGGCTTTTGAACCTACAGCCCCTGGAAAGGCGCAGAGAACTGGTAAAATATGCCCTGGAAAAAAATCTGGAAAAAATGAAAAATGACCTGGAAAGCTACGGAATAACCTATGACGTCTGGTTTTCGGAGCAGTCCCTGTACGACAGCGGAGAGCTTCAGGAGACCCTGGATTATTTGCAGGACAAGGGGTACACCTTCGAGAAAGACGGGGCCCTATGGTTTAAAGCGTCCCAATTCGGCGCAGAAAAGGATGAGGTGATTATAAGGAACAACGGCATACCCACCTATTTTGCGTCGGACATTGCCTATCACAGGAACAAGTTTATAAAGCGCGGATTTGACAGGGTCATAGACCTGCTGGGAGCGGACCACCACGGGCATGTGGCCAGGATGAAGGGCGCGGTGGCGGCCCTTGGGATTGATGCGGATAAGCTGGATATCGTAATTTTCCAGCTGGTACGGCTTTACAGGAACGGAGAAATCGCCAGAATGTCCAAGAGAACCGGCAAGGCCATTTCACTGGCCGATCTTTTGGAAGAGGTGGGAAGGGATGCGGCCAGGTTCATATTCAACACCAAGGCTTCAGGCAGCCACCTGGACTTCGACCTTGACCTGGCCGTCCAGCAGTCCAATGATAACCCGGTGTTCTACGTGCAGTATGCCCATGCCAGGATTTGCAGCCTGTTGAGGCTTTTGGAAGAGGACGGCATCCAGGTGCCCGAGGCATCCGGGGCCGACCTGACACTGCTTCAAAAAAAGGAGGAAATAGAACTCTTAAAGAAGCTGGCGGAGCTTCCCGAAGAGATAAGGATAGCGGCCCAGACTCTTGAGCCCAGCAGGCTTACCCGCTATGTACAGGATGTGGCTTCTCTTTTCCACAGCTTTTATAACGCCTGCAGGGTGAAGGGGGAAGAGGAGGGTTTGATGAAGGCAAGGCTTGTGCTTGTAGACGCTACCAGAACCGTGATCAGGAATGTGCTGGGCCTGATAAAAATATCCGCTCCCGAGAGAATGTGATTATATTAAGGAGGAATCGGTATGAAGATTAAGTGGTTTGGACATTCATGCTTCCTGTTGACTTCAGAGGCAGGCGTAAAAGTACTTACAGACCCCTTTGACAACAAGGTGGGATATGCGGTGCCCCGGGTGGAGACGGATATTGTCACCATCAGCCACGGACATTTCGACCACAACAACAAGAGCATGGCGAAAGGAAAATTTACATGCTTCGATTCACCCGGGAAATATTTTGAAAAAGGACTGGAAATCCAGGGTATTCCTACCCTGCACGACAACGAGGGCGGGACTAAAAGAGGAAAAAACATAGTGTTCAAGTTCGCCATCGACGGCATCAGGGTGTGCCACTGCGGAGATTTGGGGCATATTCCCACCCGGGAGCAGGTGGAAGAGCTCAAAGGGGTGGATGTGCTTTTAATCCCGGTAGGGGGAGTATTTACCATTGACTATAAGGATGCCTATGAAACGGTGAAACTCTTAAAACCCGTCATCACGGTGCCCATGCATTTTAAAACCCAGCAGGTCACCTTTGAACTGGATACGGTGGACCGTTTCCTGGACCTTGCGGGACAGCCCGTTAGAACCGGAAGTACCGAGCTTGAGCTTAAAAAAGAGGATCTGGGAAAAACTTCCGGCGTGGTTTTGCTAAATTATAAATAATCCCTTGGGGAAAAATTGCCGATATAAGATTATATCGCCAATTCAACGGAATATGGAGATCGATCTATGCTGTACAAAAGACTAAAAGCGGCGGGCCGTTTTATGAAGGGCTTATCCGTGATGATGGCGGCTTTTATGATGTCGCCCTGTTTCCTTGCGGCGGCCGCAGCCTCAGAGGAGGTGCCTGAAAAGGTATTTTCGGGCATCGGCAATGCCTCAACCATTATCGCCAACATAGACTACCAGGATGTGAAAGCCTCCGGCACCTGGGCCAAGGAGGCCATTTACGAAACCGGGGCCCTGGACCTGATGAAAGGTTACGGAGACAGGCAGTTCGGCTTGAAAAGCCCGATTTCAAAAGAGCAGGCCATTGCCATGGCTTACAGGGCCGTGGGGCGTGAAGCGGATGCCCAGAAGGCGGCGGAAGCCCTGGACAATGCCAGGCAAAAGGCGGACAAAAAAACCAACCCTTTGAGCATGTGGTCGGACGGGTATTTGCAGCTGGCTGCGAATGAAGGACTTATCACCTCACAGGACCTGGCGGATGCCTTTGCCGTGGACCAGACCACGCTGACCGCCGCCAGCTTTCACAGGGGAGCGCCCGCCCAGAGGCAGGAACTGGCCTATTGGCTGGCAAAAGCCATGAAGCTCCAGCCTGTGTACAGCCAGCAAAAAATATTCAACAGCTATTCCGACTGGCAAAACACCGACCCGGTGAAGATCCCGTATATTGAGCCCATCCTTCAAAACGGCGTTATGAACGGTGACGGAAACGGACATTTCGGTCCCACCCAGACGGTTACCAGGGAACAGGCCGCCCAGATTATAAAAAACGCCGAGGCCCTGATCCTGCCCCAGATGAACTATGAAAAAAATCTTGGAACCATTGAAGGGATCCTTAAGTCCAAAGATTTATCCTCCGGTGCCGACGTAACCACCACCACCTTCAATATACGCAACACCAACGGAAAACTTCACCAAATCCGGGTGACAGCCCCGGGGAACGGGACGGATTCCGGCCTGAACGAGCGCAGCGGTGAAAGCCTGCCGGCCGGGGAGAGGGATGTGGTGGTCTACAAGGACGGGGCCATAGGAAAGAGCGGTTTGCTGGAAGAGGGAGACCGGATAGAGTACATTACGGCGCCCGACAACACCGTGAAATATGTGAAGGTAATTTCCAATTCAAGGGATACACAGTATATGGCGGTGCAGGTCACCGGTGTGGATACGGCCAACGGGCTTATCAGCGCTTCACAGGTTTTTGGGCTGGACTTCCCGGATATGGAGGGAGCAATGGGGGGTTCCACCTTCGACATCAGCGGGGAGGGCATAAATACCTCTTACCGGTACATCAACGGGGCAACGGTGGAGATAGACGGCAAAAGCTCGGACATGGGAAGCCTGATTCCGGGTACTTACGCTATATTGACCCTGCGTGACGGCCTGGTCTATGCCGTAAAAACCGTGGACCTGAATATGAACAACAGAGAAAAAGGCATCGTTAAGGGAATTGTGGAGGACTGCAATCCAAAGCTGGGATATATAACGCTGTACAATGAAGATGGGACAGGCACCGGTGCGGATGCCGAACAGAAGCTGATTCTCAACAGGACCTACAGTTTTTCAAACCCTGAGGATGTGGAGGTTTACAAAAACCATAAAAGCGGAAGCCTGGAAGATATCGAGATAGGCGATACCGCATTCCTGAAGACCGATAACGGCGGGAACGTGGTTTCAATCAGTGCGGTGGATAACTATACGGTAAAATACGGACAGGTGATTTCAAAGAACCCGGCATCCTTTACCGTGGAGTACGACGACGGGACCCAGCAGGTGCTGGATGTGAAAAGCGGCGTCCCGGTGGTGGACGGCGGCAAGCTTTCGAGCTACGGCGGGCTGAAGCCGGGAGACCGGGTGAGGCTGCTCCTGAATATCACCAACAAGTCCACGGATGTGAAAGAAATCGTCCTTGAGGCAAGCGGGAATCTGGTGGCGAATATTTATAAGGGCAGCATATCTTACATAGATGATGTTTCAGGAGACATTGTGGCACAAAACCTGCAGGTCTTTAAAAACGGGCGGTGGGTGAGGACCGACCGGAAGGGGGTCAGCCGCATAAAGCTTGGGGATGATTATGCCGTCTACTGGAACAATAAAGCTACGGATCTTTCCTATGTGAACCGGTACGCAAAAAACAACGACGCCTATATTGCCGTCCAAAGGGACTACGGGGACAGGGAGAGGGCGGTTGTGGTCAGTTTTATAAACAGCGGCGATACCGAAGTGCTCTACAGCGACAGCATTAAAAATGTGGTATCGGGCAAAGGGGAATTTGACCTGACCAACGCGTACAGCAGCGTCAAGTACGGCCCGGGCTCCATCATCGTCAAGGATGGAAGGCTGGTCCGGGGGAACAGCCTGACGGCCCGGGACACTGTCCGTATAGCCGCCAACAGGAGTTATGACAGCGGAGATTATTTCGCCGGCGTCATCCAGGTGGAAGGGACTGCGGGAACCAACGCGGTCCAGGTTTACCGCGGCCGGATCAGCGGGATCGATGACGGCAAAAGCTTTACCGTTGGGTCTTTCTCCCAGCTCAAGGACCTGAAATGGGAATACACCAACACCCCCATGACCTTTAACCTGGGAAGCGGCACCAGGATCCTGGACGATGTGGGAGTGGTGGGACAGCGGAATTTTGTGGCTTACGGAGACAACAGCTACCTGGACAAGACGGTGTATGTCCTGGCAAAGGACTCCAATGCCCTGCTTGTGAGCACGGCGCCCTTCGGCAGCATCAATGTCCGCGGGGAAATTTACGATATCACGGGCGCAACCCTTGGAGAGGAAGGAAGTGTGATACAGGAGCCCACAGGGATAAAACTCAAAAACGTCAAAACCTACGACTTGAGCAGCTATCTGTGGAAGGACGGCAAGGAGATGACCCTGAACCTTCTCAAGAACACCCTCATTTTAAAGGGGGACAGCGCCATAAAGGCTTCCAAGCTGCAAAAGGGAGACACCGTAAGGATACTCAAAAAGGACAGCACCCAGACGGGAGACGCCTATATCATTCTGGTTGAGGCTCCGTAAAAATGAAAAACCAACGGGGGGATAGCAAATGATGAAAAGGGTCAAGTACATGATTTACATAGCCGCGCTGATAGCCGTGCTTATACCGTCCCCCGCCTATGCAAGAGAGGGGGACTGCGGGTACGAAGGAGGCATTTCGGCGGAGCAGTCGGCGCCCAAGACATCGGGAAAAGTGACCTTCGATTACCAGGAGGTGTGCTTCATCAGCGGGGAGCCGGTGGTTTTCAAGGGGACTTTAACGGTAACCAAATCCATGAAGCAGGGAACCATCAGCTCCACCTACACATACAGCCTGAAAAATGCGGACAAGTCCGCCACCCTGGCCAGGACTTTGACCTTTGAGACCAGGCTCACCCAGAAGGATAACGGACAGACCATAGAGGAGACCTTCTTCAGCAAGAACCCGACAGAGAGAATTACTATCGGAGGCACCACCTATACACTGCAGAGCTATACCTATACCCGTTCCGCTCTCGTGGACGCAAAGCCCGCCATCAATTATTTTACCGGAGACATGCGGGGGACAAAGGTGTACCAGACAGGTTCGGGCACCGTTACCGTGAAGGCCACAGGCAGGTTTTACGGCTATGACCAGTACTGGGGCTCCACCGAAGTGGGATTGTTCGATTATGTTATAGAAAGTGAGATGAAAAAAGGGAACACCATTGACAAATGGGGAGGAACGGCAAGTGTAGCCCTTTCCTCCACCAATACAAAGGAACTGCGGTATGTAAAAAACGAGCCGGACCAGATCAGCTTCGAGGGAGGTTATGTCCAGACCCAGAGCAGCAGCAGCGTGCTGGAATACAACAGCTCGCTGCCTGAATTTGATTCGAAGGGCATTCCGACGGATACCATGCTTTCATATAAGAACAGCCTCAGCCTGGAGAGCTTTCCCTCCGAAACAAGGCTGCCGGTCCCCGATATAAGCCAGTTAAAAGGGCACTGGGCGGAAAATGACATTGAGGCCCTCTACAGCCTGGAGGTCTATAAAGGAAACGAAGCCTCCTTTGACCCTGAGCAGTTTATGACAAGGGCTGAGTTTGCCGCAGCCATGTCCCAGGCGGCAAGGGCGGTGCCTGCCGACCCTTCCCTGACGGTCAGGACCACGACGGCCTCATCCGCCGCTAGGGGAAGGAACCAGACGGTTGTGTCGCCCTTCAGCGATGTATCCACCCAGAGTCCTTATTTCCAGGGAATTAATGATGCCTTCAAGAGGGGCCTCATCAGCGGAAAGGGAGAGGATTCCTTTGAACCGGAGGGGAACCTGACGGTGGCGGACGCGCTCACGGTGTTTGTGCGGGCGCTGGGGCTGGAGGGCATGGCGCCTGCGGCGGGGGCGGTGACAACCTTCAGGGACAATGACCAGATACCGGAATATGCCAGGAAGGCGGCCTATGTGGCGGAAAAAATAGGGCTGGTCCGGGGGGATGAGAGGGGATACTTGAACCCCGACGCCAACCTGACCAAAGCGAGGGCCTCCGCCATGATCAACCGGTTTATTGACTACATGCGCAGCAGTATAAAGAAGAACTACAAGGAAATTGTGGACTATGCGCCATAGGGGAGGGCCCACCAAGGACGGGCCCTTCGTTTAGTTAAAAAAGGAGAATTATTGTGAGTGAAAATTTGAGAAAAAAAGTGATAGCAGTGGTTGTGGCCTTTTGCCTTGTGCTCCCGCAGATGGTTTTTGCGCAGGATGCGGCAGGCACGGGGGACGCGGCAAAGGACCTGGATTACCTTAAAAGCGTAATGGACATGATCAAGGAAAAATACAAGGGGGATGTCACCGACAGCCAGCTGATAGAAGGCGCATTAAAGGGCATGTTTGGCACCTTGGATCCCTACACCACCTACTGGACCCCTGAAGAGGCGGACCAATTCCTGGGGGAAATGAGCGGAAACTATGAGGGAATCGGGGTCTCCATCTACAAGGAGGACGACTATATTGTGGTGGGAAAGGTATTTGAGGGCTCTCCGGCGGAAAAATCAAAAATCTATGTGGGGGATAAGATTGTAGAGGCCGGCGGGAAGAGCCTGGTGGGAGCTTCCCCCGATGACGCCACACGCCTCATCAAAGGAGAACCGGGGACCAGTGTCACCTTGGGCATTGTGCGCAGCGGCACCGAAGGTACCATAAAAATCGATGTGGAAAGGGCTCAGGTCACCATCAACCCCATCACTTACAAGATTAAAGACGGAATAGGCTATATCAAGATAGAGATTTTCAATTCCAACACCTACGGCTTTTTGCTCAAAGCCCTGTCCGAGATGGACGGGAACGGGGTTAAAAAGCTTATCCTGGACCTGAGGGACAATCCGGGAGGAGAAGCGGAAATGGCGGTTATGGCAGCCAGGAAATTTGTGCCTAAGGGACTCATAACCAAGCTGGACTTTAAGGATGAGGACCAGCAGGATGTGGAGTATTATTCTTCCCTTGAGTCGCCCAAGTATAAGCTGGCGGTGCTGGTAAACAAGATGAGCGCAAGCGCCTCCGAAATTTTGGCGGGAGCCATACAGGACACAAAGGCAGGGGTCCTGATAGGCACGAAAACCTTTGGAAAGGCCAAGGTTCAGTCTGTTTTCCCCATCCTGACACCGGAGGCCTATAAAAAATATGAAGCCCAGCTGGGAAGGAAAATCGCCGACGGAGAGGACCTGGAGAAGCTGGGGATCACTCCCCAGGATAGCGACATCATGGGATGGACCAAAATCACCACGGGAACCTATACTACGCCCAGCGGCCGGATGATTGACGGGACGGGATTGACGCCGGACATAGAGGTGGATGATTCCGCAGAGGTCAACGGCGTCGACGTCACTGCCGTACAGAGGCTGTCCGGAAAGGAGAAGCTGTCCTTGAACGGCGAAGGCATGGATGTGTACTACGCGGAAGAAATATTGAAGGCAGACGGCTATGAGGTTGACGCGCCGGACGCAAAGCTGGACGCCAAAACCTTCAACGCCCTTGCGAAATTCCAGCGGGACAACGGCTTATTCCCCTGCGGAGTGCTTGATTTTGCCACCCAGCACGCGCTCAACGACAGGCTGGAAAAACTGGTGATGGAAAATGACGCTCCGTATGCAAAAGCGGTGGAAATTTTAAATCAATAGCAGAATGAAAGATTTTATGTATAAAAGGCAGTTTTTTGTTGACACTGAAGTATGTCGAATATAAAATAAAATAGTAATGCATTTCAATAAATTTTATCTCTATTTATTCTGCTATTAAAGATAGCGCACTTTAAACCTAAAAAGAACCAGTTGGAAAACCACCGGTTTTAGAAGCGTTGAAACAACCGGAAAAATTCAATTCTAAAGTGTGATATCTGTATTCAGGAAATGGATGGAGTCACTGTAGGAGGATAGAGCCATGTCTGTGAAGTACATTTTTGTAACCGGCGGTGTTGTTTCCGGCCTGGGCAAGGGAATCACCGCCGCATCCCTTGGAAGGCTGCTGAAGGCAAGAGGCCTCCAGGTAACAATCCAGAAGTTCGATCCGTACATCAATGTGGACCCGGGAACCATGAGCCCCTACCAGCACGGAGAGGTGTTTGTCACCGACGACGGGGCTGAGACGGATCTGGACCTGGGACATTACGAGAGGTTTATAGATGAGAATTTAAATAAGAACAGCAACGTCACAACAGGCAAGATATACTGGTCTGTTTTGAACAAGGAGAGGAAGGGGGACTTTCTCGGGGGTACCGTACAGGTGATACCCCATATAACCAACGAAATTAAAGAGAGAGTTTACAGGGTAGGCAAATCGGATCACACGGACGTGGTAATCACGGAAATCGGGGGGACCGTGGGAGATATAGAGAGCCTACCTTTTTTAGAGGCTATAAGACAGGTGGCCACTGAGATCGGAAGAGAAAACGTCATGTATATCCACGTCACCCTTGTACCGTATTTAAGCAAGTCCGGAGAGCTTAAGACAAAACCTACCCAGCACAGCGTAAAGGAATTGAGAAGCATAGGCATACAGCCGGATGTGATTGTATGCCGTACCGAAAAGCAGCTGACCAAGGATTTAAAGGATAAGATCGGCCTTTTCTGCAACCTTCCCGGTGAATGGGTGATCCAGAACATCGATGCGGAGGTGCTTTATGAGGTGCCGCTGATGCTTGAGAAGGAAGGATTGGGTGAGATTGTATGCAGGCGCCTGGGGCTGAAGTGCAAAGACCCTGACCTGACCGAATGGGAGGATATGGTAAAAAAACAGAAAAATTTGAGCGATACCGTTACCATCGCCCTGGTTGGGAAATATGTGGAACTGCACGATGCGTACCTCAGCGTGGTGGAATCGCTGAAACACGGGGGCATCGCCAATGGGGCG
This sequence comes from Eubacteriales bacterium, assembly GCA_024655885.1. GTDB lineage: Bacteria > Bacillota > Clostridia > Acetivibrionales > JANLFN01 > JANLFN01. The sequence goes on along the minus strand of JANLFN010000004.1, from coordinate 149,702 downwards.
GAGGTTGAAATCAAGTGGGTCAATTCCGAGCATGTGTGCGGCGACAATGTGGCGGAATACCTGGCGGATGTGGATGGGATTCTGGTCCCGGGAGGGTTTGGAGACAGGGGTATTGAGGGAAAGATTCAGGCTGCCGGATATGCACGGAAGAATAAAATACCCTTCTTTGGGATATGCCTGGGAATGCAGATGGCTGTTGTCGAATTTGCAAGGAATGTGGCGGGGTTAAAAGATGCCCACAGTTCGGAATTCGATGCGGGGACGGATCATCCCGTCATCGACCTGATGCCGGAACAGAGGGATGTGGATGAAAAGGGAGGCACCATGAGGCTTGGCCTTTATCCGTGCAAGATCAAGGAAAATTCGCTGACGCACCGGGTATACGGGGAAGAACTGGTCTATGAAAGGCACAGGCACAGGTATGAATTCAATAACGGGTTCAGGGAGCTGCTGGCGGGCAAGGGCCTTATCATATCGGGGCTGTCTCCCAGCGAAAGGCTGGTTGAAATCATTGAACTGGCCGACCATCCGTGGTTTATCGGGGTGCAGTTCCATCCTGAGTTTAAATCCAGGCCTAACAAGCCCCACCCCCTGTTCAGAGAATTCATCAGGGCATCCCTTCAAAACAGGAAAAAAGCTGATAATAAAAGAAGCCGATGAAGCCTTTTCACAAAATAGTTAATAAATACAAAAGAAGCTTTAAAAGCTTCTTTTGTATTTATTATGGTATAATTCCTTTTTCATTTGACAATACTTATAAATGAGAAAAATTATTGAATTTGCTATAAAAGGGGATTGAAGCAGGTGAGTAAAGGCTTAACGGCATTTAAAGAATTTGGCAGGGGCTTGAGAAAAGGTGCATTTGTGAAAACGGCAGCTGTTCTTGTCTTGGTTGTTTTTTTTATAACCGCCGCATATTTTGTTTCTTATTCGGAGAATGTGAATAAAGACCTGGCCGGCAGCTTGGTCCGGCTGCATGTGGTGGCAAACAGCGATTCTTCGGAGGACCAGGCATTAAAAAGGGATGTCAGGGATCGAATACTTCAATATATGAAGGGACAGCTTCAAAATTCCAAAAATGCGGAAGAAGCAAAGGCCGTACTGAATAATCATTTGAATGAAATTGAGAAATTGGCGAGACAGGAAATAGACAGGTATGGAAAAGATTATACGGTAAAAGCCGTGCTGGGAAATTTCCCTTTTCCCACCAAATCTTATGGAGATGTGACTCTTCCGGCCGGTAACTACCAGGCCCTGCGGGTGGTCATTGGAAAAGGAGAGGGCGCCAATTGGTGGTGTGTATTGTTTCCGCCCCTGTGTTTTGTGGACGCAACCCATGGGACCATTCCGGACTCGGTAAAACAGGGCCTGAAGAAAAATCTGACCGAGGAGGAGTACAGAATCATCACTTCCGCCGACAGTGATGAGGACATTCCCATCAGGATAAAATTCAAGGTGGTGGAGCTTTTCGAGGACTCGAAGATACGGTTTACCGGTATGATCAGCAAGCTGTTCAAATAAATTTGTTCAGAAGCCAAGGGAGGGTATGGGCTCCATAAGACGGAAGCCCGTACCCTCCTTTGGCTTCTTTTCAATCGCCGTGGCCGGTGCCCGCCATTGGCGGCTGCTGTAGATTAAGACATTCCGTATTTATACTTTTTCTGTTAAATGCTATAATTAAATTATGGTGCCAAACCATACTATAAATCTTTTGAGGGTCAAGTTGAGCCATGAATGAAAAAAGATATTTGTGCCTATACGATATACCCATTTTTTCAGGTCTGAATAAGGAATCCTTCAAGAATATCTGCACTGCAAGCAACAAACAGCGGAAGGCAAAAGGAGAAGTATTATTCAGCCAGGGGGATGCGGCGGATTCCGTCTATGTGGTCAAGGAAGGCAGTTTTAAACTGATCCATACCACGAAAGACGGGGATGAGGTGATTTTACAAATTGTGAGTACCGGTGAAATCCTGGGTGAAAGCGCCCTGTTCCGCAGAGATACCGTCCAACCTTTGACGGCTGTGGCCATGGAAGACTCAAAAGTTTGCAGCATTGATAAGGGGACCTTTGAAAAGGTGATCAAGAGTGAACCGGATTTGGCCTGGCAGATTATTGAAAACCTTGGAAATCGTCTATATAATACGTGGGAGCAGGTGGCGGAATCAAATACACAGACTACCCGGGAAAGGGTATTGAGCTTATTGATGCGGTTAGCTCAGAAGTATGGGGAGTCCTGTCCCCAGGGCACGTGTATAAAAATTCATTTAACACAGCAGGAGATCGCTTCCCTTGTGGGAGTATCCAGGGTTATGGCATCGCAGGTGATCAATGATTTAATTAAGGACGATTTACTTTGCAGGGAAAAAAAGTATTATATATTAAAAAATAGGTGCTTTTAATTGCAGGATGTAAAGTTTTTAACAGACAACCTCTACTTTCAGTATTAGAATTTTAATCATAAAATCATGAAAGTGAGGTATAAATAAAATGAGCAGTTGTATAAATTCCATATATCTAAAGAAAGCATCTGCTGCATTTGCCTGTTTGAAAGCGGCTGCAGTATCCCCGCCTGCAGCCCTCTTTCCTATTGCGATAAATCCCGAGCATTTCGGGGCTAGGCTTCTTCAGTTTTTCCTGCGGGTTTAATTTTTGCAGTCCTGCAATATGTCAAAAGCAGTAAGCTTATTGTTTCAGACTCTATTATGATCCGCTAATTAGGTATTTCAAAGGTTTCCCCCTGCCAGTTCCTGAATACCGCTTTCCCTTTGCCGATATAGAGCAAATAATTGGGCAGGATGGGTGTCTTGCCCAGTCCCTTCGGCCCGTTGACGATGTAAGACGGGATGGCAAGGCCGGATGTATTTCCTCTCAGGCTTTCCATGATTTCAAGCCCTTCCTGGATGTTCACCCAAAAGTGTTTGGTGCCTTTGACGGTTTTAGGATGAAAAATATAGTAGGGCTTCACCCGCAGGGTAAGAAGCGACTGGTTGAGCTTGCGGACGATGTGTTTGTCATTGTTGACCCCATTCAACAGGACCATCTGGTTGCCAAGGGGTATGCCTGCATCCGCCAGCATTTCACACGCCTTTTTGGATTCAGGGGTGATCTCCCTCGGACTGTTGAAATGCGTGTTCACAAATACGGGATGATATTTCTTCAATATTTTCACCAGGTTGGGCGTGATCCTTTGAGGAATAGTCACCGGTGTCCTCGTCCCAAAGCGTATGATTTCCACATGCTTGATTTTCCTCAGTTCGGACAGCAGCCATTGGATTTGTGAATCAGGCAGAAGAAAGGCATCTCCTCCTGTGATGAGCACATCCCTTATCTCATTGTTGCTGCTGACATAATCGACGGCTTTTTTCAATTTCTCCACCGAGCAATTGGTATCAAACTCGCCGATCATTCTTCTGCGCTGGCAAAACCTGCAGAACATGCCGCAGATGTTGGTCACCTTGATAATGAGCCTATCGGGGTATCTCCGGGTGATAATGTCCTCGATGGAGGACCCCTTTTCATCCATGGGGTCTAATTCTCCTTCCTCGCTCATCTCCTCCACAGAAGGAATGGACTGTTTCTTTATGGGACACGCCGGGTTTCCGGGCTCTATAAGGGACAGGTAGTAGGGGGATATGGCAAACCGGTACTTTGCGGCAACTCTGGCAATATCGCCTGTCTCCTTGCCGTCCAACGGAATGACCGGTGCAATATGGGCTGCATTGGTAAACCGGCTTTTAAGCTGCCATATATAGTCATCCCAATCCTTATCTGTCGCATTCAGCATTTCCAGTATTCTTCTTTTTTGGAATTTAATCCGGTCATAATCCTCAATCCCGGTCTTTATCGAATCCTTTACATCAAGGTAATCAAGAATTGAATCCTTCAACCTGTCAAACTTGTTATTGTTGTTTTTGTTGATTTTCATGCTTTCTTCCACAAAAACACCTCCAGAATATTTTCATTACAATTATTGGCTGATACCTCAGCCGATAATTGCGGACAATAAAAGCCGCAGAGAAGTGTCTGCAGCTTTCGGCGGTCAATACCAGGGTCTGGTACATTACAGCATGACAATCACCTTCTCTTCAACGCTTACGAGATTAGCTGACGGATTCGGATCGAAAGAGCTTAACCCTACCCTGCCGGGGTTTTGAAGTGAGAGGTTGGATATTGCATCAAATGAGAATTTCCGCTCTCTCATAAAGCCTCCGGTACGGATTCACCCCAAAAAACGGTTCTCCCGCTCCACAATGGATTCAGCGCCAACACAGTTCTATTTTATTGTAGTTAACTCCACTTTGTCTTGAAATAAAGGGGCAAAAAACTTATAACTGCTTATAAGCTTCCCACCCCACAAACTTCATCCTCTTGAAAATGGTCTGTGACCACTCAACCGTTTGCAACCATATTATCTTTTTTCAAAGTGATAGGGGCATCCATATATCCCTTTGTATATATAATATAATATATTCGGATATATATGTCAACACATCAACAAATATATTATATACCAATTATATCCAATAAGCAATACATCATTTTTTATTACTCATCGGGTGTATTCTTTGGGAAATCCTATATTTTATAAAGAATAACCCCGTATTAAAAAAACTGATTGACTTTTCACGCTCTTTTCTCTATAATTCACTTGTTTGCTATTTTTTATTGAGTCATGTGGAAGTGAGGCCGTACAGGCAAGGAGCGGGTACAGCCGTACCCACACCTCAAGGAATTTTGTTTTGATTTTAAAGCGTGGTATAGGCATCACACTCAGGCTTTATTGAGGGGGGATAGAATTGACAAAGATAAATCAAAAAGCGACTCCGCTGTTTGATGCGGTTAGAAAATATGTGGACGACAAGGTGATTCCCTTTCATGTGCCGGGGCATAAGCAGGGTAAGGGTATTCCGGAATTCCGGGAATATATAGGCGAGCGTGCGCTGCAGATGGATGCCAACGGAATGGATGACCTTGATTATGCCAATAACCCAACAGGGGTTATTTATGAAGCGGAAAAACTCATGGCACATGCTTTTGGGGCTCAAAACGCCTACTTCCTGGTTAACGGCACTACCGCCGGAGTGCAGGCCATGATCTTGAGCGCATGTGAACCGGGAGACCGGATCATTATTCCAAGGAATGCCCATAAATCCACCATCGGCGGGATTATACTGAGCGGGGCCATGCCCGTGTATATACAGCCGGAAATCAATGAAAAACTGGGCATCGCCATGGGAATCACCGATGAGAGCCTCAAGCGCGCTATTAAGGAAAACCCTCATGCAAAAGCGGTATTTGTAGTAAATCCCACTTATTACGGAGTGGCTTCAGACCTGAAATCCATTGTGAGAATTGCCCACAGGCATGAAATGGCCGTATTGGTTGATGAAGCCCATGGCGCCCACATGTCCTTTCATGATGATTTCCCGCTGACAGCCATGGAGGTGGGGGCGGATATGAGCGCAGCCAGTATGCATAAAACGGCCGGATCCTTGACCCAGAGCTCGGTACTCCTTTTGAGAAGCGGCATGATTGCTCCCGAAAAGGTAAAACAGGTGTTGAACCTGACTTATACCTCCAGTGCGTCCTATCTGCTCATGTGCTCCCTGGATGTGGCCAGAAAGCAGCTGGCCACCATGGGCAGCGATATGCTGGAAGAGACCCTTCAACTGGCCCGGTGGGCGAGGGAGGAGATTAACCGGATTGACGGGGTGTATGCTTTCGGCAGGGAGCTTATAGGCACGCCGGGGTGCTATGATTTTGACGAGACGAAACTGGGAATATGCGTCAGCGGATTGGGCTATACCGGCTATCAGGTGGAGCAGAAGCTCAGAAGGGAGTACAACATACAAATTGAACTGTCCGACCTGTACAATATCCTTGCCGTAATTAGCCTGGGAGACCGGAAGGAGGACGTGGAAGCCCTTGTCAATGCGGTGAAGGACATCTCCTCCAAAACCGGGGTAAAGGAGTATAAAAGGGCCACCATTCTTCCCCAGAACCCAAAGATGATCGTATCGCCGCGAGACGCTTTCTACAGCCCCAAAAAAGTGGTGCCCCTGGAAGAATCCATAGGAGAAATCGCGGGGGAAATGGTTATGGCCTATCCTCCCGGGATTCCTGTAATCTGCATGGGAGAGCGCATTTCCAAAGACATTGTAGACTATATAAAAGTGCTGAAGGAGGAAAAATGCCAGCTTCAAGGCACCTCCGACCCTCATGTGGATTATATCCGGGTGCTGGGAAGCGAGTGATAAAATCTCTATGGACTTAAGTGGAACTTGATGTAGTTGTTCCCAAGCTGTTCGATTTCGCCGTATTTGCTTCCGTCCATCCTGGAGATATAGAGCTTGCGGTCCCCTTCGCCGGCTATTTTCACGGGAAAGATGTTCCGTGAATCATCCATGCCCAGGAGGATGGACGATTTAGGCAGATCTTCCGCCAGCGGCATCTCGGTCCCGGCCGGGACAGGATAGGCATACTGCAGCTTCCTCAGACTGTTATGGGCCCGGATAGCCCCGGTTAGGGACCAGTCCGCCCCTGTACAGTTCCCTATCCGCTTGGCGGTGGAGTCAATATAGGAAGCTTTTGCGTTGAATAAAATCAAGGGCTTCTTTCCGTTCAAATAGTCCGAGGCAGCCGGAGTCCGGGCTATGCCTGAAGTGATTTCCCGGTCCATAAGCCCTATGCTGCGGTAGTAGGTGAGCTCATAGATATTGGCTGCCAGGAAGATGAACACCAAAAAACCGACAGCAGAACCCTTTATAAACGTGAGGGCTTTATTCCGGGGTATCAAGTCCAGTACTGCTTCCAGCATCAATCCCAGGCCGATAAACGACGGAAAAAGATTCCTGTTGCAAATCCACACAATACTTGTGATAAAGAAAGGCGCAAAGGGAACGGCAAAAAGATACCCCCCCAAAAGAAGCTTCATCACGGCGGCCCGTGAATCCGTATTTCTCTTTTCACGGATAGAGATAAAAAAGGCGGCCAGGGATAGTATTCCCATAAGAAGGAGGAACAGGTAAGAGCCGTTTGAGACGGCGGTTTCAAGACCTTTTGGAAAGCTCGTGCCGGCAAGGTCGGAAAGGCTTTTTTGCCACACTTCACCGACGGCTTTTACCACCTGCCGGGTATGGGCCAGATAGTTTCCCTCCACAAGCTGGCCCCTGTCGGCCAGGTTCCCTTGGTGGCTGAAGAGCTTGTACCATAATGCGACGGCCCCAATGTTGATCAAGGGCAGGACAACCACCCACTTTGACTCCAGCTGCTTCCACTTTGCGGCAAATACCGGTATTGCAGCAAAAAAACTCAATGCCACCACCTGCTCGTAAAATCCCAGGGACACCAGGTGGGTGAGAAAAAACAGCACCAGATAGGCCGCCTGTCTTTTGGCCCTTCCGCGGCTTTCAATATAAAGGCAGAGCATGTAGAATGAAAGGGCGGCAAAGAACAGGCCCACAACGATTCTGGTGGAGGCCGACAGCCAGTAGGTCGCTTCGCTGCCGAAAGGGAGAAGGGCCAGCAGGGCAATGGCAGGAAAGCCTATGGAAAGGCCGCACTTTTCAAATACTTTATACACCAGCACGCAGATAAAAAAGTGCAGAACGGTCATGATAAAAAGAGCAATCCCCAAATTGTCCCAGAATTTCGCCCACAGATAGGGATCCAGCAGGGCGGCAAAGGGGCGCGTCATATAGGTGTGGTATTGAATAAGAACATCGTGGAATGCATTGCTGTACATCCGGTATATTCCGTACATGTTGTTGTCGTCGACCATGGGATAGTACTTGTAGCCATAGTAGGCGTATTTTGTTATTATCAAGGCAAAAACCGCCGGCCACAGCAGCTTATGCAAGAGTTTGTCCCCTTTGTTTTCCACCTTTTACCCTCCCAGATCAGCAGGCTGTCTCATAAATTCGTTTCAAGCCGGATAGGTCGGTGCCTTCAAAAAGACCGCAGTCGGTGCCGAGGATCACGCCTTCCCGGCAGGACAGCCTTCCCAGGGCGGAAGCCATTTCTCCCAAGAGGCCGGGATCATGGGCTTTCAGCGTATCCTCGGTGGCGATATGGCCCCACAGGCACAGCTCCCTTCCGAACTCCCCGTGCAGCTCCCACAGGTCCATGCCGCAGGAGCGCTCAAGACACTGGATTCCCTTGAAGCCCATCCGGATGAGGTCGGGAATTATTTCACGGTAATACCCGTCCGAGTGGAAAAATGCGGGAAGGCCCAGCCTCTCGATTTCCTTGACCTGCCTTTCGAGGGAAGGAAAAAAGTGTTCCCTGAGAGCCTGGGGATTCATGAGAAACCCTTTCCCATAGGCAACGTCGTCTGCTATGATGATGCCGTCGATGCCCTTTTCCGCCGCCTCCCTGTATAGCGCTATATTCAGGCTTTCCACCTCACTGACAAACTCGGCAAGGCTTAAGGGAGACCTTCTGTAGAGGGTTAAAAAATCCAGACGGTCATGGAAGCGCATGCCCAATTCAAAGGCGCCGTCCACAAGGGCAAAGGTGAACAGCGGGGTCTGTCCCGTCCATTTTTCAATATCGGGCCACAGCAGTTCCCCGGGGGCCGGAAGCTTGTTTTGCCGGTCCGGGCGGACGGGAGAAAGGGTATAGATGTCAAGGCCCATCTGGTTCACAAAGGAAAGCTTTTCGTCGAATCCCGCCCGCTGGCAATTTAGTTGGCGCAGGATCACCGAATCATTGATGCACAGCTCTCCTCTGGGCAGCCTGTCCGCTGTCTCATGCCGAATGGCGCGGCGTACTCTTTCCCGGGAGCTGTAAGTCGTTCTGTCATTCATAGGTAAGGGAACCCTCCTAACGGTATTATCAACAACATTATAGCATAAAATTAAGGAATTTGTATAAATAATCCTGCAAAGAACCGGGATGGAATGTAACCTCTAGAAGGTATGTCATTACGTCACCCAGTTTTTTGCTTATGATAAAATTCCCTTCTTGAATAATCTTTGAAAGTGTGATTATATAAATGTATGTATCTTTAAGCTCCTTGGCCCATTTGTCAATGGCGGCAAATGACCTCATCCCCTTTCTAAACCTCTGTTTTAGCAGGATTGGAAGCCGGGAGGTGAAGTCACTTGCTCCCAGTTAACATAAAGCAAGTGAAACTAAGGGGTTCAGCTTTGCTGAACACCCACGCAAGAATATACAAAAGGTGGTGCAGGGCAATGAAGCGCTGTAAGGTCGTGATTCAGCCGGGAAACCGGGAGATATTCGCCAGTGAGGGAGACACCGTGATGGACGCCATCCGCGGGTCGGGTGCGGACTTTGATTTTCCCTGCGGCGGCAAAGGAAGGTGCGGGAAATGCCGTGTGCGCATTGTGGGCGGGGCGGATTCCCCTTCGGATGGAGAAAAAGAATTCCTAGATGAAGAGGAGATAGAGGCCGGCATACGGCTGGCCTGTTTCACTGCAATCCATGGGGATATGGAGGTCCGGCTGTATGAAGAAAAAAAGAGGGAACATAAGATATTGCTGGCAGGAGAGGAAAGGGCCGTGTTTTTGGAGCCTCTCCTGAAAAAAACCTATGTGGAGGTGGCCCAGCCCACCCTGCATGACCAGAGTTCAGACTGGAAGCGGTTGAAAGAGAGCCTGGCCTTAAAAGTGAATCCCGGCGGGAAATTCAAAATCCGGCTTCCCGTTCTCCGCAGCCTGCCTGAAACCCTCCGGGAATCACAGCACCGCGTTACGGTGGTGACCGAGGGAGAAGAGGTGCTGGGCATTGAAGGCCCGGACACCACCCGCACAATGTTCGGTGTGGCCTTTGACATCGGCACCACCACCGTGGTGGGTTACCTTATGGATCTCCTTACGGGAAAGGAGATGAGCGTGGTGTCCGCCCTCAATCCCCAGGCGAAATTCGGGGCTGACGTCATCACCCGCACCAATTTTGCCGATCAGGAGAAAAATGGCCTGGAAATACTGCAGACTGCGGTGGTGGAGGCGATTGACGACCTTGTGGGAGAAGCGGCGGAAAAGGCAGGCATCCGCAGGACCGACATCTATGCCCTGACCATGGTGGGAAACACCTGCATGCACCACCTTTTTGCGGGCCTGAATCCGAAATATATCGCCCTGTCGCCCTATGTCCCGGTCACCGGCGACGCTCTGTCCTTTGACGCCGCGGATTTCCGCATCCATATAAATCCGGCGGGCAAGGTTTTCCTCTTCCCCAATATTGCGGGATTTGTGGGAGGGGATACGGTGGCGGTGATCCTGGCGACAGAGCTGGACAGAAGCGGGGACATCAAGCTGGCCGTGGATATCGGCACCAATGGCGAAATTGTACTGGGCTTCGGGGAAAGGCTGGTATCCTGCTCCACAGCGGCGGGCCCGGCCTTTGAAGGCGCCCAGATCAGCAGCGGCATGAGGGGAGCCATAGGAGCCATTGACCATGTGTACTTTGGGGACCAGCTGAAATATTCGGTCATCGGGGGAGTAAAGCCGGAAGGGATCTGCGGTTCGGGCCTCCTTGATGTAGTGGCCGGGCTTGTCCGGCTGGGAATTGTTGATGCAAATGGGAGGATCCTGCCTCCCGACAGCATCACCAATCCGTCGGCCCGGCCGTTTTTGAAGCATATCGTAAAAAACAACAAGGCCAACGCCTTTCTCCTGGCGGACCAAGGGTCCACAGGGCATGGAAGGCCCATTATGATTACGCAGAAGGATGTGAGGGAGCTCCAGCTCGCCAAAGGTGCAATTTCTACCGGAATCAAGATCCTTATGGAAATATACGGCATTAGGACGGAGGATATAAAAGAAGTGCTTTTGGCAGGTGCTTTCGGGAATTATTTGGACCCCCGGAGCGCGTGCGCCATAGGGCTCCTCCCCCCCGAACTGGAAAACAGGATCAAAATGGTAGGCAATGCGGCCGGCTCCGGATCAAAGCTGGCGCTGCTTTCCAGAAGCGAGTTGGAGAGGGCGTCGCAAATTGCCGGCAGTGTGGAGTATGTGGAATTGGGGGCCTATGCCGGTTTCTACGACATGTTTGTAGACTCCTTAAAGTTTTAACCCACCGCAGCAGAGTGATTTTTCACCGGGAGGGCCACAGCAGCAGGCGGCGGACTGTTGAGCGGGCCGCCTGCCGCACTTCGTCCTGGAAAGCGCTTGAGGGACAGGGGGCAATACCTTGTCCCTCACAGCCTCTCAGCGGATCCTCAAAATGGCCAGCAGGATCAGCAAAACTCCCGGCATCACTGACAGGAATCTTTTATTCAATTTCTTCCTCCCGGAAAACTTCTCTCCTACAAAGGTTCCTATGTACAGCAGGATTAACTGGAACAGCCCCACCGATAACGGAATAACGGGAGAACTGAAGCCGGCCAGAGCACTGCCGATTCCCGCCCCGATGGCGTCCACCGACAATGCGAGGCCTAAAAGCAGGGATTCGCGGAAATCGATGGTTCCCGACCTGTCTATATCGCCCTCTACCGGGTTTTTAATCACCTGGATGGTAATCCCCATGGACCGGATGGCTATTTGGACAAGAGTTTTTTCCCTGTTTTCAAATTTATATTCTCTTTCGCTTTTATTCTCTTTTCCCCTGAACGCATTGATTATGATCATAAAGCCCACGGCCGCGAGTATGGCAATGCCTATAAGCTTTGAGACGCGGACGGGGAGTAGGGACGACAGCGAACTGCCCGTAACTATTGCGATTCCCGAGTAGGCTATGGAGAAAAAACAGATTGCCAGTTTGGAAACAAGGGGAATTTTTACTTTCTTTAGCCCGTATGCCATGCCCACGACCAGTGCATCCACACTCAAGGATGCGGCCAGCAGGATGACCGATAAAACCATTGCACCATCTCCTTTTATTTCCTTGCCTAAAGGCGGATGTGAAAATATAGAGCTTCTTTTTTACGGGCTGCTTGTAATCACACTGCACGCAGCATAGCAAAACCTATAGAACCTCTTTTTTCACAGCCTCCTATATTATATGTGCCACCGGATAAATGAGTGAAGGTTGTTGGTCTAATTGTTTTTTTTGGTGAATAAATTAGGACGGGGTGATATGATTTGAACTTAACGGGTTTATCAAAAAAACACGAAAACCGTGCCGGCAAGCATTATGGGGGGCTTACCGAACGGGAAGCAAGGTACAGGCTTAAAGAATACGGTGCGAATACAATTGCCGCCAAAAAAAAGGTATCCCCTCTAAGGATACTGCTGCAACAGTTCACTGACTTAATGGTCATAATACTGCTGGCATCCACCGCTGTTTCCGTCTTTATGGGAGAAATAACAGAGGCGGCCACTATCATCGCCATTGTTATTATCAACGCCATCATGGGTTTCGCCCAGGAATACCGGACCGAAAGGACCCTGGATGCCTTAAAGGATTTGGCTGCGCCTACCGCAAAAGTTATCCGGGAAGGGAAGCTTAAAACCATCCCCGCCGAAGAAGTGGTTCCCGGTGACCTGGTGGTGCTGGAAGCCGGAGACAGGGCACCTGCAGATGCCGTGCTTGTCGAAGCCAGCAGCCTTCAGGTGGATGAATCCCTGCTGACGGGAGAGTCGATGCCCGTGGATAAATGGGTGGACAGAGCCGGAAAGGAGGAGTCCGGCGGAAATGAAAAACACAATGTGGTATTTATGGGCACCATTGTGACCTATGGAAGGGGCAGGGCTATTGTTTGCTCTACGGGGATGAAAACCGAAATGGGAAAGATCGCCGACATGATTCAAAACATAGAGGAAGAGCAGACGCCGCTGCAAAAACGCCTGGATTATCTCGGGAAGTTTATTGCGTCTGCATGCCTTGTCATCTGCGGAATTGTCACGGTTACCGGCGTTTTAAGAGGAGAGGATCTTTTTACCATGCTCCTTGCGGGGATAAGCCTGGCAGTTGCTGCGGTCCCTGAGGGCCTGCCGGCCATTGTGACCATCGCCCTCGCCCTGGGAGTACAGAGGATGCTTAAAAGAAACGCACTTATACGAAAGCTCCATGCGGTGGAAACCCTGGGATGCGCCAGTGTCATTTGCTCGGACAAAACCGGCACCCTCACCGAAAACAGGATGACGGTTAGAAAGGTCTATGCCGGCGAAAATATGATTGAGATCGATCAGCGCAGGGAAAACAGCTTTACTGCCAACGGCAGGGCCATTGACCCTTTGAAGCAGCATGCGGTAAAACTGCTGCTGGAAATCGGATGGCTTTGCAACAACGCGAAAATAACCAGGGTGCGGAAAGAAGAAGCCGGTGCCGTGGACAAAATAAAATCCATATTTGCCAGACAGGAAGCATGGGAGATAGAAGGGGATCCCACCGAAGGCGCACTTCTTGTAGCCGCAGCGAAAGCAGGACTCACGGAGGAGGCATTGAACCGTTCCTATTTCCGCATGGACGAATTGCCCTTCGACTCGGACAGGAAATGCATGTCCGTCATTTGCGGCAATTCCGGGGGAGAATCCTTTGTTTTCACCAAAGGAGCTCCGGATGAAATCATAAAAAAATGCAGTAAAATTTATACTTCCAAAGGCGTGACTGCTTTGAACCCGGCCCTTAAAATAGGAGTTTTGCGGATCAACGACCGCATGGCCGGCGAGGCGTTGCGGGTGCTGGGATTTGCATATAAAAAGCTGGATTCAAAGGCCTATAAGCCCGGTGAGGTTGAAAAGGACCTGATATTTGTGGGGCTCATGGGAATGATAGACCCTCCGAGAAGGGAAGCGCTGGAGGCGGTGCAAAGGTGCAGAATGGCCGGCATCAAGCCGGTAATGATCACCGGGGACCATAAGATAACCGCTGCGGCCATTGCCAGGGAGCTTACCATATTAAACGAAGGGGAAGAGGTGCTGACCGGTGAGGAGCTGGAGCGCATGAGCGAAAGCCAGCTGGGGAAGGTCGTGGGAAACGTATCCGTCTATGCCCGTGTTTCACCCAAACACAAGTTGACCATTGTAAAACAGCTAAAAAAGCAGGGACACGTTGTAGCCATGACAGGGGACGGGGTAAACGACGCTCCTGCCGTAAAAGAGGCGGACATAGGGGTTTCCATGGGGATCACCGGCACCGATGTCACGAAGGAGGCCTCCTCCATGGTGCTGCTGGATGACAATTTTGCCTCAATTGTGGCGGCTGTGGAGGAAGGGAGAGTCATTTACAGCAACATAAGAAAATTTATACGCTATATGCTTGCGTGCAACCTTGGGGAAGTGGTCACCATGTTCCTGGGAATGCTTATAGGCCTTCCCCTCCCTCTATTGCCCATCCAGATCCTGTGGGTGAACCTGGTGACCGACGGCCTTCCGGCTATCGCCTTAAGTCTTGACCCTCCTGAAAAGGATATCATGATGAGGCCGCCGAGGGGGGTGAAGGAGAATATTTTTTCCCACGGACTGCTGGGTTTGATCCTGTTCCGGGGAGCGCTCATCGGCTTGAGCACCCTGGCGGTATTTATAAGCATATTTTACTTCTCTTCCTCGGTGGAGAGCGCCAGGACGGCGGCTTTCGCAACCCTGGTCATAACACAGCTGATCCATGTTTTCGAGTGCAAGTCCGAAAGGAAAAATGTCTTTGAAATACCTGCATTCAACAATATAGCCCTCGTTCTGGCCGTCATGTGTTCCCTGGCCATGGTCCTGGGTGTGATATACATACCTCTGTTCCAGACGGTGTTTAAGACGGTCCCCTTGACTTTGGACGACTGGTTGATCACAGGTGGTTTTTGCGCCTTCGGGCCGGTGCTGGCAAGCTTCTTCCGGCCTGCCAGGAGGTAATGCAACAGGGGACGGTTCTAACTTGCCGCATACGGCGGCAGACACAAGGATTGCAAATGAGAATGGTTCGCCGCTCGGATCACTTATAGAAGCTCTTTTTCCAGAGTGATTAATACGCACCCGTGCACAGGGACCGATACCGGCACTTTGCAGCTGTTTTCAATGGTCAGTTGCCGGACGGTTATCCTGGGAAAGGCTTTGCTTTTTAAATACCGGATTTCCTCCGCCGTCAAAGCATTGACTGCGCCCATGTTTACCCACTCGTCGAAAGCGGACCCGTTTTCCCTGTCTAAATCATAGCGGGTGAGCTTATAGTTTCCTGAAAGTCCCGTAAAGAGTATTTCGATGTTCCGGACAGCTTTTTCTTCATATATGGAGTACCGCCGGAGGGAGGTCATTCCCGAAAAATCGCCTTTCATGGCCATGGCATCGAAATAGGCGTCGTTGTACAGAATCATCTGCAAATTTTCGCCGCTCCGCGTAACCGCATAATTCTTCCCCTGTTCCAGCAAAAGGTCCCCCAGCTTGGATAAAAGGTAAAAAGCGAGATAGCTTGGCTTTTTAATTCCGTCCCCGTTGATCATTCCAAGCCCTCCGTGGAAAGGCGACGGTCCGGCTTTCCATTCCTCCATGATATCGGTAAAGGTCCAGAAGCCTAAGGAATCTACCGTCTCTCTGCATTCAAGGACGTTTTTCAATATGTAGGGGGCCATAAAGGCGGTATCCCGGATCAGGCTGCGGCTATTGGAGGAAATGTTCCATTCGGTGACATGGAGATCCAGCTTTTTGCCGTAGAATTTTTCCGATTTGTCCATGGCGGTTTTTATGGTTTGGCTTACAATAGAAGCGTCGTGGAATTCCTGCTGTAATTGTTCGAAGGGCAGGGAACGCTTACCGGCGGTGCCGGCAGTTCTTTTGATGAATTCCACAGGGAGCTTTTCATGGTAGATGTGGAACGAGATGAAATCCAGGGGGACCTGGTTGTCTCTGCAGAAGGATAAAAAGGCTTCCAGCCAGTCGTCGTTCAAGATGGAGGTGTAGAGGATAGACGGGCCGCCTACCTTCAGCTTATCCCAAACCGAGCGCAGGGCGAGAGCCGTCTCCTTATAAAAGCGGAAATAATCGCTCCGGCTCCCTGCCCAGCAAATATCCTCAAAATCAGGTTCATTCCAGATTTCAAAATACCAGGATTCCACTTCCTTCAGGCCGTAACGGTTGATGCAGTTCTTGGCAAAGGCTTTCACCATGTCGGTCCACAGCGTTATTTCCCTCGGCTGGGATATGTTTCCTTTCCACCAGAAAACGGTGCGGTCATCGGAGCCTATTTCGGACGGCATGAAGCTGAGTTCCAGAAAGGGCTTTATCCCCACTTCCATAAAAAAGTCCAACAGCTTATTGACATAAGACCAGTTGTAATAAATTTTGCCGTCCCTTGTCTGATTGAAAACCATCATTTCGTCGTTGAATATTCCATGGAACCGGATATATTCAAAGCCTATTTCGCGCTGCACTTCCCTCAGCTGCTCCTGCCAGTCGCTTCTCAAGCCCTCCACGGCCCTCCCGAAGGTGGTCAGTTTTTTCCAGTACTTGTGAAATGCCTTCCCTTTTTTTTGTGCATTCACTACGATGGACTCATTGCAGGTGTTTTCAGAAAACACCTGCTCCTGGTCCGTTTTAAGGGATTCCAGGATGGTATCCATTACATTCGTGCTGCTGAAGCTGATATAAGAACCGTCGGCCTTACCGGCATCCCCGGTTTTAGGTGTGGTATATTCGGGGCTGCTGCTTTTGGACAGGAGGTTTCTGTACTCGCTGGGTGTACAGTGGTATTTTTTTTTGAAGTTTTCCTTAAAGGTGTTAATACTGGAAAATCCGCAGGAATCCGATATCTCAGAAATTTTTTTATCTTTTTCCTTCAAAGCTTCCAGGGCCTTTTCCAGCCGCACATTATTCACATATTCCTGGAAGGTCATTCCCACCTTGCCCTTGAATAGGTGGGAGAGATAATAAAAATTGAGGTATTCCTCTCTGGCTACTTCCTTGAGGGAAATCTTTTCCGCATAATTCTCATTCACATAATCCATTATTTTCTTCAGCCTTTTAAGGCTGTTCTCATGGGAGGAGATGTTTTCGGGTTTTTTCTGGATGATATCGAAGTTTTTCAAAATGTACCCCATCAGAGAGTTCAGGTAGCTCATGACCGTGAACCGGTAGCCCTCGGTTTTTTTATTTAATTCCCACACAATCTTTGACATATAGTAGCTTATGGCTTTATCCCCGTTGACCGGTCCGTTTTCCGGAGCACCGGATGATTTCTTTTTAAAGTACAGGTTTTTTATTCCGGGATGAATGGAGTTGCAGAAATCCGTATTGATCTGCAGAACCAGGAGCATGTTGTCTTCCGTAACCGAATCTGTGCTGTGAACCTCATAGGAATTGATCAGGATGGTATCGTTTTCTTTCAGTGTAAAGCTTTCCTTTTCCAGATTAACGTGGATGGAGCCCTTCAGCACATAAATGATCTCCATTTCCTTATGCCAGTGAAGCTTATACTTTGAAAGGCTGTGAAAAAAAGCTTTTAACGGCAGTCCGTCCTCATAATCTATCAGTTCATAATCGTATTTCATAGGATACCTCCGGGTCTATGTAAATCACTCCCTGCATAGAATAAATTCGATATAATTTCCATTTATCCTTTTTCCAACGCTCGGAAAATGATATGGGTCAAAATCAGTTTTTATTTTTGCAGCTCATTGCCGTAGAGATTTGTTATGTTAAAAAGCACGGATTCCCGTTAAGACTTTACCATACGCATTTTGCTGTTTTTCTGTCCGGCCTATAGGCTGTTTTTTCTATGTGTCCCCAAAAAACAGCCAATACTATATTCTAAAATAACAAATTTGGGGGAGTTTTTTTCTTCACGGGTATATTATAATTTATTTGACCTGAAATGTTTGCCTTTTATTTGTGCAATCTTGACTGCATGTTCTTTTTCGCGTTTCAATCGCCTTGGTGAATATCGCGGAAATCCGGAGGATTCGCTGCAGAACCATTTCCGCGATTTATATAGAAAGGAGTGAGGAGCGAGCATGTCCAATACATTTTTCAAGAACTATCAAATCTCAGACAAGATCATTCACATCGAGGACCCCCTGGGGGCTTTTGTCACCCTCCTGCTGGGACGGGAGAAGGCGCTGCTCTTCGACACCACTTTTGGCATAGGGGATTTAAAAAGCCACGTGGCCGACATAACCGACCTGCCCCTTGTGGTAGTAAACAGCCACGGCCACGTGGACCATTCCTGCGGCAACTACCAGTTTGATGAAGTTTTTATCCATGAAGCGGATATCCCCATGGCGGCGCAGCACAATTCACGGCAGAGCCGGCAGTCAACGGTGGACCAGGCAAAGGACAAGGGGCTGCTGCCCGAAAATTTTGAGGTGGAGGCCTATTTGCAGCAATCGGCAGGCAATTTGAAGCCGGTGGCGGAAGGATATTGCTTTGACCTGGGAGGGGTGCGGCTGGAAACCGTTCACGTCCCCGGGCATACGCCGGGATCCATGGGCCTGCTGGACAGGGAAAACCGTGTCTTTCTGGCCGGCGATGCGGCGAATCCGTTTGTATGGCTTTTTTTGCCCGAATCGCTGAAAATAAGCGATTACCTGAAAACCTTAAATAAAATGGAGGGGTTGGATTTTGACTCCTTTATCATCTCCCACGCCCCCGCGCCCCTTCCAAAGAGCAGAATAGGCCAGTTCATTCACTGCGCCTCCAACATTGACGTGGCCAAAAGCCGGATATTCGACATCCCGTTTTTGCCGGACGTAAAGCCTCTGGTATACGCGGAGGGGGGAAAAGACTTTAACGACCCCGATTTTTGCGCCGTTGTCTACAGCCCCGAGAAGCTGGGGTAATGGGGGCATCAACATGAAAGGAGTCCTCGGATTTTAAGAATTTTTTGGAGGTGGAAATATGGATAAGAATAAAGCCCCGGAGGCCTGCCCGGCCAATGGGATTGAGAAAAGTGCAAAGTGGATCGAAAGGGATGCAGGGGATTATAAAGAGGTGAAAAATGAAGGCGGCGCGACACTGGGATATTCGCCGGCCTCGGGAATAGGAATTCTAACTGTGGACGGCTTTGCTTTCAAGGATTTGAATAAAAACGGGGTACTGGACAAATACGAAGATTGGCGCCTTCCTGTAGAAGAACGCGCCAGGGACTTGGCATCCAAAATGACCATTGAGCAAATTGCCGGTTTGATGCTGTATAGCATGCACCAGGCAGTCCCGGCTTCCGGCGGGTGGTTTGGAGGCACATACGGCGGGAAACCCTATGAGGAGAGCGGAGCGAAGCCCTGGGACCTGTCCGACCAGCAGATTGAATTTCTGACGAAAGATAACCTGAGGCATGTGCTGGTGACCACCTTTGAAAGCACTGAAGCCGCGGCCCGCTGGAACAACAAGGTGCAGGCCCTGGTGGAGGGGATAGGGCTGGGAATTCCCGCGAATAATAGCTCCGACCCCAGGCACGGATGCAGCTCGAATGCGGAGTACAATGCCGGAGCCGGAGGGGGGACATCCATGTGGCCCGAGGCCCTGGGCCTTGCCGCCACCTTTGACCCTGAACTGGTGAAGCGCTTCGGAGAGATCGTGGCCGAAGAATACCGCGCCCTGGGGATCACCACCGCTCTTTCGCCCCAGATCGATCTTGCCACCGAACCGCGCTGGGGACGCTTTATAGGCACCTTCGGGGAAGACCCTAAGCTTTCGGCGGACATGGCGAGGGCGGTTGTGGAGGGCTACCAGACCTCCTCCCGGGAGAAGGAAATTGAACAGGGGTGGGGCTACGGCAGCATCAATGCCATGGTCAAACACTGGCCGGGCGGAGGCTCGGGAGAAGGGGGAAGAGACGCCCATTTCGGATTCGGGAAGTACGCGGTATACCCGGGAAATAACTTCGACCAACACCTGGTTCCCTTTGTGGACGGAGCCTTTAAGCTGTCCGGCGGAACCGGAATGGCTTCGGCGGTCATGCCTTATTACACCGTTTCCTACAACCAGGATGTAAAAAATGGGGAAAATGTGGGCAATTCTTACAGTGCTTACATTATCCAGGACCTGCTCCGCGGGAAATACGGCTTCGACGGCGTGGTCTGCACCGACTGGGCCATCACCGACGACGAGCCTCCCAGCCCCGACGCCATGTTCCCCGGAGGCCGCTGCTGGGGGGTGGAGGAAGGCCATACGGTGGCCCAGAGGCACTACAAGGCCATTATGGCCGGAGTGGACCAGTTTGGCGGCAACAATCTGGCCGGGCCCATCATTGAAGCTTACAACATGGGAGCGGCCGAGCACGGAGAGGAATTCATGAGAAAACGCTTTGAGGAATCCGCCGTCAGGCTCCTCAAGAATATCTTCAGGGTGGGACTCTTTGAAAATCCCTATCTTGACGTGAAAAGCAGTATAGAAACGGTGGGGAAGAGGGAATACATGGCTGCCGGGTATGAAGCCCAGCTCAAGTCCATTGTACTGCTGAAGAATAAAAACAACATCCTTCCGGTGGCGAAAGGGAAGACCGTTTACATACCCAAGAGATACAGGCCTGCGGGAAAGGACTGGTTCGGCAATCCCACCCCCGAATTCTTTGACTATCCTGTTTCTCTTCCCATTGTACAGAAGTATTTCCATGTGACCGAAAATCCCGATGAAGCGGATTATGCGCTGGTATTCATCGAAAGCCCCTCCAACGGCCTCAATGCAGGCTACAGTAAAGAGGATGCGGAGGCCGGGGGGAACGGGTATGTCCCCATCAGCCTGCAGTACGGGCCCTACAAGGCCGAATATGCCAGAGACCCAAGCTTGGCCGGCGACGCCCGGGAGGGAAAGGCCGTCAACCGCTCCTACAGGGGAAAATGGGCAACGGCCTTCAACAGCTACGATCTCAAGATGGTGCTGGACGCAAGAAGAGCCATGAAGGGAAAACCTGTCATCGTCTCATTAAAAATGTCCAATCCCACGGTGGTGGGAGAATTTGAGGCGGCGGCGGACGCCATTGTGGCGGAGTTCGGCGTCCAGCATCAGGCCGTCCTCGACATCCTCACGGGAGCTGCGGAGCCTTCCGCTCTTCTCCCGATGCAGATGCCGGCGGATATGAAAACGGTGGAGGAGCAGAAGGAGGATGTTCCCCGGGATATGGAGTGCTATGTGGATTCGGAGGGGAACCGGTACGATTTTGCCTTCGGCCTCAACTGGAAAGGTGTCATCCGGGACGAGAGGACTGAAAAATACAAATAGCCTATGTCTAAAGAGAAGGACAAGAGATAGGGACAGGATTTCCTTGTCTCCGCTTTATGCAAAAAAAGCCTCATTGTAAGGCTTTTTTTGCATTTGGAAAATTTATCTGCCTTGAAATGAAATATAAAAAGCTATATAATGGGTTGGCACTATTTGTAAGGCGGTGAGCATTCAAATTTTTATATTCGTTACAAATTGTTCACAATTTATTAAAATGTGTTGATCATAATGAAATTGCGCAATTTTTGGTCTAGCATGGTTCAGCAGCAAAGATAGCACACTTTAAACTTTAAAATATCCCGCCGTGGAACACCGCTGCCAGGGGTGCTGGAACATATGCAAGAATATGGTTTCAAGGTGTGGTATTGACAAATAGTGGATACAGGGGTGAATAGCATGATAGAAATACAAAATTTGACCAAGAGCTACGGCCGTATCAAAGCCGTCAACAATCTGAACTTCACCGTGGAAAAGGGTGAGATTCTCGGTTTTCTTGGCCCTAATGGAGCGGGGAAATCCACGACCATGAACATCATAACCGGATATATACCGCCCAGCCAAGGAACTGTAAAGGTTTGCGGTTTTGATATTCTGGAAAATCCCAATGAGGTGAAGAAGCATATAGGGTATTTGCCAGAACTTCCCCCTCTTTACCTGGATATGACCGTAAAGGACTACCTGGATTTTGCCGGGGACCTGAAGATGGCGGGGAAAAGCAAAAGGAGCCGGATTGCCGACATCATGGAGCTGGTAAAGATTGCCGACGTAAAGGACAGGCTTATAAAAAACCTTTCCAAGGGGTACAAACAGAGGGTGGGTCTGGCCCAGGCCCTTATAGGAAATCCGGATGTGCTGATCCTGGACGAGCCGACGGTGGGACTGGATCCGAAGCAGATCATAGAAATCCGCAGGCTCATAAAAGCGCTGGGAGAAGAGCATACCATCATATTGAGCTCCCATATACTTCCGGAGGTCAGTGCCGTGTGCGAAAGGGTAGTGATTATCAATAAGGGGGAAATAGCCGCAATAGACACCCCCCAAAACCTTTCAAAGGGTTTTGACGCCGCCGCCAGGCTCTCTCTTACTGTGGAAGGGCCCAAAGACACGGTGCTGGCCCGGATAAGGGAAATCCCTGGGGTCAAGTATATCGAGCCCCATATGGAAAAGACAGGCGCAGCCGTCAATTATGTCATGGAATCGGAGCGGGATGTGGATGTAAGGCGCCCCCTGTTCTTTGCAATGGCCGAACTGGGGTATCCTATACTGGAGCTGAAGTCCATGGATATGTCCCTTGAAGACATTTTCCTGCAGTTGACAACCGATGAGAAGGAGGTTGAACAGTAATGCACGCTATTTTTAAAAGGGAAGTGAAGGCATACTTTTATTCACCCATCGCTTATGTATTGACCGGCCTGTTTATATTCATATCATCCATATTCTTTCTCCAGAATCTGTTCGGACAGATCGGAACCTTTAACGACAATCTTTCAAGCATGGCATTGGTGCTGCTTTTTATCATTCCCATCCTGACCATGAGGGCGCTGGCTGAGGAGAGGAAAAACGGAACGGAAGTGCTGCTGGTGACCTCACCTGTGAGCGTTTGGGGGATTGTCATGGGCAAGTTCCTGGCCGCCCTTTTTATGCTTTTGGTCATGGTGGTGATCACCTTTATTTATCCCCTGATACTGGTGGCTTTCGGAGGTGCGCTGACCGTCCAGCTGGTGGGCGGGTATATCGGCTTTATATTGATGGGCGCGTCCTGCATCGCTGTGGGGATCTTTGCGTCATCCCTGACAGAAAACCAGGTAGTGGCGGCTGTCATAGGGTTTATAAGCCTGCTTACCATGTGGCTTATTGATTTTATAGCAAACTTTTCGGGGGGGCTGTTTGCACAAATCCTTCAATGGTTTTCCATCATATCCCGCTACAACGATTTCAGCAGGGGGATTTTGAGCCTTAGCCCTGTGGTATACTATTTAAGCTTTATCGGTGTATTTTTATTCCTAACGGTAAGAGTAATAGAAAAAAGACGCTGGAGTCAGGGGTGATGAAAAGGATGGACAGGATAAAGGAGTTTTTTAAATCCATTAATTTTAATTATAGAAGCTTGAAATACGGTTCGCTTTCAATCTTTTCCATTGCGGTGGTCATTGCCATTGCGGTGGTGTTGAACCTGCTGGTGAATTACATTGAGAATAAGAATATAATCCCGCTGAAGCTGGATTTAACAGCCAATAAAATATATTCCCTGGGGGATGAATCCAAGAAGATCTTAAATGGGCTTCAAAAGGATGTAACCATCTACGGCATTTTCGATGAGAGTGCAGTTACCAATAACAGCGATTATAAGGAGGTCACAGAGCTTTTAAGCCAGTATGAGAAATTCCCCCATATTAAAGTTCAATATGTGGACCTGGACAAAAACCCCAGGTTCGTCAACACCATAGACCCCAACAATACGAAGAAAATTCAGAAAGGGGACCTGGTGGTAAAGAGTGGGAACAAGATTAAGCCCCTTTCCTACTATGACATTTTCAATGTTAGTTACAGCCAGCAAACCTTCCAGCAGCTAAAAACGGGGACGAATGCCGAAGGGGCCGTCACCGGTGCCATCCAGTATGTAACCTCCGATAAAACGCCGGTGGTGTACTTCACGGAGGGACACGGAGAACACAAGGTGGACACCGATTTCAATACGGTAAAGGACTACCTTGAAAGAAACAATTATGAGGTGAAGTCGCTGAATCTGACCACAGTGGAAAAGGTGCCCCAGGATGCGGAAATTTTAATTGTAGCTGCTCCTAAAAGCGATTTGACGTCGGATGAGGAGGCCAGGCTCAATGAATTCCTGGAGAGGGGTGCAAGGGCGGTATTCATGTTCGACCCCCTGGATACCAATACAAAACTTATCCGGTTTGAAGAGGTGCTGAAAAAATTCAATGTTTCATTGAACTACGACAGGGTAAAGGAAAATGACGACAACAGGCATATTCCGAAGAACAACTATGACATTCTGCCCGATGTGCAGTCCAACGAAATCAACTCCGCCCTGGACCCTCAAAACTTTGCCATGATTATGCCGGCATCAAGGAGCTTGAACATCCTCAATAATGAAAAAAGCGCCGTTACGGTAACCCAGCTGATGCAGTCAAGCGACAAGGCTGTGGGAGAGCAGATAGATAAAACAAACGGGAAAGACATACCGGGTCCTCTGGACCTTGCCGTGGCATCCGAATATAACGAGGGCGGAAAATCCCAAAAAATACTTGTCCTGGGCAACGGCTCCTTTATGACCGATAGTGCCATAAACAAATACCAGACCCTTTCCATCAACGGGCTGTATTTCTTTTTAAACAGCCTAAGCTGGCTGCAGGACAGAAAGGAGGCCACCCTGATTCCTCCAAAGAGCTATGACACGTCCACCATCAGTATCAGTGAGGCCCAGGCGGGAACCATGTCCCTGGTGGTGGTGGTCCTTGTGCCTCTGATTATTCTCGGATTCGGTACCTTTATCTGGATGAGGAGGCGGCATCTATGAAGCATCTTAGAAGCACGGTGGTCCTGCTGGTGGTGCTTGCAGTCCTGGGCGGCGCCTATGCCTTTGTGGTGAAAAAAGGGGAAAAAGTGGACAACGGCAAGGCTGCCGGCAATGCCATAAAGCTTTTGGAGCTGGATAAGGAAAAGATCAATGAGATCACGGTGGAAAACCCGGACGGCAAATTTGTATTTACGAAAAAAGATGGCAATTGGGTTCTGAGTTCGGTGCCGTCGTTTAAAATTGATACCTCTAAAATTGAGGAGATAGCCTCCACCTTGGCCAGCCTTGAGGCCCAGAAGGTGGTAAGTGAGGATGGGTCCGACCTTGCCCAGTTCGGGCTTGACCAGCCCCGGACCGTCACGGTGAAAACCTCCGACGGGAAGGAAAAAACGGTGGAGCTGGGCAATAAGACGCCCACCGGTGACGCATACTACCTGAAGGAAAAGGACGTCGGCAGGGTGTACACCATTGATACCTCTGCAGGCCAGACCCTGGGGGCAAGCAAAAGCGACCTGAAGTCTAAATCGCTGCTCCCCACCAATCAGTTTGAGGATGTCAGCAGGTTTTTGGTAGAAAAGAGCGGAAAAACGGTATTCTCCGCCCTGAAGACTACGGGGGACAGCTGGGACCTGGTGTCGCCCATAGAGGCAAGTGTCAGCTCCGATTCCCTCAGACAACTGTTTTCCACCGCTGCAGACCAGCAGATTAAGGAATTCGTGGAGGACAACCCTTCAGATCTTGACAAATACGGATTGAAGAACCCTGCCTATAGTGTGGAAGTTCAAACGGCGAAGGGCAATGCCAAGCTATTGATCGGTTCTGAAAAGGAAAAAGGCGCGGAGGTGTTTGCCAAATTTGCAGACAGCAGCGAGGTCTTTACCATTGGCGAGGAAACCATCAAATATGTGGATAAACCTTTGAAGGAAATGATGGATGTCTTCCCGTTTACCACCGACATCAGCAATGTAAGCCGTATTGAAGTGGAGATGGACGGCAAGACGGTTCAATGTGAGGTGCAGGCGGATAAAGAGGACACCAGCAAGGACAGCTTCAAGGTAGACGGAAAGGATGCTTCGATGAAGAGCAGCAACGGCGAGTCTTACTTCAGGAAATATTACCAGGCCTTAACGGGTATTGTGATGGATGACATAGAGACTGGGGCCGTCCCCAGGGGAAACCCTGAAATAACCATAACCTATACCCTGAAAACCTCACCTGACACCATGAAGATCCAGTATATTTCAAAGGACAGCAACTACTACTATGTCATGAGGAACGGCAAATACAGCGGTTTGACCGTATCCAAGAAACAGTTCGACAAGGAAGGCGGAGTAAGGGAGACCTACAAGGCCTTGACCGATGCCATGAACAAGAAAGGCTGAGGGCGGGAAATACGTCCAATATGCTGTAATGACCTGAACAACTCCAGCATAGAATGATAAAGCGGCAAGTATTTATCATTCCATGTTTGGGGTTGTTTTGCTTGAAAGAGGAATTCAGGAATATTGTAAAGGTGGCCTCGGTGTATATGGCCACCATCATAGGGGCAGGCTTTGCATCGGGCCAGGAAATTGTCAGGTTCTTTACTCACTACTATAAAGGCGGATTTTACGGCATCCTGGTGGCCGGCATCCTGTTTGCGGTGATGGGGTGCATTGTGCTGAACAAGGTGTACTGTGAGAGGATAAGAAATTACGATGAATTCTTGTTCCCTACGGTAGGATGGTTTTTGGGCTGGATTATGGAGATCACCGTCACGCTGTTTATGATTTCGCTGTTTTGTGTTATGATCGCCGGGATGGGCAATATTCTTCTTGAAAAGTTCAACCTGCCATTTCAGTACGGGATCGTAGCCATGGCCCTCCTGTGTATGGCAGTCATTCTCACCGATATGAAGGGGATTGTTTCCGTCAGCGCATTTGTAACCCCCCTGCTTACTCTGGGAATCACCGCCATAGGATTGTACATCGTTCTTTTCAATGACACCCTGGCCTTCAACCCCGTAGGGCTGCTGTATAAGACCACGGACAACTGGCTCTTCTCCGCCCTTATTTACGTAAGCTACAACAGCATCATGTCGGTGGTGGTGCTTTGCACTCTCCTGCCTTATCTCAAAACCAAAAGGACAGGGATTGTGGGAGGCCTGCTGGGAGGAGGCCTTCTCTGCCTCATTGCATTGATACTGAATACCGCAATTTTGATTTTTGCGCCCGGGTCCTTGCTTAAAGAGCTTCCTGTGCTTTTCATTGTCCAGAAATACGGCAATGCCGCCTCCAATATATACACCTTCCTCTTGTGGCTCGCCATGTTCCTGTCGGCAGTTACCTCCGGGTACTGTGTTGTTGACAGGGTGGGAAGCAAGGTGTCGGTGAATCCCAAATTATTGGCGGTAATCATCTGCGCACTGGTATTACCCCTGTCCAGCTTCGGGTTTTCCAACCTTATTGCCGGTATATACCCCGTGTTCGGATACATCGGACTGTTTATGGTATTTGTGGTCCTGTTCCAGGGCATAAAATCCATTTCTCCCCGGCGGCTTAAAAAACATTTCGCCTCACACCATAATTTTAAATTTTAATGGTACAGATAACTGCGATCATGGAATAATAACGTGCAGATAACCCCTTTTCCGCACATGTCGAATGCTTTGTCTTTATTTTATTTGTATTTAATGGTAATATATTTTTGGAGGGACAATCCTATGGAGGAAATATTAAAGCAGATTCTTACCGAACTGAAAGATTTGAAGCAAGGCCAGCAAAACCTTGAAAAAGGGCAGCAAGGCATGGAATCCCGTTTGCAGAACCTTGAAAAAGGGCAGCAAAGCATGGAATCCCGTTTGCAAAATCTTGAAGAAGGCCAGCACAACCTGGAGATGGGGCAATTAAGTCTTAGCGATAAGCTGCAGTCTTTTGAAATCCAGGTAAATAACAGGTTCAATCAAGTGGATAAAAAACTTGATATTTTGTCTGACGCTGTGGCTGATTTGATGGAATTCAAGACGGATACCGAGCAAAAGCTAAAAAAGATTAAATAGTATTTTATCCAGGTATACTAAATTGAAATAGTTTAAAAAAACCTCTATACTGCCTTTTTAATTCTGCTAATTTCTCCCCCATACTTTTAAGCTTCCTCTCCTGCTTCCCAATTAAATGATGTAAATTTTCTTCCAATATGTTAAAATGAAATTGGCAACAGGAATCAGAAGAGGAAATATTTTTTACATAAGAAAAACACGGAATTTGAGGTGAAGCTGCCTGTGGACCTTCCAGAGGAAAAAAAATCCGTACGCCCGCAGTCCGTCGGTAAAATGAACATCTTTTTATTCTTCCTGCTCGTTTTCATCATCCTCGGGCTGGCCTTTACCGTATACATGAAAAATCAGAATATCGACTACAGGAGCATTAATTTAAAGGACCTGGCAAACAGGGTCCTCCACCCAAAAAGCCTTGAAGTGGATGCCGGCAGCGTAACCGAAATCCGCTACGACCTGAAGGAGCACCCGCAGTTTACCGTATACAGAGACCTCATCATCAAGTGCACCGGTGAATACATCAAGGGGTTGGATAAAAAAGGCGAAGAGCAGTGGTCCATACAGTATTCGATGAACAACCCCATGCTGAGGACCAACGGTTCAGACCTGCTGGTGGCGGATAAAGGCGGTAAAGAAATCTGCCTCATCGACGGGAGAGAAATCAAGTGGGACAAAAAGCTGGAAAACAACATTTTGACTGCGGACATAAGCCCCTCGGGGTATGTGTCGGTGCTCCATGAAGCCAAGGGCTATAAGGGTGCCGTAACGGTGCTGAACCTCCAGGGAAACCCGTTTTTCACCAGGTATATCGGGGCCAATGTGCCGCTGGACGCAAAGATTTCTCCCGGCGGCAAGGCGGTGGTCATAAACAGCATAGATATATCGGGCGTATCGGCGAATACCAGCCTGGATTTCACCGATATGCAGGGAAATGTGACGGCCAATAGGCTGAAGCAAGATATGATCCTGCCGTCCATGATATACTTCAAGGACGGCGCACTGGCGGCGGCAGGGGATAATTACCTGGTTTACCTGGACAAGGACCGGAATGAGAAATGGTTCCAGGACTATAAAAACGGCAGAATCTACTGTGTCGGCTCCGCCTTGGACAAGTATCTGATTGTGGCCTGCAGCGGCGACAGCCAACAGGGAGCGGCGGGTACCTCTCCGGCGGAAATAAAAATCATAAGCAGGACCGGAAAACAGGCCGCATCCTACCGCCTGGACGGCGATGTGAGGAACATGGAGACAAACGGCGGAACCATTGCCGTTAATGCGGGAAAAGAGGTATATTTTATCAATACGGGAGGAAACCTTGTTAAAAAGTATACTTCCAAATCGGACATAGACAGGGTCTGCTTTTTCAACGGCCAGGAAGCAGCCGTAATTACCAAAAGCAGTGTAGAGGTTATAAAAATAAACTGAATCAAATTTGCAGAGGTGTAAAATGAACTGGGCGGATTACGTGGTTCTGGCTATCATTTTGTGTTTTGCGGCCATAGGCCTCATCAACGGCTTCATTTTTTCCATTTTTAGGCTTGCCTCCTTTTTTGTATCCATTGCCGCCTCTATCAAGTTTTATCCTGCTGCGGCTGATTTTCTTTTGAAAACGGCGGTGTACACCGATCTGAAAATGTATATTCTGAGCGGGCTTCTAAAACAGGTGCCGGATATCAACAGGCAGGCCAAACAGGCGGCTGCCGCTTCGGTCATTCAAAGCCTGCATATGCCGGAGGCGCTGAAGAACGTGCTCCTGGAACGGATCCCCGACCCTTCGGCGCTGGTGGATTTTAGAGGGATACTGGATGTGGTCAGCGGCGAGCTGGCCAGAATGGTTATCGATGTGATAAGCCTCATACTCCTGTACCTGCTGATCAGGATTGGCCTGACTTTCCTGAGGTTTATCTTCCAGGGACTGGCAAAGTTGCCTCTATTCAAGCAGATGGACAAACTGGGAGGACTTGCCCTGGGAGCCGTTGAGGGACTGCTGACCGTCTATATCCTGTGTGCGGTAATTATGCTGTTTAATGCGGCACCCCAGTCAAAGCCGGTATTTGAGGCTATCGACGGCTCTGTCATAGCCAAGTATTTTTACCAGAACAACTTTATTATAGAATTGGCTCTTCCAAAGGATAAATTGATCTAAAGTTGTGCGATTTTTTTAAATGGGTGAAAAAATGAAAATAAAACGGTTGATCCAGTTGTTTGTATCTTTCTTAAAAATAGGAATGATCGCCTTCGGCGGAGGCTATGCCGTAGCTCCCCTGCTGCAAAAGGAGGCGGTGGAAAGCAGGGAGTGGATAACGAATGAGGAACTGACGGATATTATGGCCATAGCGCAAACTTTGCCGGGAGCTATCTTTACCAATTCGGCCACCATGATCGGCTATAGGGTGTCAGGCTTCTTTGGGGCGCTGGTTGCCACCACTTCTTCGGTTTTGCCCACTTTTATCATAACCATTCTGGTAACCGTATTTTTCTGGGATTACACCGACAATCCCATTGTGAAAAAAGCGTTCGCCGGTGTGCTGGTGGGAGTTGCGGCCTTAATCCTCCATTCCATAACAAAGATGTGGAAATCTGCGGTGACAAAAAGGTTCGACATCCTTTTGGTGGCGCTTTCCTCCGCAGGCCTGCTGCTTTTTAAAATCAATGCGGTTTATGTGATCCTGGGCATCGCTGCTTTGGGATTTTCCCGCAATCTGACGGTCTACCGTTCCAGGAGGGAAAAAGCATGACCCTTGTGCAGCTGCTGGTTTCCTTTTTAAAAATAGGCGCTTTCAGCTTCGGCGGAGGCTATGCCATGATCCCCTTTTTCGAAAAGGAGATCGCCCTCCACGGCTGGACCGCCGCGGGGGATTACGCCAAGATGGTGGCCATAGCCCAGATATTCCCCGGACCCTTTGCCATAGATTCATCCGCCTATATCGGGTTTAAGGTGGCAGGACTGCCGGGGGCCGTGGTTGCTTCCGCCGCCCTTTCCCTTCCGTCCTTTGTGGCCCTGGTCTTCATTACCAGGTCTTATGTAAAATTTAAGGACAACAGGTATATTCAGATGCTCCTCGCAGGTGTAAGGCCGGTGGTTATCGGACTTCTTGTGAGCGCTGTGTATATTATCGGATTAAAACCGGTGGTGAAAACGTGGGAGGCGTTCCTCAGCCATCCCCTGCCTGTCTTGAAGACGGTTGTCCTGATTCTCCTGGGCTTCCTGGCCATGATGCGCATAAAAGCAAATCCCATTATTTTTATTATCGCCTTTGCAGTGATAGGTATGGTGGTATTTTAATGAAAATTGCTGCGGCAGACCCGAATCTTCACGAATTAAACTTTTTTATTAAACCTCTGGACATTTTCCTTTTAAAAGTAGTAAAATAGCTATAATATAGGTATCAGGCAGCCGGGACTTCCCGGCTATTATTTTATATTTTTTGAATAAAAAGGATATTGAAAAGTGAGGCTATAGACGATGAAAAGCGATATTGTAAAAAAAGGAATTGAAAAGGCGCCCCACAGGTCGCTGTTCAAGGCTATGGGCTATACCGACGAGGAGATCCGAAGGCCCCTTATCGGTGTGGTGAATTCCAAGAGTGAGATTATACCCGGGCACATCCACCTGGACAAAATAGCGGAAGCGGTAAAAGCGGGCATCCGGACGGCGGGAGGCACTCCCGTGGAATTCGGGTGTATAGGGGTGTGCGACGGGATTGCCATGGGACATGTGGGCATGAAGTATTCCCTGGCCACGCGGGAGCTGATCGCGGACTCCTGTGAGGCCATGGGCATAGCCCATGGGTTTGACGGCATGGTGTTCATCCCCAACTGCGATAAGATTGTGCCGGGCATGCTGATGGCTGCGGCCAGGATCAATGTGCCTTCCATTGTGGTCAGCGGAGGTCCCATGCTGTCGGTCAGGCATAAAGGAAAGCAGCTGGACCTGAACAGCCTTTTTGAAGCCGTCGGGGCGTACAAGGCGGGGAAGATGACCGAGGAAGAGGTGCATGAATATGAGGACCATGCCTGTCCGGGGTGTGGTTCATGCTCGGGCATGTTTACGGCAAATTCCATGAACTGCCTGACGGAGGTGCTGGGACTGGGACTGCCCGGCAACGGGACCATTCCCGCGGTTTATGCGGAGAGGATCCGGCTGGCCAAAACCGCCGGCATGAAAATCATGGAGCTGGTGGAAAAAGACATAAAGCCATCGGATATCCTGGTGCCTGAGGTGTTTGAAAACGCCCTTACCGTGGATATGGCCCTGGGCTGCTCCACCAATTCGGTGCTGCATCTGCCTGCCATCGCCAATGAGGTGGGGGTTGAAATAAACCTGGATATCGTAAACGAAATCAGCGCCAGGGTTCCAAACCTCTGCAGGCTGGCACCGGCAGGGCCTCACCACATACAGGACCTGTATGCCGCGGGGGGAGTGCAGGCGGTGATGAAGGAACTTGCGCGGAAGGACTTGCTGCACCTCAATTTGATGACCGTTACGGGAAGAACGGTGGGTGAAAACATAGAAAAGGCGGAAGTGCTGGACCGTGAGGTCATACGGAGCATAGACGCCCCCTACAGCGCGACGGGAGGCATTGCCATATTAAGGGGGAATATCGCCCCGGACGGCGCCGTGGTGAAGCGCTCCGCCGTGGCGCCGGAAATGCTGGTGCACAGGGGGCCGGCAAGGGTTTTTGATTCGGAGGACACCGCCATTGAAGCCATCTACGGCGGTCAAATCCACAAGGGGGACATTGTCATCATCCGCTACGAGGGACCCCGTGGAGGGCCCGGCATGAGGGAAATGCTGGGTCCCACCTCCGCCATTGCGGGCATGGGACTGGACAAGGATGTGGCTCTCATCACCGACGGCCGCTTTTCAGGTGCGTCCAGGGGCGCTTCCATAGGGCATGTTTCCCCTGAGGCCATGGAAGGCGGACCTATTGCCGCCGTCCGGGAAGGGGATATGCTGAGCATTGATATCCCCAACGGAAGGCTGGATGTGGAGGTGCCCGAGGATGAGATCAGGAGAAGAATGGCGGAGTGGAGGGCTCCTGAGCCCAGGATTGCCAAAGGTTACCTGGGAAGGTATGCCCGGCTGGTGTCCTCGGCCAGTACGGGAGCGGTGATGAAAAATAGTTGAGAGTTGAAAAGGCTGAGAAGGCTGAGGGGCTGAGGAGCTGAAAAAGGCTGAGAGGCTGAGGAAGATGAGGGGCTGAGCGCTGAGGGGCTGAGAGAAACCGGTTATGCAGTAAATAGGCTCAGCCTGGCAGGGCCAGGAATTCAGCATTTAAGCAGTAAATATCTCTGCGTTTGTGAAACAAACATCTCAGCATTCGCGAAACGAATATCTCAGCTTTGCGGAGCAAGAGGCTCAGCATTCGCAGAGCGAATCTTCAACCTCGCGGAGCATACTGCTTCGCTTTGCGGGGCAAGCGTGATGAAAACCATGGGGAGATGATAATATGAGGCTGAACGGTTCAGAAATATTGGTGGAATGTTTGAAGGAACAGGGAGTGGATACGGTTTTCGGGTTTCCGGGAGGCGCTGTTTTAAACATCTATGACGCCCTTTACAAGGCCAGGAACGAAATAAGGCATATTCTCACGTCCCACGAACAGGGGGCCTCCCACGCGGCTGACGGCTATGCCAGGGCTACGGGAAAGGTGGGAGTGTGCATCGCCACATCGGGCCCGGGGGCTACCAACCTGGTGACGGGCATCGCCACGGCTTATATGGATTCGGTGCCTATGGTGGCAATTACGGGGCAGGTGGCCACAAACCTGCTGGGAAAGGATTCCTTCCAGGAGGTTGACATTACGGGCATCACCATGCCCATAACCAAGCACAACTATATTGTAAAGGATGTAACCCAACTGGCGGATGTTGTGCGCAAGGCTTTTGCCATTGCGCAGGAAGGGAGGCCGGGTCCGGTCCTTATCGATATATGCAAGGACGTAACGGCTGCAGTAACGGATTTTGAACCCAAACCTCCAAGAAAACCCCGCAAGGTCCATACCAGCATTGCCGAAGGCCTGATAGAAGAGGCTGCGGAAGCTATAAACAGCTCTCAAAGGCCCATCCTGCTGTCGGGCGGAGGCGTATCCATCGCAGGGGCCACCGAGGAAGTCATGGAGCTTGCGGAAAAAGCAAAAATTCCCGTCACCACCACTCTGATGGGACTTGGTTCCTTTCCCGGGACCCACGGGCTGTTTACGGGGCTGCTGGGAATGCACGGGACCAAGACCTCCAACCTGGCTGTGTCCGAGTCCGACCTGTTCATAGCGGTAGGAGCAAGGTTCAGCGACAGGGTCATCAGCGATGTGAAGAGGTTTGCTCCCAATGCAAAGGTCATGCACATAGACATAGACCCTGCGGAAGTGGGCAAGAATATTGTGGTGCACTATCCCCTGGTGGGGAATATCAAGAAAATACTCAAGCTGCTGAATGGGAGGGTTAAAAAGAGGGAATACTCCGAATGGAATAAGACCATTGACCGGTGGAAGGAGGCCTACCCTCTCAAGTATCCGCAGGACGGCACTCTGAAGCCTCATTATGTTGTAGAGCGGATTTACGAGCTCACAAAAGGCGATGCGCTGATCACTACCGAAGTCGGCCAGAACCAGCTTTGGGCGGCACAGTTTTACAAGTACACTTCTCCCAGGCAGTTTATTTCATCAGGAGGACTGGGCACCATGGGGTACGGGCTGGGGGCATGCATCGGCGCCCGTATAGGGAGGCCGGACAAGAAGGTGATCAATATCGCGGGGGACGGAAGCTTTAGGATGAACTGCACCGAGCTTGCCACGGCAGTGGAATACAAGCTGCCCATTGTCATTGCCCTGCTGAACAACCACGTGCTGGGAATGGTGAGACAGTGGCAGGAGCTGTTCTATGACGGCAGGTACTCCGCCACAACCATAGACAGGGGCACGGATTTTGTAGCCCTGGCGGAAGCCTTCGGCGCAAAGGGCATAAACGTGACAAGGCCTGAAGAGGTGGACGCCGCCATTATTAAGGCCCTGGAGTCGGAGGACACGCCGGTCTTGATCAATTTTGAGATTGACAGGGACGACAAGGTATTTCCTATTGTACCCCCGGGTGCGCCTATTAGTGAATTGATAGAGGAATAGACAATTTATTTTCTTCCGGCAATTGAACCTTGACACAGTTGCAAAATTATGATAAATTATTTATTGCTTCGTTACGAAGGCCTTTTTTTTATGTCAAATTCTTTTTAACAATGCCCAGGGGCTGGAGGTGTAAAAAAATGAGAGTGAAAATTACATTGGCGTGTACAGATTGCAAGCAGAGGAATTACGACAATATGAAGAACAAGAAGAACGACCCTGACAGGCTTGAAATGAGGAAGTACTGCAAGTTCTGCCGTAAGCACACAATTCATAAGGAAACGAAATAATCTGTAAAAATTATAAAAGTGGAAGATACAAAGATAATATAGAAATACGGAGATGTGAAGATATGGCGGATGTTGCAAAGACTTCAAAGTTCAACAACTTTGTAAAAAATACCACCAGGTTTTTTAAAGAAATAAAAAGCGAATTGAAAAAGGTTATCTGGCCGGACAGGAATCAGCTAATCAACAATACCGTTACTGTTTTGATGGTATGCCTGCTGATAGGTGCCGTCATTTGGATATCCGACTTTGCTCTAACAAAATTGTCCGAACTGGTCTTCATAAGGTAACAAAGGAGGACGTAGGGCAGAATGCTTCTTAATGATGTGTCTGAGAATGCAAAATGGTATGTAGTGCATACCTACTCCGGTTATGAGAATAAGGTCAAGGCCAACCTGGAAAAAATTGTTGAAAACAGGAATATGCAGGATTATATCCTGGACATTGTTGTTCCCATGGAAGAGCAAATAGAAATTAAGGACGGAAAAAAGAAGGCTACCTTAAGAAAGGTTTTCCCCGGATATGTTCTGGTGAAGATGATCATGACCGATGAATCATGGTACGTTGTCAGGAATACAAGAGGAGTGACGGGGTTTGTGGGACCCGGGTCGAAACCGGTGCCGTTGACCGATGAAGAGGTTAAGACCATGGGCGTGGAAGAGTTCGCCCCTGTGGTGGATTATGAGGTAGGAGATAATGTACGGGTGGTTTCCGGCCCTCTTGAAAATTTTATTGGAATTGTGGAAGAAATCAACATGGAAAAGAAAAAGGTGCGTGTTGCCGTATCCATGTTTGGAAGGGAAACCCCTGTAGAGTTGGAACTGGTACAGATACAGAAGATATAATAATGCGCCGTAGGCACTTTGCATGCTGGGGCAGAAAGGCGGCGGGGACAATCCGGCTGAGAGCTGAAAAGCTCGGCTGACCGTGCACTCCTTGTGTCTATTGCGCATTTTTTATAGATTACGCAGTTGTTAAATTTGTTTATTAAATTTGGGAGGTGGATTAAGCTATGGCAAAGAAAATTGCGGGCTATGTAAAACTTCAAATTCCTGCGGGGAAAGCGACTCCTGCTCCACCGGTTGGACCAGCTCTAGGACAGCATGGCGTTAACATAATGGGATTTTGCAAGGAGTTTAACGAGAGGACTGCCAAAGACGCGGGTATGATAATTCCTGTTGTAATAACCGTTTATGCGGACAGGTCCTTTTCATTTATTACCAAAACTCCGCCTGCTTCTGTCTTATTAAAGAAGGCGTGCAAAATTGAAAGCGGATCCGGCAAGCCGAACAAGGAGAAAGTGGCTAAAATATCCAGGGAGGAAGTCAGGAAAATAGCGGAACTTAAAATGCCGGATTTGAATGCGGCAAGTGTGGAGGCCGCAATCAGCATGATTGCGGGCACAGCCAGAAGCATGGGCATCGTTGTTGAAGATTAGACCTTAAACTGGTTTTATAATGAGCGCAGTTTAAAATTCAAAATTTTCATAAGCCAAACTGCGCGAATTTCATCGATAACTACCTTGATTTATTTTAAATTCTAAAGTTGGTTATCGATAAATGTGGGAGAGAACAGGGTTCTCGAAAAATTATACCACGAAGGAGAGGGAATCATATGAAAAGAGGAAAAAAGTATAGCGAAAGCGCTAAACTTGTTGATAGATTCAAACTTTACGACCCTTCCGAGGCACTGGACCTTACCCAGAAAACAGCGAAGGCGAAGTTTGACGAAACCGTTGAAGCCCACATTAAGCTGGGCGTAGACTCAAGGCATGCGGACCAGCAGGTCAGGGGCGCCGTAGTGCTTCCCCACGGGACCGGCAAGAAGGTAAGGGTGCTTGTTTTCGCCAAAGGCGACAAGGCCAAGGAAGCGGAACAGGGTGGAGCCGACTATGTAGGTGCAGAGGAACTGGTGACTAAAATTCAGAATGAGAACTGGTTTGATTATGACGTGGTGGTTGCCACACCCGACATGATGGGCGTGGTAGGCCGGCTGGGTAAGATCCTCGGCCCCAAGGGCTTAATGCCCAACCCCAAGGCGGGAACGGTCACTACCGAAGTCGCCAAGGCAATTGCCGATATCAAGGCCGGTAAGATCGAGTACAGGCTGGACAAGACAAATATTATCCACTGCCCCATAGGAAAGGTTTCCTTCGGCACCGAAAAGCTCAACGACAATTTCCGTACGCTGATGGATGCCATTATAAAGGCCAAACCCGCCGCTGCCAAGGGACAGTATTTAAAGAGCGTGGTTGTATCCTCAACCATGGGACCGGGGATCAAGGTCAACCCGGCAAGAGTGACGGATTAAGGCTTTACAAACCGTAAAACATATTGTATGATAGGAAATGTAAATTGAATATGGTATTTGCCATAGACAGTAGGTGCTGAACGCGTAACGGATGAGATGCATCCTCCTACCGAGGTGAAACGTTGTGGTGCGGTTTGCGAAACAATACCCTTCATGTGTCTATGTGCATATGAAGGGTTTTATTCTGGTTTTGAGTGGAAAGACTGATAAAAGAGGGAGGTGGAATGACAGTGCCAAGTGAAAAAGTGCTTCAAGAAAAAAAGAAAATTGTAAAAGAATTGACACAAAAAATAAAAGAGTCAAAGGCCATGGTATTAACGGATTACAGAGGATTAACCGTAGAACAGGACACCGAATTGAGGACTGCCTTGAGAAAAGCGGGCGTGGAATACAGGGTGGTGAAGAATACCTTAACCAGGTTTGCAATCAAGGAAAATGGCCTGGAGGGTCTGGATCCTTATCTGAACGGTCCCACCGCCATAGCCATCAGCGACACCGATCCGGTAGCTCCTGCCAAAGTGTTGTCCGAGTATGCCAAGAAGTATGAAAAACTGGAGTTGAAAGCGGGTGTTGTTGAAGGCAGGATTATTGATATCAACGGCATCAAGAGCCTTGCCGACCTGCCTCCGAGAGAAGTTCTCATAGCAAAGGTTCTGGGAGGATTCAACGCTCCTTTAGCCGGTCTGGTAAATGTATTGAACGGCAATATCCGGGGTCTGGTGGTTGCATTGAATGCCATTGCGGAGCAAAAAGCACAGGCGTAGACCCGGGAACAGCGATAAATATCCCTGCAGGTGAGATTGAAAATTTTAAAATTATTAACGGAGGTATTTAAAATGGCTAGTGAAAAAGTTGCTAAATTAATTGAGGATGTTAAGGCATTAACCGTATTGGAATTATCTGAGCTGGTAAAAGCTCTGGAAGAGGAGTTCGGCGTATCCGCAGCAGCTCCTGTAGCAGTTGCGGCAGCTCCGGCAGCAGGCGCGGCTGCAGCGGCTCCCGTGGAAGAAAAGACGGAATTCACCGTTGTATTGAAGGATGTGGGAGCGGAGAAGATCAAAGTTATCAAGGTTGTAAGAGAAGTTACCGGACTGGGGCTTAAGGAAGCCAAAGACCTGGTTGACGGCGCACCCAGCACCATTAAGGAAAATGTTCCCAAAGACGAGGCGGCAGCCATGGAAGCAAAATTCAAAGAAGTTGGAGCAACCGTCGAGATTAAATAATAATTCAATACGCCATAACAGCGGCAAAAAGGCTTCTAATGAATTTAGAAGCCTTTTTGCCGCTGTTTATTCTAATAAATAATTATTATTGACAAGTTGACCATTGTATGGTAAAATAATAAACTGCGTTATAATTTGGGGCATAGACACCAACTGTTACATAAAGCATAAAAATTTTTTACCAAGAATGATTATATCACAGGAGAATAAATAAGACAATAATTGTTAATAATATTTTAAAAGTTACAAAAAACTTATAATATTTATTATATGTATCTAAAAAGAAAATATTCAAGAAGAGTGATAACAAAGTGCCTTCAGAAATTTGGCTATGAATTGAAACAAAGACTATACGGTTTTCGATACTCTTTTACATATTTTATGAGATGGAAAAAACAGTGCCCAAAAGCCGTTTCAAGCTTCTGATTTTCCAAAGCGGACAGGGTAGGAGGGTTTTTTGCATAGGAAATTGTATTTTTCTTTGTTTTTTCAATTTTCACCCATGTGCTAAATGAAAGGTGCATACAAAAACTTTTGTTTAAATCTTATCCTTATTTGACAAAAGCACCTAAGGGACTTTTGATGAAATAATTCAAGTGGGTGTTT
Organism: Eubacteriales bacterium; assembly: GCA_024655885.1. Taxonomy (GTDB): domain Bacteria; phylum Bacillota; class Clostridia; order Acetivibrionales; family JANLFN01; genus JANLFN01. Next base: position 110,542 of record JANLFN010000004.1, on the reverse strand, counting down.
TTTAAGCAGGGCAATGGTTTCATTAAGTTTCAAGTTCAGGTAAAAGTTTTACTTATGAGGTGATTTTAATGGTACATCCCGTTCGAATGGGAAGAAATACAAGAATGAGCTATTCAAAGATTGATGAGGTCTTGGATATGCCAAACCTTATCGAGGTTCAAAAAAACTCCTACAAGTGGTTTCTTGAAGAGGGGCTGAGGGAAGTATTCAGGGACGTTTCTCCGATTACCGATTATACAGGCAACCTGATATTGGATTTCATCGACTATTCGCTGGACGACAATCCTAAGTACAGCGTCGAAGAATGCAAGGAAAGAGACACCACATACTCAGCACCCCTTAAGGTTAAGGTCCGTTTAATCAACAAGGAGACAGGTGAGGTCAAAGAGCAGGAAATTTTTATGGGAGATTTCCCCTTGATGACGGATAACGGCACATTTATTATCAACGGCGCTGAAAGAGTTATTGTAAGCCAGCTGGTGAGGTCTCCGGGTATTTATTATTCCATGAAATTCGACAGGACGGGCAAGAAGCTTTTTTCAACCACCGTTATACCCAACAGGGGAGCCTGGCTGGAGTATGAAACCGACTCAAACGACATATTGTCGGTGAGGATCGACAGGACCAGGAAGCTTCCTATTACGGTTTTGCTCAGGGCTTTAGGGTATGGGACGGATATTGAGATCACACAGCTTCTGGGCGAAGATGAAAGAATCCTTGCAACAATCCAGAAGGATAACGCCAAAACGGTGGATGAGGGACTGCTGGAAATCTATAAAAGGCTGAGGCCGGGAGAACCTCCTACGGTGGAGAGCGCCCGTTCCCTTTTGAACGGCCTGTTCTTCGACCCCAAGAGATATGACCTGGCGAAGGTGGGAAGATTCAAGTTCAGTAAAAAATTGTCCATTGCGGCCCGCATCAACGGCTTTAGAGCGGGAGAAAACATTGTGGACCCGGAAACCGGTGAAATTATTGTGGCCGAAGGTGAAACCATCAGCAGGGAAAAGGCCGAAACCATTCAAAACCTGGGAATTAACGTTGTGAACCTGTCGGTGGAAGGAAAAACAGTAAAGGTAATCGGCAACAATATGGTGGATATCCGGTCCCATGTGGATTTTGACGTGACAGACATCGGTATTACCGAAAAGGTAAAGTTTGATGTCCTTTCCAATATCCTTAAGGAGAACAAATCCGAAGAGGATATCAAAAAGGCGCTGAAAGAAAATATAGACGAATTGATACCCAAGTATATCACAGTGGATGATATCATTGCTTCCATCAGTTACATTATAAATTTGGGCTATGGCGTAGGAACCGTTGACGACATCGACCATCTGGGCAACAGAAGGCTCCGCTCTGTGGGAGAGCTGCTGCAGAACCAGTTCAGGATAGGTCTTGCAAGGATGGAAAGAGTGGTTAGGGAAAGGATGACCATCCAGGACATCGATATTGTCACTCCCCAGGCGTTGATCAATATAAGGCCTGTGGCTGCGGCCATCAAGGAGTTCTTCGGAAGCAGCCAGCTGTCCCAGTTTATGGACCAGACCAATCCCCTGGCGGAGCTCACCCACAAGAGGAGATTGAGCGCTTTGGGCCCTGGAGGGTTGAGCAGGGAAAGGGCAGGCTACGAGGTCCGCGACGTTCACCACTCCCATTACGGGCGCATGTGCCCCATAGAGACTCCTGAAGGCCCGAATATAGGCCTTATAGGTTCACTCAGCACCTATGCGAGGATCAATGAATACGGTTTTATAGAAGCTCCCTACAGGAAGGTTGATAAGGAGAAGGGGATTGTTACCGATGAAATCGTGTATCTGACGGCGGATGAGGAGGACGAATATATTGTGGCCCAGGCCAATGAGCCTCTGGATGAGAATGGACGGTTCGTGGACAAAAAGGTGGCGGCAAGGTACAAGGAAGAAATACTGGAGGTGGAATCCTCCCGCATCGACTTTATGGATGTATCCCCGAAGCAGCTGGTTTCAGTGGCCACGGCGATGATCCCCTTCCTTGAAAACGATGATGCAAACCGCGCCCTGATGGGTTCAAACATGCAGCGGCAGGCGGTTCCTTTGATTAAGGCGGAAGCCCCCATCATCGGTACGGGCATCGAGTACAAGGCGGCAAGGGATTCCGGCGTTGTGGTGATTGCCAAGAATCCGGGCACCGTTGAAAAGGTTTCCGCCAATGAGATCATTATCCGGAAGAAGGACGGGCGCAAGGACACCTACAAGCTCTTGAAGTATCTGAGGTCCAACCAGGGAACGTGCATCAACCAGAGGCCCATCGTCAGAAAAGGCGATGTGGTGGAGAAAGGAGACGTCATAGCCGACGGCCCCTCTACCGACCAGGGGGAAATCGCTTTGGGCAGGAATGTGCTTATCGGTTTTATGACCTGGGAAGGCTATAATTATGAGGATGCTATTTTAATCAGCGAGAAGCTGGTGAAGGATGATGTGTTTACATCCATCCATATAGAGGAATATGAAGCGGAGTCCAGGGATACAAAGCTGGGACCCGAGGAAATCACCAGGGATATCCCCAATGTGAGCGAGGAAGCGCTGAAAGACTTGGATGACAGAGGCATTATCCGGATTGGCGCCGAGGTCCGCTCAGGGGACATCCTGGTAGGAAAGGTGACCCCCAAGGGAGAAACCGAACTTACGGCCGAGGAGAGGCTTTTAAGGGCCATATTCGGTGAAAAGGCCAGGGAGGTCCGGGATACGTCCCTGAGGGTTCCCCACGGTGAATCAGGCATTATTGTGGATGTGAAAGTGTTTACCCGGGAAAACGGGGATGAGCTTCCCCCGGGGGTAAACCAGCTGGTAAGAGTATATATCGCCCAGAAAAGAAAGATTTCGGTAGGGGATAAAATGGCCGGCCGGCACGGCAACAAGGGGGTTATTTCCAGGATACTCCCCGAGGAGGATATGCCTTTTCTCCCGGACGGCACTCCCCTGGAGATTGTGCTCAATCCTCTGGGCGTTCCTTCCCGTATGAATATCGGGCAGGTTCTGGAGGTACACCTGGGCTATGCCGCAAAAGCGCTGGGATGGGAGATTGCGACTCCTGTTTTCGACGGCGCCACCGAGGACGACATCATTGAAACCCTGAAGCTGGCAGGATTGGCCGAAGACGGCAAGTCCATACTGTATGACGGAAGAACAGGAGAACCCTTCGACAACAGGGTGACGGTGGGATATATGTATATATTGAAGCTGGCACATCTTGTGGACGACAAGATCCATGCCCGTTCCACAGGGCCGTACTCCCTGGTGACACAGCAGCCCCTGGGAGGTAAGGCGCAGTTTGGAGGCCAGAGGTTCGGTGAAATGGAAGTTTGGGCTCTTGAAGCCTATGGTGCGGCCTATACGCTGCAGGAAATCCTTACGGTAAAATCTGACGACGTGGTAGGCAGGGTTAAGACGTATGAGGCCATTGTAAAAGGTGAAAATGTGCCGGAGCCGGGTATTCCCGAGTCTTTCAAGGTCCTCATAAAGGAGCTTCAGAGCCTTGCCCTGGATGTCAAGGTTTATTCTGAAGAAAAAGAGGAGATTGCCATCAAGGAGTCTGTTGAAGACGAGCTTGAAGAGTTGAATGTCAACATAGAGGGAAGGGAAGATGAGGCGCCGCTCACCGATTATGACGATTTGGGCGATGAACCCCTTGAAGATGACCTGGATATCGACGAATTCGAGCTGGGTGACCTGAGTACGGCTGAAAACCTGGACGAGGGGCTGGTGGACGATCTGTTTGCCGAGGATGAAGATGACTTTGACGATGATTTTGACGAGGACGAAGATGTTTAACGAAAGGAGATCAAGCTATGTTTGAGCTGAATAACTTTGATTCCATTAGAATCGGTCTAGCTTCTCCGGAAAAAATACGAGAGTGGTCGAGGGGCGAGGTCAAAAAGCCTGAGACCATTAACTATAGAACCTTAAAACCCGAAAGGGACGGACTTTTTTGTGAAAGGATATTCGGACCGCAAAAGGACTGGGAGTGCCACTGCGGTAAATATAAAAGAATCCGATATAAAGGCATTGTCTGCGACCGGTGCGGCGTTGAAGTGACCCGCTCCAAGGTGCGGAGGGAAAGAATGGGGCACATAGAGTTGGCGGCCCCTGTATCCCATATATGGTATTTTAAAGGGATTCCCAGCAGGATGGGGCTCATCCTGGACATGTCTCCCAGAAACCTGGAGAAGATATTGTATTTTGCCTCCTATGTGGTCATTGACCCGGGACAGACTCCTCTGTCCAAAAAACAGCTTCTCTCCGAGAAGGAATACAGGGACAGCGTGGAGAAGTTCGGATACAAGTTTAAGGCGGCTATGGGCGCTGAGGCCATCAAGGAGCTGCTCATGGAAATTGACCTGGATAAGCTTTCAAAGGAGCTTAGAGCCGAGGCCAATGATTCCACGGGGCAGAAGAAGATCAGGACCATCAAAAGGCTTGAGGTGGTTGAAGCTTTCAGGCTGTCGGGGAATAGGCCGGAATGGATGATACTGGATGTCATCCCTGTCATACCTCCCGAGCTGAGGCCTATGGTGCAGCTGGACGGCGGCAGGTTCGCCACTTCTGACCTGAATGATTTATATAGAAGGGTAATCAACAGGAATAACCGCTTAAAGAGGCTGTTGGACCTTGGAGCGCCCGATATCATCGTAAGGAATGAGAAGAGAATGCTGCAGGAAGCGGTAGACGCATTGATCGACAACGGGAGAAGGGGGAGGCCGGTGACCGGCCCCGGCAACAGGCCGTTAAAATCGCTGTCCGATATGCTTAAAGGCAAGCAGGGACGTTTCAGGCAGAACCTGCTGGGCAAGCGCGTTGACTATTCAGGACGCTCGGTTATTGTTGTAGGCCCGGAGCTTAAAATCTACCAGTGCGGATTGCCCAAGGAAATGGCCCTTGAGTTGTTCAAGCCCTTTGTGATGAAAAAGCTTGTGAATGACGGACTGGCCCATAATATTAAAAGTGCGAAGAGAATGGTGGAAAGGGTCAGAAATGAAGTGTGGGACGTGCTGGAAGAGGTCATCAAAGAGCATCCTGTTCTTTTAAACCGCGCACCTACGCTGCACAGGTTGGGTATCCAGGCCTTCGAACCGGTGCTGGTGGAAGGGAGAGCGCTGAAGCTGCATCCTCTGGTGTGCACCGCATATAACGCCGATTTCGACGGAGACCAGATGGCCGTCCATGTCCCTCTGTCTGCAGAAGCCCAGGCCGAGGCCAGGTTTCTCATGCTTTCCGCCAACAACCTGTTGAAGCCCCAGGATGGAAAGCCTGTGACCGTCCCCACCCAGGACATGATCCTGGGGAGCTATTACCTCACCATCGAGCGCCAGGGTGAACCGGGGGAGGGGAATGTATATTCTTCTCCTGAAGAAGTGATCATGGCCTACGACAATGGGTATGTGGGACTGCATGCCCGGATAAAAACCAGAGTGAAAAAAGTTGTGGACGATAAAGTCTTATATAAGATAATCGAGACCACGCCGGGCAGATTGATATTCAATGAGGCGATTCCGCAGGATCTGGGCTTCGTTGACAGGTCCAATCCCGACAACCTGTTTGAACAGGAGGTAACCTTTTTAGTGGATAAAAAAGCCCTCCAGAAAATCATCGACCGGTGCATTAAGGTTCACGGAACTGCGGAAACGGCTGTGGTGCTTGACAAGATAAAGGCGCTGGGCTTCAAGTATTCTACAAAGGGAGCTATCACCATCAGTGTTTCGGATATGGTCATTCCCGAAGTTAAACAGCGGTATATTAGGGAGACGGAAGAGAAAATTGAAAATATTATAAAGCAGTATAAGAGAGGACTTATTTCTGAAGAAGAAAGAAGGAACTCTGTAGTCAGTGCTTGGAACGAAACCGTGGAAAATGTCACAAACGCCCTCATGAACAATCTGGACAGGTTTAACCCCCTTTACATGATGTCCCAGTCGGGAGCCAGAGGCAGTGTTAACCAGATAAAGCAGCTGGCAGGAATGAGGGGCCTTATGGCGGATACCTCCGGCAAGACTATTGAGATCCCTATAAAGGCTAATTTCCGTGAAGGCTTGAACGTGCTGGAGTACTTTATTTCCACCCACGGCGCAAGAAAGGGTCTTGCGGATACTGCCCTGAGAACGGCGGACTCAGGATACCTTACCAGGCGATTGGTTGACGTAAGCCAGGATGTCATCGTAAGGGAAATGGACTGCGGTACCAAAAAGGGAATTGAAATTTCGGACATAAAGGACGGTACGGAGGTCATTGAAGGCCTTGCGGAAAGGCTTATCGGAAGATATGCCTCCGAACCCGTGCTTGACCCGAATACCGGCGAAGTATTGCTGGCCCCCGATCAGATGATCAAGGACAAGGACGCGGAGAGGGTTGTGAAGGCAGGAATTAAAAAGGTCAAGATCAGGTCTGTCCTCACCTGCCATTCTGAATACGGGGTGTGCGCCAAGTGCTATGGGGCGAATCTCGCCACAGGTGAGGAGGTAAATATCGGAGAAGCGGTGGGCATTATTGCGGCTCAATCCATAGGCGAGCCGGGGACCCAGCTTACCATGAGGACCTTCCATACGGGTGGCGTGGCCGGTGACGATATAACCCAGGGTCTTCCCCGTGTGGAGGAGTTATTTGAAGCCAGGAAGCCAAAGGGGCTTGCCATTATCTCCGAAATTAGCGGTACCGTGAGAATCAATGAGTCCAAGAAGAAGAGAGAGGTTGTAGTAACTTCCGAGGACGGGGATGCAAGGACTTACTTGATCCCATACGGGTCCAGGATAAAAGTGTCCGACGACGATGTGGTTGAGGCCGGAGACGAACTGACGGAAGGCTCGGTGAATCCTCATGATATATTGAAGATCAAAGGCATCAACGGAGTTCAGGCGTACCTGCTGCAGGAAGTGCAGAGGGTTTACAGGATGCAGGGCGTGGATATCAACGACAAGCATATTGAGGTTATTGTAAGGCAGATGCTGCGCAAGGTGAAGGTTGAGGATGCGGGGGACACCAACCTGCTGCCCGGAGGACTTGTAGATGTATTCGACTTTGATGAAGAGAACGCAAAAGCGGTGGCAGAGGGGTTAAGACCTGCCACAGGAAAAAGGACGCTCCTTGGTATAACTAAAGCGTCTCTGGCCACCGAATCCTTCCTTTCGGCGGCTTCCTTCCAGGAAACCACCAGGGTATTGACGGAGGCGGCCATAAAGGGCAAGATAGATCCCCTTGTAGGCTTGAAGGAAAACGTGATTATCGGCAAGCTTATTCCGGCAGGCACCGGAATGAGCCGGTACAAGGATATCAGCATCAGCACGGTAACTGAATAAAGGGATGTGGGAGGATACCCTCCCTGTCTACAATAAGGTTTGCTAAATGCAGGTTAATTGTGTTAAAACGGTGCGTGACTTGACAAATAGCGTTTTACGGTGATAAAATAGTCCAGTGTGCTATTTGAGCAATGCGCTACTTTATTGGAGGGTAAGCTGTGCTGGAAAATTTAAAAAACGGCAATAGGGCCGTTGGGGTCAAACAGTGTTTGAAGGCATTGGAAAACGGTGCTGCTATGACCGTATTTATTGCAAAGGACGCAGAGGAAAAGGTAGTGAGCAGGCTTAAAGAACTGTGCGCAGGCAATTCTATTGAAGTGGTCTATGTGGATTCGATGAAACAGTTGGGGAAAGCATGCGGAATCGATGTAGGAGCTGCGGCTGCATGCCTGCTCAAATAATTGAGGAATAAACAATTGACCATTACCGTCAATGTTTATTATAGGGCAAAAGTCTTGCTTGTAAGTCTACCTGTAAGGAGGTGAGATAAAGAATGCCGACGTTTAACCAGTTGGTTAGAAAGGGAAGAGAGGTACTTCAAAAGAAATCGACGGCGCCAGCTTTGCAAAAGGGTTTTAACTCATTGAAAAAAAGGCCTATCGATATAAACAGCCCTCAAAAACGCGGGGTGTGTACCGTTGTAAAAACGACCACGCCTAAAAAGCCTAATTCAGCCCTTAGAAAAGTTGCAAGGGTGCGTTTGTCCAATCAAACGGAAGTAACCGCATACATTCCCGGTATAGGACATAACCTGCAGGAGCACAGTGTTGTACTGATAAGAGGCGGCAGGGTCAAGGATCTGCCTGGTGTCAGATACCACATCATCAGGGGGACTCTTGATACCGTTGGTGTGGCAAAGAGGATGCAGGGACGTTCCAAATACGGAGCCAAGAGGCCGAAGGCCGGAGCTGCAAAGAAGTAATTCATACGGCGTGCTTGCACGAAGTATGAGAGGTAAAATTCAATAGTGCTGAGTACGTTGTTTCATATAAATTCTGTTTAACGTTTAATGTTTGGCGTTTATACTTGGGAGCAGGTGTTTCTCCCGGGTAAAACTATAAGCATTCTACTGTAAAAAATTATATTGATAGCATGTACAGAGCACTGACGACGGCTAACAGCCGCGAGTACCGATGATATAGCCAAAAGGGTTATATTCCTTTATTCTGCAAAAAAGGAGGGAAGTAAAGTGCCAAGAAAAGGTCATGTTCCAAAGAGAGATGTTTTGCCCGACCCCATATACAACGATAAGACCGTTACCAAGCTGATCAACAATATCATGCTTGACGGTAAGAAAGGTATTGCCCAGAAAATTTGCTACGGTGCTTTTGACATCATCAAAAGCAAAACCGGAAAAGACCCGCTGGAAGTATTTGAACAGGCTTTGAACAACGTTATGCCGGTTCTTGAGGTAAAGGCAAGAAGAGTGGGCGGTGCGACCTATCAGGTTCCTATGGAGGTTAGGCCCGAGAGAAGGCAAGCGCTGGGCTTAAGGTGGCTGGTTAGCTATGCCCGCACAAGAGGAGAGAGGACCATGAAGGAAAAGCTGGCCGGTGAAATTCTCGACGCGGTAAACAACTTGGGCGGAGCATATAAAAAGAAGGAAGACACCCACAAGATGGCAGAAGCCAACAAGGCTTTCGCACATTACAGATGGTAATAGAAAGGCTGAGGGCTGAGAAAAAATTTATAGGCAATTAGGATTCTCAGCATTTGTGAAATGAATATCTCGGCCTTGAAGAGCAAGAAGCTCGGCATTCGCAGAGCGAATATCTCAGCTGAAAAATATTTAGGGCTATCGTGTAAACGAAAGGAGGGAATAAGATGCCCAGGCAGTATAGTTTAGAAAACACAAGAAATATAGGAATCATGGCACACATTGACGCAGGAAAGACTACCACCACCGAGCGTATCCTGTTTTATACGGGAAAGCTCCACAAGATGGGTGAAGTGCACGAAGGCGCCGCCACCATGGACTGGATGGAGCAGGAGCAGGAGAGGGGTATTACCATTACATCTGCTGCTACTACGGCCGAGTGGAAAGGAAATAGGATCAACATTATTGATACGCCGGGGCACGTTGACTTCACGGTCGAGGTTGAAAGATCTCTTCGTGTACTCGATGGTTCAGTAACACTTTTCTGTGCAAAAGGGGGGGTTGAGCCTCAATCCGAAACAGTTTGGAGACAAGCCGACAACTATAACGTACCCCGTCTTGCATATGTGAATAAAATGGATATTATGGGAGCAGATTTTTATAACTGCATTCAAATGATGAAGGATAGGCTTAAAGCAAACGCCATCCCTATTCAGTTACCGATAGGAAAGGAAGATAATTTCCAAGGTATTGTGGATCTTGTAACACTTAAGGCATACTTTTACAGAGATGACTTGGGTAAAGTCATAGAAGAAGGTCCTATCCCAGATGACATGAAAGATGTTGTACAAAAATATCGTGACATTTTACTGGAAGCTGTTGCTGAACAAGACGAGGAAACGATGATGAAATATCTTGAAGGAGAGGAACTCACCGAGGAAGAGATACGTGCATGTATAAGGAAGGCTACCATCAGCGTGAAGATGGTGCCTGTTACGTGCGGTTCATCGTATAGGAACAAAGGTGTCCAGCAGTTGCTTGATGCAGTAGTGGATTATTTGCCGTCACCCCTCGATATATCTGCGATAAAGGGAGTATTGCCCGACAGTGAGGAAGAGGCGGAAAGGCCGGCAAGCGATGACGGTCCGTTTTCCGCGCTGGCATTTAAAATCATGGCGGATCCTTATGTGGGGAAGCTTTGCTTTTTCAGGGTTTATTCGGGAAAATTGAGCTCCGGCTCCTATGTCTTGAATTCCACCAAAGGCAAAAGGGAAAGAATCGGAAGACTCCTGCAAATGCATGCCAACCACAGAGAAGAAATCGACATGGTTTATTCGGGGGATATCGCGGCCGCAGTGGGATTGAAGGATACCACCACCGGAGATACGCTGTGTGACGAAGACAACCCCATTATACTGGAATCCATGGAATTCCCCGAACCGGTCATTCACGTGGCTATAGAGCCAAAAACCAAAGCGGGACAGGACAAAATGACCCTGGCTTTACAGAAGCTGGCGGAAGAGGATCCCACCTTTAAAACCTATACGAACTCCGAAACAGGGCAAACGATTATCGCAGGTATGGGTGAACTGCACCTGGAAATCATCGTTGACCGTTTGATGAGGGAATTCAAGGTGGAAGCCAACGTGGGCAAACCCCAGGTTTCATATAAGGAGACCATCCGGAAGGCGGTTAAAGCGGAAGGTAAATTTGTGAGGCAGTCCGGCGGTAGGGGCCAGTACGGCCACTGCTGGATCGAACTGGAGCCCCAGGAACCGGGAAGCGGCTATACATTTGTAAATAAAATCGTGGGAGGAGCGATACCCAAGGAATATATACCCGCCATTGATGCCGGTATTCAAGATGCCATGAACAATGGCGTTCTCGGGGGATACCAGGTGCTGGATGTAAAAGTGACCCTGGTGGATGGCTCATACCATGAGGTGGACTCATCGGAGATGGCGTTCAAAATTGCCGGCTCCATGGCTTTCAAGGAAGGTTGCCGTAAAGCGGACCCGGTACTGCTGGAACCCATCATGAGAGTGGATGTGGTTGTCCCCGAGGAGTACATGGGCGACGTCATGGGTGACCTAAACTCCAGGAGAGGAAGGATTGAGGGAATGGAGGCAAGGGCCGGAGCCCAGGTGATTACTTCCTACGTACCTCTGGCTGAAATGTTCGGGTATGCTACTGACCTGCGTTCCAGAACCCAGGGCAGGGGAGTATATACCATGCAGTTCCATCACTATGAGGAAGTACCCAAAAGCATCCAGGAATCTATTATCAATCTGAAGGTTACTTAAAAGGAACATATTGAAATATGGCAAATATAAGTATAAAATATTTCTATATGTGCTAAAATTACATTAATGGAGATGGAAATTATCATTCACGGGATATAATTTCTCAAGTTAAATCTAATTTTTATAAATAGAAAAGGATTATATCAGTATTGTGTACTGAAAAAGAAGGAGAGGAGATTAAATAATGGCAAAGGCTAAATTTGAAAGAACCAAACCCCACGTCAACATCGGTACGATAGGTCACGTTGACCATGGGAAAACTTCTTTGACCGCTGCTATCACAAAGGTTTTAGGTTTCCAAGGAAAAGCCGAATATACGGCTTATGACCAAATCGACAAGGCTCCTGAAGAAAGAGAAAGAGGTATCACTATCAATACCGCCCATGTTGAGTATCAGACTGAAAAAAGACATTATGCTCACGTTGACTGCCCAGGTCATGCCGACTATGTTAAGAACATGATCACCGGTGCCGCTCAGATGGACGGCGCAATACTTGTTGTGTCCGCTGCCGACGGTCCGATGCCCCAGACAAGAGAACACATTTTGTTGGCGCATCAGGTTAACGTGCCGTATATCGTTGTTTTCTTGAACAAGTGTGATATGGTTGACGATGAAGAGCTTATAGAATTGGTTGAAATGGAATTAAGAGAACTGTTGAGCAAGTATGAATTCCCCGGCGACGACATCCCCATCATCAGGGGTTCCGCCCTGCAGGCGCTGGAAAGCACGTCAAAGGACCCCAACGCGCCTGAGTACAAGCCCATACTGGACTTAATGGACGCCGTGGACAATTATATACCCACTCCTGAAAGAGCGATAGACAAACCGTTTATTCTCCCTGTGGAAGACGTTTTCTCAATCACGGGCCGTGGTACCGTTGCAACCGGCAGGGTTGAAAGAGGAACCATCAAGGTCGGAGAAGAAGTTGAAATCGTTGGTTTGATGGATGCTCCGAGAAAGACCGTCGTCACGGGTGTTGAAATGTTCAGGAAACTCCTTGACCAGGCTGTGGCCGGAGACAATATCGGTGTTCTGTTAAGAGGCATTCAGAGAAATGAAGTGGAGAGAGGACAAGTTCTGGCCAAACCCGGTTCAATCAAGCCTCACACCCATTTTAAAGGACAGGTTTATGTTCTGACCAAAGAAGAGGGCGGAAGGCATACTCCGTTCTTTAACGGCTACAGACCCCAGTTCTACTTCAGGACGACGGACGTTACCGGCGTGACTGAACTGCCCCAGGGCGTTGAAATGTGCATGCCCGGCGACCATATAAATATGACGATCAAACTGATTACTCCCATAGCCATGGAAGAAGGCTTAAGGTTCGCTATCCGTGAAGGCGGAAGGACTGTGGGCGCAGGCACTGTTACAGAAATTATTGAATAATAAAGAGTAAAGCATAGAACAAAGCCGGTATCCTTGGATACCGGCTTTGTTCTATATACCCTGTAAAGAGTGCTGCTTTTACAGGGTTTACGCCAAAAGGTTTGTTTTAATCAGCGAATTCCTTACCTGATACCCCAGAATTGCGGCAATGATAATTTTCACCAGATCAAAGGGAATAAATGGAATGACCGCGGCCGTTACAGCTTTAACGGCGCTTGTTTTAAGCACCAATGCCAGCCAGAAGGCGCCGATGGTATAGCATACGGCCATACCTGCCGTGAGCGCCGGCACAATGGCGAAGGGGGTAAAACGCTTTCTTTTTTCCAGGATAAGCCCCATTACATAGGCCATGATTGGAAAGCTTATGAGAAAACCTCCCTTGTATCCGAAAAGGACCCCTATCCCCGACTCAAAATTGGAAAAAACAGGAACACCGGCAGCCCCAATGAGGATATAGACAATTTGAGAAAGCATTCCGCATTTACTGCCCAGGATAATGGCGGACAGAAATACGGCCAGGGTTTGAAGGGTAACCGGTACAGGTGAAAGAGGAATTTTAAGGGATATCTGAGAAAATATGGCGGTTATTGCTGTAAATAATCCAATCACTATCATCTGCTTGGTCGATAATTTCATGGCAGCCTCCTTAATTGTTAACTTATTTGGAATATTAAGTTGACAATATAAAGAATAAACGATGTTGGTTTAATTGTCAATAAAATTTCTCGGTTTGAACAATATTCCTCAAATTTACCCTTCAGTTTTTTGTATTAAATGACGAAATAAGTAATGAGATGTATTAAACCATGCTTTTATGCTTGTACATCAAGATTTGGTATGTTAATATGATTTTGGTATGTTAATAGGATTGTATATGGCCGGATTCATGTTTGTAGTTTATACAGGTAAAGGCTTTTTTGATATTTGTATTGAAAAGGGTACAGTATAAAAAATTTATAGTTTTCCGAAAAATTCACCGGTTTCCCAAAATATGATTATGCAACTTATATATCAAAACATTTACAGAGGAGATGGGGATTATGATATTCTTCCGTAAGTTATTCAAAGATGAAAAAACAGTTGCGTCGTTAAAAAGACAAATAATTCTAGCATTTTCGGTTACCATCGCTTTAATTTTATGTGCAGGCCTGTATGCATTTTTTGCGCTGAAGTCTTATATATCAAAATACGACAGTGCGGTTGAAGCTGCCGTCTTGACTAATTCCATAGCAAATACGGCTCAGCAGGTAAATGCTGACCTGAAGAAAGCCATCGGGGAAAAAAAAGCGGAAAATCAGAAATCCATTCAAGCAGGGATGGATAAGATTAAAAATAGCCTGACATTATTAAAGAAGAATGCCGGACTCTCCAACGGAAAGGAAAATGCGGATTTTAGCGCTCTCCAGAGGCTGTGTGATTCATATCTTGAAGCGGTAGACAAATCCCTGAAGGCTGTCCAGAGTAATAATTTCGAAACGGCAGCGGAGGAAAGCGGGAAGGCAGAGCAGATGCAAGAGGCCGTAAGGAGTTCGGCAGATGCATTGATTTCCGGCCAGCTGGCCCTTCAAGAGAAGGTGAAGGGAGAGCTTGACAGGAAAGCGAACTGGACCGGCGGTATTGTGCTGGCAATCACAGTTGCTGTAGCCGCTCTCGGTATGTTTGCTGCGTTTACTCTTTCAGGGCGTATCGGAGGCATGATAAGAAAAGTGGCACTTTATGCTCAGAGCATTACGGAAGGAGAATTGAGCGGTGAAACTGCAGAAGCCGGCGCCTATGACGATATGCACGGCCTGTCTCACGTTTTTAACCAGATGCGCGACAATCTCCGTTCGCTTATAGAAAGCATCACCGAAAGCAGCATGGGGGTTGCCGATTATGCCCAGCACCTGAAAGCAGGGGTGGAGCAGAACACAAAGGCTATTGAGCAGATTGCCGCTTCGGTGCAGCAGGTTTCGGACGGGGCTGCAAACCAGACAAAACAATCCGAAAAAACCGTCGAATTGGTGAATGAGTTATATGAGGGGAATAAAAAGATATATGGAAACGTAAACAAGGTGCTGTCCACATCGGGAAAAGCCACTCAGGCTGCAGTTTTAGGCTATGAAAAAATGAGGAGCTTTTTGAATCAGATCGGAGTTATTTCAGAAAAAATAACCGCCGCCCAATCGGTGTCCGAGGAATTGAACAGGCGCTCAGGTGAAATCAGGCGGATTCTTGAAACCATTACCCAAGTTGCTTCCCAGACCAACCTCCTGGCATTGAATGCGGCCATAGAGGCGGCAAGAGCAGGTGAGCACGGCAAAGGCTTTGCGGTTGTGGCAGAAGAAATACGCAAGCTTGCGGAGAGCACCGCCAGTGCGGCAAAGGAGATCACAAGCATACTGAAAGAGATTCAGACTCAAGCGCAGCAGGTTTCGGCCAGTATGGCCGCCGGCGTTAAGGAGGTTTTGGAAGGCACACAGATGGCACAGCAGGCCCGTGCTTCCTTCCAGCAGATTGTTAAAAACAGTGAAGACGTGGACGCCCAGGTTAAGGAAATCAACGGTGAGATAGAAAAAATGGTGGACGAGATCAAAAAGGTGGAGGAAATGAGCAAAGATATTGCCAATATCGCCAGAGAGTCCTCCGGTGAAACCCAAGATATTGCGGCTGCGATAGAAGAGCAGACGGCAGGAATGCAGGAAATTTTCACATCGGCAACTCAGCTGACCGAAATGGCGGAGAGATTGAGAAATTCAATAAAACGGTTTGGCGGAGGGATTGAGAAATTTGATAAAACGGTTTAAACTGCAACTGCCGTGAAGATGCAAAGAGGGTTCTTACCGTTTTCAAAGAAGCGGGAAGGCCCTTTTTATCTTCACGTTTAATTTCTTTTCTATCTGGGAATATAATTAAATAACACCGGCTTAACGTGCGGGAAGGAGCGGATATATGCTGGAGATAAAGGACAACATATTTTGGGTTGGAATCAAGGACTGGGAGCTGCGCAGGTTCCACGGACATGAGCTGTCCACGCACAGGGGTTCGTCCTACAATTCCTATTTGATCAAGGACAAAAAAACAGTTCTTGTGGACACGGTCTGGGATCCTTACCAGGAAGAATTTGCAGAAATGCTAGAAAAAGAGGTGGGACTCGGGCATATCGACATGATTGTCATAAACCATATGGAGCCTGACCACGGAGGAAGCCTGGGGCATATCCTGTCTAAAATCCCGGAAACGCCCATATATTGCACTAAAAACGGAATGGAAACCATCAGGGGTCACTTCCACCGGGACTGGAACTTCAATATAGTAAAAACAGGGGATTGTGTAAACATCGGGAGCTATGACCTTGTATTTGTGGAAATGCAGATGATCCACTGGCCGGACAGCTTGCTGACCTATGTAAAAGGTGCGAATGTAGTGCTTTCCAACGATGCTTTCGGGCAGCATTATTCCGCACAATCCTTGTTTAATGACGAGGTTGACGCCTGTGAATTGTACCAGGAGGCCGAAAAATATTATGCCAATATATTAACACCCTTTAGCGCCCTGGTTAAAAAGAAAATTGAGCAGATAAAGGGGCTCAGCCTCCCCATTGAAATGATTGCGCCCAGTCACGGGGTGATATGGAGAGACAACCCCATGCAAATTGTTGACCGGTATTATGAATGGTCCCAGGATTATCATGAGGGAAATGCGGTGATCGTCTACGACACCATGTATGAGGCCACAAAGAGTATGGCCCAGGCCATAGGGAGAGGATTGGAGAAGAAGAATGTAAAGTATAAGCTGTTTAATTGTGGGAAAACCGATGACAGCGACCTGATTACCGAATTGTTCAAAGCAAAGGGAATCATCCTCGGAAGCTGCACCGTAAACAACACCATGCTGCATTCGGTAGGGGGACTTGTGGAACGCATGAAAGGGCTTCGGTTTAAGAACAAGGTGGCTGCCGGATTCGGAAGCTATGGCTGGAGCGGAGAGGCCCCAGCCTTAATAAGCCGGAAGCTTGAAGAGGCGGGATTAACAATTGTCATGGACCCCATAAAGGTGAAATACCGGCCTACGGCCGAGGATTTGGGAAGATGTGAGGAGTTTGGCAGTGGTTTCGCCGAAAAAATGAGATAACAGGAATAAAAATATCATCTGTACAGATGATATTTTTATTCCTGTACGAAAACATTGGGGGATACTTAAAGTACAGGATTAATTTATATATATCCAAATAAACCGCGGAGTAACAAAAAATCTTTCATTGGTATTGTTGAAGTCCATAGGAATGTACATTGACTTGTCCGGAACGGTAAAGTATAATTCTTAGTAACAAATAATACAGGCGCCCCGTAACAGGGTTCGGTTTTAGAAGCGGGGCGCAACAACCATGCTAGTGGTTTTTAACATTTTGAATACGTTAAAAATTTGCTATGTTAAAAACCACTTAAAGGGGATTTTTATGACGGTTTCCATAAAAAAACAGATGGTGGAAGTATCAAGGCTGATGTACGGTAAGGGATTGGTGAACGCCTTTGAGGGCAATCTGTCCGTCAGGGACGGGGAAAGGATTTATATTACTCCCAGCAGGATTTGCAAAGGCTTTTTAACCGAGGACATGATTGTGGTGACAGACATGGAGGGGAACACCACGGAAGGCAGGTTCAAGGTTTCATCCGAGATAAAGCTTCACCTTGGCAGCTATAAAGTGCGCCCCGATGTCCGTTCGGTGATCCATACCCATTCGCCCTATGCCACCGCTTATGCCTTGGCCAACCGGCCTATTGAGACCAGGGCGTACCCTGAAATGATCACATTTTTTGAAAAGATACCCCTTGCTCCGTATGGTACGCCGTCAACGGATGAGGTTTTTTTAAAGGCAGAGGAGTACATAAAGGACTATGATGTTGTACTGCTTGCAAATCATGGCATTATGGGCGTGGGGGCGGACCCGTACGATGCGTTTTTTAAAGTGGAGAGTGCTGAAAGTATTGCCAAGACACTCCTTCTCGCAGAGCGGCTGGGGGGGGCGAAAGAACTGGAGCCGGAAAAGCTGGAGGAGCTGTATAAATTGAAAGGGAGAGCAGGTGTTCCCTTTGATTCCAGATAAAACAATTGAAATTAAGGGACCTAGAGGTTATAATGATGAGGATTTACCACATATATTTAATATAATTTTTTAAGTGTGTCAGCTTTAGATATCTATAAGCAAGGTAAAACAGGCTGATTTTGTGTTTAATTTAATGAGGGGATGGTCAAATGTCCGAATCAAGAAAAACGATTAAAAAACAGCTGCTGCCGCTTTTACCCTTAAGAGGCCTGACGGTTTTCCCATATATGATTTTACACTTCGATGTGGGCAGAGCCAAGTCAATTAAGGCCCTTGAAGAGGCAATGATAGAGAATCAGTTGATATTTCTTGTGGCCCAAAAGGACGCAAAAAATGATGCTCCCAATGAAGAGGATATTTACAGTGTCGGTACCATATCAAAGGTTAAACAGCTTTTGAAGCTCCCGGGCGATACCATAAGGGTCCTTGTGGAAGGAATAAGCAGGGCCGAAATTTGTGAGTTTACCCAGGTGGAGCCTTTCTTTATAGCAGAGGTAATGGAAAAAATATATACCACCGAGGATGACGGCAGCGCCGCCATGGAAGCTCTCAAGAGGAGAGTGCTCGCTGCCTTTGACGACTATGTCAAGCTGAGCAACAAGGTTTCTCCCGAAACCGTATTGTCGGTTTTATCCATTGAGGATGCGGGACAGTTAGCTGATGTGATAACCTCCAATATTGTTTTAAAGGTGGAGCAGAAGCAGGAAGTATTAAATGAGTTCGACCCTTCGGCAAGGCTGGAGAAGCTGCTTGAAATCCTTTTAAAGGAAGTTGAGATCCTGGAAATCGAGAGGAATATCAACACAAAAGTCCGGAAGCAGATGGATAAACTCCAGAAGGAATACTACTTGAGAGAACAGATTAAGGCTATACAGAGTGAATTAGGGGATAAAGAAGGTGTGGCCGGCGAGGTGGATGAGTACAAGGAAAAGCTGAGCAAGGCTAATTTCCCCGAAGAAGTGGAGAAAAAAGTGCTTAAGGAGCTGGACAGGCTGCTGAAAATGCCTTCAGGGTCCGCCGAGGGGTCGGTAATAAGGACTTATCTGGACTGGATTTTCGACCTTCCTTGGAACAATGCCACAAAAGAAGTGGTGGACTTGAAAAGAGCCCAGGAAATACTGGATGAAGATCATTACGGGCTGGAGAAGGTAAAGGAAAGGATTATAGAGTATCTGGCCATCAAAAAGCTTAAGAACAGCCTCAAAGGGTCTATTTTGTGCCTAATAGGGCCTCCGGGTGTGGGAAAAACCTCCATTGCCAAATCCATTGCCAGGGCTCTTAACAGGAATTATGTGAGAATGTCCCTGGGCGGTATTAAAGATGAAGCGGAAATCCGGGGACACAGGAGGACTTATGTGGGTGCCATGCCCGGCAGGATCATTTCAGCCATAAAGCAGGCAGGTTCAAGGAATCCCCTCATTCTTCTTGACGAAATAGACAAGATGGGCAATGATTTCAGAGGAGACCCCGCTTCTGCAATGCTGGAAGTACTTGACAGCGAGCAGAATTTTGCTTTCCGGGACCATTACCTGGAACTGCCGTTCGACCTGTCCGACGTAATGTTTTTGACAACGGCGAATAATTATGATACCATACCCAGGCCGCTGCTGGACAGGATGGAAGTTATTTATTTAACCGGCTATACCGAAGAGGAAAAACTGAATATTGCCATGAAATATCTTTTGCCCAAACAGATCGAAGCTCACGGCCTGAAGAAAGGCAGCATTAAAATGAGTGAGCAGACTGTAAGGGATATAATCAACTATTATACAAGAGAAGCCGGTGTCCGAAACCTTGAGAGGGAGCTTGCGGCCGTTTGCAGGAAAGCGGCAAGGCACATAGTTTCTACAAACAGGAAATCCGTAAGCATCACCCAAAACAACCTGGAAAAGTA
Organism: Eubacteriales bacterium; assembly: GCA_024655885.1. GTDB lineage: Bacteria > Bacillota > Clostridia > Acetivibrionales > JANLFN01 > JANLFN01. The sequence continues at coordinate 90,951 of JANLFN010000004.1, read as the reverse complement.
CCTCGGCACCAGGAAATACCGGTATGACAAGGCAAATGAAAAGGATGAGGTGGGAGTTGCAACAGGGATGGCCTGGACGCCGGTGGGAGGCGATACCCTTTCTATTGAAGTTACATTAATGAATGGGAATGGAAAGCTGGAACTGACCGGACAGCTGGGAGACGTAATGAAGGAGTCCGCCAAGACAGCCATGAGCTTTATACGCTCGAGGGTGGAGCAGCTGGGCATAGAGCCGGATTTCCATAACAAATATGATATTCACATCCATGTTCCTGAAGGCGCCATTCCGAAGGACGGACCTTCAGCGGGAATAACGCTGGCCACGGCCATGATTTCCGCCCTGACGGGAATACCCGTGAGAAAGAATGTGGCTATGACGGGTGAGATTACGCTGAGAGGCCGGGTGCTTCCCATAGGAGGCTTGAAGGAAAAGGTCCTGGCTGCCAATAGGGCGGGCATTGATACGGTGGTTGTGCCTGTGGACAACAAAAAGGATATTGATGATATCCCTGAAAATGTGAGGAAAAAAATCCGGTTCATCCTTGCCCAGGATATGGATACGGTGCTCGGCGCCGCACTGGCAAAAACAAAAATCAGGCACCTGGTACAGGACGCGCACCATGAGAACGAGAAGAACAAGCTGTTGTTGCCGGAAAATCAGAATATGGAACACGGCGCGACGGCGGTGAAGCAATAGTTTGACGCCTATCAGGCTTAATGAAGGAACTGCATTATGCTAAACCGAATAATGCAGTTCCTTTACTGCTTCTATGGGGGCCGGATTTAGTATTTGTTGTTGATATAGCTGTCTACCAGCGATTTTCTCTCTTCATGGGAGAATACGTTCTCTCTTTTCAACATGTTTAATATGGCTTCGCTTTTTGAGTGGAGTATTATACTGTCATAATCTTTTAGCACTATTTCAAACAATTTATTTTTGAGGGCGGGAGATTTAACCTTGACATAATACGATTCGACGCCCCTGAAATCCAAAAGCTTCAAAAGTTTTTCGGTAACCAGGTCTTTTTTCGAATAATAATGATTGGCCAGTTGGAGAAAGTCTTCCCTTGACTCATGGTGCCTGGACAAACTGTGAGCACGCCTTTGGTAATATTTGGCGAGCACATTGTAATACTGGTAGTTATACACCGCCTTTTTTACGTTGTCGATTTTTTGAAAAGGCTTGATACCAAGAGCATTCACACACTTGAAATTTTCCTCTATGAACTCTTCTTTTGTCAGGTCTCCTTTTTTATACTGGTCAATAAGGCTTTGCCTGTTTTTTAAAAAACGGTCAAATTTGTTCAATACCATGGACTGTCCTACCTATCTGCTTTAATAAATAAATAGTAAAAGCTCAGTGATATCATATCTTTAATAAAAACCGCAGTCAAGCTTTACTTAAATAGCTTTTCAACCGATAAATAAAATATGCCATATTTTTTTGAATCATTGCAGGAATTATGGTAAATATTATCGAATTATCTATATTGCTGCAGAGGATTGGAGCAGCATTCCCTTGATAAAAGTCAAAGGGAGTTTTGCGTTACCGTGTTATTGGAGGATTTTATGCTGACATATACCGTCGCAGTAATTACTATTGTGGTTTTAACTTCGGCTGTACTGGCCTTCATGCTGCATAAAAAAGCTGTTTTGAGTATTAATGTGCTGCTGGCAGTGATGATCGGTGCTGCGGCTGTTGCTGCTGCCGGCTTGACCTATCCTTTCTTTCTAGGGCTGTCCCTTTCCCTTCATATCGGGGTTCCTTTTATTGTGACGGTTACCATTCTGATTTATATCATATTCCTATTGCTGGTCACCACTTTTGTATCTACCCTTGTAACGGACAGGGGGATGGGGGAGGCTTCAAAAAAAGGCGGGGACATAGCGGACAATTTGCTGCAGCCTGCCTGTGAGGCGGAAGAGGCTCAGGGGACGCCTGTTTACGAGGAACCGGCAGACCTGGAAATTGTATATATGGACGGGAATAGCACCGCCAAAATAAGTGATGAGGATGAGCCTGAAAATAAAAATATCCCCGATGAGCGGCAGGCGGAAGGCACAGGGGGATGTACCGGTGAAGATACGGCGGATGGACAACGGTATGGCGGAGCCATACAGGAAGGCGAGAAAGAGGAAAACGCCGGAGAAGTATTGCCTGAGAGACCGGGGATGGACGAAAATGAAGACATGGACGAGGATAAAGAGACGGAGAGCGGCGAAGAAGGCAATAGGGCCGAATCCGAAGGCAAAAACGGGGAAGACTTTGAACTGATGAGTCAGAAAGAAACCTTTACAGATGAATTTGAAACTGACGATATACAGGAGGATATCCCATTTGGGCTGCGCGAAAAGGAAGACAGCTCCCCGACAGAGGCAGCACCGCCGACAGCGGACGAGGAGGAAGCTGCGGATGAGGTGGAAGAGGTAAACGAAGAACCCGGCACCGCTTTTATGGAGGATGGGGACACGGAAGACAGCTCCGGGGATGACATGGAAGCATGCGGAGTTGTGGGTGAAATGGATATTGAGGGTTATATTGATGAAGCGTTCAGGCTGAAACAGGAAGGAGATTTTGAAGGAGCCATACTGTACTACATGTATGCTCTCGATATGAAACCCGAGGACGGACTGGCATTCTGGATTGTGCTGGATTTGTGCGTCCTTTATAAAAACCTGGGACAGGTTGAACTTGCAAAGGATATTCTGGAAAGTTACAGGAACGTTTACAGCAACATGATGGATGAAACTATAAAGGTTGAAATTGAAAAGAATTTATTGTAGACTAATATAAATAAGTGCTGAAAAAAGTGGAAATTTCATTTGGAGTGTAGGGGGGTAAAAGGCAATGAAAAAGACTCAGGAAATAATAGGTTTGCCCATAATCAGCATATCCGACGGAATGGAAGTCGGAAAAGTCAAGGCGGTTGTCGTGAACGCCGGGGAAGGCGCCGTTGACTATATTGTGGTGGAGAGTGCGGCCCGGGTGCTGGGGACATGGGTTATCCCTGCCGGAAGCATACTGGGTATCGGGGAGTATGCCTTGACCATAGAAAATGAAGAAAATATAATTGACGTCGGCAAAGTGCCCCAGGCGGTGGAGCTTATTCAGAAAGATATCCAAGTCAAAAACACCAGGGTGATGACCCGGAAGGGCAGATTAATCGGTGAGACAGGGGATTTTTATGTGGATGAAGAGGAGTCTTGCCAGATAGCCGGTCTTGAATTGATTGCCTTTCCGGCAAAGGATAAAGTCCGCATTATCCCCAGAAAAAGCGTCATAACTTTTGGAAAGACGTTGATCGTAGTTTCGGATAATGTCGAAAGCACTCTGATGGATAGCCTACCGCAGCATGGTTCTGAGACCTGCGCAACTGAAGAAAAAGAAAACCTTGCCCATACCCCCACCGAAACTGCCGGGACAATAAACCCCGTCCTCCCAACGAAAATGGAGGGAAGTGAAGGCCCATCCCTTGGGCAGCGCTTTCCGGAATATGCGGAAGAAGGGGAAATTGAAGAAACACCGGATGAAGCCATAGCCATTGGTAAAAAAGAAGAAGCAACTGCGGTACCACAGGACACTGCCGCCGCCCCGGCCCAAAGCAGCGCGTCAAGTCTTTTTGAACAAAAGCAAAGGCAGTATTTGGTTGGGAGAAAAGTCACAAAAACCATAACCGACAGTATGGGGAACGTGATCATCGGTGAGGGAGAGGTTATAAGCAACGAAGCCATTGATGCGGCAAAAAACAGCGGAAAACTGATTGAACTGGTTATGAACAATAAAGGATAATAGGATGCGGAGCGGTGATCTGTTATAAAGTATAAAGCGCCGGGGGAGTGCTTTATACTTTATAGATTTTCGGACTAAATAATTAACCGTGAATTTGGAGTGACTTGGGTGACCAAAACGCAGAGAAATGCTTTTATTTTTTCTTTCCTGTTTTTGCAATTCATAGTGTCGGTACTGGGTGGATTATTTACACTCAACCTTTTCACTAAAAATAAAATTGCGCCCCGTGTCTATGTTGGCGGAATCAATGTAGGAAATCTGACCGTGGAGAGTGCGGTGCAAAAAACCAGAGAGTACTTTGAGGATATGGTAAAAAATGGTTTCCTAACGGTTAAATATTTAGAAGGGGAAGAATTTAAAATTAAATACAGCGATATTGATGCCTCTATGGACTATGACGCTTCTGTGCGGATGGCCTACGGAAAAGGGCAAGACAGATATATAAGCTTGATCCAGGGGTATCTCGTTTCTCAGGACCAGTGGATTCGCCCCGCGGTCATGTTCAACGAGGAAAAGCTAAGGAAAAAATTCGGCGAACTGGCCGCCTTAATTGACAAAGACCCGGTAGATGCAAATATTTATCTTAAGGACGGTAAAATAACCAAGGTGCCCGAACAGAAAGGAATAAGGCTGAACATTGATAATGCAGTAAACAAGGTAAAATCGGATTGGACCTTGAACTTCGGGCTTCCGCTGGAATTTAAGCCCTCGGACAATTATGAAGTGGAAACGGTTTATCCCCTTATAACGGCAAAAGACCTGGAAGGTGTGGAGGAAGTGGTTTCCAGGTTCAGTACTGAGATAAAGTCCCAAGAGGACGAGGCCTTCATACGCCTGGCTGCATCCGCCATCAATAAAGTGCTCATACTGCCTGCTGACCTGAAGACAGGTGAGGATGCGGGCGTTTTCTCCTTTATTAAATACCTTTCGGCAGAAAAAGGCATTATGCGGCAAAACAATGAGGGCTATAACCAGGTTGCGTCTACCCTATATGCTGCTGTTTTAAATGCGGGTATCCCAAAGGATGCCATAACCAGAACCCCCCATGCGGCACCGGTGGATTATATTGATCCGGGACTGGATGTGGTGGTGCTGGGAGACACCATTGATTTCAAGTTTAAAAATACTCTGGACAGCCCATTGGTGATTTTTTGTGAAGTAAAAGGCAATAAAATCACTGTCAGCCTTGTAGGTAAGAAAGATAAGCCAGCCGTAAAATGAACTGGCTGTTCCTTTTTGATAAGCTTGGCATAGGGGCGCAACATTGAATCATGTACCTGATTCCAGCCGCTTCAGGAAATCCGTTCCCGAACAGGAAGCCGAATGGATGGCTCCGGCTTTGTTCCTTATTTCTCCCTTCCCGTCGACGCCGGAGAAAAACAGGTCTCCCGAGTACTCTATGTCTAGGTTCTTAAAAAGGGTCTGTATGACCAGCTTGGAATTGAGGAAATGCTTGTCCGTGTTGATTGCGCCGGAACAGATAAAAAAGCCTTTTCTCTCCGGATGGGGATTTTTTCTGCCCAGCAGGTATTTCCGCGCCCAAAAGGGCTGGGCCCTGTCCACGAAAATTTTCATGATGGACGTAACACTCGCAAAGTGAATGGGAGAGGAAAGCACTACGGCACTGGCGGATTCTATTTTTTCATATATGCCCCATAAGTCATCATTAAATATGCAAATCCCTGTCTTATCGCATTTACCGCAGGCTATGCAAGGCTTCAATGTCAAATCCCGCAGATAAAACCTGTCGATACTCTCATGGCGGCTTATGGGTTGTAAAAAGGAATCCAGCAGGATATCCGTATTGCCGCCCTTTCTTGGACTTCCGTATACTGCAACGATCATGGAAAACCTCCTCTTGATTTTAAGGGTGTTTACCCGTGCCCAGGAAGCTTACCCCCTGAAAACCCGTAAATAAATTTATAGAGAAAACAAATGCCCCTGTCAAGGGGCGTTGGAATCCTTTTATGCCGGTTTATGCGTGACAGTTAAAGTAGCTGTTTATAATTTCAAGAGCATCATATTCAATGATTTGGGTGCCGTGTTCACTTAAAAATCCTTCGTAGAAGCTGGTATTGGATACCTTTTTACCGTATTCGCTCAACATCAGCTCAAATGCTTTCGTATTGACGGTATTCAGGCTGTTCCTGGTTAAAATCAGGTAATAAGTGTTTTTGTATTTGTAAAGCGAACTATCCCCTTTGTATAAAAGACGGATATTCTCCGTTAACATGCACAGGTCTTCAAATTTGCTGAAGGAATAGATCATAATGGTGGAATACAGCCTGCGGCTTTTCCTTTTTACACGCACATCCGTGTTCCTGTATTTATTTTTTATATATTTTTGTATGGACTCAAAGTCCCCGTCTTCGTCTATCTTGGTTATGGTAATTATAAACCCGTCTTCCGAATCAGGAATAGCTTCGACACATATCTGCGAATCCGCGGCATTGAAGCCGTACTGAACTTCCGCCTGTTCCATCATATCCCAGAATAGCTCCTGGGTGGCAGGAGAATTATAATTTAAGGAATTCAAATCGATGTTTCTTTCCTCAAGGTCGTTTAACGAAATGGTAACCTTTATTTTATTTTCACTTATTTTTTCTATTTTCATATTATCACCATAAAATAATTTACTTTCAGATTATTACTCACTTATATTATACTTCGTATTGTAAAAAAAGAGAAGTATAATATTTTAACATCCGTAAAATTCCAACCTGCCTTGTCCGTTCTTGCATTGCTCCGAAACTTTCCTGCTTAATGCATTTTATCATTCAATTTTCAATTTATCAATATGCGGAAATAAATACCGTGACATTTTCAATGCTACCCCGCCATAGAGGCTCGAATTTCAAGTTCAAGAAATATTAGTTATTGTAGATTGCGAGACTTATACAAATAATATACATAAGAATACGGCATAAAGAAGGTGTAAAATAATGGATGAAACAGTGGATACACTTAATATGGAGGAAAATACAGAAAGAGCTTCGAAGGTTGTCTATAATCCCGACAAGGATTTTTATAAAGGCATGGGCGGAGAATGGAGGTATAAAGCGGAAGGGCTTTTTAAAAAAGCCAAGGAAAAGGGCATTTCAATAGAAGAGATAACCATTACTCCGCTAAAGGAAGCTGAAGCCGAATTTCCCGGGCTGGGCATTATGAGGCTGCCGGCTTATATAGTTAAAGTAAAGGGGCGTCATATTCAAAGCGGGCAGACCATTACCGACGGAAAACAAATTGATTACTACAATATGTTTCAGAGTTATCTGGCGGAGAAAATCGAAAAAAAGAATTTTCTCAGGGATGAAAAGGGAAAAATTATAATGGAGAATAATAAGCCCAAGTTAAAGAAGGAGATTGAATTTACTTTGAGCGACTGGGAACTTTTTGAGATCGGAAAGAGTCTGGTAACTGATAAGGAATTTGGCCTGGAGAAAACCATCACAGGGGCTTGCGACAGGATCATAAGGAAGCTGATGGGTGAAAACGACTGGCTTTATCCTGATGAGGCCAGGCAGCTTGACGAGGAGTTTAATGACGTCCAGGAGAGGATCATTAAGGAAAGCGAATCTAGGCTTCAAGATCCTCTATACATGCGGAAAAAGGCCACTGACAGGCAAATTAGCTATTTTAAGGCAAAGATCAAGAACTCCGGCCTGGACCCGGAAGACCATGCGGTGATTGGAGAGTTTATAAGGCAAGCCGGGTTTGATACCGCAGATGTAAAGGATTTGAGCACAGGGGAAATGAGCCGGATCATTGATTCTTTTGGAAGCCTTGCGCCAAAAGTGAGGGAAGCATTAAAAGGACATGGCTATCCGGAGGTTCCCGGCAAAAGTGATGCGAAAGATGTCGAAAGACAAGTCAAGCAATGATGGGCCTGCATTCCTATTTTTATAGGACTAAATTACTATTTTTCCGGATTTTTTGCAAGAGTATAATGCAATGAAAATAGAGATTCTTCAGGATAAAGCGGTGAATTACCGCCAGTTACAATGCTTGTGGCGGCTTCACATTTTCAAAAGCCTGGATTTTCCAGACTTGGATGGTAAAACGTAAAAATATCCATATTTTGTTGAAATGAGGAATTTATATGGTTATAATTAGGATTAGTAATACTTCTGACTATAGTCAGACAAAGATTTTAAAATGTGTTGAAAGAGATGAGATAAATTAAGGAATCGATCTCAACTCATTGAAACCGAATCAATGCTGTAGTTTGCGGGAGAGTTTTATGAGAAGCAAAAGAAGCCCATGGATTTTGTGCTTGCTGCTGCTGTCCGGAGCCTTAATAGGAGGTATTGCGGGTGAATACCTGTCACGCCTTCCCTACATGGGCTGGATGGGTTTTGGAGGTGTAAACGGATATAGGGACCTGTTTGCATTTACCCTGGACCCTTTAATCGATGTCAGGGTTTTAAGGCTGGGATTGAATTTTGCTCTGAGAGTGAATGCAGGCAGCCTCATAGGAATTATTTTAGGCATAATTCTGTTTATTAAATCGTGAGGAAAAAGAATGAGGGAAATTATTTTGGCATCATCGTCTCCACGGCGCTCCGAGCTTTTAAAACAGATAGGCCTGGTTTTTAAAACAATCCCTTCGGATATAAAGGAGGAAATGGACACCAGCCTTGATGTGGGGGAATGTGTCGCTAATATTTCCTTTGAAAAGGCCCGGCATGTGGCAGAACAGCTGGCCCGGGATGTATTGGTCATAGGCGCGGATACCGTGGTTGTTAAAGAAGGCATTCTCGGGAAACCCAGGGATGAGAAGGAGGCCTATGAGATGCTCAAGTCCCTTGAGGGAGGGTGGCATGAGGTGATCACCGGCATCACGGTGATGGAAGGCTTAACCCTAAAGGCCGCCAAGGCTTTTGAAAAAACCCGGGTAAAGATGAGAAATTTGTCTGATGAGATAATAAAATCCTATATAAGGACTGGTGAACCTATGGATAAGGCGGGGGCATACGGCATCCAGGGGCTGGGAGCCGTTCTTGTGGAAAGGATAGAGGGCTGCTATTTTAACGTTGTTGGCCTTCCCCTTATGAGACTCAGCAAGATGCTTGCAGAGTTCGGGGTGCATGTGCTTTAGAGGGCTGAAAGACGGGGTGTTGGGAAGCTGAGGGGTGTGAGGTTGGTGAAAAAATGGGGGAAAAACAAGAAAAGTTTACCATAAAGGATTTGCCTCTAAGCGAGAGGCCTTATGAAAAGTTGGAAAAGCTTGGAGCAGAAATGCTATCAAATGCCGAACTTTTGGCAATAATCATAAAGACAGGAAGCAAGGATGAAACCTCGGTCTCCCTTGCACAGAGAATTCTCAAACAGGATGAAAGCGACAGCGGCTTTGACTTTTTATATAATATTTCACTGGAACAGCTCAGGAGCATAAAGGGGATAGGAAGGGTCAAGTCGGTACAAGTAAAGGCGTTGATGGAGCTTGCAAAGAGGATTGCTTCAACTTACGGCATGGGAAACAGGGTTGTCATCAAGTCCCCCGACGATGTGAAAAAATTGGTGATGGAAGAGATGAGGCACTTAAAGAAGGAGGTATTTAAAGTAATTTTATTAAATACGAAGAGCCATTTGATCAAGCATATAAATATTTCCATGGGCAGTCTGAACGCTTCTGTGGTACATCCGAGAGAGGTCTTCAGCGAAGCCGTGAAGGTGGGATGTTCAGGATTGATCTTTGTCCACAACCATCCCAGCGGCGACCCTGAGCCCAGTTTGGAGGACCTGGAGACGACGGAAAGGCTGGTTAGCGGGGGCAATATTTTGGGAATCAAGGTCCTGGACCATATTATCATTGGCAATGGAACATACATGAGTTTTAAGGAAAGGGGCCTCATATAAAAAAGGGACAATTACGACTGAACAGGTATGGAATATAAATTTACAAAGGAGAAATGAAAATGAGCTTTTTTGCAAGGGACATAGGGATTGATTTGGGAACCGCCAACACGCTGGTGCAAGTAAAAGGAAAGGGTATTGTTGTTAGAGAGCCATCGGTTGTTGCTATAAATAATAAAACGGGTGAGATATTGGCTGTGGGTGAAGACGCCAAAAGCATGATAGGCAGGACTCCGGGGAATATAGTGGCAATAAGGCCTATGAAAGATGGGGTTATTGCCGATTTCGACATAACCCAGAGCATGCTTAAATATTTTATAAGAAAAGGCATACCCGCCGGTGTGTTCAGCAAACCAAGGGTTGTAATCTGTGTCCCGTCGGGGGTCACGGAAGTAGAAAAGAGGGCGGTGGAAGAAGCGACACTGCAGGCGGGGGCCAAGGAGGCCTATCTTATAGAGGAGCCTATGGCCGCGGCGATAGGTGCCAATTTGCCTGTGGAAGAACCGTCGGGCAGCATGGTGGTCGACATAGGGGGAGGGACAAGCGAGGTTGCGGTCATTTCCCTGGGAGGCATTGTCACAAGCAAGTCCCTCAGGATTGCGGGCGATGAACTGGACGAAGCTATTGTACATTATGTGAAAAAAGAATATAATTTAATGATAGGAGAAAGAACTGCTGAGGAAATTAAGGTTACAATCGGTGCCGCATATCCAAAGCCTAAAGAGGAATCTTTAGAAGTACGGGGCAGGGATCTGATAACAGGCCTTCCAAAGAACCTGACGGTTACGTCGTCTGAAATAGCAGAGGCTTTAAAGGAACCTGTCAATTCTATTGTAGATTCAATAAAATACACCCTTGAGAAAACCCCTCCTGAACTGGCCTCCGATATTATGGACAGAGGGATTATGCTTACGGGCGGAGGTGCACTTTTGAGCGGCCTGGACAGGCTTATAAAGGAAGAGACGGGAATGCCTGTTTCCATTGCTGAAAGGCCTTTGGACTGTGTGGTTATGGGTGCGGGCAAGGTGTTGGATGAGATAGAAACTTTAAAAAAGGTGTTAATTTCTCCTAAGAAGCTGAGGTAGAAGGGAGTTCAGTCCTTTGCTACGCATCTTAAAAAACAAGTATTTTATATTGGTATTGGTTACCATTGCTATATTTTTTACCATTGGGCTCTCCGCAAAACCGGACAGCAATGCAAACTGGGTCAGCCACATTATTAATGCGACTGTTTCTCCTCTGCAGAAAATATTTTCCTTTTCAGGACAAAAGGTAAGCGGCAGTTTATCCTTTTTTAAAGATGTAAAGGCCGTACAAAAGGAAAATGAAGAATTAAAGGCCAGAATAGACCAGCTGGAGAAGGAAAACGCGCAGCTGCAGGAGTACAAGGTGAAGAACGAGGAACTCAAAAGCGCGCTGAACCTTAAGGACCAGTTTAATGAATATGATTTTGTGGGCGCCAATATCATCGCCAAAGACCCCGGAAACTGGTTCAATGTGTTTACAATAGACATCGGAAAAAACAACGGCATTGGCAACAACTTCCCTGTGGTCACAGGCAAGGGATTGGTAGGCAGTGTCTATTCCACAGGGCTGATTTCATCTAAGGTTGTCTCCATCATTGACATTGACAGTACCGTAAGCGCCAGAATCTCCAAATCCAGGGAAGTAGTAAGGGTAAAAGGGGATATCACCTTGAAGGAGCAGGGATTGTGCCGGATGGATTACATTTCACCCGAGGTGGATGTGGAGGTGGGAGACACCATCGAGACTTCAGGCCTGGGGGGAATTTTCCCCAAGGGAATCATCATCGGAAAGGTCAAGGAAATAAGGCAGACCAATAATGAGTTGAACAGGTATGCTGTTATTGAACCGGCCGTTGATTTTAAAAGACTGGAAGAAGTGTTTGTGCTAAAAAGCAAGACAGGAAACACTGGGGTGGACAATACGGCAAAATGAGGTTTAAAGTATTCATCATAGGAATTTTCATTTTTTTAATCGGTGTGATACAGTCCACAATATTGAATTACTTTGAAGTCTATAATGTAAAGCCCAACCTGTTGGTTGTTTTTATCATATTGTCCGCATTGCTGAGGGGTAATACGGAGGGGGCGGTGATAGGCTTCTTTGCAGGCCTGTCCCAGGACATCATTGCAGGCAAGGTAGTGGGCTTTTATGCGCTGTTGGGGCTTTATCTCGGGCTGGTGGTGGGTTCGCTGAACAAGAGGCTATACCGTGAAAATTTTTTGGTGGCCATTTTCTTTACGTTTTTTTCCACCATTGCCTATGAACTGGCGGTATACCTGATGTACAAGGGAGGGGAGTACATTGTGGCTCCTACGGCCGGAATCCAGTTTAATGTGTTGTTTGTGCTAAAGCATATTGTTTTGCCTGAAGCCGTTTATAACAGCGGGATTTCTGTTTTTATGTACATGCTGGTGATGAAGTTGTTCCAAAAGCTGGAATACCTTGATAAAGCCGCAAGAAAGTATTAGTGCTAAGACTGTTTTTTTGTGGTAAAATAGTTTTGCCATGAAGGATAGGGCTGTTTTATGGCGCGGAAAAGCTTTGCACATCTTATGCTTAACTTCAATATTTACTGTATTTCATTGATTTTAAGGATAACGAGTATGAGCACTAGGGGGTAAAAAATGGATGAAGCCAATGTAACTTTTAAAGGATCGCTGCACGGTTTGACCATTATTTTAAAGGAAGAGGATGGGTTTGAGTCCATTTTGGAACAGATTGAGAGAAAAGTGGTTTCCGCCGGGAAATTTTTTAAAGGGGCCTCTCTCCACGTGAAGTACCGGGGAAAAAAGCTGTCCAAGGACCAGGAAGACAGGGTTTTCAATCTGTTGGCCTCAAAAAGTGGTGCTCGGATAAAAAGCCTGACGGAAGATACGGAGGAACCTCCCGAAGCCCAAAACAACATTTCCGGGCAAACAAGCCCCAGAATAAGAATGAAAGACTATTACTTCAACGGGATAAACGAGGGCGTTACTAAATTTTACAGGGGTACCGTCCGTTCAGGGCAGCTTGTTGATTTTAAGGGTAATCTTGTTGTGATCGGGGACGTGAACCCCGGGGGAGAATTAATTGCTTCGGGCAACGTAATCGTGGTGGGATCCCTTCGCGGTATTGTCCACGCAGGTGCGGACGGAAACAAGGACGCTATTGTCGTCGCGCTCAATCTGCAGCCTACGCAGCTGAGGATTGCCGATGTCATTACCCGCTCGCCGGACGACGAAAAGGATTCTAGAAACTTTTTGGTTCCCGAACTGGCTTATGTGAAGGACAATATGGTGTATATAGAAAGATTCCTGCCCCAGAGGTAATAAACTGTCCGTAACAGGGCATGAATGTTCTGGAACGGCTGCAGAAGCGATTATATAAACTGATTGACAAGAATGGAAAAGAAATATATATTTTAGTTATGGGGTAGAAAACATTAAAGAGAGCATACGGATAAGGGTCAATTGATATACGCGGGGGGTAAGTGGAAAAATGGGAGAAGTCATCGTAATCACTTCCGGGAAAGGCGGGGTGGGTAAAACCACTACGACGGCTAATATTGGCACCGGACTTGCACTGCAGGGAAAAAAAGTTGTTTTAATCGATACCGATATAGGTTTAAGGAACCTGGATGTAGTCATGGGTCTGGAAAACAGGATCGTATACGACCTGGTTGATGTGGTTGAGGGCACCTGCAGGATTAAACAGGCCTTAATAAAGGACAAGAGGTATGAAGGCCTTTTCCTTTTACCGGCCGCACAGACAAGGGACAAAAGTGCTGTAAGTCCCGAACAGATGATCAAGCTCTGTGATGAACTCCGTAACGAATTCGATTTTATACTTGTTGACTGCCCGGCAGGGATCGAGCAGGGATTTAAGAATGCCATCGCCGGTGCCGACAGGGCGGTAGTTGTTACAACCCCTGAAGTTTCCGCCGTCAGGGATGCGGACAGGATTATCGGCTTACTGGAAGCCAATGAGCTCCGCAACCCGAAGCTCCTTGTCAACAGGATAAGGGTAGACATGGTGAAGCGCGGCGACATGATGACCATTGACGATATTATTGACATACTGGCTATCGACCTCATCGGGGTGGTTCCCGACGATGAAAAAATAGTGGTTTCAACCAACAAGGGAGAACCTGCCGTCACGGACAGCAAGTCGCTGGCCGGACAGGCATACAGGAACATTACAAGGAGATTGCTGGGAGAAGAGGTGCCGATGTTGGACCTTGAAACGGATGACGGGTTTTTGGTTAAGCTCAAAAGACTTTTTGGGCTTAGAACCACCTGATGGAGGGATTCATATGATTCTTGATTTGTCAAAATTATTTGGAAGGTCAAAAACATCGAAAGATGTTGCCAAAGAAAGACTAAAGCTTGTGCTGATCCATGACAGGGCAAATGTTTCCCCCCAGTTTCTGGAAATGGTTAAGAGTGAGATCATAAAAGTCATATCTAATTATATGGATATCGATGAAAGCGCGCTGGATATCCAGCTTACCAAAACCAGAAGTGAAGAGGGAGATAGGGTTGTGCCCGCACTGGTTGCCAACATCCCCATAAAAAACGTTAAAAGCAGCGGAAGGTAATAAAAAATCCGGCATCCAGGGTTGAAGGGTTTCTCCAGCCCTGGATTTTTTAGTCAAGCCTCAGCTGCAGTTCATGAAGAATCTGTTCAGGAGTCAGCCCCTTTGCTTCAATCACTACCGCTTTGGTATTGGTGTCGTTAATGCCCGCCAGATTGTCGTTTAATCCGGTCACTATAATTGCGTCAAAATTTTTTGCCTGCCAGGATGAGGCACTTCTATCAAAACTCATGCTTTCCACATGATAGCCCTTACTGCTCAGATAGTCTTTTATAGGCGTGAGGTTGGGCTCAATGGCAATACTGTGCATCCTTGAAATTCACCTCCTGAGATAAAACAAAACTGTAACAGGATATATTATCTGCCGTTTAAAGCAATCTATTCTGTAATAAAATTTCCATGAGTAAAATATAATTTAATAACTCAAAAAAATGCATATCCCTCAGGGTATGCAGACTGTACAGAAGAGGATGTGAGTATATGGACGATATAATAATTAGGTCCAAATATCCGCGCAGCAATACGATGAGCAGGAAAAGAAGGAGAAACGCCTGGTACAGAAATTCACTTCAGGGAAACGTGGTCCGGCAGGTATTTGCGACTGCCATAATCCTTGCCGCCATCGTTTTGGTAAAAAATGTGAATATCCCTTTAACCAATTTTATATCTGACAGTATAAGGAATATTTTGGTGGAGAACGTTGAGCTAAAAAGCATGTACGACAGCCTGAACGGGGTTTTAGATCTGCTGATGGGAAAGGGTGCAAGCAGTAGAAGCGGAGAGGAGCCGGCTTCCATTCCGGCCAGTGCCGGGGCAGACCAACCTCAGACGCAAGAAGCCGGCACGGGAGAGGCTAGTCAAGCTTCGGGAGGCGCTACCCGGCAGGACGCCGCAGTAAGCGGAGAAGAACAGCAGGCGCAGGACGATCCGAAAAGCGATGGCCAGAAAGTACAGGAGGATGCGGCTAAAACGGATGTGAACAGTGAGACAACAAGCCAGGACAGCAGCATTGCAGATGAGATAAGAAAAAAATACTCATTTATAGTCCCTGTAAGCGGATATTTGGGGTCTGCCTACGGGATGCGGGTGGACCCTTTAGAAAAAGTGGAGAAATTTCACAAGGGAGTGGATATAGAAGCCAATAAAGGCGCTGCCATTAAAGCGGCACTGGGGGGAGAAGTGGTGGAGGCCTCAACAAGCCCGACCTATGGTAAATATATTAAGATACAGCACGGTGACGGCATAGTGACCGTATATGCCCACTGCTCGCAGCTGCTTGTGAAAAAAGGGCAAAAGGTACAGAAGGGAGCTGAGATTGCAAAAGTGGGGGATACGGGAGCGGCCGTAGGAGCTCATCTCCACTTTGAAATCTGGAAGGATGGGGAGGCGATAGACCCCGCGAGCCTTATCAAAATACCCGTAAAGGATACAACCGGTTAATACTAGCTTGTTTCGTTGGAAAACGATGTCTTTCGGAATGATTTTCAATAGCATCGAAAAGGCCATTTGAAGGGGATGAACATAGGAGTATGAACACAAATGCCCTTTCCTCAGATGGATTCCTCACGGGTCAAGTGAAAATCTTC
Source organism: Eubacteriales bacterium (assembly GCA_024655885.1). Taxonomy (GTDB): domain Bacteria; phylum Bacillota; class Clostridia; order Acetivibrionales; family JANLFN01; genus JANLFN01. The sequence goes on along the minus strand of JANLFN010000004.1, from coordinate 75,119 downwards.
CTTCAGATATGTTTTCCCTTACCAATAGGTTATCGTAGTACTAGGCGGAAAGGCGCTTCCAGGCTTTGGCCTTATTTGGAGGATCGGCATAAGGTTGGAGGTGAGAGAATTTAATTTACTGATATTCAGGAAGAACAGCTTTCAGATTACCCTGGACCCTCTTTTCCTGCTGATACCTCCGGTTGTGATTCTATCCGGATTCGGCACTAAGTTTCTGGTAATCTATTTGTCAATTTTACTGCATGAATTGGGGCATGTATTATCGGCCTTAATATTCGGCAGAAGGATTAACTCTTTCAATGTGCTTCCCATCGGGGTAACGGCGGTTATAGAGGACGGACCCGCGGAAGTGTGGAAAAGAATTTTAATTTACCTGAGCGGCCCCTTGATTAATATACTTTTAGCTGTCCTGCTTTCAATATTAAGCCCATATTATTTGTATGGAACAGATAATATGCGTTTTTTTATCTCGGTTAATATCGGCCTTGCCGTTTTTAACCTGATACCCGTGAAACCGCTGGACGGGGGCAGGATATTAAGTGATGCGCTGTCCAGCCGGGTAGGCTTGTTCTCGGCGAGTTCCTATATCAAAAGATTGTCCCTTATTCTTGTAATCCTGCTGGTTATCGCAGGGATAGTCCAATTTATAAAAAATACTTCGAATTTCAGCTTGCTTGCCATTGGAGTATATATTTTGCTTTCACTAAAATCTGAGGAAAGGTTGGTAGCTTTAATGAATGTAAAAAATATTGTCTATAGACGGTCCAGATTATTGAAAAGGGGTATTTATCCGGCAAGGGATCTGGTGGTAATAAAAACGGTGCGCTTGGGTGAGGTCATCAGAAACCTGGACTTTGACAGGTTTCACTTTATATATGTGCTGGACGAGGAATTGAAGCTTGTTAAAATATTCACCGAGCAGGAGGTTGTAGACGGTATGCTGAAGTATAATACCGAACTTACCTTTGAGGAGTTTATGAAAAAAGGCCTCTAGATAAGAGGACGGCAGGCAGTGTGAAAGGTGAGTGCCTGCTGTCCTCTGTTTTTTTGCTTTTTTGACATAAATCGATTATAATTTTATTATGTATTCAATAATGAACGAGGATGGAAATTTATGTCAAAATGGAAGGCCGTTTTCACGGTGCTTATTCTGGTTTTACTGTCGGGCTGTGCCGGCAGCAGCTCCGCTCCCGCAAGTGCAGCCGGGGAAGATGCGGGGAAAGCTGTTTTAAGTGCGTCGGACGACAGTAACGAAAAAATCTCCGGTGCGGATAACGGGGCGGGAAGCGTGAAAAAGGAAGAGGATGTGAAAAAAGAGGACAAGCCCTCTGTTGTCTTCAGTGACCCCATACAGCCGGAACCCAGGGAATCCAAAGGAGAGAAGCTGGATTTTACAGTCCTTGACAAGCTGGATAACACCAAATACGGCTGGGGTCTTACCCTGAACAATCAGCATACAACCCCGGGGGTATCCTCCCAGGCGAAGAAGCTTCTTTCCAAGTATGACGGGTTTTATGTGGGGGATACCTCGAAAAAAATCATATACCTGACCTTTGACGAGGGATATGAAAACGGTTACACCCCGAAGATCCTTGACACCCTTAAAGAGAACGACGTCAAGTCCATATTCTTTGTTACAGGGCCATATGTCAGGGAAAACCCCCAGCTTGTGAAAAGAATGCTGGATGAAGGCCATCTGGTAGGCAATCACACCATAAACCATCCCAGTCTTCCCCAGGTCAGCGACGCGTCTTTGGAAAAAGAACTGTACGGCCTGGAAAAAGAGTTCAGCGCCGCCTTCGGAAAAGGGTTTAAGTACATGCGGCCTCCCATGGGAGAATACAGCGAGAGGGTATTGGCGGCGGCAAAGCAGCTTGGCTATAAAACCATATTCTGGAGCTTTGCCTATCTGGACTATGACGTCAAAAACCAGAAAGGAGCGGACCATGCCTATAATATGGTTATGAAAAACCTTCACAACGGGGCCGTTATACTTTTGCACGCGGTGTCCAAGGACAACGCGGAAGCCCTTGACAGGATCATAAAGGGCATAAGGGATGAGGGCTACGAAATAAGGCCTTTTGACCTGTAAAGGCGTACCCCTTCCGCCTTTGCGCGGGTTTGGTGCGGGCGCTCTATGTATGGGCATTAAGCCGGGGTATGGTTCATTCCATACCCCGTTGTTTTTCCCATAAGGGCGCAGCAGGGGGCATTTTTCATATTGTTTAAATAATTGTACAAAATTTTGATTATTATAACATAATTACTATTTAAGCATTAGAAGGTTGACTTTCATTCCAATGAGATATAAACTTAAGTTAACACCTAAAAAACATGTTATCAAGTTTCTTATTAAGATTAACTATGTTCGGAAAAATGTACAAGCTGCCTGTATGAAAGCGGATGAACTGATACAACCTCGCTGATTTGGGGTTTTTTCTGATAAAAGAGAGTGAAAAGGAGTACTCCGGCTCATTTTTATCTCCCAATTAGACTTCAAGCGGCTGGAACCGGAAAAATCCAGGGAAGGGTATCAGACCGAAATGACGCGGGCAAACTGCGGCTGTTTTAAATTTCCACATTTGCCTGTAAAGCCATGGGGTAAAGTAAGTTTTCTTAGAAATGGTAAAATGTATTATTTTAGCTACGCATTTTATAAAAGAGGTGAAGGTCGAATGTTTAAAATTGTGAGGAAAGAAGTCTTAAATCCATCAGTCAAGCTGCTGGAGATCGAAGCTCCACACGTGGCGAGAAAAGCCGAACCCGGGCAGTTTATAATACTCAGGGTAAACGAGGAAGGAGAAAGAATCCCTTTGACCATTGCTGACTACGACCGCAGCAAGGGAACCGTAACTATAATATTCCAGGAGGTCGGTTATACTACAAAGATCCTTGGAGAGATGGAAGAGGGGCAGGAACTTATGGATTTTGTGGGTCCTCTGGGGGTTGCATCCCACTTTGACGGACTTAAAAAGGTGGCTGTCATCGGGGGAGGCCTGGGCACCGCCATCGCTTACCCCCAGGCAAAGAAGCTGCACAGCCTTGGTGTAGAGGTGGATTCAATTATTGGCTTTAGAAACAAGGACCTTATTATACTGGAAAAGGAAATGGCTGCTGTGAGCGACAGGCTCTTTGTTGCGACGGACGACGGTTCAAACGGCAACAAGGGGTTTGTGACCGATGTTTTGAAGAACCTTATTGAGCAGGGCAACAAATATGACATGGTCGTCGCCATAGGTCCGTTGATCATGATGAAGGTGGTAAGCAACCTTACCAAACAGTACGGTATTAAAACTGTAGTAAGCATGAACCCTGTGATGATCGACGGCACGGGGATGTGCGGCGGGTGCCGTGTCACCGTAGGAGGAAAGACTAAATTTGCCTGTGTGGACGGACCGGACTTCGACGGACATGAGGTAGATTTTGATGAAGCTATAAGAAGGCAGCAGATGTATAAGCAGGAAGAGAAAAGAGCTATGGAAAAACATGAGTGCAGGTTGGGGGGTACCGTAAATGGCTAATATGTCTTTAAATAAAGTTAAAATGCCTGAGCAGGAGCCGAATACGAGGAATAAAAACTTTCTTGAAGTAGCTTTGGGATATACGGAGGAGATGGCCAGGGAAGAGGCCACGAGGTGCCTCAATTGCAAAAACAGGCCCTGTGTGTCCGGCTGTCCGGTGAATGTCAAGATTCCAGATTTTATAGCCCTTGTGGCAGAGGGCAAATTTGAGGAGGCCTATGATAAGATAAGGGAAACCAACAGCCTTCCTGCCATTTGCGGCAGGGTTTGTCCCCAGGAATCCCAGTGTGAGAGCTTATGTGTCCGGGGAAAGAAGGGTGAATCTGTCGGTATAGGGAGACTGGAGAGGTATGTGGCCGATTGGTTCATGGCCAATGGCAAGCCGAAAGTGGATAGACCCGCAAAAGTAAACAAAAAAGTGGCTGTTGTGGGCTCCGGACCTGCTGGTCTGACCTGTGCGGGAGACCTTGCCAAACTGGGATATGATGTGACCATTTTTGAAGCCTTTCATGTGCCCGGCGGGGTTTTGATGTATGGTATACCTGAATTCAGGTTGCCCAAGACCTTGGTACAGAAGGAAATTGAAAATGTAAAGGCTTTGGGAGTGGAGATAAAAACCAATATGGTCATAGGAAAGGTATTATCCCTGGATGAGCTTATGGAGGAAGGCTACGAAGCCGTTTTTGTAGGCAGCGGCGCCGGTCTGCCCAGCTTTTTGGGAATACCGGGAGAAAATCTCAACGGGGTGTATTCCGCCAATGAATTCTTGACAAGGGTAAACCTGATGAAGGCTTATAAATTCCCCGAGTATGACACGCCCATAAAGGTGGGGAAAAATGTGGCGGTGGTAGGCGGAGGCAATGTGGCCATGGACGCCGCCAGAAGTGCAAAAAGGCTTGGCGCGGAGAATGTATATATAATCTACAGGAGGTCCGAAGCTGAGCTGCCTGCAAGACTGGAAGAAGTCCACCATGCCAAGGAGGAAGGCATCATATTCAAGCTGCTGAACAATCCGAAGCAGATTATTGGAACGGAAGACGGATGGGTAAAGGGAATAGAATGCCTGGAAATGGAGCTTGGAGAACCGGACAGCTCGGGCAGGAGAAGGCCTGTGCCCAAGGAAGGCTCCGAGCATGTGATTGATGTTGAAACGGTGATCATTGCCATCGGCCAGACCCCCAATCCTCTGATCAAATCCACCACTCCCGGACTGGCGACTCAAAAGTGGGGAGGAATCATCGTGGAGGAAGAAACCGGCGCTACCAGCAAAAAGGGAGTTTATGCCGGAGGCGATGCGGTTACAGGGGCTGCCACGGTTATACTGGCCATGGGGGCTGGGAAAAAGGCGGCCAAGGCCATTGATCAATACTTGAAGTCTAAGAAGGATTAAAACAGGATACACCGGTAATATATGGAACGGCTCAGGCCGTTCTATTTTTTTACATATTTTCCGTGTAATGTATTGTAGAATTCCATCAAAAGCGATATAATTTTGTTGGCAAAGTATGCTAATATAAAAATACGATTCAGAAATTAAACCTTTGGAGGCATGAATCATGCGGATTCTACATACGTCGGACTGGCACCTGGGAAAGAATCTTGAACAAATCAGCCGCATTGAAGAACAGCGGGAATTCATCGACTGCCTGTGCGAAACGGTGGAAGAGCAGAAGATCGATCTTATCCTGGTTGCCGGAGATATATACGATACATACAACCCCTCTGCTGCGGCAGAGGAACTTTTTTATGACGCAATGGACCGGCTGAATGGCAAAGGAAAGAGGGCCGTTGTGGTGATTGCCGGCAACCACGACAATCCCGAGCGTCTTTGTGCCGCCAGCCCCCTGGCATACAAAAACGGCATCATTCTGCTGGGCTACCCCGGCAGTGATGCAGGCATGTACAAAATCAGCGGCGGTAACATAAAAATTGCCCATTCCGGACCGGGCTGGCTGGAGCTTTGTGTTCCGGGCTGCGAATACCATGCCGTAATCATCGCCCTTCCGTATCCTTCCGAATCCCGCCTGGAAGAGATGCTTTCCCGGCAGGCGGACGAAGAAATTCTCCAGAAAGCGTATTCCGAAAAAATCGGCAGCATATTTTCAACACTCAGTCAGAATTTCAGGGATGACACGGTAAACCTGGCCGTGGGGCATCTTTTCCTCAGGGGAGGTAAGGAGTCGGAGTCTGAAAGGACGCTGCAGGTAGGCGGAGCACTGACGGTGGACCCAGGGCTTTTGCCTTCTAATGCCCATTTTGTTGCCCTGGGACACCTGCACCGTCCGCAGGAAATCCGGAATGCGCCGTGCCCGGCCTTTTATTCCGGTTCTCCGCTGGCGTACAGCTTTTCGGAAGCAGAGCACAGTAAAGCTGTATATATCATTGACGCAGTTCCGGGAGAAAAAGCGGAGGTCAGGCCTCTCTACCTCAACTGCGGGAAACCCTTAAGGCGATGGATTGCCGAAGAGGGGATCGGACAGGCCATCCGGTGGTGCGAAGAGGGCAGGGACCTGAATGCCTGGATCGATCTTGAAATCGTGACCGACAGGGTTTTGACGGCGGAGGAGCAGAAAGCTTTAAGAACCCTGCACCCGGGGATCATTAACATCCGTCCCAGATTGAAATCCGAAGCTGTGGAGGTCACAAGCCCTGGAAGCAGGGAAGGCAGAAAAATCGACGAGCTTTTCAAAGACTATTTCAAATACAGGATGGGGGCAGAAATTTCAGAGGAGCTGATGGGAGCCTTCATTGAGGTTTTAAATGATGAGGATGGGGAGGTTGAGGCGGATGAGGCCGAAGCTTCTTGAAATAGAAGGGCTGCAGAGTTTCCGTGAACTCCAGAGGATTGATTTTGAAGCCCTGGGAGAAACCGGCCTGTTCGGCATATTCGGGCCTACCGGAAGCGGCAAGTCCACGGTTCTTGACGCCATTACTTTTGCTCTGTACGGCAGGGTAAAGAGGGCGGATGGAGGAACACAGGGCATCATTAATACAAACCTGAATACCGCAAAGGTTTCTTTTACCTTCGAACTCATAAAAGATGGCGTCCGAAAGACCTTCAGGGTGGAAAGGACGTATCAGAGAAAGAGAGGTACCGTAAACTCCTGCGAGCCTAAAATAGCGCGCCTCATTGAAATCACCGGTGCCGGTGAAATCCCCGTGTGTGACAAAGCCGCCGAGGTCAGCAACCATATCAAAGAATTGCTGGGCTTAAGCCATGAAGATTTTACCCGGGCTGTGGTGCTGCCCCAGAACAGCTTCCAGGAATTTCTGCTGCTTAACAACTCGGAAAGGAGAGGGATGCTGGAAAGGATCTTCTATCTTGAAGAGTATGGAAAGCAGCTGCAGGAAAAGCTGAACCGGAAGATGGCAAAGCTTAAAAGCCGGATGGATATTCTGTCAGGAGAATTAAAGGGATATGGGGATGCCACCGGTGAAGCCCTTGAGGAAGCCCAAAAAGAATTAGATACTGCTGTGTCCGAAAGAAACAGGGTTGAAAAGGAATTAAAGCTGCTGGAGGTTAAGTACAATGAAGCCAAAGAGGTGTGGGCCCTTGTTCAAGAGCTGTCGCTTATCCATCAGCAGGAGCAGCAGCATATGGCTTCCAGGGAGGCTATTGGCGAAAAAAGAGTGCAGCTTGAGAAGGCTGTGAAAGCGGGCGGGCTGATGGAGATGATCCGAAAAAACAGAGAATTGAGCGAAAAGCTCCGGGAGACGGAAAAACAGCTGCAGGAAGTCTTGGCTGCCCTTCCGGGTGTCATTGCCGGCTTGAATGAGACCCGACAGAGGTATGAAGGGCTCAAAAGTGAAGCGGTGATAGAACAGCCCAAATTGGTGGGCTTAAGGACAAGGCTTGTGGACGCTTTAGGCGTCAGGGCGGAAATGCAAGCCATTCATGAGAAAATCAAAGGGCTGCAGGCTTCCGCGGTCCGGCTGAAGGATGAGATTACAAAGAAAAGCGGGGCGATCCGAAAGGAAACAGGGGAGTTGGAGGCCCTGGAGCAAAATTTCGGCAGGCTCAAGCTGGAAATGGAAGCCTTGAAAACCGATCCGGAATACCGTCAGCAGGTCCAGGATGGAGCGAGGCTTGAAAGTGAGATAGGAAACTTGAATGGAAATGTGAAAGAGCTTGAGGAAAAGGTGGGGACCCTGAACAGCACTGTTGCCCGCCTGGAGCAAAAGCTGGGCATGATAAGGGAAGGTGTTTTACTGTCGCGGAAGGCGGTGGAGGCACTGACGGAAGAAAGGCAAAAGCACGAGGCGGCTATGCCCGGAGATAAAAACTCGGTCCTGAAATCCATGGAGAGGCTTCATTCCCTGCAGGCGGTTTATGACGTGCTGAGGCTCAGAAAAAATGAACTGGATGGAATGGAGTCCAAAATTGCAAAGCAGAGATTGGCGCTTAAGCAGCAGGCGCAAAAAGCGCTTGCCCTGGATAAGGACAGGGAAAAAGCCGGTGCGCTCTTTGAGCAATACAGGCTGGAGCTGGAGAACGCCATAGGGGAAATGGACAGGAATGCCGCCTGCATGCTGTCCAAGAACCTGAAAGAGGGTGAGCCGTGCCCTGTGTGTGGGTCGGAGCACCACCCGAGGCCTGCGGCCCAGGCGGAAGGAGCCGAGCTGCCGGTGCTTGAAAGAGGGGTTGAGGACGCCAGGAAAAAGCTGACTGAGGCGGAAAAGGTGCTTAAAGAAGCGGAAAGAGCGGCCCTTGTTGCCGGTGAACAGGTAAAAGCCCTGACCGGGCAGATAGATCAAGCAGTACAGGAACTGGCGTTGAAAACCGGTGAATATATTGCGGAAAAGCAAAGGCTTCCTGAAGAATTAAGAGAACTTGAACTGGAACAAATCCGCCTGGAGCTGGAAAGAATGAATGGTGCAAGTGCGGAAAAGCTCAGGGCTGTGGAAGCCTGGGAGAAAAAGCAGGAGGGATATAAGGAGAGGCTTCAGCAGCTCAATGATACCCTATCCGAACACCGGCTTTCAGAAAAAGAGATTCTTACTGAACTGAAAGTGAACCGAGAAAGCCTGGAACAGATGGAAAAGTCCCTGTCCGAAGCAAAGAGGTTATTCATTGAAAAAAAGCAAAGGTACCGGGAATTTCTGCAGCAGCATAAAATAGACGGCGCAGCGGCGGAATTGAAAAGGCTTGCCGAAAACGACCGCAAAATAAATGTGCTGCAGGAGCAAATGGAGCAGATCCAGGCATCAATGGCCTGCAAGAGGAGCCTCCTGGAGCAGTGGAAGGAAGAACTCAGGGCATTAAGCAGTGAGGATGTTAAAGTCCAGACAGAGATCAATAATCTAAGCGGACAGAAAAGTGAAAAAGAAAGCAAGCTGAAGGGACTGGCCCAGGATGCAAATAATATTGAGGATAAAATCAAGCGGATCGACGAAAGGCTGGAGGAGTACGTAAAGCTTGAAAAGCAGTACCAGGAAAGACTTCAGGCACTGGAAAAGCAGCACAATGACCTTGTAACACGGAAGTCGCTGCTTGCGAACCAGCAGGGTATTTATTCCGAAAGCTTGAAAGCCGAGGAGGCACGGCTTCAGGCCGCCCTTCAGGAGAAAGGCTTTGAAGACTGCAGCAGAGTGGAAAGCTCCATGCTTTCGCCTGAAAGACAAAAAGCCCTAAAGGATGAAATCGATGAGTACGACCAGGCAGGGGTGAATATTCAGGCGCAAAAGGAAATGGTTCAGAAGAAGCTAAACTCCCGCAGCATCACTGAAGAGGAATGGAACCGGACAAGCAGTGATTATCTGGAGTTGACCGCTTTCAAAGAGGAATGTGTTTCCCGCAGCCAGGTTGCCAAGAGCAAATTCGAGAACCTGAAAAGCAAGCATGACAGGTGGGTGGAGCTGAACAACAGCTATAAGGAACTTAAGCATAAACAGGAGCTTTTTGAGCAGATCCAGAAGCTGCTGAAAGCGGAACACAGGAAAGACAACAGTTTTATTGATTTCATCGCCGAAGAGCGGCTCCGTTATGTTGCCGCCAAAGCCTCCCAAACCCTTGGGGTGATGACCGGGTATAAATATGCGCTGGAGCTGGACGCCGATGCCGGTTTCATCATCCGGGACAATGCGAATGGAGGAGTTCACCGCACGGTCACTTCCCTTTCGGGGGGAGAAACCTTTTTAACGTCTTTGTCTCTGGCTTTGGCGCTGTCTGAACAGATACAATTGAAGGGCCAGAGCCCGCTGGAATTTTTCTTCCTGGATGAAGGCTTCGGGACCCTGGACAACAACCTGCTGGACTCGGTGATTGATTCTCTTGAACGGCTGAGCAGGAAGGAAAGGGTTATTGGACTCATCAGCCATGTGCCGGAGCTTAGAAGCAGGATTGGCAGGAGGTTGATTATTGACCCTCCCACTTCGCAGGGGGACGGCAGCAGGGTAAAAATCGAGAAGGCTTGATAGATTCGGCATATCATAGCTATACCTCATTCTTACCATGATATTTTTCCAGTAAGGATTAATGAAAAAAGTAAGAGGTATGTGGGAAACTGTTCGAGCTTTATTCAAGCAGGACGTTTACAAATTAATCTAGAAAAAATAAAAAAATGACTAAAAAAAATAAAAATGCCATAGATTCTTTTGAAGATAACTGATATAATTTTTTTAAATTAAGTCACGTAGACTTAGAGTTGTTTTGTGAAATAGCAGTATGAATGAAGTCAGTTTTTAAAAAACATTCATTGCATTGAATGACGCTGTCGTTTATAAAATAAATATTTAATGAGAGCCACGAAGGTTTTTTGACCTTAGAAAAGGTCGAATAAATGTCGTGGCTTTTTTGTTTGGGGAAAATAAAAAGTGGCATCCGTTGTGGATTTTAAAAGGTACAATAAAAGGTACAATAAAAATTCACCGGGATAAATGCCGTTTACAAAAACCATAAAATAAATACGGATATGATGAAAGGAGATTAAAAGTATGTGTTGCGAAAAAACAAACTGGGAGAAAGCGGTGGAATTTCACGGGCATGAGTGTCCCGGACTGGCGATGGGGTATAAAGCGGTTGAAGCGGCAAAGGAGAGGATGGGTATCAAATTCTCTTCAGATGAAGAAATCGTATGCGTCACCGAAAATGATGCCTGCGGCGTAGATGCCATACAGGTCATCACAGGATGCACCTTCGGCAAAGGAAACCTGATTTACAGAGGTACCGGAAAGATGGCTTTCAGCTTTTTTAACAGGGCCAACGGAGATAGCCTGAGAATGATCGTCAAGCCGTTCAAAAAGGAAATGGACCGTAAGCAGCGCCAGGAATACATCTTGAATGCTCCTGCCGAGGAAATATTTGAATTTATGAAACCGTCCTTTGCACTGCCTGAGACAGCGAGGCTTTTCACAACCGTTGTTTGTGAAAACTGCGGAGAGGGCGCTCCTGAGCACAAAATGAGACTGCAAGAAGGGAAAAAAGTCTGCCTTGACTGCTTCAAAGACTATTCCAGGGGTTGGTAGAATTATGGACATTGCCTATGATGAGGCGGAGGCATATTTATTGTTCAGGCCTTGAAGCGGAAGATCCATTAAGCAAGGAGCAAAGAGCTTCTGTCAGGCGCTACCTGGAAGAAATCTCAAGGGAGGGAATGGTCAGGGAGGAAATCCGGTCAAAAACCGCCCGGCTGTATTGGAAGGTTTAGCTTAAAAAGGGGATTGAAAGAATTTGAAGGATGGATTAGCTACCGTTGACGGTTTAAAACAGACAGATATCTATCAGAGATATACGGCAAAGAAAAAATTAGCAGTAATACTCTTGGGTTTACTGATTGCTATAGTGGCGGTATTTGCAGTCAATGCAGGTTCTACCAATCTGAACCCGGCCCAGGTGATGCAGACAATTTTTGGAAAAGGCAGCAACATTTCCGACATTGTAGTATGGCAGATCCGCCTGCCGAGAATACTGGCAGCTGTCATTGCCGGAGCCGGGCTGTCGGTGGCGGGCTGTGTAATGCAGAACAATCTGAGAAATCCACTGGCTTCACCGTCAACGCTGGGGATATCCAATGCGGCTGCTTTTGGCGCAAACGTGGCTATTATTGTATTCGGGGCAGGAAGCATTCAAAGTACCAGTGCTGATGCCGTAGCCATCAACAATCCGTATGTGGTTACTTTCTCCGCCTTCATATGGTCTATGGCTGCTGCATTTGCGATACTTCTTCTTGCGAGATTCAAGGGTTTTTCACCTGAAGCAATGGTTTTGGCAGGTGTAGCCTTAAGCTCGCTTTTCTCGGCAGGAACCATACTGATTCAATATTTTGCTCAGGATGTTCAGGTAGCGGCGGTTGTTTTCTGGACCTTTGGGGACCTCGGGAGGGCTGCGTGGAACGAAGTCATCATACTGGCTGTTTTAACAGGAGCTTCATTTATATATTTCATGTTCAGGAGATGGGACTATAATGCACTGGATTGCGGGGAAGAGACAGCGAAGAGTCTGGGGGTGCATGTGGAAAATATCCGTCTTGGCGGAGTGTTCATATCTTCCCTTATAACTGCGGTTGCAGTGTCCTTCCTTGGCATTATAGGATTTATCGGACTTGTAGGTCCTCAGATTATGAGAAGGGTGATAGGCAGCGACCACCGCTATCTGATTCCTTCTTCCGCATTGATGGGAGCTTTGCTGCTTCTGGTCTCGGATACTCTTGCCAGAACCGTGATTTCCCCCGTAGTCCTTCCGGTCGGAGTCATAACCTCGTTTTTTGGAGCACCGTTGTTTCTTTATCTTCTCGCAAGGGGGTACCAGAAAAAATGAAGCTTACTGTAGAAGGCCTTGCATTCAAATATCCAAGCCGCCATGTGCTTAACGATATAAATTTCACACTCTCAAAAGGCGAATTTCTTGCAATCCTCGGCGTCAACGGGGCAGGCAAATCCACACTGCTGAAATGCATTAACAGAGTGCTGAAGCCTCACAAAGGCAGTGTTTTTATCAATGAGGACGAAGTTTTCAGGCTCAGCAGGAGAGATCTGGCCAAAAGGATCGGCTATGTGGCCCAGCGCCAGGAAAGTTCAAGGGCAACAGTCTTTGATGCTGTATTGCTTGGCAGAAAACCGTACATTCAGTGGGAAGCCACAAAAAAAGATATGGAAATTGCTCAGAATGCCATGAAAATCCTTAAATTGGAGGACTATGCCCTGCGCTATCTCAATGAGCTGAGCGGAGGTGAACAGCAGAAGGTTGTCATTGCCAGAGCTCTGGCACAGGAACCTGAAATACTTTTGCTTGACGAGCCTACAAGCAGCCTCGACCTGAAAAATCAGCTGGAGGTTGCGGGAATCATAAAAAGTGTAGTAAAAAATCAGGAAATGTCGGCTATAGTGACAATGCACGACCTTAATCTTGCACTGCGCTTTGCCGACAAGTTCATGCTTGTAAAAAACGGGACAATATTTGCAGCAGGAGGTCTTGAGGTAATAACACCTGAAAACATCGAAAGCGTGTATTCAGTTCCGGTAAAAATCCATGAGATAGACCATGTTCCAATAGTCGTTCCTTTATAATAAAAAATTCTGTGGGGGGGTAAGAAATGAAAAAAAGAATGATTTCCTTGATGACAGCTATGATATTCCTGGCAAGTGCCTTATTTACAGGGTGTTCTGCCAATAATCCGTCACAGGGACAAGCTGCACCGGCAGCACAAACAATCTCAGTTACAGACAGCCTTGGAAGACAGGTTGAAATAAGTGCACAGGCAAAAAAAGTTGTGGCCATTGGTCCGGGAGCATTGAGACTTTGCATGTATTTCAACAGTATTGAAATGATGGCAGGGATAGAACAGATGGATAAGGACAGCGCAACAGGCAAGCCGTATGTTATGGCGTATCCTGCACTGGCAGATCTGCCTGTTATCGGACCGGGCGGACCCAATAACGCGCCTGATCCGGAAAAAATACTCTCGGCGAAACCTGATGTTATTTTCACAACATATGCTGCTGAGAAAGCTGCGGCAGACAATCTTCAAGAAAAGACAGGAATACCTGTGATTGCATTAAGCTATGGAAAGACCTCCACTTTTGATCCTGAGGTAAACAACTCCCTCAAGCTTATAGGAAAAGTTACCGGAAAGGACCAGAAGGCCCAGGAGATCATAGACAATCTTGAAAAATGGAAAACCGATCTTGATACAAGGACAAAGGATATACCCGACAGTAAAAAACCCAGTGCATATGTGGGCGGACTTGGAATGAAAGGGACTCACGGCATTGAAAGTACCCAGGGAAACTATTCCCTGTTCAACATACTGCATGCGAAAAATGTGGTTGACGAAACAGGAAAAACGGGTTCTGTCATGATTGACAAGGAAAAGCTGATTCAGTGGAACCCCGACAGGATTTTTATAGATGGAAGCGGGCTTTCAATGCTTCAGGAGGACTATAAGAAAAACCCTGCGTACTATCAAACCCTTTCAGCATTCAAAAATGGAGAGGTTTACTTACTGCTGCCCTATAATTTTTACACTACAAACATAGACACTTCCATCGCAGATGCGTATTACATGGGTAAGGTTCTGTACCCCGAACAGTTTAAGGATGTTGACCCTGAAAAGAAGGCTGACGAGATTTATAAAACTCTGCTTGGAAAAGAACTTTATGCGCAGATGGCAAAGGATTACGGCGGGTTTAAAAAGCTGACACTGCCGTAACTAAAAGCGCATAGTTCATGCAATAAAGTGGGATTATGCACGGTTGGGCTCCGGAAGGCTGGCTTGCAAAATATGCAGGGAAAAGCAATCCCTTTGCCGTGTTTGTTGCTGTTGTTATCGGCGTCCCTCTCTATTCCAACGCGGCAGGGACAATCCCCATCGTCGCGGCAGCTTTAAAGGGATAATTTTATTCTAAAAGAAGAATAGTGTTAAATATATAGGCAGTTTAAAACAGAAGCTGCCGTTGAAAGAAGGAAAAACACAATATCAATAGTACAAAGAAAAGAAGGACCATCCCCTTTGGCTCTTTCCATACAGCCAGGGGGACATTCCTCCTATATAAAAGGCAATTTGTTCAGGTAACGGAGGATCATAAAGGAAAGGTACAGCCGGTGCATGATATTAAAACCGCATAGCTTCAGCTTCATAATTTCCTCTATTTTCTGAATACGATAGATAATGGTGGCCCGGTTGATATTCAAGGCTGCTGCTGATTTTATCTGGTTTCCGTTATACAAGATATACGTGTATAAAGTTTGTAGGTATGAGGTGCTGTTTTTATTGTCGGCGTTCATAAGCAGAAAAATTGAAGGATGGCAAAATTCAAACAAATCTGCTTTTTTGGAGCAGATGTCGAGGAAATGCATGATTGCACAATCATTATAAAGGTAGAGACCCCTCTCTTTATTTTCCCGGGACCCCAGGTCAATGGCTTTTAGGGACTGCCTGTAAAAGTAGTAGGTGTCGTTTAGATCAGAGAAGTCGTGGCTCATTCCTCCTTTTAATTTGTATTTTTCCAGGAAGCTTTCAAGTTTGTTGAGCTTCAAATCAGTGAGAGGATTTGAAGGATTGCTTCTGACCAGCACAACAATATGGTCTTTGTAAATGACGCCTTTGCTGCCGTCAATGGAATTTTCCAGCAGGTTCATCAAGTAAACGGGATAAGATAAGGGGCTGGTGGACAGGTCATATTGTTTTGCAGCTATTGTAAGTACAAAAAAGCTGTCATTTGCATTAAAACCGAGGGATTTTATCCATTCGTTCACCAGCTTATTGTTTTTCCTGCTCCCTTTCAGGAGTTCTTTTATGAGGTTTTCGTGCACTCCTTCCATGAAGCTTTTATTAGGCCTGCTTTTTTGGATTTCCAGAGAAATTGAATGGCAAAAAAAGGATACAATATCTATATCCGCATCGCAAAGCTCTTTTTCAGCACCGATTAGCCAGACATACCCCACAATAATTTTTCCTATCTTGATTTTCCCCGAAATTTTGCTTAAACCATGGGGTTCCTTAATAACAATTGGAAGCCTGCTTCTGTTTGTTCTGCTGATGATATTTTTATATTCCATGCAGCTCATAGTTTCATAGGACAACTGCCCGTCTTTCACCAGTTCATCCCAATAGGACTCGGGGACACTGTCGGCTTCGGTTAGTGCAATAAGTCTCCCCGTTGGCTCAAAAATACAGAGAGGATTCCCGAAGAGCTCATATCCTGTATGGATCAGCTGTTGAATGCCTTTCGTGTGCAGGATGGCATCCAGCAATTTATCATAGCTTGGGGTAAAGGTACCGGATGAATAAAAGATGTCCAGGACCTCATTAAAAACGGTTGTAATGTCTTCCGCTTTTTCCAGCAGCAACAGGTTCAAACTGCTTTTTTGCCTATAGGCGGCAGAAATTTCCTCATCAGCAACACAAAGGACATTAACAACTTGGCCAGAGGCCAATATTCCTGCCAGGTCAGAAACCTTTCCCACATATAAAATTTCCGGATCGTCGGGTACACAACTGTCGGTCAAAAACCTGGCGGATTTCACAAATGCACGGGATTCTTGGGATATGAATAGTTTTGGACAGCAGTGATGGAATTTTTCATAGATTGTCTGTAAACTTATGCCCATAAAAGCACCTCTTTGAAATTTTGCCGTACTGGGGAAGGAGAGCATCCTTCTGGACCTTATGTCCCATGGCCCCTTATAAAAAGGACGCCCGTTACAGGACAGCAATATCAGGAACATCCAAAGGTTCTAACACATTCATGTGGCTTAATATTTTTAAGGAAAGGAATAAATAGTGCATCCTGTGAATATCATTCAGCTTAACCCCCATGATTTCTTCAATCCTTGCTATGCGGTAATATAAGGAGGAGACGTGAATATGCAGCATTTTTGAAGTATCAAAGTGATTGCCTTGATTCAGAAGGTAAATATACAGCGTTTGCATATAAAGGGTCTTGTTTTTAGCGTCATAGTCCGCCAGCTTAAATAGAGAAGGATGACACAATTCCTTTAAGTTTTCGCAGCTTGAGCCAATATCTATGAGATGGCTTATTGCGTAATCCTCATAAAAAAACACCGTTTTGTTCTCATTCACCCGTATGCCCAGTTCAATGGATATCAGCGATTGGTTAAAATGATAGCGGAGCTTCTCAAAGCTTTTGAAACTACGGCTTATCCCTGCGTACAGCCGGCTGTTCGCCAGAAATTTCTCCAGAGCGGTCAATTCCTTCTCAGAAAGGCTGCTTTCTTTGCTGCAGCCGGCCACCATAACGATGTAGTCTTCAAATATGACGGATTTGCTTGAAGGAATAATATTCTCCAGAGAACTCCTTAAGAATGACAGAAAGAAGCGTGAGGCGTAAAATTGCCTGACATCCACGGCAATAATGCAGTGAGGCTCATCAGGGTTCAAATCCATAGATCTTACCCGTTCCTCAATGACCTTTTTGTCCCTTAAACGTTCTTCCAGCAAATCCCGGATAATATTTTCATGTATGGCACCTTTCGTATTTTTGTAGAATTTGTCCTTTTGCATTTCCGACGCAATAACATCACTTAAAAGCGCCATTAAGTCAATATCTTGGTGGTCTAATTTCTTTTGCACTCCAAATACCAGTAAATAGCCTACAACTGTATTATCAATGGTGACCTTTGCCGTAATGTGGTCGTATTTTCCCACTCCCTTGAATAAAACCGGAGATTTGCTTCTGCTGACCTTTTCCGACATGTTTTTATATTCCGGGGAGTGAAGGGTATCATAGGACAGATAACCCTTCTTTAAGTGTTCATCCAACAGAGTCCCTTCTATTGAGGCGTGTTTTGGATATACAATGATTTTGCTGCTGGAGTCTCCTAAAAAGATGGGATTTCCAAGCAGTTCGCATCCAATGTCGATTATTCTGGAGATTCCCTCTCCATGAAACAGTGCATCTAAAAGCTTCTTCGAGCCTTGTGCGAGTTTCTGGTCAGCCCATAAAAGGTCCATAATTTTATTGAAAATCTCCCGTAAGTCGGCCTTTCCTTCCAGTACAACCAGGTTTAACTTTGGGTCCTGCTTGCAGTCCTCAGGGATATCGCAGTCTGAAATACACAGAATATTGGCATGGAATTGAAAGGGGGCCAGGTTTGAGAGCTGGGAAGCCATCCCGATGTACAGATAACCCGGGACAAAGGTGGTCTGACCGCATGCAAGGAATTTTACCCCATGGATTGACACCGGTGTCTGGCTGGACAGGTATAGTTCGGGATGATGTTGGCTCAATTCGCTCATAAGTATTTCCAGGTTCAATCCCATATGTAGGCACCTCCTTTTCACCATTATACAACAAAGCATAGGAAAAATCACGATATTATTCATAGAGTTTGTTGGATGAATTAGGGACATATAGATGATAAGCTTTTAGTATTAACTTTTTTTAGGGGGAATACAAGATGAGCCAGAAATTAATTGACGCTATGGCAGACCTGGATGAAGACTTGATAGTATCAGAGGTAAAGGCTCTGGTAGAGAAGAAGGTACCGACACTGGAAATCATCTCATACCTGCAGGAAGGCATGGGGATTGTGGGAAAGAGGTTTGAACAGAAGGAATACTTCCTCTCCGAGCTGATCATGTCCGCAGAGCTGTTCAATACGGCATCTGCGTTACTTGGAGGCATTGGCGGCGCAGCTTCATCCAAATATGGAACCTTTGTTATGGGAACCATCTATGATGATATCCATGACATAGGTAAAAATATTGTCACCACCGTAATGAGCAGCAACGGCTTTCATGTGGTGGACCTGGGGGTAGACGTACCCACAGCCAAGTATATTGAAGCCATCAAGGAATACAAGCCCAAGGTCATCGGCATATCCTGCCTGCTGACCACCGCCTTCGACAATGTGAAGGAGTGCATCAGCTCCATTGAGGCCGCAGGTCTTCGCGACAGCGTTAAGATCCTTATTGGGGGAGGTCCTGTGGACGAGGCCACCTGCAAGTATGTAAAGGCGGACCACGTCTGCAGGAATGCCCAGGAAACCGTGGAATACGCTAAAAAATATATGGGGGTGTAATAGAATGACGCCGCAAGAAATGACAGAAATACGCAATAAGAGAATGATGGCTGCATTAAACATGGAAAAGCCGGACAGGATACCCATTAACTTAAGCGGACTGGGCTTCTTCAAGTTTATAGACCCTACGGCCGTACTGGCAGATTATTTCAGAAGGCCCAAGTATATTGACGACTTGCTTATACAGGCAGCCCAACTGCCAATCATCGACGAAATAGATCAGGCGCCCATGGTTGGGTTTACCACCGAGGCAGGACAGACGGCCTTTGCAGCCATGTATTTTGCCAAGATAAAGCTTCCCGGACGTGAGCTGGCCGAGGATGCCCTGTGGAATATAGACGAACAGGGTCCCATGACCGAAGAGGATTATGACACGGTCCTCGATAAAGGCTGGGGCTATATGACCGCGGAACTCAACAAGAGGATCGGCTTTGATCCCGCCAGCCTTCCTCCGCCGGATATGGAATACATGGGCGAGCTGATGCAAAAGGTGGCCGCTCTTGGAAAGGCAAGCATCGGAATGGGAGGACTGCTGCCTTTCCCGTCCTTTGAAGTCTTAAGCGGTGCCCGCAAACTGCCCCAGTTCTTCAAGGACCTCCGCCGCATGCCCGACAAGGTGAGAGCGGTGCTGGAAATCATGGAAGACTATGCCGTGGACGAGACCATTAAAGCATTGAAGTCCGGCCCGCCGGCTGTGTACGGATTTATCGGCGGCACCCGCGCAGGATGTGACTTCATCTCCCCGAAAGTATTTGAGAAATTCCACTTCCCCTTTTACCGGAAGGTAATTCCGGCGATGCAGAAGATCAACGTTAAGTCGTGGCTGCATCAGGATTCGGACTGGGGCGCGTTCCTCCACTACTTCAGAGAATTCGACAAAGCCCAGTGCATCTGGGATCCCGACCAGATGACCGGCATGGCCAAGATCAAAGAAGTGCTGGGAGACAAAATGTGCATCGAGGGTGACGTCCCTCCCGGACTACTGGCCGTCGGCACGCCGGATGAGTGCTACAAGTATGCCAAGGACCTCTGCGATTTAATGGGGGATACAGGCTTCATTATGAGTGCCGGCTGCTCTGTGCCTCCCAATGCAAAGAGAGAAAATATTGAGGCCGTCATTTTGGCTACATTGGGCAAGTAGGCATGCCCGCTTGAATCATGTTTTTTCAGGCCGCGGAGCCGTCCTTTTGTTCCTGGATGGCTCCGCCCTGTTTTTTCCTGTAAATAAAAAACGGGGCTATAGCATTTTAACAGGTCAAAAAGCATCTCAATACTTATTTTCATTTAAGACACAGCTCCTTTGTTTGAAGCACAGCCTTTTTTAATATTATATATACAAATAATAATACGGAATATTGACAGGGAAGTAATTTTAGTCTATTATATATCTATAATTTATATGTTTAAACGATATATAAATTATAGATATATTTGCTGTCGATACTATTGAGGGCTTGTGCCGGGACCTGTGATTGCAGGGCTATTAATGCAGAATCATAGGAGCGGATGGAGCATTCAAAGGCGCACCGACGGCGTGACATGCTTTAAAGCAAACTGCAGCGGCGCTTATGCGCACCGGGGAAATGAAAAAGGATGGCTTAATAATATCGAATAATATCAAAGGAAATAATCCAGGGTTGAAATAGAATAAGGGAGGAATAAACTTATGAAATCTTTGATCATCTCATGCCGTACCATCAAAGCGGAGGTTGATAAGGTCATCGAGGAGACGGGCTGCAACTACCCGGTATTGTATGTCGAATCCGGACTTCACAATGAACCTGAAAAGCTGAAAAGTGTTTTGGGAGAACTGCTTTTCAGGACCTCCAACGTGGAACAGGTGCTTCTTGTCATGGGTTACTGCGGAAATTCAGTAATGGGGCTAAAACCCGAAAACTTCAGACTTATCATCCCCAGAGCCGATGATTGTATAACCATGCTGCTTGGTTCCTCAAAAAGACGCAAGGAAGTTCAAAATGAGGCTGCTACTTACTTTTTTTCCAGAGGCTGGCTGGATTATTGGGAAGATATGGAAAAGACTATGTTTGATGAAATAAGGAGAACTGAGGAAAAATACGGCAAGGAGAGGGCAAACAGATTCATGAGATTAGCCTTCAAGCACTATAAAAGGATGGGCGTGATAGACACAGGCGACTTCGACCTTGAGAAAATGATGGTTAAGGCCAGGCAACACGCAGAGATGATGGGCTTAAATTGTGAAGTTATCCCCGGCACTTTGAATTTCTTGAGGAAATTCCTAACCGGGCCATGGGACGATGATTTTATTATTATAAATCCCGGGGAGACCATTGTCCCCGAACACCTCTACGGTAAAGAAGAGATTCTCCAGACATAAGTTCATTAAAGATAAAAAATAAGAGAACCTTTGAGCATCTGCTTTAAGGTTCTCTTGTGCGTTATAGGAGGATGTGAAAAACCCGGGGATTCTTTTTTGCGGACCGCTTTTAATCACACTGCATGCGGTGTGGCAAAATCTATAGAATCCTTTTTTTCACAGCCTCCTATATATGGATTCAAATGATTGTGCGGTAATAATTATTTTTTTATTGCAGAAACTTGAAGAGTGTGTTATTATTTAATTACATTACCCCCCCACTATAGGGGTGGGGTAAATGAATAAAATTAATAACTACAGCAGGAATTTTTGCTGAATTTATCAAAAACAGGGAGGATTTAAATGGTAAGCCATAAAAGCGACGATGAAGTCATGAACAGTCTGAAGACAGCCAGAGGGCAGATTGACGGAATTTTAAAAATGATCCATGAAGAGAGGTACTGTATCGACATATCAAAGCAGATATTTGCAGTACAATCCCTGTTGAAGAAGGCGAACATGAAGATCCTGAAAGATCACATGTACTCCTGTGTGATCAGTGCGATTAAAGAAGGAAAAGGAAATGAGAAAATCGATGAAATTGTCTATATCCTTGAAAAGTATATAGACAGGTCGTAAAAAGGAGAGTAACCATGAGGGAGGAGACTTTCGCAATATCAGGCATGAGCTGCACCGCCTGTGCAAAAGCGGTAGAAAGAAGTACAAAAAAGCTGGAAGGAATCTATGAATCCAATGTAAACTTTGCAGCGGAAAAATTATTCGTCAAATTTGATGAAAATGCGGTAACGGTAGAAGATATAGTGGATGCGGTAAGAAAAGCCGGATACGGTGCCAGCAGGGAAACAGGAAATAAGGAGGCAGTGATACCGGTTGCGGGTATGACCTGTACGGCGTGCGCGAATAGGGTGGAAAGAAGCGTAAAAAAGCTGGAAGGGGTGGAAAAGGCTTCTGTCAACTTTGCGACCGAAAAGCTTTCGGTCACCTATGATCCCTCAAAAGTCAGATTGTCGGAGATCAAAAATGCCGTGAGAAAAGCGGGCTATCAGCCCCTTGAGATGGAAGCGGAGAAGAGGACGGACAAGGACCAAGAAAAAAAAGAGCATGAACTGAAAATACTAAAAATAAAACTTATATTTTGCATTGGGTTTACGGTTCCCCTGCTGGTTATTGCCATGGGGCATATGGTGGGCTTAAGTTTACCCGAAGCCATATCGCCCCATCACCACCCGGTGGCTTTTGCCGCGGTCCAGCTTGCGCTGACAATACCGGTGGTCGCATTGGGCTATAAATTTTATACGGTTGGGTTCAGGTCCCTGCTCACATTGTCTCCCAACATGGATTCACTGGTTGCGGTGGGCACATCCGCGGCAGTCATATACGGATTGTTTTCTATCTATCAAATACTTCAGGGCAATAGCGCTTTTGTAGAAGACATGTATTTTGAAAGCGCAGCCACCATTATCACGCTGATATCCATGGGCAAATACCTTGAATCGGTGGCAAAAGGCAGGACGTCGGAAGCCATAAAAAAGCTGATGAGCCTGGCCCCCAAGACCGCAATTATTATTAGAAACGACCAAGAGGTGGAGGTTCCTGTTGATGAGGTGGAGGTGGGAGATATTGTCCTGGTGCGGCCCGGCGAAAAAATCCCGGTGGACGGTACGGTTTTAGAAGGCCTGTCCTCTGTGGATGAATCCATGCTGACCGGTGAAAGCATTCCGGTAGAAAAAAAGCCGGGCGACATGGTGGTAGGGGCAACCATGAATAAGAACGGAACCCTCAGGTTCAGGGCTTCAAAAGTGGGGAAGGATACAGCTTTATCCCAAATCATAAAGCTTGTTGAGAAGGCCCAGGGAGAAAAGGCGCCCATCGCAAAGCTGGCGGATGTTATTTCGGGGTACTTTGTTCCTGTTGTCATCTCTTTAGCCGTGATTTCCGGGTTGGCATGGTATTTCACGGGACATTCCGCCGTATTCTCTCTGACCATATTCATCTCCGTACTGGTGATAGCCTGCCCCTGTGCCCTGGGGCTGGCCACTCCGACGGCGATTATGGTGGGTACGGGGCGCGGAGCGGAATACGGGGTTCTGATTAAAGGCGGAGAAGCCCTTGAAACAGCGCATAAGGTGAATATGATTGTGTTTGATAAAACCGGCACCATTACCGAGGGAAAGCCAAAAGTAACGGATATAATCCCCTTTGGGAGTATAGGAGAGGAGGCCCTGCTTCAGCTTGCGGCTTCAGCGGAAAAAGGCTCGGAGCATCCTCTGGGAGAAGCAATCGTAAGGGCGGCAGCAGAGCGGAATATGTCCCTGATAAAACCGGATTCTTTTGAGGCCATACCGGGACAGGGGATCAGGGCGGTCATGGACGGGACCGAACACCTGCTTGGGAATAGGACGTTTATGGAGAGCAGTGGCATTTCTCTGAAAAACTGCGAGGCTATTTCCCATAGGCTTGCAAGCCAGGGCAAGACGCCCATGTATGCCGCTCGGAACGGAGAACTGGCCGGGATCATAGCGGTTGCGGATGTGGTGAAGGAAAGCAGCGGCAAGGCCTTTGAAAAGCTCCACCAAATGGGGATCCAGGTGGCAATGCTTACGGGGGATAACAGGCGGACGGCTGAAGCCATTGCCTCCCAGGTAGGCATTGACCGTGTCCTGGCGGAGGTTTTGCCGGGGGATAAGGCGGATGAAATAAAAAAGCTGCAGAAAGACGGCTATAAGGTGGCCATGGTCGGCGACGGCATCAATGACGCACCTGCTCTGGCACAGGCCGACGTCGGCATTGCCATAGGCTCCGGTACCGATGTGGCCATAGAATCTGCGGATATCCTATTGATGAAAAATGATTTGAGGGATGTATCCACCGCCATACAATTAAGCAAAAAGACCATCACCAACATCAAACAAAATCTTGCCTGGGCTTTTGGCTATAACATTATAGGGATCCCAATAGCCGCCGGACTGCTGTACATTCCCTTGGGGATAAAACTGAACCCCATGATTGCCGCCGCCGCCATGTCCTTGAGCTCGGTATCGGTTATCAGCAATGCTTTGAGGTTAAAAAAGTTTAAACCTGTTCAATAAAGAATAAACAAATAGGAGGGTTTTATATGAAAATGAAACTGTCGGTGGAGGGTATGAGCTGCATGCACTGCGTAATGCATGTGCAGGACGCATTAAAGGAGGTGGAAGGAGTCACTGAGGCAAAAGCCGATTTGGACGGCAAATTTGCCGTCATCCAGCTTGACCGGGAGGTCCCGGGAGAACTGCTTAAAAAGGCGGTAGAGGATGCGGGATACGAAGTAACCCATATTGAAAAAGTAGGATAGAGGCTTCATCAAACCACGGAGAGATGCCGCAAGGAACGGCACTGCCCGTGGTTATTATTTTTTTGAATACGCTAAAGAATTTACAGAGTAGATTTGCGTATACAATAACGGCTGAGGAATATGTTTTACGAAATCTGAATGAAAATATAAAAGGTTTTTCATAAAATATTATAGAAAAAACCTGATATACCGGAGCACAGGTGGGATGGCCTCAGTCCCGGGGGAACTCTTTAGAAATTTGAGCAGTCTATACTATTTCATTTATTTTGCTCCAGGATATCAGACCCCTTTATCTTTCCTATCATTATCTGGAGTCGGTAAAATTTTCAGCCGGTGAAACAGTTCAAGTGGTATATCCCCAACAAAGAAAATTATTGGATTGCCGCATTTTAAGATTAACAGCGCAAACCGTTGATAAAGAAATAGGCCAGGACAGCCTTGCCCTCATTCGCACAAATGAAAATGGGAAGATTATATTGCCTGGGGAAAGGGTCTATTACCTGTTCGTTCTCCGAACAGAAAAAGAAAATGAAATACAGACCTATACAGGTCTGCTTAAAACGAATTAAGAGCAGCAATACGCTTTTCCACCTGTCCGCCTCATTGCGCCAAAGTTCCGGAATGTTCCGTGATATATGCCATTAATATTACTTCTTTTTATTTACGTCAATTTATCACAATGACAATAAACCGCTCTGCGTTTGCAGTGAATGAAACAAGAGACAAAGTGCTGACGGTACACCATAACATATATAATTCCTGTTTTGTCTCTTTCCACTCAATCAACCCAAAATGAGGGTGTATGGAGGCAATTGCTTTTCCTTTTTACTTGAAAAATGATTGCCTCTGGTATAAATTATTAAAGGGAAGAAATATTTTCCCGGTGGTACTGGAAAACTACGAAAGCGAAATTGCAAGGAGCTGCATATAATTTATTTTTTTGCTTTTATATTTGCTTTGATTGTTATGCTGTGTATAACCCCTCAACTCAGAAAACTCGCTTTTAAGATTGACTATCTTGAAAAACCGCATTTAGATAACGAACGAAAGGTCCATAAAGAGCCCAAGCCGTATCTGGCGGCTGTAGGAATATTTTTTACCTTCTGGATTTCGTATCTCATATTCATAAGGGATTTAAGCACCAAAACCTTTTTTATCTTTATCAGTTCTTTTTTAATCTTTGGGACCGGAATGGTAGACGAATTGTACGGCGAAAAAGCTGATAGAAAAACTGAAGATGGATTCGGGGTATTTAAGCAGAATTATCAAGCGCTTTGAACGGGAAAAGCTCTTGTACAGGACACAATCTACCGAGGATGGACGGTTGTATTATCTTTACCTGACCGATAAGGGAAAGAATACGCTTTCAAATCTTGATGAGCTTTCCGACCATCAAATTTATCTGCTCATCCGCGGCTTAGCCGATAAAGATAAAACAGCCGTTGTGGAGAGTATGAAGACAATAGAAGCAGTTCTAGCAGGAGAGGCGGCCCCTATTCCTGAAGTGAATATACGGTGTGATTTGAAGCCCGGAGATGCGGGATACCTGATTTACCTGCACGGCTGGATTTATTCCGAAGAGTGCGGCTATAACCACAGGTTTGAGGGCTATGTATGCAAAACCCTTCATGACTTCCTTGAAAACTACAGCCCCCGGAAGGACCGGGTATGGATTGCCGAAGCAAAGGGGGAAATGGTGGGGGCCATTGCCATTGTGGGGCATTCCCCTGTGAAGGCGCAGCTGCGGTGGTTTATCGTTCATCCGGCCTTCAGGGGCATGGGTCTTGGCAGAACCTTACTGGATAATGCCTTGAGATACTGCCGCGAGATGGACTATAAGCAGGTTTTTCTGGAGACTACCGAAGACCAGAGGACCGCGATAAATATGTATGTGAAAGCGGGATTTAAAAAAGTGTCCGAATCAAAAAATGAAACCTGGGGCAAGGTGCTCGTCGAACAGACCTATGAGTTAATACTGCCGTGAGTATATTGGGGACGGGGTCAAATCAGCAAAGAATGTCAGGTAATTTAGTGGAATATCTATTATAATATACTATAGATAAATCGCTTTAAATTTTTCTGAAGCGGGATATCCATATGAAAGCGGATGAGGGAGGAATCCTATGGACTGTAAATTAAAGATTCAAAATTCCATCAGCTATATTGAAAAGAACCTGTGCGAGGACATTAAACTGGATGAAATAGCGAAGCAGTCCTATTTCTCGGAGTTCCATTTCCATAGGCTTTTCCGTAAAACCGTAGGAGTATCGGTAATGGAATATGTGAGGAGGAGAAGGCTATCCGAAGCGGCTGCGGAACTGTCCCGCACCGATGAGAAAATTACGGACATACATCTGCTTCGGCATGGCGGCGAGTATAGGATCCTTTTTATTGGCGGCGGGCGCCAAAGGGAAAAGATATGCCCTGCCCAACAGCGAAATATTGATTCATCAGCCCTGGGTGGAGGGTGGAATCAAGGGGCAGGCCACGGATATAAAAATACATACCGATTGGCTGCTGAAGACCAAGGCAAAAATAAACAGGATCTACAGTGAGCGGACGGGCCAGCCGCTGGAAAGAATTGAAAAAGATGTTGAAAGGGACTATTTTATGACGGCGGAAGAGGCAAAGGCCTACGGCCTCATTGATGCGGTAATGACAGGCAAGTGAGGGGCAAAGGGGCAGGGCTCCTGTCCCCTTATCCCCCTCTTGCAGTAAACAAACCTGAAAAAAGTCTGTAATCCAAGGTATAGCAAAGGATTGCGGACTTTTTTGGCCTAGTATGGCTTATGGGAATAATTTCAGGAAATTATTCATTTTATTACCGCTCTGGCGTATAATTATATATATGTATATTCATATCTCTGTACTCCTGCTGCCACAGGAGAAACAGCCCCGAATCATTTGGGGCTTATTTTTTCCTCATGCCTCCGGCGGAAAGCAGAAAGCCCCGGCACTGTCACCAGGGCTTTTATATTTTAAAGGGCAAGAATGAAAAAGAAACATTTTGCAAATTCTATGTTACACGCTATGTGTTAATAAATTTCATGGATTATATGAACATTTTGTAAACAAAAACTGTTTTGAAGGCCATAAAGCGCATGGAGTGGCAGGAACTTAAAAAAACAGTGCTCCCGGGAATTAAAAAATGTCTTGCATTTTTTTCATCAATGAATTATAGTATATATTATATTGCAAATGCAAATTATTTGCAAATAGCATTGCGGAGGATGGATGGAAGATGAAAAAAACCATTGTTAAGATTCTGTGTCTGGTGACTGCATTAAGCCTGCTGATTCTTCCAGGCTGCTCTGCAAAACCAAGTGCTGAGAAAAATCCCGCCGACAGCTCCGGCACCGGCACTGCAAGCGCAAAGAAACCCTCGGTTTATACCAGCTTTTATGTCATGTATGATTTTACGAAAAAAATAGGCGGCGATAAGATTGACGTGACAAATCTTGTGCCGGCCGGAACCGAACCCCACGATTGGGAGCCCACGCCTAACGACATCGCCAATCTTGAAAAAGCCGACGTTTTAGTATATAATGGTGCCGGAATGGAAGGCTGGCTTGACAAGGTGCTGGAAACCCTTAAAAACAAAAAGCTGATTGCGGTGGAGACCTCAAAGGAGATAAAGCTTCTGGAAAACGCGGATAAAGGCGGGGATTTAAAGTATGACTCCCATGTCTGGCTGAATCCCATGAATGCCAAGAAGCAAATGGAAGCCATAAAAAATGCGCTTGTGACGGCCGACCCCTCCAATAAGGATTATTACGAGAAAAATTACGCGGATAATGCAAAGAAACTTGACGACCTGGATAAGGAATATAGGGACGCTGCGGCAAAATTCACGAAGAAGGACATCATTGTAGCCCACCAGGCCTTTGGATACATATGCAATGCCTACGGCTTAAGGCAGGTGGCCATCGAAGGCCTGAATGCGGAGTCGGAGCCTTCTCCCGCCAAAATGGCTGAAATCACAAAATTCGCGAAGGAAAACAATGTGAAATATATTTTCTTTGAAGAGCTGATCAGCCCGAAGGTGGCGGAAGCCATTGCAAAAGAGGTAGGTGCGAAGACAGAGGTTTTAAATCCCCTGGAAGGGCTTGAGGAAGGCCAGGTCCAGGCAGGAAAAGAATATTTCTCGGTCATGAGGGAAAACCTTGAAGCGTTGAAACGGGCACTGCAGTGACAGGAGATGCATGGAATGGGCAAAATCGTTGAAGTGGACAACCTGAGTTTCGGATACGACGGAAGGCTTGTGCTGAAAAACATCAGTTTTTCGGTGGAGAAGGGTGATTTTTTAGGCATTATAGGGGCCAACGGGTCGGGGAAAAGCACCCTGGTAAAGTTAATGCTCAAAATACTTACGCCCCTGGGCGGAAGCATCAGGCTCTTGGGCGAGGACATAAACAGCTTCAAGAAATGGGATAAATTAGGATACATTTCCCAGAAGGCAAGCTCTTTCAACGGCAGCTTTCCGGCCACTGTTGAAGAGGTTGTCCAGGCCAACCTGTTTCCCAAAATCGGTCTTTTTAAGCTGCCCAAAAGGCACCATAAGGAAATGGTGTACCAGGCCCTGGAAAAGGTGGGGATGCAGGATTACGGAAAGAGGCTGATAGGGAATTTATCGGGAGGCCAGCAGCAAAGGGTGTTTATCGCCAGGGTTCTTGTCAGTGAGCCTGAAATCCTGTTTTTAGACGAACCCACGGTGGGGATCGACGCAAAGTCGGAGGAGGCGGTTTACTGCCTGCTGGCACGGCTTAACAGGGAGCTTGGATTAACCGTTGTCATGGTTACCCACGATATAGGAGCCATAACGGTCCATGCCAACAGGCTCATTTGCCTGGGAGAAAACGGGCTGTTCGAGCACAACCCGAAAGAGGGCCTGACAAAGGAGTTTGTTACGGAAATTTACGGATACGGTGTAAACCTGCACATGCACGACTGCGAGAACTGCTGTAGAAAAGAGGTAAGCTCGTGTTAAGCATTTTTCAATACGATTTTATGCAAAAGGCTTTTGTTGTGGGCATCTTAATCGCGGTGACCACTCCCTTTATAGGGGTTATCGTGGTGCTGAAAAGGCTTTCCATGATTGGGGACTCCCTTTCCCACAGTTCACTGGCCGGGGTGGCTGCCGGATTGGCCTTCGGAATCAATCCCATCCTGGGGGCGGTTGTGTTTTCGGTTGTTTCCGCTTTTGGAATAGAGAAGATACGGAAATCCTTTCCTAAATACTCCGAAATTGCCATCGCCGTTATAATGTCTACGGGCATCGGGCTTGCCGGCATACTGTCGGGTTTTGTAAAAAACAGCGCCAGTTTCAGCAGCTTCCTTTTCGGCAGCATCGTGGCCATAACGGATTTCGAGCTCTATATGGTCATCGGGCTGAGTGCCGTTGTTATATTGGCAGTGGTGCTGCTATACAAGGAATTGTTTTACATCACATTTGACGAAGAGGCGGCAAGGCTTGCGGGAGTGCCTATCCGGGCTGTCAATTTTATATTTACGCTGCTTACCGCCATTACCATATCCATATCCGCCAGGACAGTGGGAACCCTCGTCATATCCTCTCTCATGGTTCTGCCTGTGGCATCCGCCATGCAGGTCGCCAAAAGCTATAAGCAGACGGTGATTTTTGCCGTTATTTTCGCCGTAATGTTTACCATATCGGGACTGTATATCTCCTATTATGCTGATTTTAAACCCGGAGGGACAATTGTCATGGTAGGGGTCATAACCCTTGTTTCTATTTTAATCTATAAAAATGTTTTCAGCAAAATCTTTTTGAAGAGTGCGGCAGACACAAAGGATTGAAGGGGCTGCCCACAGGAAAAGCAATCGTCGGAAGGAAAAAAGATTTTCACCCAAATTCATCCTTCGTTAACGTTTATGATAAAGCCGCCGAATTAACACATGGCACATGGGTCAGTGTGACGGGCACAATTAAAATAGTCGGCTATCAGGGGGAAAAACTCCGGTTATAGCCGCTGAAAGCATAGGCCATGCAGGTAAACCCCAGAATGAATATGTCTACCTGTATTGGTCTTAAGACTGCGTTCTCTCTCTCTTTCGATTTGCATCATGCAGTATAAACTGATACAATATTGTCAGAGGATGTGAAGATAGTGATGGATGCGTCCCATGAAAGAGGGAAAGGATGAGACTGGCTTGCAAGGAACAAAAGACTATAAAGACTTGCTCAAAAAGGAGAATTTGAGAAACACCAAACACCGCAATTCCATTCTTGAGGTAATAGAAGGAAATGGCCAGCCCATCACTGCCGAAGCCGTATTTTTGAAGCTTAAAGAGCAGGGTGTGGAGATAAGCCTTTCGACGGTATACAGGGTGCTTGAAGCGCTTGTTTCGAAGGGGATTGTGCTTAAATCCATTCTGGCGGACGATAACAAAGCGCTTTTTGAAATAAACCGGATGGAGCACAGACACCATCTCCTCTGCGTTAAATGCAGGAATATGATTTCGGTGGACGGGTGCCCGCTGGACGATTATGAGAAGGCCTTGACAGAAAAGCTGGGCTTTGACATCAAGGGACACAAGCTGGAGATATATGGATATTGCCGGGACTGCAGACAGGAAGAAAAATAAGCTTCCAGAGCCTCAAGGGGCTCTTTTTTTATGGGGTGTCCGGTGAAGCTAAAACATCATCAGCATATTTCCTATTTCAGTGAAATGTGGTATATTATATACAAAGATAAGCAATGAATTATCCAGATTATTTAGACGAGGTAACTCTGATGAGCCCAATATTTTTAATATTTTTTGCAGGCATTGCAACCCTTATTTTGGTGTCTTTAATAAAAGGCCAGGGTGACACCGCAAGCAGTGGGAGCAAAAACGAAAGCGATGATTTTATCCACCGGCAAATCATGCATGACCAAATCATGCACGGGGACCCAATGAACGGCCATGGATATGGTGACATAAACAATAACGGCATACCGGACAGTTTGGAGGCAAGTCCGGTATCCCTTGACAGCAGTCTGGATTCCGCAAACAGCATTGACGTCGGCGGCAGCTTTGATTCATGCGGCAGCTTTGACAGCGGCAGTTCTTTTGGGGATAGCTCATCCAATAATTCGTTTTAAATTTCAAATTTAAATAGAGGAGATGGTTTAAATGAAGGTAATTGCCATTAATGGAAGTCCCAGGGCAAACGGGAATACATACCAGGGCCTGAAAATAGTTCTGGAGGAACTGCAAAAGGAAGGGATTGACACCGAATTGCTGCAGTTGGGAGGCAGAAAGGTATTTGGCTGCCTGGCGTGCGGGAAATGCGGACAAAACAGGAATAAACGCTGCGCCAGAGAGGATGATGACATGAACTTTTTTATTCAGAAGATGGCCGATGCGGACGGGATTATCATCGGGTCTCCCACTTATTTCAGCAATGTCACTACCGAAGTAAAAGCGCTGATAGACCGCTGCGGTTTTGTTGCCAAGGCCAATGACGACATGCTGAAGAGAAAAGTGGGCGCTGCCGTGGTTTCGGTCAGGAGAGCGGGTGCAAACTTCGTATACTCGGCCATCAATTTCTTCTTCGGAATATCCCAGATGATTGTTCCCGGGTCCAGCTATTGGAATATGACTTTATCCCGTGATCCGGGGGACATACAAAAAGATGGGGAAGGAATAGCTACTTTCAGGACTTTAGGGAAAAATATGGCCTGGGTATTAAAAAATTTAAAGCATGAATGATGAAGAAAATGCGTGTTGTTTGAAAATATGGCGAAGAAACGGGGCTCTAAAAGCTGGGTAACTTATTGCTGTCTTGTAATAAAAAAGCTGTTTTAAAAATTGGCAAAGCATGTGAAAAATATGCCCCAATTAAGACCATGGGTTTATATGACCTATAAACTTATGGGCGGGGATACGCTTAATAAAATTTGTAGACGCGTCAAAGATAAAAGGAGGAGTAAGATTGCAGTACAGGAAATTTGGGAGCTTGGATTGGAAGGTTTCCGCATTGGGATTTGGATGCATGAGACTGCCCACGGTGGACGGAAATCCGATGAGCGCGAATATAAATGAAGATGAAGCTATACGGATGATCCGCCATGCCATTGATAGAGGTGTAAATTATGTGGATTCCGCTTATCTTTACCATCAGGGCAAGAGTGAAGTCGTTTTAGGCAAGGCCCTGAAGGACGGATACCGGGAAAAGGTAAGAGTGGCGACGAAATCTCCAATGATGATCATCAAAAAAACAGGGGATTTCGACAGGATCCTGGAGGAACAGTTAGACAGATTGCAGATCGACCACATTGATTATTACCTGCTTCATGGCCTTTCAAAAAAATCATGGGAGCTTGTGAAGAGCTTAAACCTGTTAAATAGGGCGGAAGCAGCGGTGAAAGACGGCAGAATCGGGTATATAGGGTTTTCCTTCCATGACAGCTATGATGTCTTTGAGGAAATCATCAACGGGTATGACGGGTGGACATTCTGCCAGATACAGTACAACTATATGGATGTGGAGCATCAAGCCGGGATAAAAGGCTTGAAGCTTGCGGCTTCCAAGGGACTGGCGGTTTCCGTTATGGAGCCTTTGCTTGGAGGAAAACTGGCGAATCCGCCCAAAGCCATCGGAGAATTGTTCGAAGGAGCCGGAAAAAAGCATACTCCTGCCGATTTGGCACTGCAGTGGGTGTGGAACCAGCCGGAGGTGTCGGTAGTATTAAGCGGAATGAGCACAATGGCGCAGGTGGAGGAAAATCTCAATTCTGCCGACGCATCGGGGGTAAATTCCCTGGGTGCGGAGGAATTAAAGCTTGTGGAGAACGTAAGAGTGAGATACCTGGAAAGGACAGCCATCCCGTGCACGGGCTGCAGCTACTGCATGCCATGCCCCAACAATGTGGAGATACCCAGGAATTTTAAAATCTATAATGACGGGATTGTGCACGACGATTTGCAGAGCGCCCGGGGTACCTACCTAAGGTTTCTTGAAGAGAAGAGCCGGGCCGGTGCCTGTGTCCAGTGCAGGGCCTGTGAAGAAAAATGTCCTCAGAAAATACCCATCAGCCAATGGATGCCCAAAGTACATGAGGCGCTGGCATAAAGGGAATGACAGGATGATACCTTAAAATGACGGCTGCCGCAGGGATTTACGGTTGAATCCCTGCGGCAGTCTGTCTTTTCAGCCTATAGGAGGCTGTGAAAAATATAGGCGTTCTTTTTTGCGGGCCGCTTATAGACTGCTATACGCGGTATGACAAAACCTATGGACTCCCTTTTTTCACAGCTTCCCATCTGGTGCAAAGCGTAAAACTTATGCAAGGATTGTTCAAAATTTTGTAAAACTTTTTTAATAAATTCATGCTATGATCTAATTGGAACAGGAGGTGTGTTTTATGGGAATTTTCAGCCAATTCTTACATAACAAAAAAACGAATGGGGGAGGTGAAGACGGCCATGGCCCAGGGCAGGCCGGTTCTTTGGTGCCTGTTTGCCAGGGTGGGGGTCATGGAGCAAAATCCGGGAGAAAGCAGGGGTTCATGAAAAGTGTTTGCCTGGTTTTGGCAAGCTCATTGGTAAGCAGCGCGCTGGTAGGAGGAGGACTTTATTACAAGTTTGCCGGCGATATGAAGGCTCTAAAGGGCGTTTCCCAGGGGGGTGCCACTCTATCCGGGGTCAGCCCCGTTTCCAGCAGCTCCCCTTTGAAAGGCGCGGTGAATCTTGCCCTTGACCCGGGCTCTCCGGTCACTGCAATAGCTAAGAAGGTGGGCCCTTCCATTGTGGGCATCAGGGTGGTCACCGAAAGCCCCCGCAGATGGTATCTGGATGGGGGAGCGGGACAATCCACTGTGGAGGGCTCAGGCATCATTATATCTTCTGACGGCTATGTTATGACGAACTACCATGTGGTGCAATACGCGGACCCCAAAAGCGCATACAGCCAGAATACCACCCTGGAGGTATTCCTGTCCGACAAAAGACAGGTGAAAGCCAAATTCATCGGTGGGGATGAAAGCAATGACCTGGCTGTGATAAAGGTTGGCCTTACCGGCCTGCCGGCAGCCGAGCTGGGAGATTCATCGGCCCTTGAAGTGGGAGAGCAGGCTGTTGCCATAGGCAATCCTCTGGGCATGGAGTTCCAGGGCTCCGTCACCGTGGGGGTAATCAGTGCCTTGAACAGGGTTGTGAATGTAGAAGATAAGACACTGAATCTTATACAAACCGATGCGGCAATCAATCCCGGAAACAGCGGAGGCGCCCTTGTGAACTCCAGGGGGCAGGTTATCGGCATAAACACGGTCAAGATCTCTGTAACCGGCGTGGAGGGTCTGGGATTTGCCATCCCCATCAACGATGCGAAACCCATTGTCGACCAGCTGATCCTGTTTGGCTATGTTAAAGGAAGGCCGTTTATCGGTATCTCCGGACTGGAAATAACCGAAGTGATGGCAAGGCAATATGACCTGACGGTAGGAATTTATATCCAGCAGGTCACTTCGGGCAGCGGCGCCGATAAGGCGGGAATCAAAAAGGGAGATATTCTTGTAAGCCTTGCGGATAAGGATGTCCGTACCATGAAGGATATCGACACCATAAAGAAAAATTATAAAGCAGGGGACACGGTGAATGCCGTTGTGGTAAGGAATGGTGAAAGGATCAAGCTAAGCCTCACATTTTCCGAAGAGCGGTAGTCCTATTTATTGTAAAAACCCGGCAGGGGCGGCCCGCCGGGTTTTCCCCTGCCACAGACCCGCAGGGAATAGAGGCTTTATTAATGGATATCGATTCTTCTGCCTTTCATTTTTGAGGCTTCGATTTTGGGAACAGTGATGGACAGTATCCCATCCTTGTATTCCGCGCTGGCCTGTTCGGACTTTACTTCCACAGGCAGGGGAATGGTTCTGGAAAAACTGCCGTAGTACCTTTCGGTCCTGTACATGTTTTCACTTTTGAACTCATCGTCTCTTTTGGTCTGGCCTGAAAGCCTTATGGAGTTTTCATCCACATACACATTCAGGTCTTCCTTGGAGACTCCCGGTATTTCGGCCTTTACCACCACGTCTTTCTCGGTCTGGTATACGTCTACCCTGGGAGAAGTCGCCTTTCCAAAAAAGCCAAAAGGTGTGTTCTCTAAAAAATTGGTCATTTCCCTACCGATATTGTCAATATCTCTGAAGGGATTCCACGGTACAAGGCTCATATTAAAACCCCCTCTTTTAATTTTTCTCTTTTAGTTTTAATAGATTTAATGTTTTTTATGATGGTTTTATTTGCAATCCCTTTATAGAAATGTACTGGTTTTAATACAAAAAAATCCCCTAATTTTTTAGCGTGACAGCTTATTTCTATAAAAAAACGCATTGTCGTTTCATTATATCTGAGACAAAGTACGTAAAAAAATACAAAAATTAAGATATATTTTCATGATTTTATAATTATAAAATTATAGAATGATTTTAGGTTTAAATGGATTTCTCAAGCATTTTTACTTCCGATATAGACATAGAATGATTGTTTGCCGCAATCAGAGCAATTGTTCAAAAAAATTAAATCAGTACAGTTTTTGCGTGTATTCAATATTAAAAAAGTATATATTTTTTTTTATGTTGCGGTTATAATTGTAGTTGGGCATGGTTGATTTTTTATGCACATCGGCAATGCCCGCGGCCTAATTGTAATAAAATATATATTTTCCACAGCACTGAGAAAGGGGGGGCAAATTTGTGTTAAAGGATTTCGGCATCATCGGTATTTTTGTACTGGGAGGTCTGTTTTTTACTGGAGCTGCGCTGCTCACCAACTGGATTATAAGACCTAAGGAGCATCACAACGAGAATGCTACGTCAACATTTGAATGCGGACTGGATACCAGGGGTCCCACGTGGGTTCAGTTCAGGATCAACTATTTTTTATATGCCTTAATCTTTGTCGTGTTCGACATTGAAACGGTTTTTCTCTATCCGTGGGCAGTCCGGTTTAATTCTCTAGGTGTATTTGCACTTGTTGAAATGATTATCTTTATTGCTATCCTGGCCCTTGGCCTGTGGTATGCATGGAAGAAGGGGGCATTGGAATGGAAGTAACGAGGGGTCGCTACAATCCGAATGAGTTCCATGAAGCATTTGAAAACAACATTATCATTACAACCATTGAAAAAGCATTGGATTTCTGCCGTTCCAGGTCTCTGCATCCTTTTTTGTTCGGACCCGCTTGCTGTGCCATGGAGCTGATGCAGGCAATGAACGGAAGGTATGACCTTGCACGCTATGGCTTTGAAGCGGTCCGGGCGACGCCGCGTCAGACGGACGTTATGCTTGTGGCAGGGACCATCACCAATAAGATGGCAGCCGTTGCCAAACGTCTCTATGACCAGATCCCTGATCCCAAATGGGTGATTGCCATCGGAAGCTGTGCCATAAGCGGCGGGCCTTTTGCGGATTCCTACTGTGTCACGCAGGGGGCCGACAAGCTGTTCCCTGTGGATGTCTATGTACCCGGATGTCCTCCAAGGCCTGAAGCGATCACCAGGGGTCTTTTGCAGCTGCGGGATATGATCAACAATCCAGAGATAGCGAAGGTGAAAAGGCATGGATAATATTTCTGTTTTAATCGAAAAGCTGAACCCATCTTTTGACAATGCTTTGAAGCTTTCTGACGACGGACAGGCGATTTATGTGCCTGCGGAGTGTATAGTGAAGCTGATGGATATGCTGAAAAACCAGTATGAATATGTAATGCTGGCCGATTTATCCGCAGTAGAGTATGAAGACAGGTATGAGGTGGTGTATCACGTCATGAAGCTGACGGATGCCCAGGACATAAGAATCAAGGTGGCACTGCCCCTGGATGCGCCGACGGTGCCCTCCATCGTCGATGTCTGGAAGGCGGCCAATGTGCAGGAGCGGGAAGCTTTTGACCTGATGGGCATCCGGTTCTCGGGGCATCCCGACCTCAGGAGGATTCTCTGCCCCGACGATTTCAACGGGCACCCGCTGAGGAAAAGCTTCAATATGAAAACGGTCAGCCGTTTTTAAAGCAATTTTGCAGCAGTACACCTCATCAATCAACAAAGTGGGGGAGGGATTTTGGAATGTCAATGGATTCAGATAATTTGAATCTGGTAGATGATTTAAATACACAGGAATTTACTATAAACATGGGACCTTATCATCCCAGCACACATGGCGTTTTCAGGGCTGTATTGACGCTGGACGGCGAGGTCATAGTAAAAGAGGAGAATGTACTGGGATATTTGCACCGTGGGATGGACAAGATTGCGGAAACACGCACTTACAGCCAGTTTGTTCCATATACCGCCCGTCTGGATTACCTTGCTTCAGCCTTGAACAATATGGGATATGTACAGACGGTGGAGAAACTGATGGGCATCGAAGTACCCGAGCGTGCGGAATATCTGCGTGTCATCATAGCCGAACTCCAGAGGATTGCCAGCCACTACCTGATGCTTGGGTCCACTACCAACGATGTAAACGCAGTAACCGGTTTTCTTTACTATATGCATGACAGGGAAAAGGTGCTGGATTTACTGGAGATGGTTACAGGAGCGCGGTTGACCAGCAATTACATGCGCATTGGCGGCGTTATTGACGATTTGCCCGAGGAATTTTTTCCGAAAGTGAAGGAGTTCCTGGCTTACCTTCCCGGAAGGCTGGAAATGATGGAAACGCTGATTTTGGGTAATGAGATTTTCCAGGAAAGGATGAAAAATGTGGGCGTAATAACGGCCCAGATGGCTTTGGACTATGGTGTTACCGGACCAAACCTCCGTGCGGCAGGCGTCCGCTTTGACCTCAGAAAGGTTGCCCCATACAGCGCGTACGGGAAAATAGACTTTGAGGTACCGGTGCTTAAAAACGGGGACGCTTTTGACCGCTACCAAATCCGTTTAATGGAAATCAAGCAGTCTCTCCGGATCATAGAGCAAGCCGTCCAACAGCTGCCCGAAGGTCCCATTATGGCCAAAGTGCCGAAACTTATAAAGCCTCCGGCAGGCGAAGTGTTTCACAAAATGGAAGGTGCCCGGGGGATTCTTGGCTTCCATCTTGTAAGTGATGGAGGACCAAAACCGTACAGGCTGCACATTCATGGCCCCAGCTTCGTCAATATCGGAATCATGCCCGCCATTGCCCCGGGAATGCTTCTTCAGGATTTCCTTGCCGCATTTGCGACTATTGATGTGGACATGGGTGAAGTGGACAGATAAGGGCTGATTGACGGCAATTTACAAGTAAACATAAATCGTTCAAGGACTGACGGTATTGAGCATAAATACCTGATAGTAACCTTAAAAAAGAGGGGAAGTTTGCATGGATTCAAATAATAACATCACAAGCATATGGGATTTCTTCCAAAACCCAATTATAATGAACCTGTTAATTGGGGTTGTTTACTTTGCAGCCATTGCGGCTTTCATTACCGTGCTGGTAATAATCCTGATGTGGATGGACAGAAGGGTTGCGGCCTTCTTCCAGGAACGCCTTGGTCCTATCAAGTATGGCCCCCAGGGATTGCTGCAGCCGGTTTTTGATGCGGTCAAGATGGTGAGCAAAGGAAACATCACGCCCAGAAATGTTGACAAGCTGGTTTACAACCTTGCACCAATGCTGATTTTTATGACCACACTGCTGGTTTATGCCGCACTTCCATATGGCAAGAACCTGACCGTTGTGAATTTAAATGTGGGAGTCCTCTATCTGATTGCAATCTCTTCAACTGCCACAATTGCCATACTGATGGGTGGCTGGGGGTCCAACAACAAGTATTCCCTGATTGGTGGAATGAGAACCGTGGCAATGATTATCAGCTATGAGATTCCCTTTGCTTTTTCACTGCTTGGAATCATTATGCTCACGGGATCCATGAATATGACCGATATCATCAACGCCCAGAAAAACGTGTGGTTTGTGTTCTTGCAGCCTTTAGCCTTCGTGGTTTTCATGATCACGGCCATGGCTGAACTGAACAAGTCGCCCTTTGACTTGCCCGAAGCGGAGTCGGAGCTGGTGGCGGGTTTTATCACCGAATATGCGGGAATGAAATTCGGACTGGTTTACCTGGCGGAGTATGCAAACATGTTCAGCATGGCCGCCATCGCAGTCACGCTTTTCTTCGGCGGGTGGCAGGGCCCGCTGCTCCCGTCCTGGCTGTGGTTCCTCATCAAAACGCTGCTGATGGTTTTCTTTATTATGTGGATTCGCTGGACACTGCCGCGTATAAGAATTGATAAAATGATGAAGCTGAACTGGAAAGTGCTGATACCCCTATCCATCCTGAATATTTTCTTAACGGGTATCGGAATCAAGCTCTATCAATATTTTACCGGAATGGGGGGGGTGTAGGACATGATTGGAACCGGTATACTGAAAGGAATGGGTATAACATTGAAAAGGTTTTTCAGCAAGAAGATTACGCAGGATTATCCCGATGTGATGCCGGTGATTACACCGCGTTCCCACGGCTCTTTGGATTTTGACGCGGAGAAGTGCATAACCTGCGGGATTTGCGCCAATGAATGTCCCAATAGCTGTATTAAGCTGGATACTTTTAAAAACGAACAGGGGAAAAAAGTCCTCGAAAAATACAGCATAAATCTTGGATACTGCCTGTTTTGCGGGTTGTGCGTAAATGCCTGCCCTAAGGGTGCCTTGAGCTTCAAAACGGATTTTGAGCTGGCTTGCTTCTCCAGAGAGGGAGCAATCTACACCTGGAAAGGAAAAGAACCCAGGCCCGAAGAGACGCCTGCACAACCGGGGGATGCCAAAACGGCAGCCGGAGAATAGGGGGGATAGAGAATGGATTTTAATGCGATTGTTTCAGCGGTAATGTCTAATATAGTGTTTTATCTGCTGGCTTTCATCATCATCGTCTTCGCCCTGATGATGGTGACTTCCAAAAATCTGGTGCACAGCGCCCTGTTCATGATTGTCACCTTCCTGGGTGTGGCTGGCATCTATGTCATGCTGCAGGCGGACTTCCTGGCGGTGGTCCAGATTATGGTCTATATTGGAGCCATATCCATACTGCTTGTCTTCGGAGTCATGCTTTCACGAAGGGACAACATGGACAGAAGCAATCTGAACAACAGCTTCGGAGTGGCGGCATTTTTCGTCGCGGCCTTTCTTTTTGTAATTATTACCCGCTTGATGGTGGCTACCGAGTGGATAGGGCTTGTCTCAACACGACCGGTGGAATCAACGGCAGGCCAAATTGCCGACCTCCTTCTGGGACCCAATATGGTGGCGTTTGAGGCCGCCGGCCTGCTGCTCCTGGTAGCCATGGTGGGCGCAATCATCCTGGGGAAAGGAGTGGACCAATCCAAATGATCACTTTACAGCACTATTTGATTCTGGCTGCGGCGCTTTTTTGCATCGGGCTGTTCGGAGCCGTTACAAAGAAAAACGCCATTGCCGTTTTCATGGGGATAGAACTGATGCTCAATTCGGTGAATATCAACCTTGTGGCCTTTAACCGTTTTTTAGCACCTGCGAAATTGACAGGGCACGTATTTGCAATATTTATTATGGTGGTGGCAGCGGCAGAGGTCGCCGTCGGTCTGGCTTTGATTATATCTATCTACCGTCATCGCAAGTCTACCGCTGTAGATGACCTGAATTTGCTGAAATGGTAAGTATAAACAAAAGGGCAGGTGAATTGTTTACATGAGTCAATACGCTTGGTTGATTCCGGTGTTACCGTTCTCATCTTTTGTAGCTATTGTTTTCTTGTTAAAAAAGTCCAAGGCGGCCAGTGCCGCTTATGCGCTTGCTTCGATGGTAGCATCGTTTGTAGTGGCTTTGGGCATCCTCATAGAGAAGGTGCAGGATCCAAAAGCAATTGAAATAGCGGTAAATTGGCTGAACATTCCTGAGATGGGAAACTTCAGGGGCTTGAATGTTCAAATGGGGCTGCTGATTGATCCGCTGTCGGCCGCAATGCTTTTTATCGTCACCTTTATAGCCATACTGGTGACCCTCTTTTCCATAGGGTACATGGAAGGGGATGAAGGATTTTCCAGGTACTTTGCCTACCTTTCCCTGTTTGCATTTTCCATGCTGGGTTTGGTGGTGGCAAATAATTACTTTCAGATGTTCGTTTTCTGGGAGCTGGTCGGTTTGTCCTCCTATCTGCTCATCGGCTTCTGGTACCACAAGCCCAGTGCGGCGGATGCAGCCCAAAAAGCGTTCATTACAAACCGCTGGGCCGACTTTGCCTTTATGGTGGGCATCATTCTGCTGTTCGTATACTTCGGCACCTTCAACTTTGCGGAACTGGGGCCAGCCATTGAACACACAAAGGATGCCGCCTTTATTACCCTGATCGGCATATTAATTTTTATAGGACCTGTGGGGAAATCCGCCCAATTCCCGCTGCACGTGTGGCTGCCTGATGCCATGGAGGGCCCCACGCCCGTCAGTGCATTCATCCATGCGGCCACCATGGTTGCCGCCGGTGTGTACCTGATCGCCCGCGGCTTTATACTGTTTGAAAGCTCTGAGACAACGATGCTCGTTATTGCATATATAGGCGGTTTTACCGCCCTGTTCGCCGCATCCATAGCCATTGTGCAGAAGGATATCAAACGGGTGCTGGCCTATTCCACCTTAAGCCAGCTGGGCTATATGGTTATGGCTATGGGGGTGGGCAGCCTGACGGCCGGTATGTTCCACCTGACCACCCACGCATTTTTCAAGGCCCTCCTCTTTCTTGGCGCAGGCAGTGTGATTCATGCCATGCACCATGAGCAGGACATGTTTAAAATGGGTGCCTTAAGCAAAAAAATGCCCGTGACCACGTGGACCTTTGTCATCGGCTCCCTGGCCCTGGCAGGTGTTTTCCCTCTGGCCGGCTTCTGGAGCAAGGATGAAATACTGCTGGCAGCACAGCATCACAATTTTACGGGATTGTTTGTGCTGGGGGTAATTGTGGCCTTTATGACGGCGTTTTACATGTTCCGCCTCATCTTCGTCGCCTTCTTCGGAGAGAAGAAGTCGGACCACCACGCCCACGAGACCTCCTGGCTCATGACCCTTCCCCTGGTGCTGCTTTCGGTCTTTGCAGTGCTGGCAGGGTTCCTGAATTCACCCTGGTTTTATGAGGCTTTCGGAAAGAGCTTCAGTACCTTTGTGTTTTTCGGGGAGCCCGAAATTCCGCACCTGGATTTGGGGGTGGCCGGATTGTCCACGGTGGCGGCGCTGGCCGGCATCTTTACTGCGTGGCTGATTTACAGCAGGAAAGCCATTCCTGCCGAAAGCATCGCGAAGAAATTCAGCGGCTTGTATAAGCTTTTGTGGAACAAGTATTATATAGATGATTTTTATCAATGGCTTTTTGACAAGGTTATGTTTATGACAGGCAAAGCACTGGATTGGGTGGACCATCACATCATAGACGGATTCTTTGACGGGTTTGCAAAACTGGTAGGCTTTACGGGTTCCAAACTTCGCCTGACCCAGACGGGGGCTTTGCAAAATTATGCACTGGTTATTTTCGGAGCGGTAGTATTCTTCGTACTTCTCGCGTCCACACCGCTGCTGGGAGGTGTAATAAAGTAATGGGTTTTCCTATTCTTTCAACAATACTATTGGCACCCGTCATAGGTTCCATCGCGGTGCTTCTCATCCCGGGGAAGAATTCCAAAGCCATAAAGGTGACCGCAGCCCTGTT
This sequence comes from Eubacteriales bacterium, assembly GCA_024655885.1. Taxonomy (GTDB): domain Bacteria; phylum Bacillota; class Clostridia; order Acetivibrionales; family JANLFN01; genus JANLFN01. Next base: position 32,268 of record JANLFN010000004.1, on the reverse strand, counting down.
TTCGTCCGTATCCTTGATACTTGCGGTACTGGCCTATGCGGGATATGACAGGACTGTAGGTGGAATGCAGTATGTTGAGAACATTCCGTGGGTCAAGACTTTTGGAGTGAATTACGCCCTGGGTGTGGACGGCCTGAGCATGCCCATGGTGCTTCTGACAGCCATCATCCTTTTCAGCGGCGTATTTGTGTCCTGGAAGCTGGAAGACCGGCCGAAGGAGTTCTTCTTTTACATGCTGTTCCTTGTGGGAGGAGTGTTCGGGGTATTCATGTCCAGGGACATGTTTTTCATGTTCTTCTTCCTTGAGATGGCCGTTATACCTAAGTTCATACTGATTAACGTATGGGGGAGCAAGTACAAGGAATACGCGTCCATGAAGTATACGCTGTATTTGCTGGGAGGAAGCGCCATCGCGCTCATCGGGCTCATAACCATTTTCCTCTATGCTGCCGATCCGTCCAGGGGACTTGGCTATTATACCTTTGACATTGCCACTCTTGCCTCGGTCAAGTATGACCCGGCCTTTCAGAAATTTGCGTTTTTCCTGCTGATCATCGGGTTCGGAGTGCTGGTGCCCATGTTCCCGCTGCACCGCTGGACGCCGGATGGGCACTCGGCGGCCCCTACGGCCATCAGCATGCTGCTGGCGGGTGTTATTATGAAGCTGGGCGGATATGCCATCATCCGCATAGGCATCAACTTTCTGCCTGAGGGGGCAAAATTCTGGGCTCCGCTCATCGCCGCGCTGGCTACCGTCAATGCGGTCTATATCGCTGTGGTGGCCATGGTGCAGAAGGATATAAAATATGTGGTGGCAAACTCTTCGGTGAGCCATATGGGCTATGTGCTCATAGGCATTGCCTCCCTGAATGCGGCGGCCATCGACGGGGCCGTGGGACAGATGTTTGCCCACGGAATTATGGCGGCCCTGTTCTTCTCCCTTGTGGGGAATATCTATGATAAAACTCATACCCGGGAAATCGCGGACTACGGCGGCCTGGCCCACCAGATGCCAAGGGTTGCCGCAGGCTTTATGATTGCCAGTCTCGCTTCCCTGGGTTTGCCCGGAATGTTCAACTTTGTGTCCGAGTTCGCCATTTTTGTGGGAGCTGTTCAGGTTTTCAAAGTGCTTTCAGTAATTTCCATCTTTGCGGTTGTAGTAACGGCGATTTATGCGCTGCGGGTTATGAAGCAGACCTTTTTCGGGCCAAGGAATGAAAAATGGGACCATATTAAAGATGCGAAAGGTGTAGAAATGGTACCGATTGTGCTTTTAGGAGGGGTATTGCTCCTGTTCGGCTTTTTCCCTCACTTGATTATGGATATGATCAACAGTGGTGTGGCGCCGCTGGCTGAAAAATTTGTATCCTTAAAAATAGGAGGGATATTCTAATGGATTTCAGTGCTGTTACAATAGAAATTCTTGTTGCTCTCCTTGGATTGGTGCTGCTGGTGACAGGCTTGCTGCTTCCGCCGGACCACAAAAAAGCAAACGGCTACATTGCGGTCGTGGGCCTTCTGGGCATACTGGCCTTCAGTTTATCCGGCGATGCGGGCAGGAGCGGCACATTCCTTTACGGGCTGTATACGCTGGACTCACTGTCCAAATACTTTAAGGAAATTTTTATGATTGCCGCCATACTGGTGATCTTGATGTCCTTGAGCTATACAAAGCGGTTCCGGGAAGGCAAGGGCGAGTACTTCTCCATTTTGCTGTTTGCCCTGCTGGGCATGATGGTTATGGTGTCGTCCAATGATTTTATCACGCTGTATATCGGGCTTGAGCTGATGACCATCTCCTTTGTGATACTGACGGCTTTCGACCGGTCCAGTCTAAAGTCCTCCGAAGCGGGCGTAAAATATGTTTTGCTGAGTGCAATGTCTTCAGCCGTGCTTTTATACGGCTTGAGCATCTTTTACGGCCTTAGCGGGACCACGGAATATGCAGGCTTTATAACCTGCCTGCAAAGCGGTGGGCTGGGCCCGGCCCTGATACTGGCTATTGTTATGGTTTTAGCCGGTTTTGGGTTTAAAATATCCGCTGTTCCGTTCCACATGTGGTCTCCTGATATCTATGAGGGAGCGCCTACGCCCATTACGGCGTTTCTGGCCACGGGCTCAAAAGCGGCGGGTTTTGCCGTACTGATCCGTCTGCTGTTGCAGGTTCTTCCATCGCAACATGTGAACTTTTCTGGTATAATTATAATGCTGGCTGTATTGACAATCATTGTAGGCAACCTGATTGCCATACCGCAAAAGAATATTAAAAGGATGCTTGCTTTCTCAAGCATTGCCCATGCAGGATACATCCTGCTGGGCCTGGTAGCTTTTACAGGGATGGGTGTGGGAGCCATGCTCTACTACATCTTCATCTATATATTTGCAAACGCAGGGGCCTTTGCGTCGGTCACAGCCCTTTCGAATATAACGGGCAGCGATGAAATAGAAGACTTCGGCGGCATGTGGAAACGTTCCCCCTTGGTCACCGCCGTCCTTATGATAAGCCTTCTTTCAATGGCGGGAATTCCTCCGGCGGCAGGTTTTGTAGGGAAATTCTATTTATTCGCTTCTATAATCAAGGAAGGGTATGTATGGCTGGCCCTGGTTGCAATAGGCATGAGTGTGGTGTCCCTCTACTACTACGTTATGGTTATCCGGGTAATGCTCACAGGACAGGTGAAATCCGATGAACCTGTTACAGTGCCGGCATCCCTCAAAACCGTAATGGTTGTCTCCTCTGCGGCCACCATTTTTCTGGGGGTTTATGCCGGACCGCTGACAAGCTGGACGTCATCCGTTGCGTCCATGTTTGTAAAGTAAGTATTGCATAGGAAATTTTATATAAAGGAGTTATGTATATGGAGGAGAAAAAATTATCATTGCGTGAAGCATTGACAAGTCCCGATACAGTATCCATCACATGGGAATTGATTCCCGGCCGGGGATCCTTTGACAAGCACCAGGAAGAGGCTCTTAAAATGGCTGAGCTTGCAGCCAAGGACCCGAGGATTCATGGTGTCACACTGACCGACAATCCCGGGGGAAAACCTGCCATACTTCCTTATGCCCTGGCTCAGGAGATTAAAAAAATGGGCATTGACCCTTTGATACACTTTACCTGCAAAGATAAAAACAGGAACAGCATCCACAGCGATCTGTATGCTTTAGAAAGGGCAGGACTGAATTATCTGCTTGTCATGACGGGAGACTATCCCGTGGAAGGATACTCAAGCCAGGCGGGTAAAGTTTTTGACATCGATTCGGTGCAGGCGGTCAAAATGATCAGCGACATGAACAAGGGCGAGGAGATTCCGGCCGGAAAAGGCGTAACCAAGCTGCCCCCCACCCACTTTTTCCCGGGGGTTGTGGTGTCTCCCTTCAAAAGGACGGAGCAGGAGCAGGTGACCCAGTACTACAAGCTTTTCAAGAAGGTAAAAATGGGTGCACAGTTTGTCATTAGCCAGATAGGCTATGACCCGAGAAAAATTGAAGAGCTCAAAATCTTCATGAAACAGAACGGCCTCAATGTTCCTCTGGTAGGAAACGTATTCCTGCTGCCCTATGGGGTTGCAAAGATGATGAACGAGAACAAGATCCCGGGCTGCTATATTCCCGACGAAATGCTGTGGGAAATTGACAAGGAACGCGGCAGGTACAGCAACCACAAGGAAGCTCAGCTTTTAAGGTCTGCCAAATTGTATGCGGTTTGCAGAGGTCTGAAAACGGATGGGATTAATATCGGCGGACACGGCCTGAAATATTCGGATGTCCAGTATATCATTGAAAAGGGAGAAGAGCTCACCAAGAACTGGCAGGATATTGCCGAGGAGTTCCAGTCCCTGCACAAAGAGGGCGCTCATTTTTATTACTATGAAAAGCAGCCTGATTCCAACTGGAATACCGAAAAGCCCGTAGACCTCAGCAAGACCGGAGATAAAAAGTTCCACCTGGGTTTCAGGATGTTCCATCTACTGCACGTTTTGGTTTTCGAACACGGAGCGCCTTTCCATGAACTGGGGAAAGCTGCCATTAAGCTCATAGCGGATTCACCGCTGGAAAAGCCTTTTGAGTGGTTTGAGCACATGCTGAAATTTTTCGGAAACGGATGCCGTTTCTGCGGCGACTGTGCCATGGTTGAGCGCGGGTACGTATGCCCCATGTCCAAGTGTCCCAAGCAGCAGAGAAACGGACCCTGCGGCGGCAGCTACAACGGCTGGTGCGAGGTGTACCCCAACAAACAGAAGTGTGCTTATGTTCTGGCCTATGACAGGCTGAAGGACTGCGTAAAAGACGCGGATAAGCTGAGAAGAGACTATATTCCGCCTGTGGACGGATCTCTCTATAAGACAGCGGCTTGGATCAACTATTTTACCGGCAAGGACTTCACCAGCAGGCCGGACTATGTAAGGAACTTTGACGAGCTGGAAAAGAAAGGACCGGAGACGAAATAGGACGGGAGAACTGAAAAAGGAAAGGGCGGGGACGGTGCTCCTCCTTCCACCTCATGGAAGGGGAACCACTGTCCCCGCCCTTTTCCCACCGTCTCTGCGCTTCTCTAAAATCCTTGACAATACTTGGTTTTTGTAATATTATATAACTTGCCCTAGATGCCTGCATGTCACTGTTTTCTAATGATGATCCGTGCGACTCTAATAGAGGGCTCCATTATTTATTTCAAAGTGAGGCGATTCTTTTATGTTCCAGGACAAAAGTTTGGTTTGTAAGGATTGTGGCAGCGAGTTCATATTTACTGCAGGGGAGCAGGAGTTCTATGCCGAAAAAGGGTTTCAGAACGAGCCTACCAGGTGCAAGGAGTGCAGAAGTATCAGAAAAGCTCAGATGGGGAAAGACTCATCCATGAAGAAGGATAGGGAAATGTATGATGCAGTGTGTGCAGATTGTGGGGCCCCGACAAAAATTCCTTTCAAACCACATTTGGATAAGCCTGTATATTGCAGTTCATGCTTTTCAAATCATAAATAATCCCTTACTGCGTAAAGAAGAGAAAAATAGTTTTTCTATGGACATTCTGGTGTTTTTCAACACACCGAATTTTTAGTGTGTTCAAAATATTAAAAATGCACATTCTGATTCTTGTGCTCCGCTTCCCGAATTGAATTCTGCTGCGGAGCACTTTGTTTACCCAGGGTATTCTATTCTGGTTTCCATAGGAGTGTGGCGCATTTTTTTCAATATAAACAATTAAAACAATAAAAAATATATGAATGTTACATTTTTTTAATTCTGCGTTTTACTGTACTTTACATAACAACAAAAAAATAAAAATAGAAAGCAACATTGTTATCCACAGCCAAAACAAGCTGATTTAAATTATTCACAGTTTTATTCACATTATCCACAGAACTTATATGCACAAAACACCTGTTTTGTGAAAGAACTGTGGATAAGCCGGAGGTAAATTCATAAAACAGGGTTGTGGGTCTTACAAATTATTAAAGCAAAATTTCATGCATATTATATTTATTAAGAGGAATCTATCTGCTTGATGTAGAAATAATATTTGTGCACAAGACTTTACCATGTATTGCTCGACCCGTAAGATGATCAAATTTTCTCAATTGGATTGAAAATACCCGGTATAAAGAATTTTACGATTCTTTGGAAAATTTGGCTTATCTTATTATATACAAAACCGATTTTTGCAATACTAAACAAAAAAATGAAAGGAGCCAGTGGTGCATATGAGATTTAAAGTCAGCGGAAAGAATATGGATATTACAGAAGCCTTACAAGAAAAGGTAAAAAAGAAACTGGGGAAAATTGAGAAATTTTTCAATGAGGATACCGAGGCTCAGGTAACAATGAGTGTCCAGAAGAACAGGCAAATTGTGGAGGTTACCATTCCTTTCAACGGGATGGTCATTAGAGCGGAAGTTGCGGACAGCGACATGTATACGTCCATTGACAAAGCGGCGGATATCGTTGAAAGGCAGATAAGCAAATATAAAACCAGGCTGCAAAAAAAGCTGCATGCAAATGCTTTCAAGCTTGATGGCGGCTCCGGCTTCAGTCAGGATGTGGAAGAGGAACAGGAGTTCAAGGTTTTAAGGACTAAAAAGTTCGCCATTAAACCTATGACGGTGGAAGAGGCCATATTGCAAATGAATCTGATAGGACATGAGTTTTTCGTGTTTTCCAATGCGGATTCAAAGCAGGTTAATGTGGTTTACAAAAGAAAGGACGGCAATTACGGATTAATTGAGCCTGAATCTTGAGTCAACGGCAATGAGCAAGCAGACCATAGAATATCGGTTGAAAGGAAGCACCCGGCGGGCCGCCGGGTTTTCCTTTTGCAGTCATCCTTCAGCTCTTTTTTTCTTCCTTATTTCCTCCAACTGCTCTTCAAGCTCTTCCAGCTCTTGAATCAGGTAAGGCTGTACCGAATGGTATGGAAAGCGCTTTTTGGTCTCCTCGATTTTTTCAAGAATTTCCCTTTCCTTTTTGTTTAAAGTGTCGTCCATCATAGACCTCCCAAACTGCAGAATATATTCTATTATTATATACCCGGATTGGAATGGAATTATAGGAGGCTGGTCTCTTTTTTCACAGCCTCCTATAGGAGAATATTTTATGGTTCTCTTTTCTTTGTTGCCCGCAGATAAAAATTAATCTATAATTATAATAATGCGAATGCCGAAATGAATACTATTTTGTTTCGCTGGAAAATCGTCCTTCAGATATGTTTTCTTTACAAAGTATGTCATTGTAGTATTAATCGAAAATTGTAGGCGTATAGTCGTTTTAGGAGAGGATTATGGAGCTACTGAATGGATTGAACAAGCAACAGGAGGAAGCGGTTTTACACACCGAAGGGCCGCTGCTTATCCTGGCCGGGGCAGGTTCGGGCAAAACCAGGGTTTTGACCCACAGGATTGCCTATCTTATAAAAGAGAAAGGTGTACTCCCTGGGAGCATACTGGCAATTACGTTTACCAACAAGGCCGCCAGAGAGATGAGGGAGAGGGTAGACCTCCTTGTGGGGGAACAAAGTGAGGCTATCTGGATCAGCACCTTTCACTCCGCATGTGTAAGAATTTTAAGAAGGGATATTGAGAAGCTGGGCTATGATAGGAGCTTTGTAATTTATGACTCTGCGGACCAGCAGACGGTGGTCAAGGACTGCCTTAAGGAATTGAACCTGAATGAGAAGAATTTTCCTCCCAAAGCCGTTCTCGACATGGTGGGTAAGGCAAAAGACGAGCTTATTGAGGCGGAGACGTACGCCAAAATGTATGCATCCGATTTCAGAATGTCAAAGATAGCGGCTGTTTACCAGCTCTATCAAAAAAAACTGAAACAAAACAATGCCCTTGACTTTGACGATATTATCATGCTTACCATAAAGCTGTTCCAGGATTTTCCTCCGGTGCTGGAGTTTTACCGGAGAAAATTCAAGTACGTGCTTGTGGACGAGTATCAGGACACCAATACGGCACAGTACTCTTTCGTGAGCTTGCTTGCACAGGACCACAGGAACCTGTGCGTGGTGGGGGATGACGACCAGGGGATTTACAGCTGGAGAGGAGCCAACATAAGGAATATACTGGACTTCGAGAAGGAGTTCAAGGGCTGCAGGGTCATAAAGCTTGAGCAAAACTACCGCTCTACCCAGACCATATTGGACGCCGCAAACAGTGTTATAAAGAACAATATGGGGAGAAAAAAGAAAAAATTGTGGACGGATAATCCGAAGGGCGAAAAAATACAGTGCTACGAAGGCAATAATGAGCATGACGAGGCCTTTTTTGTGGCCAATGAGATCAAAGAGCTTGTGAAATATGAAAACAGGCAGTATAAGGACTTTGCCGTGCTTTATAGAATCAATGCGCAATCCCGTGTGATGGAGGAGTCTTTCATGCGTGAGGGGATTCCGTATAAAATATTTGCGGGACTCCGGTTTTATGACAGGAAGGAAATTAAGGATGTCATCGCCTATTTAAGGGTCATACAAAACCCTTCTGACGATATCAGTCTGAAGAGAATCATCAATGTTCCCAAAAGAGGCATAGGAAGCGCCACCCTGGAAACTGCGGAGAGTATCGCGTCAAAAAGGGGCTGCAGCCTGTTCAGCATTATTTCCTCCGCAGCCGACATCCCTGAGCTTCAAAGGGCTTCTTCCAGGCTGAAGGGCTTTGTTTCACTGATTTCCAGGTTCCGGGCCCTGAAGGAAACTACTCCGGTCCCCGACCTGATAGAAGATGTAATCCAGCAGTCCGGCATACTGGGGGAGCTGCAGGAAGACAATACGGTGGAGTCCGAAACACGGATAGAAAATATCAAGGAGCTGATATCCGTTGCCCTGGAATTTGAAGGGCAAAGCGAAGAAAAAGGATTGGAAGATTTCCTTGCCCACATATCCCTGGTATCTGAGGTGGACGACCTTGAGAATGAAAACAACAGTGTGGTCCTTATGACGCTTCATGGCGCCAAGGGACTGGAGTTTCCCGTAGTCTTCATGGTGGGCATGGAGGAAGGCGTTTTTCCCGGATACCGGTCCATGACCGATGAAAATGAGCTGGAAGAAGAAAGAAGACTGTGTTATGTGGGGATCACCCGCTCAAAGGAAAAGCTGTACCTGACAAGCACCCACAGCAGGACACTTTTCGGTAATACCACCTATAACAGGGCTTCCAGATTCTTAAGAGAGATACCGGAGGAGCTGATTGAGGGGAAAGTTAAAAAAACAAAAAACAGTCCGGCCCTGACCGGAAGGAATACAAAGGGAGCCTTCGGGTATAATTATGAGGTGCCGGGCAATTCAAGACCTGCAGCGGCCTTTCAAGCTGAAAGAGACCTGGACCGGATGAGTTTTCATGTGGGCGACAGGGTGGAGCACAAAAAATTCGGAGTGGGAATTATAACTTCCGCGGAAGAGGAGAACGGCGATTTCAAGCTGGAAATCCAGTTTGAAAATGCCGGCATGAAAAGGCTCATGGCCGCTTTTGCAAACTTGAAGAAGTTGAATTGACCATATTTCTTACCCGGTTATGGCTGGGAACAGCTTCCCGGATACATGGACGCCGTTCCCAGGGCTTTCATCTATTTATTCGCTTTTCCCACATTTTTGTCCGGCGGATCTTTTACCTTGGCGTCTTTCTCCACGCTGCCTTTGCCGTTATGCTTCGGTATTTTGCTTAACAGTTTGTTTAACGTGTCAAATGCCGACATATCGTCACCTCCTGTTATTATTTAACAGTATATCACAGGGAGCGGTCTATAAATTTTTATTACAATTTTGTAAAAAAATTCCGAAGCTGTTGGCTTTTTAGCTCTCCCCACCGGATATAGCCAAAATGAAAAGGAGCCGAAAGACTCCTTGCAGATTTACTATTGTTTGGGACCTTTAGAATTGTTATTTTTTATTTACCTTTGCGGCAAGTTCACCCTTTTTTATGACTTTATACTAAAGCTGTCCTCTAAAAACACCTCCTAAAACCTTTATTACAAAAATTTCAGCAGGTCCTCCGGCTTTTCGATGACCGCTTTTGCGCCGTGGGCAACCAGTTCGGCCCTGTCCCGGAATCCCCATAGAGCACCGACGGCATACATGCCGGCGGCATTGGCGGTGTCCATATCCGTCCCGCTGTCTCCCAGGTACAAGAATTCCACGGGAGGTATGCCGAGCAGCCGGGAAATTTCCAGGGCTCCTGCAGGGTCCGGCTTCCTGGGCACCGAAGGGCGCTCACCGTAAACCGCGTCGAACTTCCAGCTGGGCAGGAGCTTGGTTATTATAAGCTGTGTAAAATTGTCGGGCTTGTTGGACAACACAGCCATTTTCAGGCCTCTTCCCGCCAGTTCATCCAGGAGCTCCGGGATCCCTTCATAGGGCCGGGCAGCTTCATCCCAGCGCTTGCCGTATTCCTCACGGAACATCTCAATATACCGGGGCAGGCCGGATTCATTGAAGCTTCCTTCTGGCAGCGCACTTCTGACCAGGTTTGCCATTCCCATGCCCACCAGGTATTTATACTTTTGCACACTGTGGGTTGGAAAGCCGAAATGGCTTAAAACCGCATTCATAGAATTTGCCAGGTCTTGTATGGTATTCAGCAGTGTTCCGTCCAAATCGAAAATGACTGCATTGAACATTGTGGGATAACTCCTTTGCGCCGGCCTGGGCCGGCTTTAAATCCAATAAAATATTATATATTATATACTTTTTGCCACGGATGTTCAACCCGGCGGTCCACCCGCCCTCCGGCTTTCTGCCCAAGTTCCGCGGGGCAGGGGGAGGCGCCTCCGATGCCGGTTTTGCTGTCCATTGGAAAGAAGCGCGAGGTTCTGCTTTTATAAGGCTGAAAAACAGCAAATATTATTTTATATAAAAACAAATTTTAAATATTTTATTTTTCGCAGATGTATTACAATTTATTTGGACATAAATGCAAGCTTATGGGTCTTGCATGATTTCCCATCGGTTTTGATGGATTCTGAAAGGAGACCTAATTTTGTTATAAGGAGGAAACACTCTTATGGCACTGGTACAGGTTAATTTTATATCCAAATCTTTAAGCCGCACAGTTACTTTCAATGCGGTCATTCCCACAGACAGCCTTCCTATTCCCGGAGAACCCGCACCTGAAAAGAAGCCCTTTAAGACCCTTTACCTTCTTCACGGCATTTTCGGCAATTATACCGACTGGATTAGCGGCACGTCAATACAGAGCCTGGCGCAGAGAAAGAATCTGGCAGTGATTATGCCCTCCGGAGACAACAGCTTTTATGTGGACCATGAAGCCTCCGGCGATATGTACGGGGAATTTATCGGCAGAGAGCTGGTGGATCAGACAAGGGAGCTGTTTCACCTTTCCTGCAGGCGGGAGGATACCTTCATCGGGGGACTTTCCATGGGAGGGTACGGGGCACTGCGGAACGGCCTTAAGTACCATGATACCTTCGGCTGCATTATAGCCCTGTCTTCCGCCCTGATTTTGCGGGATGCCATGGTCTCCACCCATGATGCGCCCGTAAATTTTGCAAAGAGAGGCTATTACGAGAGTGTGTTTGGCGACCTGACAAAGCTCATGGGCAGCGACAAGGATCCGGAAGCCTTGATTGCCATACTGAAGCGGCAAAACGCAGACATCCCCAAAATATATCTGGCCTGTGGGTCCGAAGACTTCCTGATCCGCCAAAACCGGGACTACCGCGACTTTTTGCAGGCGCAGGGGGTGGAGTTTACCTATGAAGAAGGCCCCGGCATCCACGACTGGATATTCTGGGATAAATACATTGAAAAGGCCATCAATTGGCTGCCCTTGGACTATTAAAAATTCAATGAGATAGGAAAAGACGTTTGTTAACAAACAGGATTTTTAAACGGCATCTTGTCCATTAAAAAACGCTGTTATATATATGTTCGGGCCGGCTACTTTATTCCGGCTTTTTTTTATGGATACCGTATGCTGTAGCTAAAAATTGGGGTTTGAGAGGTGGAGCACTTTAAGATTGGGATATCGGGGACATTCCGCAGAGGGGCTGACCCGCAAAGCAGCGGTGTGTCCCCATGGATCAATATCAATTTTTATTTCTCAAATGGCAAAATTATTGACAAATGGGGCGTTCGTATCTATAATAGTAGTAATTCATCAATTTATAACTTTATAACTTTATCACATTAAATTAAAACGCTAAAGGGGCGTCCAAATTGGCCAAATGGAAGATATATACCCCGGAAGGGGTGCAGGATATACTTTTTGAGGAATGTTACCTGAAAAGAAGCCTTGAGGCTAAAATAAGAAAGCTGTTCAACTCGTACGGGTACCTTGAGGTAGAAACCCCTACACTGGAATTTTACGATACATTTTCTACCGAATCGGATATCACACCCCAGGAGACCATGTTCAAGTTTTTCGACCAGCAGGGAAGGATCCTGGTGCTGAGGCCGGATATTACCATACCCATTGCCAGGATCGCTGCCACCAAGTTTAAAGGTGCCCGGTATCCCCTCAGGTTTTCCTATATACAGAACGCCTTCAAGTACAACGAACTGGGAGGCGGTAAGCAAAAGGAGTTTACCCAGGCGGGAGTGGAAATTGTGGGGTCAAGTACGCCGGAAGCTGATGCGGAGGTCATTGCGACGGCCATACACACGGTGAAGGCGGCAGGTCTTAAGGATTTCCAGATTGATATAGGCCAGGTGGATTTTTTTAAAGGCCTGATGGAGCAGACGGGATTGTCGGGACAGGATATAGAGCAGATGAGGGTATTGATCGACAGGAAGGACTTCCTCGGCATCGAGGAGATTGTGAAGGGCTATAATATTCCGGGAGAATTAAAGGAATTAATTTTCAATCTTCCGGGTTTGTTTGGCTCTGCCGATATTATTGACAGGGTGGAAAAAATCACTGTCAATGAACGTTCCATTCATGCCCTGGAAAACTTGAGAAGTGTCCTTAGGATACTGGAAGATTATTCCTTGAGCGATTATGTATCCATAGACCTGGGCATGCTCCAGAGCCTGAACTATTACACGGGAATTATATTCAGGGGCTTTACCTACGGTGTGGGCTTTCCCATCTTAAGCGGCGGGAGGTATGACGACCTTATCGGGCAGTATGGTGAAAAGTGTCCTGCCACAGGCTTTTCACTGGGAATCAATATGGTTATGACCGCCCTGGACAGGCAAAAAGTTCCTGCGGAAAAGCCCTGTGTGGACAGCCTGGTCAGCTATACGGAAAAAGGAAGGAGAAATGCCTTTAGGATTGCCGATGAGCTGAGAAAGCAGGGGCTGGGTGTGGAGATGGACATTACCGGATACGGCATCGAGGAATTGAAGGAGTACGCAAGGAGCAAAGGAATAGGGGGAATTCTGTATATACTTGACGATGAGCATATACAGCTTCATAATATAATCACGGGTGAGGTTTCGGATGCAACCATGGGACAGCTTATGAATAAGGCCTTATGAGGTACAGATACATTCTTTTAGCCCTATAGGACTTAAAGATCAAACACTCGACATATAACATAGGAGCAGGAGGCTTTAAAATGAGGTATTTGACCGTAGCGCTGTCCAAAGGGCGCCTGACGGATTTATCTATAGAATTGTTCGAAGGAATGGGAATTGACTGCTCGGGATTCAAAAACCCTTCCAGAAAACTGATATTTGCCGATGAAAATAATAAAATCAAGTTCTTTCTCGTAAAGCCCGGGGATGTGCCTACTTATGTGGAGTATGGGGCAGCGGACCTGGGGGTGGTGGGAAAGGACACCTTAATGGAGGAGGGCAGGCACCTGTACGAGGTGCTGAATCTGGGCTTTGCAGCCTGCAGGATGGTAGTGGCGGGGCCTCCGGAACTGCAGGGGAAGCTGGATGAATTGAACAACAAGCGTGTGGCAACCAAGTATCCCAGAATAGCCAGGGAGTACTTTGAGCATAAAAGGCGCGAATCCATAGAAATTATCAAGCTGAACGGTTCTGTGGAGCTTGCGCCTCTGGTGGGACTGTCCGAAGTGATTGTCGACCTGGTGGAGAGCGGAAGGACTCTAAAGGAAAACGGCCTTGTTATCCTGGATACCATAGCGGATATCAGTGCCAGGCTGGTAGTCAACAGGGTCAGCATGAAGATGCAAAGCGAAAGGATCAACAGTCTCATCGACGGGGTGAGAAGGAAGCTTGAAGAAAGTGGGGACGGCAGATGATCAGAGTAGTCGACATAAGAAAGAACAAGAAAAGCGGTATGTATGAGAAGCTTATGGCCAGGAGTCCCATGGATATGGGCGACGTTGCCGGGAGAGTGGAAGAAATTATCCGAAGCGTAAGGCTGAAAGGAGACCGGGCCATCCTTGAATATACCCAGCGATTCGACGGAGTCAGGCTTTCACAGGACAGCCTGAGGGTGCGGGAGGAAGAAATAGAGGCGGCATACGGCATGGTGGATGATAGGCTGGTCCAGGTTATAAAGAGGGCGAAGAGGAACATCGAAAGCTTCCATGAGAAGCAAAAGGGAAATTCATGGATATCGCCCGAAAAGGACGGGGTCATACTGGGACAGGTGTATAGGCCGCTGGAACTGGTAGGCGTCTATGTTCCGGGAGGGACCGCCGCCTATCCTTCGTCGGTATTGATGAACGTGGTTCCGGCCAAGGTCGCCGGTGTGGAAAGGGTGGTCATGGTGACGCCGCCGGGAAAGGATGGGGGCGTAAATCCCGCCATCCTTGTGTCCGCCAGGGAGGCAGGCGTTGATGAGATTTACCGGGTAGGCGGCGCACAGGCTGTGGCTGCTTTGGCCTTTGGCTCCGAAAGCATTCCTAAAGTGGATAAGATTGTAGGGCCGGGCAATATCTATGTGGCCATGGCGAAGCGCCTGGTGTACGGCTACTGTGATATCGACATGATCGCCGGTCCCAGTGAGATTGCGGTTGTGGCGGATGATACTGCAAATCCAAAGTTTGTAGCGGCAGACCTTTTATCCCAGGCGGAGCATGACGTACTGGCGTCCGCCATACTGGTGACCGACTCGGAAAAGCTGGCGGATGAAGTTCAGCAGGAAATTGAAAGGCAGGCAGCCTACCTTTCCAGAAAGGATATATTGAGCAAATCCATAGAGGACTATGGAGCTATCGTGATAACGGAGAGCCTGGAGGAAGCCCTGGAGGTCGTAAACAAAATAGCGCCCGAGCACCTTGAACTGTGCGTAAAAGAGCCTTTTGACATCCTGGGGGGCGTAAAAAATGCGGGAGCCATTTTCCTCGGCCATTATGCGTCCGAGCCCCTGGGAGACTATTTCGCCGGCCCCAACCATGTCCTGCCCACCAGTGGGACCGCCAGATTTTTCTCCCCGTTGAATGTGGGTGACTTTGTCAAAAAGTCAAGCATCATATCCTACACCAGAAAAGCCCTGGAGGGGGTAAAAGAGGACATAATTCTTTTCGCGGAAGCGGAGGGCCTGACAGCCCATGCCAATGCCATAAAAGTGAGGTTTGAATGACGACCTCAAGGGGATGAAGGGCATTTTCAAAGAAATTGGCAGAAGTGGTAGAATTGAAACAAGGGTATCTGGTATAATGAGTATGCAATGCGTTATAGACGCATTAAGATTGAGCAGTATGGATAGGCCGCTTAAGACACTGAAAAATGCGGTGCATTTTTCATATAATGTGAGGTAATGGATGGATAGAAAAGGTGAAATTACAAGAAAAACGGAAGAAACGGACATATATTTCTGCATAAACCTGGATGGCGGAGGAAAAAGCCGTATTGATACGGGAATCGGATTTTTCGACCACATGCTCACCCTGTTTGCAAAGCACGGGCTTTTTGAGGTAAATATTAAAGCCGTAGGAGATCTTGCGGTTGATGCCCACCATACGGTGGAGGATGTGGGGATTGCAGCCGGGCTGGCGGTAAAGCAGGCCCTGGGGGATAAAAGATCCATTCGGAGGTACGGGACCTGCTTTGTTCCCATGGATGAGTCCTTAGCTATGGTATCCGTAGATATCGGGGGAAGACCCTACCTGGTATTCGACGCTCCGCCGGCCGTGGGTAAGGTGGGAGAAATGGATATGGAGCTGGTGGAGGAATTCTTTAAAGCCTTTGCTTTCAATGCAGGTATAAATTTACATATCAAGGTGCTTTACGGAAAGAACCATCACCACATGGTGGAAGCGGTTTTTAAGGCTTTTGCCAGGGCACTGGGCGAAGCTTCACGGATAGACCCCAGGATTGAGGGAGTAATGTCCACCAAGGGAATGCTGTAAGAGATGAAAATTAAGAGTGAATTAAGGAGGGATCTGTGTGGCAAAGCTGGTCAACGACACGGATTTTATAAAACTGCCCCTGTTTATAAAAGGAAAGGTAAGAAACGTATATGATTTGGGCGACAAGCTCTTGTTCATAGCGACAGATAGAATATCCGCCTTTGACGTGGTTTTTCCAAATCTTATTCCCAATAAGGGAAAGGTGCTGAACAGCATCTCGGAGTTCTGGTTCAATTATACCAGGGACATTATAGGAAACCACATGCTTACTACCGATGTGAGCCAATATCCCGGGGGGCTTTCACGGTTTCAGGAGGAGCTGGAGGGAAGGTCTATGCTGGTAAAAAAGGCAGAAATGGTCAATGCGGAGTGCATTGTGAGAGGATACCTGGAAGGCTCTGGGTTGAAGGAGTATCTTAAAACAGGAAGCATATGCGGCATTAAGCTTCCTGCAGGGTTAGTACAGGCCCAAAAGCTGCCTGAGCCTATTTTTACCCCTTCCACCAAGGCACACACAGGACACGACGAAAATGTATCCTTTGAGGTGCTGGCGGATAGGATCGGGACCGAGCTTGCGCAAAAACTCAGGGATGTGAGTATTGCCCTGTATGATAAAGTCAGCAGGTATGCACAGACAAAGGGATTGCTTCTGGCAGACACCAAGTTTGAGTTCGGCATCATAGACGGCGAGCTGGTTGTGGCGGATGAAATGTTTACTCCCGATTCCTCCAGGTTCTGGGCGGAAGACGAATATGAGCCGGGAAGGCCCCAGAGGAGCTTTGACAAGCAGTACCTGAGGGATTACCTGGAATCCTCCGGCTGGGATAAAAAGCCTCCTGCACCGGAGCTTCCGGAAGAGGTGGTAGAAAAAACCGCAGCAAAGTATATGGAAGCTTACGAACGCATCACGGGCAAAAAACTATAGGACGGGGTGGAGGTTATCCTTGATTGCAGTTATAGATTACGGTGTTGGAAATTTGAAAAGTGTGGAGAAGGCTTTCAAGTTTATCGGATGTGAGGCTGAAATTTCCTCCGATAAAGAGTTCATTCTCAACTCGGATGCGGTTGTACTGCCCGGCGTAGGTGCTTTTGCCGATGCGATGGCAAGCCTCAGAAAGGCCGGTATGGCGGATGTGGTAACGCAGGTCATCCATAAAGGCAAGCCTTTTTTAGGGATTTGCCTGGGAATGCAGCTTCTGTTCGATTATAGTGAGGAAGGTGGGGAAAGGGTTGAGGGCTTAGGCATTTTCAGGGGAGAAATCAGGCAATTTCCTTTGAACATGGGCCTGAAAGTTCCCCATATGGGATGGAATGCCCTTGAGCTCAAAAAAGAGTGTCCCCTTTTTCGGAACCTGCCCCAGCACCCCTATGTCTATTTCGTTCACTCCTACTACCTGGATGCGGCGGATAAAAACATTGTTTCAGCGACTGCCTCCTACGGCATTGATTTTGATGCGGCTGTTTGCTGCGGAAATGTTTTTGCCACCCAGTTTCATCCCGAAAAAAGCGGAAGCATAGGACTTGCCGTACTAAGGAATTTTGCAGATGTCATAAATTAAATTGATGGTCAGGTGGGGGGATTTTTTATGAAGGTGTATCCTGCAATCGATGTGCAGAATGGAAAATGTGTAAGGCTGGTACAGGGGAATTTCAATAATGTCACCGTGTATTCGGATGACCCGGTGGATATGGCTCTCCAGTGGGAGAGGCTTGGAGCCGAATACCTGCATGTAGTGGATCTGGACGGAGCCAGAACAGGCCAGCCCCAGAATATTGCGGTTATAAGTGAAATGGCCGTCAACCTGGGTATTCCACTGCAGGTTGGGGGTGGAATACGGACCATAGAAATGATAGAAATCATTTTGTGCAAGGGCATACAACGTATCATTTTGGGGACTTCTGCGGTTAAAGACCCCAATTTGGTAAAAAATGCAGTGAAAACCTTTGAAAACAATATTGTTATAGGGATTGATGCGAGAGACGGGATGGTAGCCATTGAGGGGTGGGCAAAGACCAGCGAATTCACGGCTGTGGGATTTGCCAAGAAGATGGAGGAACTGGGTGCAAAGACCATCATCTATACCGATATATCCAAGGATGGAACGCTGTCGGGACCAAACCTTAAAGCCATGGAGGAAATGGTGAATTCGGTGAAAATAGAAGTGATTGCCTCCGGTGGAGTAAGTACCTTGCAGGACATCAAGAACCTGAGAGAGATCGGAATGCACGGCGTAATTATTGGAAAGGCGCTGTACACCGGTGACATAGATTTAAGGGAAGCAATTGAAATAGCGAAGTAAGGGGCATTTGTCATGTTAACAAAGCGGATTATCCCTTGCCTGGATGTTCACGGGGGAAGGGTGGTTAAGGGTGTAAACTTTATCAATATAAGGGATGCAGGCGACCCTGTGGAGGTGGCGGCGGTCTATGACAAGGCGGGGGCGGATGAACTCACATTCCTTGATATCACCGCTTCCGCCCATGCAAGAAGTATTATGCTGGATGTAGTCCGCAGGGTTGCAGAACAGGTTTTCATCCCCTTTACGGTGGGAGGCGGCATAAGGACTGTTGAGGACTTCAGGGAAATATTAAAGGCGGGAGCGGATAAGATATCCGTCAATTCAGCCGCCTTAAAGAGGCCGGAGCTGATATCCGAGGCCGCATGGAGGTTTGGAAGCCAGTGCGTAGTCGTAGCCATTGATGCAAAAAGAAGGTCTGATAAAACAGGCTGGGATGTTTATCTGAACGGAGGCAGGGTGAATACGGGGAAGGACGCTGTGGAATGGGCTGTGGAAGCGGAGAAGCTGGGAGCAGGGGAAATCCTGCTGACCAGCATGGACTGTGACGGCACAAAAAGCGGCTATGATATTGAATTGACACGGCAGATTTCCGATTGTGTCAAAATTCCTGTCATCGCTTCAGGGGGTGCGGGCACCATGGAGCATTTTTATGAAGCACTGACGGAAGGCAGGGCGGACGCGGTGCTGGCGGCTTCCCTGTTTCACTACAGGGAAATGGAAATCATGAATTTAAAGAAGTACCTGCAAGGAAGAGGAATTCAAGTGAGAATGTAGCAGGCTGCAGGTTATTTGCCGCAGCATAAAAAACTGTATAGTTAAGGCGCTTTCGGCGGGATACCGGTATACGCCTTAAAACCCTATAGATTTGAAGGTGAGGCATTATGGATAACATATTGAGTGAAATAAAATTTGACCAGAACGGTCTTGTGCCTGCTGTTATCCAGGACTATAAGACCAATGAGGTCCTGATGGTGGGGTACATGAACATGGAATCTCTCCAGAAGTCCATAGAAACGGGCAGGACGCATTTCTGGAGCCGGAGCAGGCAAAAACTCTGGCTTAAGGGAGAGACCTCGGGACATTTCCAGAATATCCGGTCCATGAGCGTGGACTGTGACGGGGATACGCTGCTCATCCAGGTGGAGCAGGTGGGAGCGGCCTGCCATACGGGAAACTGCTCCTGCTTTTACAGAGAACTGTACAGGGGCGGTTCGGAGGATTCCATTCAAGAAGGGCCGGGACAGGAGCAGGAAAGCACGGACGGATATAAGATACTGCAGGAAGTCTATGACGTTATTGTGGACAGGACCGTTAACCCCAAAGAGGGTTCCTATACCAACTATCTCTTTGAGAAAGGGCTTGACAAGATCCTGAAGAAGGTGGGTGAAGAAACCGCGGAGGTTATTATTGCAGCCAAAAACAAGTCCAAGGATGAGATAAAATATGAAATGGCGGACCTGTTTTATCACCTTATGGTGCTTATGGTGGAGAGAGGCGTTAAGCTTGGTGACATCTATGAAGAATTAAGGGGAAGAAGGTAAAACCGTTTAAATTTTTTGCAGCCTTTTTAGGACAATCACTTTATTGCCCTTTTGATTAAACTTGATTTTATCGCACAGGCTTTTTATTATTAAAAGGCCTCTGCCCGTCTCCTTTATATTACATAGATCACCGAAGTCCTGCGCACCTGCGCGGCTGTTTTCCAAAATACCGGTGTAATCGTAGCCTGCTCCTTCATCCTCCACAATAAAAAAAACACATGCGTCTTCGGTCAGACCCGCCGTTATTTTCACACATTTACAGCTTTCACAATGATTTCCGTGCTTTATGGCGTTTAATATCAGTTCATTGAGGATTACTTTTATTTCAAAGATATTGCTTTCTTCTATTTCACCAAAGGATGTTTCCAAAAAGTCCAAAACGTTTTGGACAATGCCGCGTATGTTGCTAAGATCACTGGATATTGTACAACTAAATAATTTCATCGTTTTCAATGGTATTCCCGCCCTTATGCAATATATATAATAGTCATACCCATGAAAATATCCTGTTAAACATTTATGTGGGCATAGAATAAAATATTACGCATGAAGGATTGCCGCTTATAAGGTATTCCATGTCTATTTTTCCAGGATTGCTCTAAACTTTTCCAGAATCTTGCGCTCCAGCCGGGAGACGTACATCTGGGAGACATTTAGCTTCTGGGCAATCTCCTTTTGGGTCTTGTGGTGAAAATACCTCATCTTGATAAACTCTTTTTCCGCCTGGCTGAATTTTTCCAGGCTTTTTTCGAGAAAATCCCTGTTCTCTATTTTCTCAAAGGTGCCATCTTCACTGCCTATGGTCTCATGGAGCTCCAGGTCGTCATCGTTAAAGACGTGCTGGTCAAAGGACTGCAGATTGTAAACGCTGCCTGATTCAAGGATCTCCAGGACGGTTTCTTCATCAATATTCAGGTGCCGCGCAATCTCGTCCACCCGGGGGGTCCTGTGAAGCTCCTGGGTCAGATACTCCCGTGCATGGTTCACCTTCCGGTATACCTCGTAGATCCTCCGGGGTATTCTGATAACCGAACCCTTGTCGCGGAAGAACCTCTTTATTTCGCCGATAATGGTAGGCGTGGCAAAGCTGACGAACTTCACCCCTTTATCCAGGCTGTACCTCTCCACTGCTTTTATAAGAGCGATGCAGGCCACCTGGTAGATATCTTCGTAGTCAATCCCCCTGTTTAAAAACTTTTTGGATATGATCTCGGCCAGATACATGTATTTGCTTACAATTTCGTTTCTGAGGCCAATGTCGGGGGTGGAGCCGTACCTCACAAACAGCGCGTCATTATCATCATTTGTGCTGGTTAACACTACGCCATCCTTATTTTCTTCCATTTCAGATATTCCCCTCAAGCTTTTTCGACATGGATAACAAATTGCTGCCACACCCGCAAAACTCAATGTCATCCATTAAAGCAGTTATTATTGAAATGCCCAGTTCATCGCCGTTTTGGTCAAAAACAGACTTTAGCGAGTGGTCCTCACACTGGAAGGTCACATTTAAAGCGGTATCGGACACTTTAAAAACAATCCTGTAGTTTTCCGCGGATTGGCTGCCTGTGCTGACAAGCTTGTTGCACACCTCTGAGATGGAAACCTTTATATCCTCAATGGTATCAATATCAAAGCCCACTCTGCTGGCAACGCCTGACGCCGTAAGTCTGGCTATACTTACATATTCTGCCTTGAACGGCAGTACCAGTTCTACACTCTCGCACTTCATTGCGGCACCTGTCACTCCTTTATTATAAACAGCTTATCCAGCCCTGTAATTATAAACAGCTTTTTTATGTTTTCTTTAAGATTGGATATGCATATTTTCTTTTCACGCTGCTTCGCTTTCTTTAAAGCACCTACGAATATGCCCAATCCGGTGCTGTCTATATACTTCAGCTCTCTGCAGTCAATGACCAGGTCGGTGGGAGTGGAGTCAATGATTTCGTACAGCTTGTCTTTTAGAGCCTGAGAGGTATATATATCCACTTCTCCGGAAATATAAACCGTCATTGAATCGCTTAACTGCTCTTCCCTTATTTTTAACTCACTAGACATTGCTATAAACCCTCCTTATAAAAAATTAATTCTCGCTTGCCGTCGGCCGGCGTACCGCCTTAATCCCTGGGTTTCATGGTAGGGAACAATATTACGTCCCTGATGGAATATGAGTCAGTAAGAAGCATTACAAGCCGGTCTATGCCGATGCCTAAGCCGCCTGTGGGAGGCATGCCGTACTCCAGGGCAGTGATAAAATCCTCATCCATCATATTGGCCTCTTCGTCCCCTGCTTCCCTTTTTTTCATCTGGTTTACAAACCGCTCCCTCTGGTCTATAGGATCGTTTAATTCGGAATAGGCGTTTGCCATTTCCCTGCAGGCGATGAATACTTCAAACCTCTCGGTCAGTTCAGGCTTGTCCGGCTTCCTTTTTGTCAGGGGCGAAACCTCCACCGGATAGTCCAGGATGAAAGTGGGCTGTACCAGATGTTCTTCCACAAACTCCTCAAACATCAGACTGAGGATTTCACCTTTGGTTAAATTGCCTTTTATTTCAACCTTTTTTTCCAGTGCTATTTTGCGTGCTTCCTCATGGGAGCTCACCGTGTCAAAATCAATACCGGTGTACTTTTTAACCGCTTCAGTCATTGTCATCCGGGTCCATGGAGGAGTGAGGTCTATTTCCTGGCCCTGGTATACCACCTTGGTGGTTCCGAGAACTTCATTGGCTACGGTTGAAATGAGGTTTTCAGTTAATTCCGCCATTCCCCGGTAATCGGTATAGGCTTCGTATACCTCCATCAGGGTGAATTCCGGATTATGCTTTATGGACATACCCTCATTCCTGAACATCCTGCCCATTTCATAGACTTTTTCCAGACCGCCTACGATAAGACGCTTTAAGTACAACTCGGGAGCAATTCTCAAATATAAATCGATATCCAGGGTGTTATGGTGCGTAATGAATGGCCTTGCGGCCGCTCCTCCGGGTATGGTGTTCAAGAGGGGAGTATCTACCTCCAGAAAACCCCTGTCGTCCAGGAACTTTCTTATGGCCTTGATAATTTTGCTCCGGACTATAAAGGTTTTCCTCACCTCCGGGTTGACAATAAGGTCCACATACCTTTGCCTGTATCTTAAATCCATGTCCTTCAAGCCATGCCACTTTTCAGGCAGAAGCTGCAGGGATTTGGAAAGGAGGGTTATTTCCTTTGCCTTGACCGAAATTTCCCCTTTATGGGTTTTGAAGACAGTGCCTTTTACACCGACCACATCGCCTATGTCGTACTTTTTGAACTCCTCGTAGTATTCTTCTCCGACTTCGTCCATCCTTACATAAACCTGTATCTTGCCGTCCCTGTCCTGGACATCACAGAAGCTGGCTTTGCCCATACCTCTTTTCGACATTACTCTTCCGGCGATGGAGACGAATTTGCCTTCCATAGTATCAAAGCTGCCGATGATTTCCTCCGATGAATTGGTTACATCATACTTGACTATTTTGAAAGGATCCCGGCCATTTTCCTTTAACTCTTGCAGTTTGATCCTTCTGATCCTCAATAATTCGTTCATATCCTGCAGTTCCGGGCTGTTATCCACGTTATCCGACATATAAGTCCTCCTAAATAAAAGTAAGAATTACAAAATAACAGTTTACATTCACTGTAAACTGTTATTTCTAATCCATTATATCTTAAATTAAATTAATAGTACAATATTTTTACTTGTGAATTTCTAAAATTTTGAACTTTATAACCCCGTCAGGTACAGTGACTTCAACGATGCTCCCGGTTTTTTTCCCTATAAGGGCGCTGCCCACAGGGGACTCGTTTGAAATTTTGAATTTGCTGGGGTCGGCTTCAGCGGAGCCAACAATAAAATACTGCACTTCTTCGTTGAATTCCATGTCCAGAAGCTTTACCTTTGAACCAAGACTGACAACCTCGGTGTTGACCTCATCCTCATCGATTACCTTGGCGTGCTTTAACATGGTCTCTAACTGGGCTATCCGACCTTCCACCTGGGCTTGCTCATTTTTTGCCTCATCATACTCAGAGTTTTCCGATATATCCCCAAATGAAAGTGCCTGTTTGATTCTTTCCGCTACTTCTCTTCTTTTAATACCCTTGAGATATTCCAGTTCTTCTTCTAATTTTTTTAAGCCCTCGTAAGTCAGTACAACTTCCTTGTTGGCCATATTTGAAGCCTCTCCTTTACTTAAAAAGATTTTTTGATAATATATGCATTTATGTCCTAATTATTCTGGCTGCTCCCATCCTGTTTTTGCTTGGGGAAAAGCTGCGGAACAACCGGACAAACCGGCTAAACAGAAAACTCCCCGGCCGGTTTGCACTTCATTCAACTAGAAATATAAACAGCACTGATATTGACAAACAGTGCCTAAAATTAACAATTCGTTTTTGTTTACACTATTATAGAATACAAACTATCCCTTGTCAAGAAGTCTATTTAACATATACGCGCGGCCGCAAAATTTATTTTGCGTTTCGACAAGCCTTTTCCCCTATGGGGATGGCATGGGGCTTCCATGGGCTACCGGAGGGTTTCCATATCCTCCATTTTGAGGTATCCGTGCCTTCCGGCAAACCCGGTGACCTTAAAACCACATTTTACAAACTCTTCCGAAATTTTTCTCATGGCTTCATGGCTGCCATAAATGCCGGGTGTCTCCTGTCGGATGCCTAACCTGTGCAGGAGAAGGATTTCGGATAGCTCCTGCTTGCTGAAATACTCGTATATTCCTTTGTCAAACTGGAATAATATATTGGAAGGAAGATTCACCTGTATGCCGTTGACTATGATGTTATTCGACGGCAAATCGGTTATATCCCGCTCCCCGCAGTTGAGCACAACGGCGGAGGGCGCCATTTTAGGGTATGGAGGCGAGGACCTGAGCCCTCCCAGGTTGATAATAAAATCCGCATCCTTCATGCCTGCTGCATAGTCCTCGGTGACTCCAACCGACAGCCCGGTTTCACTGTATAATTGCTCAAGCATGGTTTCTACTGCTTTTTTGTCATTGACAACCACTGTCACGTATTTTATGTGGGGAGAAATGAGCCACAAAACCGCATTCAGCTCCTCATGGCTTTCCCCCTGGACAACGGCAATATCCACATCCCCTGTTTTCATTCCTCTCTTATGGCTGATCTGGCTTAAAAGGTTGGGGAGGAGGGACCTGTATAGAAATTTCCCCTTATAGGGGTTGTATTTGCATCCTTCAAAAAGGCATATGTCCCTGACCTGTTGGGGTAGGAAACAATCTTCCGCCCTGTTTTGGACGCATATGCCTGAAATAAGCATACCTGTAGCCTTGAGTTTTTTTTCTTTCAATTTTTTCAGCTGGTTTATGGTGTAGGGAAGAGTGATGACGTAAACCCCGAGATTCTCGTCAATTTCAACTTTTCTGGTAAGACCGGCAGGTTCGGGCTTCTTTTTTAACAGATGAAATATACTGGAAAATATTTTTTGGAAAAAATCCTTCTTTAGCAATTCCGGGTTCTCCCTGGGACAGATGACCAAAGCAAAATCGCTCATATAACTGCTTTTCATCCCTTAAATTTGTTTTGCTATCTATTTGTATTTAAGTATGTACCGGAATATGCAAGTTTTTTGGCCGGTCCGACCGGCCAAAAAATGGAAAATCCATCCCTTTATGAAGAGAAATCGCTCTCCTTTAGGATTACATCATGAGCTCCGCCCTCTATAATGCTGGTGGCCGACACCAGTGAAATCCGCGCATTTTTTTGCAGCTCCTTTATGGTGAGGGCACCGCAGTTGCACATGGTGGACTTGATCTTGCTTACGGTTATATCCAGGTTGTCTTTCAGCTTGCCGGCATAGGGCACATAGGAATCCACGCCTTCCTCAAATTCCAGCTTCTGTCCGCTTCCAAGGTCATATCGCTGCCAGTTGCGCGCGCGGTTTGAGCCTTCACCCCAGTATTCCTTCACGAAGTTTCCACCCACCTTGAGCTTCCTTCCCGGGCTTTCGTCAAACCTTGCGAAGTACCTGCCCAGCATTACAAAATCGGCCCCCATGGCCAGCGCCAGAACGATGTGGTAGTCATGCACTATGCCGCCGTCCGAACAGATGGGCACATAAATCCCCGTTTTCTTGAAATATTCATCCCTGGCCTGGGCCACTTCGATAACGGCTGTTGCCTGGCCACGCCCAATCCCTTTCTGCTCTCTGGTGATGCAGATGGAGCCGCCGCCTATTCCCACCTTTACAAAGTCCGCTCCCGCTTCCGCAAGGTATAAAAAACCTTCCCGGTCAACTACATTGCCTGCTCCAACCTTTACGGCCCCGTTGTATTCTTCCTTTATATATCTTATGGTATCGTTTTGCCACTCGCTGTAGCCATCGGAGGAGTCTATGCAGAGGATATCCACGCCGGCGTCCACAAGTGCCGGCACCCTTTCCCTGTAATCCCTTGTATTTATTCCTGCCCCGGTTATAAGCCTCTTGTTCCGGTCCAGCAGTTCATTGGGGTTTTCTTTGTGACTGTCGTAATCCTTTCTAAAGACAAGGTATAGGAGGTTCTGATTATTGTCTATGATAGGGAGGCAGTTCAGCTTATGGGCCCATATCATATCATTGGCTTCCTTCAATGTAACGCCTTCCTTGCCGTATATAAGAGAAGAGAAGGGCGTCATAAACTCCTTCACCTTCATACTTAAAGGATACCTGCTCAGCCTGTAATCCCTGCTTGTTACTATACCAAGCAGGCGGCCCGTGGGCAAACCGTTTTCGGTGACTGCAATGGTGGAATGGCCCGTCTTTTCCTTGAGCGATACAACATCCTCCAGGGTGTTTTCCGGCGTCAGGTTGGAGTCGCTTATGACAAAGCCGGCTTTATACTTTTTTACCTTGCTCACCATTTCAGCCTGCTTTTCCACAGGCTGGGATGCGTAGATAAAGGATATGCCTCCGCACCTTGCGAGAGCAATGGCCATGTTGTGGTCGGACACCGACTGCATGATGGCTGAAGCAAAGGGAAGGTTAATTTCCAGGGGGGACTTTTCGCCCTCCTTGAATCTTACTATAGGGGTCTTTAGAACCACATTTTCTGAAATGCAGTCTTTCCTGGTCAAATTTGGTATTAGAAGATATTCATTAAAAGTTCTTGAAGGCTCACTGTAAAAAAAAGCCATTTCATTTCCTCCTTACAAAGCACACAGAATTTATTGCATCGCATGTCTAAAAAAGAAATTTTATCAAAGTAATCTATGAGCGCATCCCTAATCTGAATGCGTAGAAAACTAGTGTCATAATAGTTTAAAGAAAATTTTACATTAATAATCCGGGGATGTCAAATATTTTAGTTAAGCGGGTTGTAGGAATACTTTTTACCTCCGTTTGCCGCAATCCATTCCTGATAGCTGGAAATCCCCTTCAGGTTTTTATTCAGAACCTCCCAGATTGAAGGAGTCTCAAAGTTCCTTCTCCATGAAGCGGCGCCTGCAAGACCGTATTTTTGCACCAGGGAGGATTTAAGGTTAATTGAATTTTCATCCTCCAGCCAGATTTTATAGATTGAGTTATCTTTCTCGTATTGTGCATAGAATTGACCGCTTTCCTCATCCCATTTCGCCTGGACATGATTGTCCTCCACCAGCTTTTTGGAGTCTTCCATGGACAGGGATTTCAGGCAGGTTACGGTTGTTTTGCCGTCCTTGCCGGTGTCTTCCTTCCACAGGCGCGTATAAAAAGGCAGGCCCAGGATCAGCTTTTGTTGGGGAACGGATTGGAGAGTCTTTTTCAGCTTTTGCTCCACCCAGGTAATCTGAGCGGTGGAGCCGGCTTGGGGGCTGCTGGTCCAATGCTGGTCGTACGCCATTAACATGATATAATCCACTATCTGTCCAAGGGCTTTAAAGTCGTAGCACAGGGAATAATTTTCACTCCCGTCGGGAACTCCCACGTCCATAGACACCACAAGACCTTGGTTCTTCAGCAGGGGGGTTATTTCTCTCACAAACTGGGTTAAAGCATCCTTATCTCCCACGTTGATGTTTTCAAAATCAATGTTTATCCCGTCCAGCTTATAGAGGGAAGCGTAGGAAAGCACCTGCCTCATAATATAGTCACGGACATCCGTATTGTTTAAAAACTTGCCGGTGGTGGCGGGGCTGACATCGTTGTTTAAGAGGGCCCATACCTTATAACCGTTTTTATGAGCCCAATTGACATATTTAATGTCGGCTCTGTTGCTTATGTTTCCTTTTTCATCGGCGATGTGAAACCAGGTAGGGGAGACAACGTCAAGTCCATCCATCTTTTTGATTTTTGAGACATCGGGTCCCTCACCGTAATCAAACTCCCACACAAGATTTATTTTCCCCTTTGCGGGCTTCCAGGGGGGAGTGCTTGTGTCTGTTGCCGGCGCTTCCGGTACCACCGGGGGACTTACAGAGACAAAGCGCTTCTCTATAAAACCCACGGTTCCGTCGGACGCACGCACTTTGTACCATCGGTCGTACTCTCCGAAAATCCTTAAGGCCGCATCCCCTGCTTCACCGCCCCGGGTGCCCATATTTTTTACTATGGGATTATGGATGGAGCGGCCGTTTCTCATGACCGCTTTTTCACTTATAGGGCGGGCAAGCTGTATAGGGCTGTTTTTGTAGTCTATGACAATTACGTTGTTTTCTTTGATATAGGTGGTTTTTATGTTGTAGAAGTCGCTCAGGAATTCTATGGGGATAAGCACGGTGCCGCCTTTCTCCGAAACAGGGATGTTGAGGCTTACAGGCTTATTATTGATCAGGGCGCTTAAGCTTTCGGTTTTCATCCTTATCACTTTATCCCTGGTGGTTATGGTTACCTTTTTTGCTTTGCCGTCCCAGTATATATTGGGGTCAAAATATTTTTTCACGAGGTCCAAGGGCAAAAGAATCTGCTCATCCACAATTTCGGGAGAAACCCTGGAGGTGACAATGTCTCCTCCCACAACCAGGCTGGTCGTACCTTCATCAAAGGCAGGAACCGTTTTGCTATTGGGTATGTACAGCCAGTAAAGCACTGCAGCGCAACCGGCGATAAAAAGAATGATTAAAACAGTCGGACCTCTTTTCTTCAAGACATGACCCCCATTATTCTTCTTGTATATAAAAATTATAGCATTAAATCATTAAAGATAAAACGGGGGAAAAGTGGGAACAGGTGAAACCGCCAAAAAATTCATTGCAGAATATAGCACAATCATTAGGTAAGGCCCATGGGAAATGCCCCCAAACAGTATAAAGACGGGAAATAAAAAGGCCCATGAACACCATGAGCCTTTTTATTTTCTATATTCCTATTCGTATTTACTGGAGGAGGTATTAATACATTCCACCCATTCCACCCGGCATTCCGCCACCTGCAGGCGCTGCAGGTTCTTTTTCGGGTTTGTCTACTACCAGGCTTTCTGTGGTGAGAACCATTGAAGCCACTGAAGCGGCGTTTTGCAGGGCTGACCTTGTAACTTTTGCCGGATCCACGATTCCTGCCTCAATCATGTTGGTATAGGTTTCATTTAAAGCATCGAAGCCGATTCCTACTTCGCTGTTTTTAATCTTTTCGATGATTACCGAGCCTTCCAGCCCCGCATTGGCGGCGATTTGCCTGATAGGCTCTTCCAAAGCCCTTAGAATGATCTGGATGCCTGTCTTTTCATCCCCGGAAGTTGTTTCAAGCAGTTTGGTCACTTTGGGCACTACATTGATGAATGCCGTGCCGCCGCCGGATACGATGCCTTCTTCAACAGCAGCTCTTGTAGCGGCAAGTGCGTCCTCAATCCTCAATTTCTTTTCTTTCATTTCCGTTTCAGTTGCGGCACCTACCTGGATAACGGCAACACCGCCGGACAGCTTTGCGAGTCTTTCCTGGAGTTTTTCTCTGTCAAAATCAGAAGTTGTTTCTTCGATTTGAGCCTTGATGGCTGTAATCCTTCTCTTAATTTCTGCCGGGTCGCCTGCGCCGTCGACAATAATGGTATTTTCCTTCTGCACCTTAACCTGTCTGGCTTTACCGAGCTGCTTAATCGTAGTATCCTTAAGGTCCAGACCTAATTCTTCAGATATTACTTCTCCTCCCGTCAAAATAGCTATATCCTGGAGCATAGCCTTCCTTCTGTCGCCGAAAGCGGGAGCTTTAACCGCCACACAGGTGAAGGTTCCTCTCAATTTGTTTACCACTAAGGTAGAGAGAGCTTCGCCTTCCACGTCTTCAGCGATAATAAGGAGCTTTTTGCCCTGCTGCACAATTTGTTCAAGAAGGGGTAAAATATCCTGAACGTTGCTTAGTTTTTTATCCGTGATCAATATATAAGGTTCATCCAGAACGGCTTCCATTTTTTCTGTGTCGGTTACCATGTAGGCGGACACATAGCCCCTGTCAAACTGCATACCTTCGACGATTTCAAGGCTGGTAGCCATGGTCTTGGATTCTTCCACCGTTATAACGCCGTCGTTTGTTACTTTTTCCATGGCATCCGCTATCAGGTTGCCTATAACCTCATCGTTTGCGGATATGGAAGCGACTCTGGCAATGTCGTTTTTACCTTTAATCTTCTGGCTGACTTCCTTAATTCCCTCCACTGCGGCGTCCACAGCTTTGGCAATACCTTTTTTGATTATCATGGGGTTGGCGCCGGCAGCTACGTTTTTCATACCTTCCCTGATGATTGCCTGTGCCAGTAAGGTGGCCGTTGTAGTACCGTCACCCGCTACATCGTTTGTCTTTTCAGCCACTTCTTTTACAAGCTGTGCGCCCATGTTTTCAAATTTATCTTCCAGTTCGATTTCCTTTGCTATAGTAACACCGTCGTTGGTGATCAACGGAGAACCAAATTTTTTATCCAGAACAACGTTTCTGCCCTTAGGCCCCAGTGTAATCTTCACCGTGTCGGCTAACTGGTTCACTCCTCTTTCCAGGGCACGGCGGGCATCTTCACCGTATTTTATTTCCTTTGCCATAATTATTAAACCTCCTTATACTATAAGTGCTATAAGTAATAATTGTTGAGTAAGATTTGCCATCCCTCGGCTGAATGTAAAAGTTTAAGGTTTAATGTTTTGGGTATAAGTAATTTTCAGGGGGATAAGAATGGAAATCAAGCATTAAACATTAAACTCAAGCCGGTCCGTTCCTTGACGTGAGTCCGGGTCTACTCGACAACAGCCAGGATGTCGCTTTGCCTGAGGATGGTGTATTCCTGACCGTCAATTTTCACTTCGGTGCCGGCATACTTGCTCATGAGCACCCGATCACCGACTTTGACTTCCATTTTGATCTCCTTGCCGTCTACAACTCCACCGGGGCCTACTGCCACAACTTCAGCTACCTGCGGCTTTTCCTTTGCCGTGCCCGGCAATACTATGCCGCCCTTCGTAGTTTCTTCACTTTCCAGCATCTTAATAACAACCCTATCGCCCAAAGGTTTTATTTTCATAAAGGTACCTCCTCTTTTATTTTTTTGCAATTTATTAGCACTCACTTTTAATGAGTGCTAATTATATCTATAATATAATATAATTCCTAATTTATTATCAAATATGCGTTTTTCCGAAAATATATGGTATTTTGGGAATTTACACTATTTATCTGGATAGATAATCATATATCATTGATTTTCTCAATATTTTTCAAAATTTTATTATTTGTGGTGAAACTATTCTATTGCGCATAAAATAATTTCACCGCTCTATGCCGGGGCTCCACAATTATAAAAAATTGTTTTTGCAATTATTTATAGGCCCCTGTTGTGCCGGTTAAACCGGCATTAAAATACTAAAAACTTAGTCCATAGACTTTTAAATAACTTCATGGTAAAATAAATAAAAATAGAAGTTTTATATAGGTAACAAACATTAAATATAAATAAATACTTATAATTAATATTTATTAACTATATTATAGGGCTGTGGTCCATTACTGTCAATTCAAATTGCAAAAGATATAAGGAGTTTGAATATGATTGTGGAAAACAACAATGATGTGTGTCGCATAACTGCAAACTTATTGAGCTTGTTGCCTTTATTTCAAAAAAAAATTATCAAGCCTGTCGAACAGGTTACCAAACATACTTTAAGTCCTTTGCAGCACTATGTTCTAGTTCTGCTGTGCGAAGAGAACAGGCTTACTATGACGGAACTGGCAAAAGCATTGTATATATCGAAATCACAGCTCACTCCTTTAATAGACAAGCTGATCGAAACAGGATTTTTGGGACGGGAAATCAGCGAAAAAGACCGCCGCGTTATATACATTTATTTAACCACCGCAGGGAAGAATTTTTTGCATCAAAAAGATAAAGAGATGTTTGACCTGCTAAAGCAAAAGATTGAGACTATACCGGAGAATCAATTGTCCGAACTCTATCATGCCCTCAATGTAATTGATGAAGTTTTGATGAAGCTGCCGTAAAGATAAGGACAAAACGATTTTGTTCCACTTTAAGCCTTATAGAGATATAAGGTTATCTTTTGTACAACACTATTATATAAATAAGGAAAGCATTTTTCAGGGGAAACTTATGAGTGCTGAAGTACAGGGTGGTAAAACTATTCTATTGCGCATTATGCCAAAACCCCATATTTACAGCCTTTCTTATGTTAAATGCAGCGAATTTCAGCAGGGAGCAAAAACAAACATAAAGTAAAAAAAGGGAGAATAAAAAAGGAAAAGGCGCAT
>JANLFN010000020.1 GCA_024655885.1 Eubacteriales bacterium | reverse complement strand
GTAAAATTACAGCCTGCTAATATTCTGCAACTTGCACCATTAAACATTTAAACTGATTTCGAATTACTACTTAGGCATCTGTTTTACAGCATGTTCATCATATTTCGTGAAATCGCCAGCTACACAAATAAGCCGGGGCATGCTCCAATCCAATTTGTCAGAGTATTCCTTTCCAAGCATCTTCATTACTAACAATTCAAAGTCGGCTTTATGATCAAGCAACCAGTCAAGATAAAAAAGACCTTGATTCATTACATTCTCATTACTGGCTCTCTTGTATTCAAAAATTACCGGACAGTTATTTTCATCGATCCCCAGTGAGTCGATTCTTCCTCCATGGGTTGTGGAATACTCCGAACAAAGAAAGCGGACCCCAAAGAATTTTTCCATATTTTTTTCTATAAGGTTTTGAAGTTCCTTTTCAATACTAACTGCAGTGGCCGGAAGTTCCTCAACAGCGCCATTTATTTTAAAAAGCTTTATATCGCTCATGTACACCTCAACCTCTTAAAACTTATAACTATATTTTACATTAGTATCCATTCGATAACAACAGAGTGTTTTCTCCCCACGTCCGGGGGAACATACCCGTATCCTGTCAAACATCCTCCAATATTTGTCCCAAGCAGCTTCACTCACACAGAGTAGAAGGGCGGAACTGCAACCCTCCTCGCACCAAATTGTATGTGCTGTTTTACCGCGTTCAGCTTTCTGACACTTTTCTTCTTTCAGCATTCACTTTTACGTCAAAAATACATTTTCATTGTGCCATCTTAAAAATTTCGGATCCGGCCTCTCGTACATTGTATCCGGAATTACTGCAAGTTTCTTTCCATGATAGGCATAATACTCTCGACCATTACCATAATCTTCTTTAATTCTTTTACTGACTTCAATATGCAAATCCTCATCTATGGTTATATATCCTCTATCAAATAACGCATGCAGATCCTTTCTTAAAAGCAGCCCATTCGTTATGCTATGAGGGCCTTCCTGTGAATAAGGTTTAATGTGCGATGCTTCAAGTACCGGTAATGTCTTTTCTCCCGTTACCGCACAACGTCTGTGATAAGCCTCTGTTACCAGTACTTTGAAGGTGCCTTGTCCGATTCGGGGATAAACAATCTGGCCTGAACCGTATCTATTTGCTGCATTATCTTCACACACTATGCAGCTTGCATTATCTGCTGATGCACTTCTATTTAACCTTTCCTGTACCTGTTGGTATAATCGCCTGCCAGTCAATGTGCCGGTATCATAAGTCTTGCCTTGAACAATATTAGGACTCCAGTCTTCCGGAACCGGTATCCCTTCATTCTGATTAAAGAAAAATGGAGATGTTAGAATAATACATCCGATAACCGGATCAGGTTCGCTTCTTTGGTCAGTCTTGCGGTATTTGTGAATTGCATTCAGAAAGCTGTGATAATCCCCTGTACCGTTCTTATTTCCAAATGCTTCCCAAGCTAAAGAAACAGGCAAAGATACATACCTGACAAAAAAACCTCCCCCGGCAATAAAGTTTAATGGATTATGCAATTTAAATAGAAATAGGTCATTAGGCTCTATTGCCTTAAAAGCTTGTCCCCCTCCAGGTCGCCAGAAATTCGCTTCATCAGGTCTGCTGTTTGCTAAAAAATTATACCAATTGTTATCAGTAACCCCCACAAAGAACTTCATTTCAAAGTTCTCTCTCCTTCAAGAATTTATCTACATATTTTGAGGCTTTGCAAACCTTTCTCCACATTGATAAATATATTTTATCTCATTATCCATTTAGTAACAACAAGCTGTTTTCTCCCTTCGTTCACGGGAACATACCCACATCCTACCAAACACCCTCCAGCCCTTGCCGTAAACGGCTTTACTCACTGTGTTTTCTTTTGATGGAAACTATGCACTCGACGTGCCTTGATGGTATGGAATAGATAAATTGCTCAGTAAAATACACCAAAAAAGATGGTAAGTGTCTCCAAAAAATAACTTACAGTCATCCCAACTTATCATCAAAACAACTATGAGATACCAACACATCTCGGCTCTCTGTAAGAATTCCGCTTTTTTAAAAACTATAGATGGAAAATTGGGTACTTGTTACTGCTGGTATCATGGCACTTAGCTCAAATAATACAATACATATCGTCTTGAATATCGACTATCATTAGGTTCTGGACGGTAAATAGACTCGTAATACTCCCGTTTTTCATCAATACAAATACACAGTAATTTGCGATAACAACGACAAATCTCGGTTAAGAAGTCTTGGCGCACCCGAAGTCTAAAGCCAAGTGACAGTTTCTCCCGTGTGTAACACTCATCCTGGTAGCCTTCCTGCCATGCCTCATACTTGGCAACAACTTCGCCATTTCTGAGAAGATTCAACCCTTCAAACGACAGATTGAATTCCTTTATGATGAAAGAGGTCAGAGTACACACATTTAAGTACCCCAAAAAAGTTAAAGGATTCTCGTGCTCAGCGATAATCGGGATACATTCGTCTGACTTTTCCAAGACTCTGTGTCCTCTACCAGATAGTTCTGTCTGAGTCTGTTTAATTGTGACAGACATTGAGGAATTTGGGAGGATTCTCTCGGTCCATAATTCAAGTTCATCTAACCTATAGGATCCACCGTACACCTGTTGAGGGATCAGAAATCCTTGCAGGGAGATCTCTTGTCTATATGGAACATTGTACGTTTCTTCCTGAGCCATTCTCCGCTTCTCAAATATTGTTATCCATTCTCCATCATCACCCTGGATTCTTGTATCTCCAATTTCCAGAGATTTGAACGCGTCCAGCTCGCTGAACCAGGCCTCTTTGTCATGGACATTAAGTGGCTCGATGTCTAGAGGGCGCGGCATTAAACCACGGAAAACATATTCCGGATCGGCAGGCTGGATTGTCTGCCAGAGCCAGTTAATCTGTTCTTTGCTCATCTTCAGCTTTATAGCCACTTCGTCCAGTATGCCCCAAAGAGTCTCTGTAACAAGTTCCTGAAATTCGGTTGTAATCCAGACAACAGGCCAGCCCTGCGGATGTACATGGCCGTACCAGTCATCTTTTACACGGTCTCTCTCATCATCTATCGACCATTTTGGGGCAATCAGTCGTTCTTCAATGGCAGCCACAAGACTCCCCGGAGGTACTTGAAGAATTTTCTCCATCAACTCTACCTGCTTGGAAAAATCAAACAGGGTGTTTCGTTTTAGAAAATGCTTGAATTCAGGAGTAGAACAAGACGGAAGTATATATGACGAATAATATATGGCATCTGAGTAATTCCTATCGATACGCTGGACAGAACTGTTAACGGAAGCTTCAAGAGGAGAAGCTTCGTCCACACGGCGAAGAATACGCAGAACTGTTTGACGGCAGAAAAAGTCCTCCCTCTCAAGAATTTGGGCGAACACCTGCTGGTGCGGCACCAAGAGCTGGGGACAATGGGTAGCAAGACAGTAAAATACCGTCAGCAAACGACGCAGAATCCTTCCGGAAGCTGATACCATCCTGGTAATAAGCACAGGTATTGCCTCATCGGGTCTGGCAATCGCCAACTTCGTCACTGCCCTGATCAATCTCTCGCCGTGGTCAATCTCAGAAGTCGACAACTCGTCCACAACAAAATTAAGAATGAGCTGGTTGGCATCGGCGGACGGTTCCTTGTACTCTTTCAGCCATGCATAGTTATCATTCTTAGGCAATTGCGCAAACATGCTTTCACAATGCGTCAGGAAGTCATTGAATACATCCTCAAGCATTTGAGGTTCATCCAGCACATCCAGTCCAGAAGCCGCAATAGGCGGTGTATCATAGCCACCACCGGAACCGCATGTTGATTCATAGCATTCCTTTAGGACAAACTTCTTCGCAGTTTGTCTGTCCCTTGCCGCTACTGCCGCCAGATATTTTCTGTTATCTCGCCAACGGGACCAGCTTCCATAGCAAGCGTATGCTATCCCGAAGCACGATATGGCGTTAGCATGATCTCCGAATTCCACAAAACGTTCAGCTAATTGTTCAATTACAGTTGCATCCTGCCAGCGACCTTCAGACTCAGCATATTCCTTGATCGATATGAGGTCTTCTAATGTCTTGGCAGTCATTATGTGATGTCTTAAAGAGGTATTTACTAGATCCCGTTCGTAAAAATGCTCATTCTGGTTCTTCAGCTTGTCAAGCGTCTTCAGAAACTCAGTAAATGATACCCGACATTTCTCAGCTATGCCTTCAATGGTTATGCTTTCACCATCCAGTTTGAACTCTGATGGCGGCTTAGCCCATGAGTCAGCATTGTCATTCTTAACATTAGTGCTACCAGGGATGCCGAGCTCTTTCTTCAGGTCTTCGGGCCAGTGCCTAGGTGTGATCTCCGTTAGTATGAAGCGTCGGAAGCGGTTTTCGAATTCATTGTAGATTTCTACTGAACAGGATTCGTGCACCAAATCGACGATGTGCTGCCTGGTTTCCATAATTTGATTACAATGCCTACCATCTTCGCTAAAGTGATTGGCAAAGAGCTCCGTGAGACACCAGAGGTACTCGGGGTCGCCCTCTTCCATACTAAGAATGTATTCCTCAAGGCAATCCTGCATCTTCCATCTTGCTATAGACCGTGAGAAATGAGTTAGCAAATCAAACGCGGCCTGCCGATTGACTTTTAAAACGGCCGCGAAAGCTTTCTGGGGAAACCACTTGGTCTCCCTGCCATCCGTAAGATGTGGCATCCAGTCCACCATTGACAGCACGCGAG
The DNA here is from genome assembly GCA_024655885.1 of Eubacteriales bacterium. Lineage (GTDB taxonomy): Bacteria > Bacillota > Clostridia > Acetivibrionales > JANLFN01 > JANLFN01. Next base: position 37,426 of record JANLFN010000020.1, on the reverse strand, counting down.
CACACCGTTCAAGTGCCAACTTAGGCTGACGCTGATTGACGAGATTAAGGATGTCGATCAAGTGTAAAAGGGTGATATCCTTGTGATACCCATATATTTGCGATGAGCGTATGCCATAGCGGAGCCACTTTTCGGCATCATCACGCATACCACACTTAGCCATAATCGCTGAAAGCCAAATGAAATGATCCGAACGGGAACCACCTTTAAGCAGGGTTGACTTCTCATAGGTTTCGGCACAACTTCTCAAAATTGGAGCGAGCCTGGTGCCCACTTGCGGAATTCTCGCAAGGGTTTCCCAAATCCGAAGCTCAAAACCATAATCTTGACGGGATTCCCCTATTCCGAAATGTGTGTTCCATAGTATAGAGTCACGTAGGGAACCCAAGCATATGATCCATTCGCTCAGACGCTCAGGAAAATACTTCTGTACCTGCTCAGTTAGAAGGCCAATGGACAGCTGTAGTACTTCTCTAATAAGCTCAATCGACTCAAAAATTCTTTCGCCATCCCCCTGTTCAGTATGAACCAGAATGTTAATACTTTGCCGCGCTTCTTCATACCAATCATGATCAGTACCTCGAAACGACTGCCCGATGCAGTGGCAGGCCACGAGCAAATGTCTAAGAGCCGCGTTCCAAAGTGTTCGAGCTGTGCCGACCGTGGCGAAGAGGCTTGCATAGGCTTCCTCGTTACCCTCATAAGCAACAACAATGAAAGTGTATACATAGTGTCTGAGCATCGGATTGCTTGGGGAAACGTAGTCTGGTGCCACCGTCTTTGGGGCTTCGATAGTGCCTGCAATCGCAGTCACTATCGAAGCCGGCATGCCCGCCTTGGCGGCATAAAAAGCAAGCTCGACATTACCAGAAGGCTGCTCCTGTTCCCAATACTCAGACACGGCAGTCCGTAGCTCCTCGATTAGGTTATAGCGAGCAAGAGCACGGATCAACAGATACCGCACCAAGCTGCTTGGGAATATTCTTTTCACACGCTTGAGCCGCTTCCACTTTTCCGAAAAGCCAAATTTAACAAGTGTATCGATGTAGGCATCTAAGTGTGGACTATAGCTTGGGGAATATAAGTCCTGTTGCTCCAGAATTCCGAGGGAGAAGTTGAATTGAGCAAGCCATCGCAACGGACGCGCCTGATTATCCTTATAAATACCTAAGCATCGTGCTATGCCAACTACTTGCGACCGTTTGTCATCTGCATTGTCAGAACGAATACCTCGAAACTCATTTGTGAAAACATCAAAGAGACGCCGTCCAAGCTCAAATTTCCCAGCTTCGGCCAACCTATACATGACTGCAAGCGAGGTGCGACTCTCCACAAGCCAATGATTCGCCTCTGGCGAATACACAAAAGTGATTACGTCTTGTTCTCGCCCCAGAGCGAGAAGAGCATCTACAAGTATGGCTCGATTGAGATTATACTCAAGGCGCTCACCTGTTCTATACTTCAATGCCCCAAGACGACTCAGTTGAACGATATCTTGCCGATTGAATGCGGCTTCAACAGCCCAGTGTATTGCATCCATAATTTCTGCAGATGGACGGCAATGCAGTAAAGCACGATCAACGAATTCTTCATTTACTTCATCAAGGACATATGTGTAATCTTCTGCATCATAGCAGTATTTAAAAACGTGGCCAAACCAGCGAGGGGAATTCTTGTTATCCTTTAAGAAGGTACAGATATTATTTCTTATTTCTTTAATCCAGCCGTCAGAAACCTGACTAATCACGAACTCACGGAAGCTGTTGTGGAACACAGTCAATCTGCCGTCAGAATCGCGGAGCAAGTGGCAGATGCATTTGTAGGCATCTTCAAATGCTGGCCGATTAAGTGCCGCGATCTTATAGAGTTCATCCCTGTGCACACTAAAGCGCATACAAGCCATAGCTGCACAAAGGTGCTTTGCCTCCCCCATACCAAATCTCTCAAACTCGTCCCAGAGTAGTCCGTAGTAATTCCGAATATCTCCACCCGAGGCCGGAGTTAGAGAAGCAATGGCCTCCGTCAATGACTCACTTGAAATGAGGATTTCAACCGCATACCGCAAATATAGAGGTAGGCCTTCACACCTCTTGTGAATCTCTGCAATGTCAGCATGTGTCAGGCCTGAAATACCCCGCTTATTTTCCAGATAGTCTCTCGTCTCGGCTTCTGAGAATAGCGGCATCTTGATATGGCTATCCGGGCACTCTCTCGCTCGCTTAAGAAAGTATGGCCACTTATGTAATTCCTGTGTACCAACAACTATAGTGACACCCTCAGGGACACTTGAGGGCAATGCCGAGATCACCGTTTCTCTGATTTCCGGCTCAAGTCGTTCAGCGTGATCCAATCCATCAAGGAGAATAACAAATCTGCGACCATGATCTACAAAGAACCTGGCCAGTGTTGTCAGGCATTCGAGGAAGTTACGTTCGCTGTAATCAAAACGTCTTTTGAGTACATCCGGATATCTCCGGTGGAACTCACTTAGAAGGTTGGCACGGAGGCTTTCGGCCTGAACACGCATCCTTTGGGCGTTATCATTGACTCCTACGAAACAGTAGTATCTGAACACTTCATACGTAGAACTACTAAGCGCATCGAAGTACATAGTCAGCGATGTTGATTTCCCGCTGCCAGGAAGTCCGGTAACAATCAGATATCCTCCATTAATATTTGGCAACACCCTGTCTAGTTGCTCTGAAAGGTACTTTTGTTCCACGAAGTGGTCTTGGTTGACGGGGAATACCTGGGGAATGAGCAACTTGCTCTGGAGTCGCTCTAGGAGGCTGTCAATAGATTGGGCGGTAATTTCCTCTCGAGAGAAAATTGCGTTGTTCTTAATGGTTTCCTTTAGGTCTAAGAAGACCGTGTCATCAGATAGCCCCAATTCCTTGTCGAGAAGAACCGTTCGAATATATTGCTCCAGCTCCGACAGAGTCGGCTGTCGCAGTACAAACTTGAAGTCTGCCAAGAATGCCGCGAATGAGTCTGCATTAAGACCTGAGGCCGATGCCAGATCCGATCTCAATTTTTTAGCATTACCACGTTTGCGGTCTTCGATTACCTCTTGTTTAAATGTCCCATCCGGATTCACAATATCAAAGAGAGTGCTATCCAAACCCCTGTTTGAACATAAACATACAGTAAGCCTGCGATCAGGGAACCGCTGTTTTAAAAATTGCCAGCTCGCAGCAAATTTCATAATGCTTACTGGACTATCTGGATTAAGGAAGTCAACCATTTCGTAGTTTTCGAGCGAGTTAACAGCATACTTCACTTGATGGGGAAAGATATCAGATCCCTGAAAGAGGACGATGTCATCAAGGTTGCCAGATTTTTCGTACTCCAAAAACATTTCGAAGGGTTTACGGTCAATATATGCTTCCAAGGCCAGCCGCAGAGCAGTAAGGTCTTGGTATTCATCACCTTTTCGTCGAGAACTACCTCGTTTACCTATTTCGGACATTGTATTCCTCCTGCCTCAATAACTATACTCTTCAAACATAGATAATAAGGATTCTTCTCCTAATTATTAACGAATTCTTAGTAATAATAATTCTCAGTTTAGTTTTAAATTTGAACATGAACTTGCTCGTAGCAAATCACTTCAACAGAACATTCGTCTTTATGTCTATACATAAAACATACATCCCCAAAAAGATTAAATGTGTATAAGCAAATACACTTGGTTTCTTCCAAATTTCTATGCTCGGCCAAGTGTAGTGATAGGAACCGCTTGCCGTATTTTATTAACGATACTTGTATAAACATCTACATCCAGACCTTCTGCTACTTCGAAAGTTACAAACAAACCGTATGCGACTGTTTCTTTGCAATTTTCAGCATCTTTTTTACAATTAACTTTTATCTTTATACTGTCGTCAGTATCCCACACAACTGCATTATCTCCTGAAAAAATCTCATGCTGAAGAGTTCCTCTACGAACACTGTTCCAATCTGTATTCTGCCGGGTAGGAAACAGCTTATGTGGCTGCTCAATCTCAAACCAAATTTGTGCTGTACGATATCTCTGTTTGGCTGGGGATATAGGTGAAAAATATGCTAATGTTACTGTTAACCTTCTTTTTACAAGTTGTGTTGAAAAATCAAACGGTAACGGCAGAGTATATACATGCGCCTCCTCTGGCTTTAACCCCCCTAAACCAATCAAAGTGATTCTTCTATCGGTACACTCAATCACACGAGAAATATCCGGGACGCCATTTCCCAACCAACGATGAAGTTTATTAGGAGGCAACTGTGTCAGCTTCGATAATTCATCTGAACAAGTATCCCATGATGCTCCATGAGTTAACATACCTTTTAATAATATAGCCGTATAATCATTCGGAATCGAATGACCAGTTTCATTAAAGAATATTTCATTGAGGACATCGTAACATTTACCAGCTTCATGAGTAATCTGAGCAGCAGCGTCACTCGTCCCAAAGGAAAAGGCTTGTCCTGATTCGGAACCATCTGCATATGGAGCTGCAACCTTACATCCTGGCTCCCTGCCACTTATAGGCCATCTAAGTCCACCATCTATTGAACGTATTAAAAACTTTCTACCCCCATAGTAGTACAAATCAGGGGTTATGATACGATTATAGCCCAGTCCGAATGAAGATACCGGGCTTGGCAAGCCATCACTTACAGCTGCTGCCTGTCTTTCGTTTTCCGTCACCTGACATGCATCTGTATACAAGGCTCCTATAGTTAAACTATTTATGCTTTCAGCAGGAGATAAAACGCGAAGATTACGTATCTCATCTTTCAGATATGAAAAGATTCGCTCATTTCGTTGTTCCTGTGTCAACCTCTTAAATTCATCAAAGGAAATTCCTATATCTAATCCTCCGGTATTCTGGTTTCCAGCACTCACAATAAATAAAACTTTGTATTTAAAACTTAACCAATCTAACAGCCGTGCAAGAGGGCTCATTATACTTGTAAGTTGTCTTACCGGATCTCCGATAGAAATATTAATGACTTTTACAGTAGGGGCTACCGCAGGAGTTGCTCCTTCCCCTTCAAACAGTCTCCTTACAGCACGATGAATAACATCAACAAAGATTATATCTGTTGGCACTCGTTCAATTGCATTTCCTCTAAAATCTAAAATGGGTTTTAATACGGGCCGAAAATAAACCTTACGATTATGTACCTGATCATTTCTGCTTAAATCTCCATATATTATCAAAGAAGCCATAGCTGTTCCATGACATCGATATTTTTCTAAATAATTATTTTCATAATTGTCCGGATCGTCCACTATCAACCTTCCCGATAAAAGTCTATGATTTTGAACTGGCATGCCATCAAAAATACCAATTATGGGATCGGCATCGGGTTGAATATCTGTTCGATCTGAATCTGTATCCAAAGCTGAACTATCCTCATATCCTTTTAATACAGCTTGTGAAACGGGTCTAAAAAACATAATATCATCAATAGTAACAATGGAAATTTGATCATAAGTATCTACGAGTAATTGAATTTGCTGCCTTGGAAGAACAACAAGCATTGAATGATAGTTAATTGATTCAATTTCGCATTGGCTGCGTACGATTCCCCCAAGTTCAACAACAGCTCGTCTTACTGTTTCATAAGCAACCCTGCGCTTAGTAGGATCATTCCTAAAAAATAGTTCAATCTCGAAAGGAACCTCCTGATTTCCTGCTATTTCGAGGCTTTCCTTCCAATATTCCATAATATTAGTTTCATAGATTCTGTCCTCTGGACCCCATCGTCTAATTGTTTTTATATGTACAAAAATATCTTTTAAGCCGGCAAAACCGCTCTTAAATACATTAGTTTCACCAGCAACATATCTGTCCCACAAAGAAAGCAATTGATTCATAGCCTCTTGGTTTGACATTACGCAGTAAACCCTTCCAGATAAATTACTTTCTTTCCTCTGGCCTGAATCATCTATGTTATAAAAATCATTGTCCGGTTCAATTTCATCTGTAAATGCTTCAAACATCCACTCCATTCCTTCAACTCTTTTAACTGCAGTATAAAAATTCTCAACAGAACCCACTACTTCAAAAACGAGAGCAAATTCCGGATTTAATCCTACAGGTGAATTCTGAATAGCAATAGCCTTTTGTTGAAAAGCTTGCCTTAAAACACTGAAATAAGGATTAAGCCTGTCATATTGTCTCTCTATTGAAGGGTATGCAGGCGGAGGTGTATACATTTTTCTTTTGATACGTTCAGCCTGCTCCGGTGTTGGAAATAGAATTAAAGGTCTTTCCGGCATTATTCATCAGCCTCCTCTTGAGAACATGTATCTATGCTTTTTCGCTGAGTGCTCCAAAGTTTTAATACTTTTTCTGAAATAGTTTTTGTCGAGGCATTAGGTAGTTGCAAAATATACTGCCGGTATATCTCCAAAGCTAGTTCTTCTGCTTCAGCATAGCTATAACCTAGCGTACGTTTAGCTAAAGTACTAGGCTCAATACCAAAGTCAAAATCCTTTTCCTTTTCAAACATAGAAAACCATTTTTCTAAATTAGAACGAGTTGGTCGAGGTAAATCTAATTTCAATTGGAATCTCCGCCAAGCTGCTTTATCGAGCAAATTCTCATGGTTTGTTGCCCCGATGACTACAACATAACTTGGTAGGGAGTCTATATGAAGCAGGAGTGAACTGACAACCCTTTTAATCTCACCTGTCTCGTGAACATCACCACGTTCTTTGCCTAGTGTTTCAAATTCATCAAAAAACAGCACACATTTTCTGGTCTTCACATATTCAAAAAGCTTGGAAAGTCGGCTAGCTGTCTCTCCAAGATATGCCCCGACTATGCCTTCATACCTAACAATAAGGAATGGTAACATCAGCGATTCGGCGATTGCTTCAGCTAAAGAGGTTTTTCCGTTCCCGGGAGGCCCAATCAATAAAAGTTTGTTTCTTGGTTCTACGCCATATGAACGCAATAAATCTGCACGTGTTTGCTCTTCAATTAAACCTTTACATAAGTCAATCACATTTGAAGGTAAAACTAATCGGTCCAGTCTTTTGCGAGGAGTTTTCTCCCAAAATAAAGACTGTTCACTCACCCCGTTTTTCATAATGACAGGCGAAGTACTTTCTTTTACTGTTGGTCGGCTAGACATTTTTAATAATTCTTCAATTTTATCTGCTAAAACACCATGTTGCTTCGCGCGTTCTTCAGCGCAAATAGCTTCAGCTGCTTTTCTAAAATTAACATTATCACCAATAAGACCGTTTTTTATCAATTCACATAGCAAATCTGCTCTTGCCATATGCGCGTCCTCCCGTTTATAAATTCCCTACATATTGAAAAAATCAATCTTCGTGTTTCTCTTCCTTAAGCGAAGTAATATCTATGAAATTATTTTCACAAAAATCAAAAAAACTTTTTTGGGCAAGATTGCTAGGTATTACATGTCCATTTTCCCATCTATTAATAGTCGCAAAGCTGACACATAATGCGTCTGCTAGCTGTTGCTGACTCATTCCAAGCTGTTTCCGTACTTTTCTAACTAGTTTCGAAAACTCCATGCTTACACCTCAAATTATAGCATATGTTATAAACAATATAACATATGCTATAATCAATTACAAGTTTTGTTTACCTATTTTACACCGGGTACCTATTACTGCCTATTAATTAAGTTAAAGTTAACAACAACCGCCATTCTGCTTTTCACAGTTTGACGGTTGTCTCTTCTCGATAATGTTATTTTGTAGCCAGCGTCTGCTCCATTTCAAAACCTGATTTGAATCTTATGATAATCTTATTCTTTGACATGACCTTGATGCTTTGTATAAGCTGCCTGACAAGCTGGTTATCAAATTCCGACAATTTGCAGTCTGCGGTTTTCAGAAACTTCTTCATGTCCTCGACTCTTCGTTGGAAGCTGTCCTGCCTGGCTTCCTGTTCAGTATACTGGGTTTTCTTCTTCTGAAGGTCTTTCAGCTCGGCGGAGATTTTAGCATAGTGCTCGTCAAAGTCCGTATTATCCGCTCCACATCTTGCATTTTCCTCTACGAAGCCTATCATCTCTTTTTTTAATTCCGCAATCCGTTCCTCTATTCTTGCTATGTCCATCCGTTTAGCCCGGTTGCTCATAACCGTCTGCGTTTTGTCCAACCACATAATCCAGAAGTTCGGTTGTTTCCTCTCCGGAAAGAGGTTCTGTCAGCCCGGCGGTCATGACTCCCCACAGCTCGCCGTCGACGATCTCCACTGACGGGTACAGGCTATACACCTTTTTATTGAGAGCTTCGTCGTGGATGTATTCGGCAAGGCCACGGTCGTTTTCAAAGAGCCGGTTCTCCTTTGCGATGGAAGCGAGGATAGCACCCTCATAGGCCACAGCCTCCGCAGGTGAAATCTCGACCGGATTGTCCTCCAATCCATATTCGCCTTTGGGATAGGTGACGATTTTCAGAGGGAAAAAGATACGCATTGTTTCGTTTGCCATTTTGTTTTCCTCCATTCTTTATTGGCATCATTAATTTGAAGCTCTAAAAAAGAGCACAAAAAAAGCGGGGTATCTTCGTTTAGAAAATACGCCCGCTGATTTTCTGTAATTTGATTTATAGCCCGTAATGTTTTCTAGTATATTTAATCTCGAGCAAAGGGTATGGTATACTTACCCCCTCGGTCGCCTCAATCCCGATAAGTACCGGAACCTTTCCTGGCTAGGCAAACCATCCTGAAGCTTTTTTGGGGGAAAAGTCTTATCGAATTCTGCGGCTGCATCTTCGTCTACATCGTATACAGCATTCTCTAAAAACCTCCCATTACAGCCTCTGAGCGCCCCCTCCCACAATTCCAGTGCCTGAAGGGGTTCCGAGTACATGTTATCCGCCGTTCCGATACCAAACGTTTCAGCGGGAATAAAGCCAAATCTCTTATAATACTCGGGGTCGCCATATATCAATATCGCGCGGTGGCCTGATTCTTTTGCGCGGGCAATGGTGTATTCAATCAACGCGCTGCCGATGCCCTTCGCCCAAAACGCAGGCAACACCGATACCGGACCAAAGCTTAATACCTCGCGGCTTATCCCGTCATCGCCGAGTATCTTAGCCTTCGTGTAAACGATGTTCCCGACGATTTCTCCATCGATTTCCGCAACGACATCAAGTTCCCGGATAAACGCTTCACAATCCCGCATGATATGCAACAGGTAGTGCTCGTTGCAGCCTGGCACATGACGGTTCCAAAATGCTTCCCTCGTAAGTTCTTCCACGTTACGATTGACCGCTGGCTGCTCCAATCGCAAATTTGCGCTCATATTACGGACAAGCTTATTGTCGTGCTTATTGCTTTTGTATTTTCCATTTTTATTCTCCTTTTCGTTTATTATTTTGGCGGATAAACTTTCTTGCCTTTTTCATGCCGCCCACGCTCTCGAACATAGTATTGAGCTTTTGGGTTTCAACCTGTTTAAAGGAAAGGCCGTCATACCGGGCTTCACGCTTCAACTTCTGATAGCTTTCCAGACGCCTGGGATTTAGTGTTCCTTCTTCGAGTGCCTGCCGGACGGCGCAGTCGGGTTCTGCGGAATGAGCACAATCCCGAAAACGGCATTTGCTTGCCAAGTCCTCTATGTCGGAAAATGATTTGGATAGATCGACCGACTCAACGCCAAGCTCCCGCATACCGGGCGTATCGATAACGATACCACCCTGCGGCAGAATAAGCAGCTCCCTGCGGGTAGTGGTATGCCTGCCCTTATCATCCTCCCGGGTTTCCGACGTTGTCAGAAGCTCTTCTCTCATCAGTCGATTGATCAGCGTGGATTTCCCTACACCAGATGAACCGATAAAAGACGCAGTCATCCCCGGTTGCAGCCAAGGCAACAGTTTGTCGCAGGAAGCCCGATCGTGGCTTGAAGTTACGACCACATCTGTACCGGGAGCCACGACTGAGATTTCGGTCAAAGCGCTGGGTAAATCTTCACAGAGGTCAGCTTTTGTCAGCACGACTACTGGGGTTGCCCGGCTCTTCCAAGCCACCGAGAGATACCGTTCAAGACGATTCAGGTTGTAGTCGTTGTTCAAAGACATGCAGATAAATACCGTATCAATGTTGGCTGCAACCACCTGTATTTGATGCTCGTCGCCCACAGCTGTACGTTCAAAGACGCTTTTCCTTGTCAGCACCCGATGGATAATGGCATTTCCGGAACTGCCTTGGATGCGGTCTACCATAACAAAATCACCCACCGCAGGATACTCAGATAGCCCAGTCGCCTCATAGCGAAATTTGCCGGAAATCTCAGCCAGGCATTCCCCGCTCTCGGTGACGAGCTTATACAGGTATTTATATTGCGAAACTACTCTCGCCAGAAATAACATGGGATAAAGAGTCGCCTCGGCAAAATAACGCTCACTTGCGCCATAACGGATTAATTGATTCAAGATGTTTCACCTCGTTATTCGATAATAAAAAGGGCATAGTCACATAACTATGCCCAAGCAGTTCTTATAAAAGTACTGTTTGTCATAGTCCTGTATGAAACATGATTGCATGCCAAATAAAACGATCAGCCATCGTTTTTTAGCTTCTATGCAATTCGTGTTCCTTACAGAACAATCTCCAAACAGACACCTCATCAATTATTTTTTCATACTAAAAATAACACAGTCAATCAATGCAGTCAAGTAATTGCTTTCATAAATTAGCACAGGCCTAATTCGAATTCTATATAGCTAACTGGTACATCCATCCGAGCGGCGGTTTCCTCAATAGAAAGACCGCTGTCTATAAAACGCTTGATAACCGTATTCATCTTTTCGCCAACTTCAATGATATGTTTATCCCGATCATAGAATCGAACCACTCTCTGCCCCCATGAATGCTCAAAGAGCATATGGACATATTCGATATCTTTTATATCTGATAATTTGGCAATAAAAGTGTCCATATCCTCTTCTTCAAAATATAACTCACTTACATTATTTCCGAAAATCATTTCATCGTCATTCTTATGAATAAAGTCTTTCCATGAATCCAATGTCTGCAATGCTAAGCCACCTGTCAGCGTCACGTTCGCTCCAAAATCCGAAATAACCTCTAATCCTAATACATCATGATAAAACTGTTTTGCATTTTCCATATTCTTGACTGCGATTAATGTACAGGTATATTTCATCCGATAACCCTCCAATCCCCAATGTCATCTATAAAATAAGCCAAAAAAACAGGGCCAAAAAATGCACTTTTTCAGCCCGATTTTTGTTTTTTTTTTGCTCCAAAACCACAACATATAGTGGTTGACTTGTCTTATTTGCCCTTAGAACCACAATTCGTCATCAGAACTATACACTCAACGTGCGCCATTCTCGGAAACATATCAACCAGATTTTTGAATATTTATGCATAAATATTGCATATTTTAGCCGTTTTGATAGTTTAGTTTTGCATTTTTTGTATAAAAATTCACGTCATCTTTTTTATACTCTCAAGGGTAGGGCGAGGTTATTACAATAAATCTATTTTATTCCGGATGCGTTTTATGTTAAAAATATATTATCTTGATAATACGAATTTCACTCGAATCTCCAATTTATATAATAATGATTTCTCTTGGCCTTGTATTCTGGTCACCTCGTGATTTCACTGTTTCAAGCTTTTCAGCCATAACAGTTTCCAGATAATATTCCAATACCTGAATGCTCCTGTCTTCCAAAAGAAGCTTGAATTCATAGACGACGTCCGTCGGTGTAATCCTATCGCCCGTAGTGATGTCTAACTTCAGCGGCACTTCCATTGGTGGATATACTGTACTTAATGACACTCGAAATCCGCTATACTCATCTCTTACGCCTGTGATTTCTTGTTACTCCCATCAAATCATTTTCCACAGCACTTTTTATATTTCTTGCCGCTGCCGCAAGGGCAAGGATCATTTCGGCCGACCTTAGTGCGGGTTGACAAATCAATTACTTTCGAATTTAGCTGACCTATCTTAAAAGGCTCAGCCGGCAAAGGCTTTAAGTATTTCCTTTCCTCCTGAAACAACTCATTGGGAGTATGCCCCTTTAACACCCACTGACGGGTATTATTATATAACTCCATTATTTTCGCAGTTAACTGCTGCACAAATTCAAATGACGGGAACTCCATCCAGCTCTGCAGGTATTGAATAATCAGTGTCGGCTTTGAATCCGCATTGATCATATTGGTTATCTGCAATGCTATTTCGTTTGTTTCCCTATCAGATAGTTTATAATATTTCAGAAGGAAACTGATAAAGCTGTTCATCTCCGGTGTTTTGTCAACATAATCCGGATCGCCGGCTTTTAACAGCTGCTTTTTTGTAAAAGGATAATAATCAACGCCCGGTCTCATTCTGTGTTCTTCAACAATTTTCTTCGCATCGAAAACTCTGTCATCCTGATATCCATATGGTGTGCAACGGGCCTGTCCATAGAAATCACAGGCAAAGGACATCACATTCATAAATTCCAGAAGGTCAACTTCCTGTCCTGTAAGCTCTTTGATCTTCTCCTTAACGAGCCATGCATCCATGACACCATAATAATAAAGCAATCCATGGGTTAAGCGTATCCACTCGGTATTTCGTTGAACAATGTTTTCCAACTCACTGCCATCTATCTGAGAAAAAATGTTTATCAGTTCATCCGGCATAAATAATACCTTTTGATCATCATATAATCCGGGGAAAATGATACTGAATCCCATAAATGCTTCCACATTCGTAACCGAAATACCTATGTCAGGTATAACTCCCGAATTCTTAATGATTATTTTGATAAAGTCATACCTGCTTTGATCCAATGTATATATGACTTTCTTAAACTTAAAGGGAATCAACCTGGCAAGCTCCGCTGCCAGATCTGCTTTTTTGAGAGCGCTTAAATTTTTGAAATCATAATTTTTGCGGATTGTATCCATTTCAGCCCTTGTTAACCCGTTAATGGCGTCATAAAGGCTGCATGGAATATCGACCTTCTTCCAAAGCCGTTTCTCTTTGTTTTCCTGCAGCTTTTGGCTAAAAGCCTTTGCATTTTCCAGCGCTTTCATCAGAGCCGCTTCTGTTTTCTTATCAATTTTTTCATCCATCAATATTCCCTCTTTCAAAATGGCAGTTCTTCACCATTTTCATCATCTATATTTTGTTTTCCAAAATCAATTTCAGAAAACCAGTTATCATCGTAATACATACTTTCCGATTGGATCGGCAAAGCATTTGATGGCACTATGGTTTTAGAGGCAAAAGCGTTTTCGTTTAGGCTGTTCTTCTTGGCTTTTCTGCCGGATTTGCCGGAGCAATCTTTACATACATGATTTTTATGTCCTTTCCCCGAAAACTTCTCATTGGCCCGTGTTCTTCCGCATATCCTGCAATAGTGCCCCACTTTTTAGATTCCTCGCTTTCTGCTCACCATGAAGTCATCTTATTGGTTCAGTGATTTTCTATTTATAAAATACTTTTAAGTATCCTATTTATGCAGTTCAGGTCTGCTTACTTACCATCTTAATAATTTCTTTCAATTCAATCGGAGTATAATTAATCCTCTCGCATGACACGCAGAAATGCTGTTTTGAAAAGTTACTATACTCCGGGTTTCCATGAACATGACCAAATATATTTACATATGGCATATTTGTGTTCGTATAAAGCGGCTCGTGAGATAATATAAACCATTCATCAATTATTATAGGATATGCACACACCATGTCAAAGCCAGCAGTATTCCACCACGCATATGAATAACATTTATCATGGTTGCCAAGAATAAATATCTTATAACCGTTAAGTAACTTTATTAACTCAATAATTCTCTTTTTATTTGATAGAGCAAAATCGCCAAGAATAAAGATTCTATCCATCTTCTTAACAGTCTTGTTCCAATTTTCTATAATCGCATTGTCCATTTCCTCAGTATTATTGAATGGTCTATTTTCATATTCAATAATATTTTTATGTCCAAAATGCGTATCTGCAATAAAAAATTGCCTGGACATATTGCATCGCCTCATTCCACATACTAAACATATTTATAAATCACCAAGTTCTCTTATTTTCCATAGAACCATTGGATGCACTTTAATTCTGGATACTATACTATCATCCTCAAAAAGGAGTTCCGGTATATATTCCTTACGTTCAAAACACTCAATAAACTCTTGTTCCTCTCCGGATAGAGTCATCAGATTTTTAATGTATTCTTTTACAGTTTTCTTTGCTGCTTCCAGATCAAATTTCTCTTTTCGGTTAATTACAGGCAGCAAATCAGTTTTAATTCTATGATGACTTAATGCATCAATGGCTTTTGTATCAAACGTCTTTCTTAGCTCTTTTGCAGATACCACAGCATAGAATATTACACACTTTCGAAGCAACGGCAGTTCACTTTCATCAAATAAGCCAAATTTAATCATATTGGCAACATCATATAAGTCTCTCGGCGCTGCTCTATTGATCAAGGCATTAAGCTTACTTCCAAATATCTCTAATGCTGCCAGAGTCTTTACTTTATATTCACTGGAAAAATGCTCTGTTATAATAGGCCGTTCTTCAGGCGGAAGTATATGGGCCCGTAATGAATAATTGATTTCCAGCTTGATAATATCCTTATTTCCTCCGGCATTGATATATTCATATACCCAGGAATCAAGGCTATGCGGTGTTTTTGTTTTTGGGCTTTGCTTATAGCCCTGTGACTGCATATATCTTGTTACAGTTGTATTTATTATCTCTCTGTTTTTCAGCATTTCTTCCCTGCTATCCGTCTTTAGGTAATCCAGATCAATATCGACAGATAATCTTGGCAGATTAAAAATTGTAAGATTAATCGCTGTACCACCTTTTAATGCGAGGCTCTCCTTGAGCAGTGGATTCGTATTAAGATACTCAAGAATATCCGCAAGGCGGTAAACCTTTTCCAGCGTATCGCGAACAAAGCCTAATTCTTCCGCCCTTTTTCCAATAAAGGTTTTATCATAATCAGACAAGTTCACCACCACCTTGCTCAGTTAAATCGAATAGGCCTTCCGGCACAATTAATCTCCATTTCTTATTATATATACCGGTATGTATTGATTCCTTGAGTAAATATCGGGTGCTTTTGCCTATTTTACTCTTACAGTAATCTATAAATTCAGTTGTCAACTGCATTCCATGCATATAATGCTCCAGAATAAAGCCTGTTTTTTGATAAAGTGCCTGTATATTATAGCCATCTAAATAATTTATAAGCTTTTCAGGATCTAAATAGTGTATTAACGAAAGGCAATTTAGCAATTCTTCAAGACCACCTATTTTTTCCAAGTCCTTTATATTATCAACAACAGAACGCTCCATGTCTGTTACTCTTATACCCCGGGTATTTTTAGGCTGTATTATACCCTTACTTAACTTTGAAGCAACATATTTATATTTAATTCCTTCAAACTCAAAATCTCTGAATCTGGTGTCGGAAGACACATATACTTCATAAAATACCTGGTTTGCTATTCCGTAATATTCGAAGGCTGTGTGATGTGATAAATAGGCAGTATTATTGCATGCACAGGCTATCTGGTACCTAGAAGCTATAACTTCTCCTGTTGCAACATTCACACATGTATATAAGTTGCTTCTAACCTTCTTCACAAGTCCCTTATTCATTAATCTGTAAAGAAGCGAATAAGCAGTTTTTTTATTACCGGTTAGAGCTTCAACATCAGAAAATGAAAACGCTCCAAGCAGCGCAAGTTGTTTATAGCCCGTCATAATTCCAACCTCACTTTAATATTCGCACATAAATCTTCACATTTAAAGATTATGGTACAAATTTTCAAGCATGCTCTAAATTATTACCATTTAACCATTGTATAATCATTTTACTTTAATAACACTATATTCTTTGTTTGTAAAGATTATTGCGTAAATTTTAAAGATATGTAAAAACGCCCTTCAAACAGCGATACAATTTAAATAATACTCAATTCATTCAAATATATTTTGAAGCTCTAAAATTTTACCATATATTTAATCTAGTACATATAAAAAACGCTATTAGCTTATAAACTCGTTATTACCAAGAATACGATTTTCTTAGTGCTTTTCTCTCTTCATTTTCTTCATGATCTCTGACCCCGAATAATTCATCTTCCCTTGCTACTGTCGGATCAAACCAATCCGCCTTTTTCTTTGCCCAATCAATAAATTGAGCTGTTTTTTCATCATTCATATCTGCTACTGGTTCCAATGCATTAATATAAGCTCTAATTTTACAGGCTATATCATAGTCTTGTGCCATGTTTGTTAATGCAATAGTTTTATCAACTTCTTCATTATATCGAATTCTGCGTTCTTCACGTCGTCTTTTTTCTTCCTCTTCTCTCCGCTTTTCCGCATCATAAGCTTCTCGGTTTTTGCGAACCACTTCAGATTCCTCATAAAGCTCTATCAGCATATCACCGAGCCTGGATTCCACTTTTTCCTTATCTGAGTCTCTGAAATACCTGCTTTGGCGGATACAAATCCTTAGTTTTCCGTTGAAAACATAATCATACTTTCGAATATTTGGTTGACTTGCCCACTTATTATGGCGCTTTGCATCTTCATAGATAATTAATTCCTGTGCCTCCTGCCTTGTAATTTCATGCTTTATTTCATCCTGAGCTTCAGCTATTTCAAGAGTCACACGTTCATTTCTAATTTGGAGTGAAAGATCATCATTAATAGAACCGCCCAAAACTTCAACTTGACGATAAAGGGCATCGAGAATACGGTAAACGCGAGGAAGAGTCTCATTTGATATTACACCAGCAAGAAATGGAGGACGATTAGAATAATTTTTAAAGCCTCTTTGAGCACCTTCTGGTTTCCAGTCTTTTTTATTCCATTCTTTCACTTTAGAGCTATAGGAAATAATTTTCTTATGTAGTTTTGTATTCTCATCAGAAACTCGAATTTGCTCTGCTGCAAGCAATACCTTTTGACGTTCATCTTCCGTTAAAAAGGCAAGTGTTTGTTGCGGTGCAATTGGCTCTTTAGCCCCAACAAAAGATTTCAGCCCGGTTTTTTCAGTAATCCCTTTCGTAGCAGGAAGAGGAGGCTTTTTAATTTTTTCTCCGGCACGGAGCCTTGCCCAGTAGCCTCGTGGAGGAACGGGCACATTGAGAGATTTACAAATTTTATGTATCGCTACATCAGATACACCATATTGAACTGCAACTTGAACTACCGGCTTCGCCCACACCTCCTCGTAGAGCTTTTCTCTGTTATAGGTATTCCACTGTCCTGACACTGTACGATATGTAAGCTGGCTACT
Organism: Eubacteriales bacterium; assembly: GCA_024655885.1. GTDB lineage: Bacteria > Bacillota > Clostridia > Acetivibrionales > JANLFN01 > JANLFN01. Next base: position 20,142 of record JANLFN010000020.1, on the reverse strand, counting down.
ATCATTATCATTAGTAGCATCATCCTCTGATTGTTCCTCGGCATCTTCAGTCTGCAATGGAGTCTCATCTTCTGAGGCTATTACTTTAGATTTACCCTCTTCCATATCATTCGCCAATTCTGAATTAGTTGAACGCCTAGAACGTTTTGGCTCAACATTAATCGGAAGTATAACTTCACTTTGCGATGATTCCGGCAATTGGATTTGTTCTACAGGCATTCCAAGTCTTAATCTTGTCCAGTATCCGGACGGCGGAATAGGGATATCTATTTCTTTACAGAGCCTAAGCAGTTCAGCATAGGGAGTGTTGTATTTCTTTGCAACGCCGGAAGCTGAGATTTCCCATATTTCGTTGTATAAAAGCTCTCTGCTCAGTTTTATGAATTGTTCTTCAAGCATAACAATTCCTCTTTTCATTTATAGCTTAAAGGTCTGAAATGGAGCATTTTGGTCTTAAACATCTTTGGCTTTAGAATCAAGCGAAAACGCGTATTCAAATAATTTTAAGTCCCTTGCTCCGCGTTTTCGCTTAATATAAAAAGCAGATCTTTTTTCATTTCTTCAAATTGTGAAATAATTGTATTAAGGCTCTTTTCTATATTCTGAACCTGGACCTCCAATATTTTCCCATATTTATACGCGATCAGCCTCTCGGCAATAATTTGGTAACTCCAGCTATCGGAATACTTATCTTCATTGTGGATAGCAAACCCGATCGGCAGCAGATCATTTCTCATTCCAATACTTACTGCCATTGGCGATATCCCAAGATAATCAGCTGCAATTTTGCATGTTATTTTTGGAAACTTTCTTATCTCTTCATCTGTGTATTTTTTAGCCATCTGCATCACCTCTAATCTGTTCTGAATAGTTTGTGATTATTGAATTTTTTATCATATTACTATTATTATACAATTTTCCCTTGTAAAATTAAACAAATAGCAACATGATTTGCTATATAATAGTCAAATGTTTCATAATAAATAAAAACCCGTAAAGCAGGCATTTCGATAACCTTATGGATACTTTTTACTCGGGAGTCCCTCTCTTCCCCCATGTCTATCTGATGTATTTCCTGATATCATCAAGCATTATTTCATCTTCAAAATTCAATACTGTTTTATACCTAAATGTAAAACTATTCAATCAAAGAATCTCAGATCACTTCATTATCAATTATCCGATTATCCCCCAAAACATAAATTGGAATTTTCATTTCATTTAGTAGCTTTGTCCTTTCTGACAAGCATTCCGGTGAATTGCAGATTACCATATCTATTTTTCTACTTTTACACAGGTCCAGTAATTTATTGAAATTATTCTTATTTTTGTTGATGCTATTATCATCTGTATAAATACCAACCAGTTTCCAATTACTTTGCAGACTCAAAATGTAGGAATAGTATCCTTGCATCATTTGAACAGCATGGAAAGGAAATAACTTCTCGGCATAAAAAGCTACCCGCAAAGAACCTTTTTCCGTTTTAACATATTTACTAAAAGTATCTGCAGGCGGTATAATCAATACTTTTTTATTCATCATCACAGCTCCACTTCCTTTCTGTGTAATATCCGGTACAAACATTATTTGTTTCAGACTTGTGGCTTGATGCCACGCATAAAAACTTTTCATTCCTTCTATTTTGATTATGGTATAAAAAAGAGGCGATATCTTGGTATGGTTGACCAAAGACTTCACCTCTTATTTTTCTGTCTTACACAGTTATAATCATCAAAATTCCTATGTCATCTATATTTTTGTTTAAAAAACAAGCCTCAACAGATGACATTTTTACTCCAAATTTTTCCTATTTTCACCCCTAAAACCACAACAACTTGTGGTCAATTCGCCTTATTTGCCCTTCAAACCACTATTCGTCATCAGAACTATACACTCCACGTGCCTTGAGCGCATGAAAAAGATAAAACTAAAAAGCATTGATTTCCCTCTAATTTTTTAAATGTAATTGTTGTGAAGCTAATAAAGAGTATAAAAAAACGGGTGCATCTTCGTTTAAAATACACCCATCATTTTTGTTAACCAGAATAAATTTGTCTGCGTGGGTAATTTCTTCAAAAATCCTAAATGGTCAACCAATTATTAATCCAGTCTTCTCGATTTCATTACACGACTAAAAATCATTGATTCCAAGTAAGTATTAACCTTTTTCGTATTTTTAATTAAGCCATAGGGTATTCCTATTACCGACATAATTTGAAAGATTAATGGAACATACCACATTTTATTGTTTGAAAATGCTTCGTAACTCCAAGCTAAATATGAAATAAAAACAGTAAGGCACACTACTACTAATATTAATAATATTGTAATCACTATAGCCCAAACTTTTGCAATCCACTTACAATGATTTACAGCATTTTTATATTTTTGCTCAATCGGTATAAGCCCAAACTCAAATTTATCTTGGATTAGAAGATCTATTAGGAACGCACAAAGACCATCATAAAGTATATCATCAAAAAGATATCCTTCACATTTCCAAGCTCTTTGAATTAGTTCTGCCTGCTCTTTATATGTATTCTTTTTCTCTTTTGAGAATGTTGAGAGCCAAATAATAAGAATTTTATCTTTAAATTGGACGTCTACCGGATAAGTCTGGTCGTCAAAATAAGCTTTTAATATTTTTATGAATGTAGTATCCTTTGATGATCTTATACAATATGATTCCGATTCAAAAAAAATGTTGTGTAACCATTGATAGTAATCAATAATTTGATGTTCTTTTATGGCAACGGTAATCCCGACTAATGCTAACTGATCATAAATAAGTGTAGATGACTTTATTTCTCTCTTTGAAATCCTCGATAATCCGTCCTTAAAATCGCTTAACGTATGTTTCCATTTTTCATTTGAAATTAATAAGTAACCTATTGCGGCAACCGTTCTATAATCGTTCATATCTTTAATACTGCTCTCATAGACTGACTTGTCAACGGCAACACTTTTACAGCAATAGTTCTTAAAACATTGCACTAAGAAAGAGTCATCATCACTTTTATTAATCAACCTAACATTTATCATAGAAACCACCTGCTATATCTTAGGTTCCTAATTAAAACATCGGAATCCCATCCTTGCACATCTCGCATATTTCCTAATAGTTGTGCTATTAATTGTGAATACCAAATTGTTACCGGCAACGGAGCATGTGAAAAACTTCGGTACGATAATGATGAAAAATTATATACTTGTCGAGCTAAATAATCTAAATCAGTAAAAGTAGAATCGCGATGTAATTTCAACATAATTGGACGTGCCATGCCATGATTATATGTACGAATGTCGTTGGCTCCGGTTATCTGAAGAAGATAGTTATAATCATCAAGTTTTATTCCTGCCCCTCTCGATAGCATCCACTTGCCTTTCCGATTAGCACTTCCATATGATAAAACTCCATTTTCACTCTTATCAATTGCAAATAGAGGTTGGTAGCTTGAAATATGCAAGAAAGCAAAAATAATATTGTATTCACTTCCGATTTCTTTCATTAATTGCTTTATGGCGTTAATTTCAACAAATCTGAACGGCTTAAAGCAATGAAATACAAGTCGAATATTATCCCCCTTATTCCATCCTTGTTCCTTTATAATTTCTTTGAAAAGACCTCTTAAGTTATCAAGAAGTGCATGTAAATACTCTGAGAAATCGGATTCAGCCGATTTATTACTCATTATATATCTACCATCACTATTAAAGACAGTCGTAATACCAACAATACGCCGGTCAAATCTAAATCGTCCTTTTTTTATGATTGCACTCCCAAGACCAATAATTAATTCTCGGTCAATGCTTTTATTAGATGGTATGACCCATGGTGTTCCTCCCATTTTAGCATAGCATGCCAAAGCTATGTTATCCAATATGTATACTAATGATGAGTCAGGCTTTTTCATCGTTTCAAACCTGACTTCTTGAACAGGGATATTGTTCGCCATAAATTTTGCTTTTGCAAGATAATATGGATTAATATTGTTTGGCAAATCTCGTTGTTTTTCGTTAACCTGAATAATTGCTAAATTCCATGTATCTCCTGAAGACAAACAAGTTTTTATAGCTTTTTCATATTCTGAAAAAGTATCTGAATCAACCTCAAAAATCGTCCATTTGAGATCACTGAGCCCATATTTTTTTACAAAACCTTGTCCATAAGGAGCTCCATATGATGTAGTAACCGATGGTATTCCCATTTGGAGTTTGTTAAGAAATTCTGTTACGGTTCCGCGTGCTGTTCTATTACATATCACAGCACAATTAGGTGTTTTAGGAGTGAAAAACGTTGCATCATATGGACCAAAATTTCTTAAACCTCTGGATGGAATGGTATCCTTTTTACTATCATGCAAATCAAATATAAATGTAGTATCTTCAAAAGAGTTTGTTTTCCATCGGGTATCGCTACTATCTATAAAAGATGCAAACTTAATTGTAAACTCACCGTTTCCTAATGACATTTTCTGTAGCCATAATGCTATTGCCTCAATTGCTTGGAATTGCGAATCGGCGCTTTTTCTTTTCCCTGATGACTGTTTAACTTGTTGTAGCAAATAAGATCCTTTTTCATTCCCGAGTAATTTCGATAACAGAGCAATGCGGTTTGAATAACTATTCTCAATATATATTTTAGAAAGCTCCACAGTGGATACTTCATCGTCTTTTTTTACATTGGCGAATTGACCAACTATAGATTCTACATACCCTAATAATACTTTTCTGCTGTCAAGGAGTTTGTTTTTTGAATCTTCATAGCAAACGACGTATTTTCCAATGATATCAAAACCAAGCTTTAATAATTCTTCACAAGTAATCTTTATATCCCAACGAAAATAAGTGTTAATAATTACCCCAAATATAGGTTTTGAATCAGGATAAAATATACGACTCTCGAATTCATATCCTCTCTTATATCCCAAAACAGATCTATACTTTTCAGGAATAGCTTCTGCAATAATATTGTCTGCCTTTTTTTCAGAGAGGAAAGTAATTGGTCTATATTTTGCAGAATACCTCCCTAATTTGACCATCTGTCTTATTAGTAGTTCATGTATAATTTTACTTGTTAAAAGAGGTTCGTCGGTAGTTTTAATAATTTTTACTGTGGAAAAATCACATGGATTATTATCACTTGATAAAGGAAAAGCAACTATACAAACTTCATCATTAAATTTATATCTAAAAAAAGCGTATGCATCATTATAAGTTTTTCTAAGCTCGTTTATCCGATCATCACTATAACTTTCAATGTATACTTTAAATTCATCACATTCGGGAATAACTTCAAGAAAATTCGTGTGCACCTGATTTCACCTCATACATTATGGGATAGTTTTAAAATCACCGTTATGTATTATTTTCGTTTTTATTTTTTCGAGCATCAGCAGGCTTGTCCGCTTCTTTTGGAATTGCCCATGCCCATCCTAACCGAACCGCCCCCGCCACTCGTCCTTGCTCACATAGGAGTTGGACCCTGCGCTGGGATATCCCCCATTTTTCTGCTGCTTCTTTTGCCGTAATATAATCCATTCTTTATACCTCGCAGAAATATTTTCCAAATAATATTATATACGAAGAAACGAATGAAAACAATGAATTTTGTGAATATATTTCTGTGAAGCACTATTCAAGCAAGTACTATACATGAATAAAACAGCCGCCATTCTGTTTTTCACAGTTTGGCGGTTGTCTCTTCTGGGTAATGTTATTTTTTACTCAGCTCCTGCTCTATCTCCAAGCCCGACTTGAATCTAATGATAATCTTGTCCTTCGACACGACCTTAATGTTATGTATAAGCTGCCTGACAAGCTGGTTGTCAAATTCCGATAATTTGCAGTTTGCTGCGTTCAGAAACTTTTTCATATCCTCTACTCTCCGTTGGAAGCTGTCCTGCCTGGCTTCCTGTTCAGTATATTGGGTTTTCTTCTTCTGAAGGTCTTTCAGCTCGGCGGAGATTTTAGCATAGTGCTCGTCAAAGTCCGTATTATCCGCTCCACATCTTGCATTTTCCTCTACGAAGCCTATCATCTCTTTTTTTAATTCCGCAATCCGTTCCTCTATTCTTGCTATGTCCATCCGTTTAGCCCGGTTGCTCATCACCAGCTGAATGTTGGACTGGAGAGTGTCCACAAAATCTCCCTTATCCTGTATGAGTGAATTGAAAGCATCAATAATGGCACTATGTAAAACTTCTTCATCAATGGTTGGGGACTTTTGGCAGTATTTTTTCCCATGCTCCAGCCTGTTAAAGCACCGCCAGACAATCCTTTTCTCGCTGTATGCTGTCCAGGATGCCCGTCTGTAGGGCTTGCCGCACTCTCCGCATATCAATAATTCGGTAAGAGCATATTTTGAGCTGTATTTTCCGCTGTCGGTTTTGACTCTTTTATCAGCAGATTTCTTAAGGCTGGCCCGGCGTGCTTTTTCTTCCTGTATCCGATGAAACAAGTCTTTGGAAATTATGGCCTCATGGCTGTCCTCCACATAATACTGCGGAACAATTCCATTGTTTTTAACTCTTTTCTTAGTGAGATAATCTACAGTGTAGCTTTTTTGCAGCAGGGCATCTCCCATATACTTCTCATTGGAGAGCATCCTGTTGATGGTGGTAGTAGACCATTGGTTTTTTCCGGTAACCGTTTTTATACCGTTTTCCTCTAAGTACTTTTTAATTTGGGTAATGCTTTGACCCTCTAAATACAGTCTGAATATCAGCCTTACAATTTCTGCTTCTTCGGGTACAATCACCAGCTCTCCGGCCTCATTCTTCGTGTAGCCTAAAAACTTATTGTGATTGACCATAACCTGTCCTTTTTCAAACCGACGGACCACACCCCATCTTGTGTTGGTGCTTAAGGAGCGGCTTTCTTCCTGGGCAAGGCTTCCAAGGATGGTGATGAGAAATTCTCCGGTACTGTCCAGAGTGTTGACGTTTTCTTTTTCGAAGAACACGCCGATGTTTTTTTCTTTCAGTTTCCGTATGTATTGAATGCAGTCAAGGGTGTTTCTTGCAAAACGGCTGATGGATTTTGTCAGCACCAGGTCGATCTTGCCTGCCATGCAGTCTTCAATCAATTTATTGAAGCCTGTCCTGTTTTTTGTGCTGGTGCCGGATATGCCCTCATCGGCATAGATGCCTGCAAACTTCCAGCCCGGATTTTTCATAATTTCCATCGTGTAATAATCCACCTGTGCCTGGTAGCTGGACTGCTGTTCCTCCAGCTCCGTGCTGACCCGGCAGTAGGCAGCTACTCTCAGCTTTTTTATCTTTGCTTTTTCCTTAAAATCATAAATCGGATTTGCTGGGATTACCGATACTGTTCTTTGTCCCATCGCCATGGGCTTTTCCTCCTTTTCCCCGTAGTTTATATGAAGTGCTCAACATCACTCCGTTGATCAGTTCAAACCGGAGCTGCCCGGTGCTTTCTACCGTAATGCTTTTGATGGTTGCTTTGAATAAAGCCTCATCAAATGTATTAATGGGCTTGCAGCTCTCAAGCACCGCTTTCAATTTTCTGGTTTTATATTCAAAGTCATCCACCTGGGAGATTCCATATTGTTCTACAGCTCTTTTGAACAACAGCTGTGCCATTTCCGACGGTTTCATGCCGCTTTGATCGAATCCGCTGGATATTTCCAATTTTATCTTTCTTAATTCAACACTCTCTGTCACCGCATTAACTGCCGGACGTTTTTCTATCATTTCAGTGTTCTCCATCACCCGGTTGATAATCTGTATAAAGGCAGCTTCAAGCTGCTTGTCATCAACCACGCCGCTTTTGCAGCAGACCCTGTTGTCAACGATATACCGTTTGCATTTCCAGTTGCATTTTTTGTTTTTGTCATGGTGTTCGGTGTACCTTTTGAAAACACTTCCGCATTCCCCGCATATCAATCTGCCGCTGAAGGGGTAAGTGCTGGCGATGCCGTTGGCATAGTAATTGACATTTCTGCCAAGCCGGGTGTTCTTTTCTTCTCTGAGCCTGTTAGCGGCATTGAATACTTCCTCCGGGATAATGGCAGGATAGAAATCACTTCCGACGTATTTGCAGTTGCTCAAAATTTTTCCGATGGAGCCATGATTCCAGGAGGGCTTTCCGTTGGCATTGGGAACCTTCATTTCGGTCAGGTCCTTTGCCATCTGCTTCAAGGATATACCCGATATAAAATCATCGAACATTTTTCTGACCAGGTCTGCTTTTTCCGGTTCGATGGTTACAGCTCCGTCTATGATTTTATAGCCGAAGGGCATATGTCTTTGTGCCATTTAGACCACTTCCTCTCCGATGATTTCTGGAATCTCCAGTCCGTTGATCAGACGGAAGACGATTTCAAGCTTTGACTTTACAATGATCCTTTCTACCATCAGAGAAAAAATGTTTTCATCAAAGCTCTCCATCAGGTCATCCTGCTTTTTGAGGAAAGCGATTAGTTCCTCCGTCCTGGCGGCCTCATCATTAAATCCGTTATATTCGAACAGCTTGCTTCGCTGCTTTTTGGCTTCATAGAGCTGCTTGGTGATCAGATTGCTTTGCTCTATAAAAAGAACAGAGTCAAGATATCCTTTCGACCTCAGTCTACTTAATACATGACTCTGTTCCGTAAGTTCCGTTATTTTTTTATTGATTTCCCTGACCTGGGATTCATACTCCCTGCCGCAGTGAAGCTTTTTCAAATCCTCGGCCAGGGGGGTTAATATTTTGTCATAATTGCTTTTCAGCTTGTTATATAGATTGATGAATGCAGCTTTGATGTGATTGTCCTTGACGGCTGTCATGCCGCATTCCATCCGATTTCTGATATGCCTTGTGCAACACCACTGCACTGTTTCATAAGGTTTGCCCTTGTATATGATTTGCCTTTTGAAAATGCTTCCGCATCCACCGCATTGGATTTTGCTACTGAACGGGTACCGCTGGTTATATTTTCGGGGGTCGGTATCCATCATGGCTTTTTCGGTTTTGCGCTGCTCCATGAGCTCCCTGACCCGTTCAGCCTGCTCTTTTGAAATAATAGGTTCATGGTCGTTGGCGATGTAGTAGCACTGTTTTTGTCCCCGGTTCCGCTTTCGTTGAAAGGGCAATGTGTCGGTGGTAAATGTCTTCTGAAGGAGCATGTCGCCGTAGTATTTTTCATTGGTCAGGATTTCCTTCACCACATTTTCTCCCCAGGCTTCTGCCCCTTTTCTTGTTGGAACTCCTTCTTCCGTGAGCTCTTTTGCGATGACGTACGTTCCTTTCCCGTTCAGGTAGTCAGTATAAATCCTTTTTACAATAGCGGCTTCTTCTTCATTGATGATGATTCTTCCGTCCTTGTCTTTCTTATAGCCGTAGGGAAGGTAAGAAGGCTTCCATTCGCCTTTCATGAACCTTTTTTGTATCGCCCACCGGTTGTTTTTGGATGTGGAAATGGATTCCTCCTGGGCAATGGAGCTTAAAACCGTCATCAGCAGCTCGCTTTCAGCGGACATGGTGTTGATGTTTTCTTTCTCAAAAAAAACGGCAATCCCCAGCGCTTTCAGCTTTCTCACCGTCTCAATGCAGTCGGCGGTGTTTCTTGCAAACCTGGATATAGACTTGGTGATGACCATGTCCACCTTTTTGGCTTCACAGTCGGCAATGAGCCTTAGAAACTCATCCCTCTTGTCTTTGGCGGTGCCGCTGATGCCTTCGTCCGCATAAATTCCCGCAAAAGTCCAGGCATCGTTGCTTTCTATCAGCCGGGTGTAGTACTCCACCTGTGCTGAAAAGGATTGCAGCTGCCCGGTGTGGTCCGAGCTGACCCGGCAGTATGCGCACACCCGCAGTTTCGGAGCTTCAGCTTCTGCTTCCATGCAATTGATCGGCTTGATGACTCTTACTTTTGGCATACGCTTCCTCCTTCCACTTTTCAGTACAAGATGTTTTGTCAGCTACACACAGTACCACACAACCCCGGCCATATCAAGTGTTTTTACACATATACCTCCGCCAGGAACGGAGTGAATGAATTCCGATTTAATCTGTCAATTTCTTTCAATTCAGAAAGAGTAATAAGCCCTTTTTCAAGCATGCTGTTCAGCAGCGAAAGGGCTATTTTATACTTGATTTCATTGGTTATTTGAGTCTGTGACATGGTTAAATCCCCCTTTACATTTTGCTTTAATACCACAAGGATGCAGCGGATTTGAGTTCCGCTGCATAGTTTCTGATATCAAAGCGGTTAAGCTTGTTATCAATCTTAATCCTGTGCTATATTTGCCACTGCTTCCCAAGCACCGGGGCAACAGCTCAAACTGCCTGTGGTCAGCAGGCATCACAGGAATTCCACCTCCCCGAGAACCTCCGGGCTGCACTCTGGGACTCAACCTAGACTATGCAGGAGTATCATTGTAGGCTGTTCAGATCCTGGCGAAACAATCCACCACAGATTGTTTTATGGTCAAACATTTCTCGCTCATAGCCTTTGATGCCATCGTTTTGACGGGTAAAAAATGCCCGCAGGCTGTCTTGGCGTGTTTACCAATGTCGCTTCCCGTTTCATCGGCTGAACAGCTAACGTATTTGAGCTGCTGGATATGTACGGCTTTTAAGGCTTACAAGCGAGCCTTTGCCGGTAATTTTTCAAAGAGCAATAAGGGATAAAAAATACCCCTTCACTTTTTAAGCCGAAAAAATGAAGGGGTGGACGAAACAAATTTTTATTTTTCAATAATTTTTTTAAGTTTGCTGATAATGCTGTTTTTGCGAGACTGCAAAGTTGTTCTTGGCAGCTTCATTGAATCTGCCAGCTCTCTTTCGCTTTTGCCATTAAAGAACAGTTCGCTAATTATAAACCGCTCATAATCTGTCAATTTTTCAAGTGCCAGCATTAATTTCTCAAACATGATTTTTTCAATAATAACGTCTTCAACAAGAAGTTGCGGACCACACATTTTCTGCTCGATAGGATAGTCCAGCTCGACTAATTGGTCATAAGAAAGATTGTTCTTCATGCTGACTTCCTCTATGTACCTTTCACGTCTTCTCATCTTGTAATAGGCAGTATATATTTCCTTGCTTACAGTAACAATTTCATTTTTTACTCTTATTTTGTATTCTTTCATCTTTCCTTCCCTCCGTTTTGCTTTGTTTGCGAACTCTAGCAAAACAGAGGAAATCAAGGATACCGGATGTAGTACCAAAACAAACGCTTCACGGATGTCCCCTTTCCGGCAGCAAAAAAGGGCCGCACGATTTTCCGTGCGACCCTTTTTTGCTGCCTGTGTGCAATTTAGGACGGGTTTCAGGGCATTAAAAAAGCCCTCGACTCATGGCCGTATAAGCCTGAAATCGAGGGCTTTAAAGTATGCAACTACCCATCATAATTATCGTATCACCCTGGCAGTTCGTATTCAGTACTTGTTATGTAGGTATTTTGTCCTTTATCAGTTCGTATTTAGTTCATATTCCGTTTGCCATATATCCCTTAGAGCAGGTATCACATATCCCCATATGGCAATACCCATTAAATTTATAGCTTCCTTTTTTCTTTTATAAAAGGTTGTCCTCTCACAATTGAGAGATTCAATAATTTCCTTTTCCGGATACCTGTATTTTACAATGTACTGCTTGTATAGGATATTGAAATACAAGTCCCCATAATCAGGATAATTCTTTATTTTTAACAATGCCTTGTCCACAATTTCAATAAGCCACTTGCTTTTCAATAATGAGCACAGCTTTTCTTCAAGGTCTTTCTTATTGATATTGGGGTCATAATCATCCAGGTAATCCAAGGCTTCAGCCAGACGATTGCCTCCCATGGCATAATACTCTGCTTCAATCTCGCATACCCTGTCTTCAATACACCAAACCACATCCCGGTATATTTTCAGCAACAATTTTGTTTTATGATATACCCGCTCTTCGTCAATGTGCATGGAAGCCAATCCTCGTTTCAACACAGCTAACGCCATTTTTTCAGAACTCATCTGTTTTCACCTCTTTTCAAAATTATTGACATATTTTTTGTTCTCTTGTATTATATAATGTGAACAATATTTTTGTCAATAAATTTGTTCTCTAAATGTATAATGAGTGAACAATATAGCCAAAATATTACCGGAGGTGTTTTATCAAATGCAGTTTAGCGAAAAAATTAGATTGTTGCGCAAAAGAGCAGGGATTTCTCAGAAGGATTTTGCAGAGCAGCTTGGAATTACAAGACGGGCATTGGTTTATTATGAAAACGGAGAGCGTTTTCCACGGGAGGCAGGACTTATTGATAAAATCGCCGGTTTCTTTAACGTATCTTCAGATTTCCTGACAGATGACAGCGAAAGCATTGCAATGACTAAGGAAGAAATATTTCTAGAGGAAGCAAAAGCAGAAGATAAGTTGAGAGGAAAAAGCGAAGCAAAAAAATTCATTGAAACTACAAAATGTTTATTTGCCGGCGGAGAATTATCAGAAGAAGATAAAGATGCGCTTTTTGAGGTATTAACCGAAATATACTTTGACTCAAAGAAAAAAGCCAAAAAGTATGGTGCCCGTAAAAATAAAGGCAGCAAAAATCCGCCAACTGATTAGCTGCGGGGTGAAAAGTATGGAATTTATTTTAAGAGAAGCCAAGAGGTTGATCCAAAAGCATAAAACCCGAAACCCTTTTGAGATTGCCGATTGTCTTAATATTAATGTTCTCTACAGACCGCTCGGCAAGCTTAAAGGGATTTACATATACACAAGGCGGAGCCGATATATCTGCATTAACAATGAATTGGACAGTCCTGCCAGACGATTGGTATGCGCTCATGAAATTGGCCATGACCGCTTCCACAGGCATTTGGCCAAAATGAATCCCCAGGCCCAGGAGCTTATCAGCTATGATATGTCATCAAAGCCGGAAAGGGAAGCAAACATTTTCGCCGCTGAAGTCCTCTTGCCTGATAATGAGGTTATTAAACTGATAAATGACGCAGAAATGAATTTTTTTAGAGCCGCAAGGGAACTTTATGTACCACCGGAATTAATGGATTTCAAATTTCAGATATTGAAAAATAGAGGCTACAGGCTTGAAGCTCCATTAAATGCGACAGGAGATTTCCTGAAAAAATAGCACCCCGAACATCGTATATTTTTAAGATGCGCGGGGTATTTTTATCTTATTTATTCAGGGACTTGAAGCCTTGTCGCCAGTATTTTATCAATCTGTTTTATTCTATATAAAAAATCTAAAATCGTACATCTGCTCGCTTATATTCTCTTCTTGCTTTGCAATACGTGAAAGCGTCTTTGAAAAGTCCAATGTAGCAGGAAGGGTCTTATATAACGATCCACTATTCCAATTCATTTTTGTAAGAGCCATAATTTCCGAAGCAACAGTTTCAATTGTCGCATTCCCGTAAAAACGTTTTACTAAAAGTGGAGACGGTATCCCTCGTTTATTTTGATAGTAATTCAGCTTACCTCCGGCAATATCTTCATGTTTTAAATTTCCATGTGTCCACATAATAAACTTAAAATCATCTAATTGAATCACTGTTCCTCGACGCACAGGAAATAAATCTATCCCCATACACTCTTTTCCATTTTTAACCCATCTCGTACCTTGAAAGCCACGCCAACAGTTATGTGTCTGTATTTGCAGAAGTTCAAGAGAAGCAATTCCTTCTGCAGCTTGTATAAATCCATCCATCTCCTCCTTTTTAAACGGCGTGGTCTTATGTATGACAATTCTTTTTAGATTTGAAACCGGTTCAGCATCATAATATGCCTGCTTTAAATTATATAAAAGTCTTCGAGCATCGTCAGTACTCATGTATGGATTTCTTTTTCTCCAATAGTACTTGCTTATGGGTTGCAAAAGAACCTTAATACCTCGTCCTTTTGAATCAAATACCTGACTACACCCAACAACAAATTTATCTTTAAAGCCATTAGGCAAAACAGCATATCCAATACCAATAAAAGCAGTGCCATCATCAATATTTGTATTATCCCATATATTACCAGACGATTTCGCATATAGTCCCAGCGAAAGCCACCATCGAACTCTTGCCTGATTCTTATATTCTATTGATTTGTCTTCAATAAATTGAACTTTTATACCTTCCTTTGCGCAATAGAGCTTAATTGAGTCATGTAAATCAAAATAAACCCCTTCATTTTTATGATTCCTGAAATGACTATACTTATCGGGTAAATATATTACTAATACATCAGTATCTGCTGCTTGAATTTTTAACTGTTTAATAGCTTTTTTTAATTTTTCATAGAACTCCATAATATTTATATATGTTAATATGGAATCATCAAATAAAATACAATAGCAACTACCGGGATCCGTTGGATATACTATCTTCTTTTTGAAAGCTCTCTCGAACCCAGGATATTCAATTAAATAATCTTTTTCATCAAAAGGATTAATACTTTTTTCCAGCCCCTCTAGGTGACCTGTCAATCGTTCAAAATAGTTTTTGGGAGCAATAATTGCCAATTGTATTTTTCCCTGGAATCTACCACTTAAATTATATGAATAATCTAGTGGCCCCCAGTTTAAAAGACCTTTTAACGGATGAATAATTCTTTCGCTTGAATTGCTAACACTGAATGATAGCTCAGGTTCAGGTAAAATAAACATGCTTCTAAAATAATGACCTTTTCTATCTACATTGCCTCCATAAGATGGTAAAGGATTAATAACAAACTCAAATCCTTCAACAAAAACAAAACGCTTTTCACAATATTGATCTCCAAATAACAAACTATGCCATTTTTTTAGTATTTCATCATATTGTCTATTATACCTTTTTGAAATTATACTGTTCACAAACACCTGTTTTTGGTAGTTATAATTGGTATAGGATTCAACTTTCAAATTCGGTTCAATATGAACTGTAGGAAGAAGCACTAGCCATAGTTTTCCATCTAAATACTGAATTTGGAACTCTATCGCTTCAAAGGCAGACATATCTCGCCTTTTTTCTATAAGCCACTTTTCATTCCAATATCTCCTTAGGTTATGTGAACGCTTTAAATTATATGATTTTTCTAATATCTTCTCTAAAGCTTCATAGATTAATGAAACATACAAGGAGTCTTCCCCATAAAGGGTAGACTTATTAAGATCCACAACTTGTATGTCAGAGCAAATATGGTCATGAAAAATATGATTAATTGCATTTAATTCCCCAAAAACATATGCTTTTCCTTTTGTTAAGAAGGCAGATACATATTCATCCTTTTTAAGTTCCTTAAACTCTTTCCACTTTAAATCTGTATCAAAACAATATGCAGTTCCGGGAAAATCTGCTATATGATATGCATTTAATTTTACCAAGTCTGTCTGTTTGCTTGCCTTTGGAGCCATAAAAGCTTTTTTCATTTCAAAAAGTTTTACTGCTCGGCTGTCTATTGCCTCATTTTTTCCTCCACATATGGAGTACAAATCATATAAAAAAGAGTCTGCTGTATTGATTATAATAAATCCTGAAGCCATATTCTTAATTTTGTGCTTTTTAATTAACTTTATTACTCTTTCATTTGGTTGTTGTCCATCTTTAAGCGCCCAATAAAGACCATAAGAATATGAATTTTCTCTATCAACCGCTGCCTCCAATGTACTCATAATAGACTCATCGCATCCCGAATATCCTAAAACAACCAATCCAGAATCTTTGCTTTTAAGCAAAAAGTGTTTTAGTAGGTATTCTTCCAGCTTTTGTACTTCTTCTAAAGTATTTTTTATAGAATCATACCGGAAATCGCCATGAAGTTTATAGATATATGGCATATCCATGCGAGTTTTTACTAACGTCATTTTTGTTGCATCAGAGATCAATACAGGACTTGTCCCCACATTCTGCATGCCTGCCTCAATCAGATCATCAAAGTTAGTAGTCCATATATCGGTAACTTTTTTCTGTTGTGCCAAGACCCCTAAACATAAATGTCCTAGTGATGGTTTTTTGTCTTTAACAAGATTCTGGATAAACAATTCTCTATCGCTTGCCATCGGATAACATTTTTTGAAATAAAATGAATACTCTTCTGGAGCATACAGTTTGGGATATTCTCCCTTACTATCAAAATATGCTTGCAGTTTTACTTGATTTTTCTGCAATGATAAATCGCTAAATGAGTCTCTGTGAGTGCGCGTTTCTCGACAGAATATTTCCCTTTTAAACTCCCAAACCAATTGTCCGCCAGTAGGTATACCTGACTGCACAGATATACCTGAGCCCACTAAAAAGCTCATTGCACCATTAGGCTTTACATTAAAACTGCTTAAAAAAACACCGTAATCCACTATAAGTTCATTCCAAGACATAATAACCATCCCAATACAAATAAGAATTGATAATTACTTCTGGTTGGAATGCAGAATTACACTTCAAACTGCTTGGCCAGCCAGTCAAAAAAGACACCCTCTTTAACGACATCATGAGGAATAAGCAGATATTTCCATGGTTTACCCCCATGCTTAGCATTAAACTCTGTCGCCGCAGCACAGTATTTTTTGCCCGCTTGGGCTTTTAACTGTACTACTTCACTCTCAATTTCACCGCTCATTTTGATTTCTGCCATGTAAATACAGTCTGCGGTTTCGACCACAAAATCAGGCTCATATTGCTGACGGCTGTATTTATCCCACCAGATATTAAATTGCTTTTTCGCCGGACGCATCCACTTTAGAACCGCATTATCATCTTCCAAAATTACAGCAAATTGCTTTTCAGTGCTGCTGTCAAACTTGTATAGGGAATGGCAGCTCTTATTAAATCCTTTAAATACTTTGCCCCTGATTTCTCCTGCTGGGACAAAGGTCCTGAAATCATACAGCTCATCGGCAGAGTATTTTTCCCCAAAGCCGACTTCAATTTTAGTAAACGGCAGCATGTCGGATGCCTCAAACCTGGTTTCTTCTTTATAGAAATGCTCCCTCATCTGCAGGTAAATAAACTCGGCTATATCCCGTTTTCTCGTAACCATAACCTTTTTTATTTCATCTTGAGTTAAATATGTGGCAAATTTAGCCTTTGCCTGCTCGACCAGTTTGAATAACAAATCAGCATTTTTTTCGTAGTCAACATCAGACTTTGTCATTACAATTTCCTGCACAATCAGGTTTTCAGGCGTATCTTCTTCTCCTATACTACCGTCGGAATTAATTACAGCAATCTTGCCATCTTTTAGTTCTTTAATAATAATGGTGTCATCAGCAGGGCGGTAATTTAAGTTTCTGGTCTCAAGGTCGAAGTCATAATAACCCTCTTTAATCTCCAACACCTGTTGGATAGTAGCACGTGGCACAGGTATGACAATATTGGTCACTATCTGGGTAACTTCCTCAACAGCCTGTTCAATACACCTTTTTACTTCTTCATTGATATCAACTGTCGGAAATGACTCTCTCGTTTTCTGAACAACGGCTGCCACGATTAATTTCCGGTATTCCGGTTTTTTGACATCGTCAAAGCTTTTTACATGTTTATTCAGTTCCATAACAGTCTTGTAAGCATTCTGGGCAATAGTCCTGGCCATTTCGCTTTTGCGTTCATCTGTCGGCACGGTATTATCCGGAATGGCAAGTTTTATCTGTTCGACAAAAGAATAACCGGCTATGGTTTCCTCTACCCTTGACGGCAACTCTACAATTGTTTTGCGGTCCTGAGTTGTAGAATCATCTACTTCAATAATATTTAATTTGCGGATAATGGAATTAGGATCATTAGCAGCATTGATAATAGCATCGTATTTGTCATGATGCACAATGTTCAGGCGGTCCACTGCATCAACGCCTGTACGCTCACCGTACGGCAAACGAAGTCCCCTTCCGATAGTCTGCTCGGTTAAAGTTTCCGAAGCGGAACGGCGTAAAGGAATGATGGTATAAAGGTTGGTTACGTCCCAGCCCTCTTTCAGCATATTGACGTGAATAACAATTTCAATTTTATTATCCGGTTCTTCCAGCGAAAGCGACTGTTCTATATTCTCGTCTTTTTCTGCTCCGGTCTGGTTGGAGTGAATTTCCAATACCTTATCCTTGTAATATCCCTTAAAAAAGGCATCGGAACAGATAAAATCCTTGAGTTTGCCCGAATGATTCGTATCCTTGGCAACAACCAACACAAAAGGCTTGATTATTTTCTTGCCGTTTTCCCGGGCATACTTTTCGAGTTCAGCCTGGGTTTCAATATGTATCCTCATACCATCAATAAGTTTAATACGGTCAAGTTCATCATCGGAATACTGTTCCGGATCAAAGTTTTTGCGGGTAGCGACAGCAGGCACTTTGACAAATTTTCCGTCCTCCAGGGCGTGAGCAAGAGAGTATTCATACACAACGTTTTCGAACTTAATACTCCTGCCGCTCCTTTCAACCTGGGGAGTAGCAGTAACTTCAATGCCGAGCACCGGCTTCAATTCATTAATAACCGCCATGCCCCGGTCGGCACGATAATGATGGGACTCATCCATCAGCAGAACAAGGTCGGGCAATTGGACCAGATAGTTAAAGTATGATTCCCCCAATACTTCGTTAAGACGCTTCATGCGTGGCTCCTTGCCGCTACGAGTCTCGGCATTGAGTTTGGATATATTGAAAACATTAATGGTTATCCTGCTGGTTCCCAATTCCTGTTGGCGGTAATATTCATAGTTCTCGCCGTGTATAATCCTGGGAGGTGTAGCAAAAGCATCAAGCCCACGAAAAACATACTTCGGGTTATTTATATCCCCAAAATCCCTGATCAACTTGTTGTAAACAGTAAGGTTTGGCGCCATAACAAAAAAGTTTTTAATCCCTTTTTCATAATAGAGATAGGCAATAAAAGCACCCATCAGCCTTGTTTTGCCCACTCCGGTCGCAAGGGCAAAGCAAATGGACGGAAAATCACGCTCAAAGTTTTTGAAAGTAGGACACAGTGAGCGGACCTTTGCTGCCTCTTTATCAAGAATAATTTCTTTTTTCATCGCCAATTCACCACATATTTTTTCGAACAGTTCCAGACTTTCGGCCTGGGGCTCGCGCAATTTCAGACGGTTAGTGATATAACGGGTATTTTTATTCATTATCATCCGCCTCCTCGTCCATTTTAGGAAGATCGACAATGTTCATGCTATAATTCTCGACTCCAAAATCACATTTATTTAAGAGAACCAAGGGAATTTTCTTAATATTGATGTTGTCATAGCGTTGGTCAGCTCCGTCCTGAAAGGCCTTGCAGCAGATTAACAATGACTCGTCCTCGGCCATCTCCTGATGGATAAGGTCAAGGTATTCCAAGGTTACAAACTGCGTAGTTGTAAAGATATAATCCTTTTCGTAAGAATAGCCCTGCTTCCAGAATACTTCACTGTCAGGCGCATAAGCAAAACCCTGATGTTTGGCCATGGCCGCCGCCAACATATCGGCATTGTAACGTTCGTCAATAACCCAGTTGCCGTATTTGTCTTTTTTCAGCAGGGAGGGAGCCAGCTCAAAGAAACGGAAGCCCCCGCCGCCTTTCCAGTTGACAGTTTTGGATATGCCGCCCTGTTCCCCGTCGACAACCGCTTTAAGCCGGGGCAGGCAGTGCGTGTAGCAGTGGTCGCCAAGCTCAATGCCTATCCAACGGCGTCCCATTTTATGGGCAACAGCAGCGGTGGTGCCGGAGCCGAGGAATGAGTCAAGAATTAGATCTCCTTCGTTGCTGCAAAGTTCAATTAACACCTTTATAAGTGATTCAGGTTTTGGATAATCAAACGCTTTTGCATCTCCAAACAGTGCTTTCATTTCTTCGCCTGCTGTTTTATTCGTACCTACGTTGTCTAATATCGACCTAAACACCTGTCCTTCAGGCATATAAACTCTGTGATGTAATGTCCAACCATTTTTCCCTTTTGTAAAACGAATTGTTCCATTATTCAATCCTTCAAGGATAGTTTCTTTTGACTTTTGAGAATTAACGGTAATTTGTGTGCCATCAGGACAATCGATTTTTATAACAATCGGATTTTGCAGTCCATCTCGAGCAAGTGTATCCCAATAATATCTCTTCCCATGCTCATCGATCTCTTTATACCGTCTTAAGTATTCATCAGATTGAGAAACTCGCCATTTTTTCTTATGTATCAGAAACTCCGCATCTAATCCCTTAAAGCCCTTGCAGCGCAAGAAAGGCGGTATC
>JANLFN010000045.1:2011-5016 GCA_024655885.1 Eubacteriales bacterium | reverse complement strand
TCATAAACCGAGCTGCCGCCCTCGTGCCTGAGAGCCCTATCCAAGGCCATGATTAGCGCAACCGCGCCGTCAATCCGCTCTGTGCTTTTCTCTTTATCCGGCTTGATATTCCCTGCTGGATCTGTTTTGACATAGATGTTGTCCATCATCCAGCGAAGCACCGGATGCCCGCCATGTGCGATTTTTTCTTCCAGTGTCAGCTTCATCAGCTCCTTGGTTGGCGGCGACATATCCTTGAAGCCCTGTCCGAAGGGTACAACAGTAAAGCCCAAGGCCTCAAGGTTCTGCGTCATCTGCACCGCTCCCCATCGGTCAAAGGCGATTTCCCGGATGTTGTATTTAAGCCCGAGTTCCTCAATAAAGGACTCGATATATCCATAATGCACGACATTGCCCTCGGTGGTCTTGATAAAACCTTTTTGTTCCCACACGTCATAGGGCACATGGTCACGCCGCACCCGAAGCTCAAGGTTATCTTCCGGGATCCAGAAGAAGGGCAGCACCTGGTATTTGTCCTCCTCATTTTCCGGAGGAAATACCAGCACAAAGGATGTAATATCTATGGTGCTCGACAGGTCAAGGCCACCATAGCATTCACGTCCGAGAAGCCTTTCAGGGTCTACCCGGAAGGCGCATTTGTCCCACTTGTCCATGGGCATCCAGCGCACCGACTGCTTCACCCACTGGTTCAAGCGAAGCTGCCTGAACAGGTTTTCCTCCGCCGGATTCTGTTTTGCATTCTCACAGGCAATGCGCAGCTTCTCGATATCCACTGTAATTCCCAAGGAGGGGTTTACTTTTCTCCATACCTCCTCGCTTGTCCAGTCATCCGTTTCATCCGCCCCGTATATAACCGGATAGAAGGTCGGGTCAATCTTCCTGCCCCTTAAAATATCCTCCGCCTTTTGGTGCACCTCCCAGCATATGCTGTTCCTGTCTGTCCCTGCTGTGGTGATAAGAAAAAACAGCGGCTGCTTTCTTGCATCCCCGGAGCCTTTTGTCATGACATCATAAAGCTCCCTGTTGGGCTGCGCATGAAGCTCGTCAAAAATAACGCCATGGACATTGAGCCCATGCTTTGTGTACGCTTCTGCCGAAAGCACCTGGTAAAAGCTGTTGAGCGGCCTGTATAACAGCCGTTTCTGTGATAAAACTGGCTTAATCCTGCTTTTTAAGGCCTGGCATTGCTCCACCATGTCCACCGCCACATCAAACACGATGGAGGCCTGCTGCCTGTCTGAGGCACAGCCGTAAACCTCGGCTCCATGCTCGAAATCACCGCAGGTAAGATACAGGGCCACCGCCGCCGCAAGCTCTGATTTTCCCTGCTTCTTGGGAATTTCGATATATACTGTGTTATACTGCCTGTATCCGTTTGGCTTCATGGTACCGAAAATATCCCGGATAATCTTTTCCTGCCACTCCATAAGGTCAAAGGGCTGTCCGTACCATTCGCCCTTGGTGTGCTTGAGAGCATTTATGAAGGTAACAGCATGCAGCGCCTTTGCCTCATCGAAGTATGGCTTTTTCCTCCGCCTGCCAATGGTGGCCGCCTCCTTTCCTGAAAATGAACAAGAAAAAAGGAACCTCTTAACGAAGCTCCTTAAAAGTAATAAATTCCGTTTACTAAAGTTTTAACCTCCATGTCCTGCCGAAACCTGCACCGCCTTGTTCAAAATGCCTGTATCAAAACCCGCTGCCTTATAGCCCTCCAGAATGGTGTTGTAATAACGCCTGCCCGGCATCCCTAAAGGCCTGCCTTCGTTCATGATATATATCATGGCCTGCACCTGTTTGCCGTTTAGCCTAACTTTTATATATTCCTTCCGGTAAAAGGCCGGATATCCTTCATAGCGGTCAAGCGCCGCTTCATCACTTGGCTCAAGTTCCCACACAAGCACCGGCACACTGCTCCCCGGTTTCTTTTCCACCGTCGCCGCCGCTCCGCCGCTAAACCCTCTGAATAAAAGCTGATAATCCTTTAACGTTGTGCTGCCCACAGCCCTTGCTGTCGGGCAGCGCACCGCCATCTGTCCAAGGTTCAAGTTGCTGCCATAGGCGATATATAACGTTTTCCCTTTACACATTTATTTTTCCTCCTTATACTTGCCGCAGGGCGGGCAAAACTCGCCCGCCTGCCGCCTTATCCCCTTCAGGCCGCTTCATTATGCCTCCAGGCAATATCCCCTTCAAGGTTTGCCAGAAGGTGTGTCCTGGCTGTTTTGAATTCGTCGCCTATAAGCCCCAGTCTTAAAAGCCAGGTCCTGAAGGTGTATTTCTCGTTTGTGGTGGTCGTCCTGCGGCTGCTGGCCGACCTTTGCGTTAAAGCCTGATGGCTTATCGCCAGACAAAACTGTATGTATGCCTTTATTTTACCGGCGTGGGTGGTACCGTTAAAAGCCCTGAACTCAATGGTTCCTTTTGTGAAAACGCTGTGGTAATTCAAAAGGTGGTAGCGGCTGCTGTTGTAATGTGTGCTCCTGCTTTCGCCTGGGTACCTGCCGTACCAGAGGTCGGAAAGCTCCTCCATGGTGTTTGGCTTCCTGCGGTTAAGCTCCGCTATGAAAGCCTCGTCCGCCTTCTTGCAATACCTGCTGCGGTTTGCGCCCACCTTTAATGCCTTGTATATCAAATCCTCCTTGCTTGCCACAATGTTCGCGAGGTTCCGGAGGGTCTGCGGCGTATGGTTCTGCGTTCCGATGTGGATATGCACCCCGCATGAGTCGTTACCCGCCGCTCCGGCTGCTCTCAGCTTCCTTACCAGTTCCTGCACCGTTTTCAATATCCCCGTACCTTAAAACCGGGCTAACCAGCTCCACCTTGTGCTTGTCGGTGGCTGTCCCTCTTTTGCATTCCGGCCGGATGCTCGCGTCGCTCATCAGCTTCCATACCCTGCCGCTGTTGTCCCTGACCTGATAGGCGTTGTACGCGCCGCCCACAAATTCCGCCCTTGTGCCGAAATGTGCCGCCGCTGCGTTCGCGGCCTCTTCCCTTGTAAGCCCTGT
>JANLFN010000045.1:0-1911 GCA_024655885.1 Eubacteriales bacterium | reverse complement strand
CCGAGCCTCAAAAGCCATACCCTGAAAATATACTTTTCATTTTCGCCCTTGGTGGCTCTTGGCGTTGAATGCTTCTGGGCCAATGCCATTGCATTGATTGCCTGCATGAGCTGGATATAGGTTTTTATTTCCTCCGTATCCAGGGTGGTGGAAAACCACCGGAATATGATGCTGTCCTCTGTAATGCCAATGCCCGGGCTGGTTTCGTCGCCTCCGCAGGAAGCCATGGTTTCCAGAAAGTCTCCGATTGTATCCAGCCTTTTCTGATTTAGTGTGTCCACCAGCTCCTTTTTGAAAGCGAACTGTTCATTAATGCGAAGCGCCTTGAATATGAGCGTCTGCTTGCTGGCGATGATGTTTATGAGATTTCTCAGGGTAACGCCATTATGCCCTGTAACAGGCAAAGCAACTGAAGCTGCGCAGCCCTCCGCGCAAGCGCCCGCCTCAGCAAAGGCCTTGAAAACCTCTAACGCGCTATCGAGGCCTTCCTTATCAAGTTCCGGCGTGATGATCCTTCCATCTTTGGCAATTCTCCATTCCCTGCCTGCTTTATCCCGGACAGTGTACTCAAAGCTTGGCGCTCCCTTGTATCCTGCTTCCGTCCCGAAACAGGCGGCGATGCAGCCAGCTATTTCCTTGCGGGCCAAGCCCGAAAGGCCTGTTGAGTAAATAAAAGTGTTCTCCTTCATTCAAATCTACCTCCTGCTTTTATTTTTTGACTGCACTGAAAGCAGAAGGGTTTTTCCGCTGCGCCCGTTTCTTGAGTATGGCCTGTACTCTTCCCTCCAGCCTTGCGCTATTCTCTTCGGAAAGTCTTTTGCCAAGCCTCAAATGCCGCCTGGCGAAATTGGCTGAAAAGGTGCCGCAGCAGCTGCCGCCGTCAAAATGCAATACACCGTACTGCCCATATTTTCGGATAAAAAAGCTTTCACCCTCATGAAGCGCCAGCCGGCTGTCGTTGATAATTCCCTTGAAGCGCTTTGTTACGGTTGCCTCAAACCAGGCTTTTGCCATAAAACCTCTCTCCTTCCTGTGCTTTGTCAGGTACATTAACGCTCTGAAGCCACAGGAAGTCAAGGCAATCTTATTCAACTGGCCTGTTCAACAGCCTCCGTCCATGGCATTTTTACTCCATCCCTCAAAAGAAAAACACCGTCAGTGTTTCCGGTGTTTTCAAGATACCTTTTTACAATCACATCACAATACTTGGGATCCAGCTCCAGCATGCAGCACACCCTTTCCGTCTGCTCCGCCGCAATCAGCGTCGAGCCTGAGCCGCCAAAAAGGTCAAGCACCAAGTCCCCACGACGGCTGCTGTTTTGAAGCGCCCTTGCCACCAGCGCAATGGGCTTCATGGTCGGGTGTTCGTCGCTGCGCTTGGGCCTTGGTATCTCCCAGACATCGCTCTGCTTCCTGTCCTCCAAAGGGCATAGTCTTGTGCCCTCCGCCCAGCCGTACCATATGGGTTCATACTGGGTATGGTAATCCTTGCGGGAAAGCACCAGCGTATCCTTCTTCCATATGATGGTGCTTGACCAGTGATAGCCCGCCTCCCGCATCACATGCATGAGGCTGCCCCATTCCTGTCCGCTCATCACTACATAGGTCATGCAACCTGACTCCGATACCGCCTTCATGTTCCTGAAGGCCGCCAGTAAAAACGCCCGGAACTGCTCCGGGCTCATACTGTCATTTAATATTTGTCTCGGTTTCCAGGAAGGGTGTTCCATATCGGAGCCATAGTTCACATTCCAGGGCGGGTCTGTGAAAATGCAGCGTGCCCGTCTTCCATCCACAAGCCTTGAAACCTCTTCCATGTTTGTCGCGTCTCCGCACATCAGGCGGTGCCTGCCCAAAAGCCAAATATCCCCCCGCCTGGAGACCGGCTCTATTATTTCCGCGGCAGCCTTG
>JANLFN010000019.1 GCA_024655885.1 Eubacteriales bacterium | reverse complement strand
CTCAAATTCATTTCCGAGTTCCTTTTCTTTCACACTGTTTACTTTCCAAAGTCCAATGGCCTGTAAGGCCTTGCTGCTTCAGCCCTTCTTCCAAAGGGAGTGACAGGATGCCTCTTTTTGCATCCGTCATCAGGGGGAATGCCCCCCTATGAAGTGGCCTAGCGCCGTCTCATCAGCGCGGAATTTTATCTTAACATGCCGCCGTAACCTTGTCAACATTTTTTTATTTACACTTTTTGGCTTTTCCTAACGCGGCGGACTGTCCATCCGTCCCGGTCTTCATGAGCACTGCTGAATAATATATCACGGCAAGGGATGCTTTTCAACCGTCCGCTAAAAGCAAAACAGGGCTATAAACAAACTTATGTCCCGTATGTTCACAAATATTAAAATATACTACTGTATTATTCCGCATGTGCCCTTTTTGCTACACAAATTTTAAATCATACAAATAAACGGGTTGATTTGCGAATAGGCTTTTATGGAGCCAGGGTCAAAGAGTATCGGCTGAATGAATGCTCCTGTTTCGAAAACCCACACCATTCCCAGGAAAAAGCTAAAGATGTTCATCAAACTGAATTTGTCCTCATCAGACAGCGGCTGCAGGCTGTTATTGGCCAAAGGGTCTGGCGTTGGCGTTATCTTCATATCAATTTCTTAACGTATTTTTTAAACGTCTGTCACACTTCTGTAACAAAACTGTGACATTCGGTTCCGATACAGAGATTGCCAGATAAAAAATGGAAAGGAGAGAAATTACATGATAGGTTCGGTTGATTACAGCCAAAACTATTGGGACATCTATGCCAGCTATAGGACCAGGAACGCCGCATCGGCGAATTCAACAGCGGACAGCGGCACCGAAACAACCGCCGCCGAGACAACCACCACCGAAACAGCAGCCCTTGATGAATCCACTGGTACTCAAAGGCAAAGCGAATCCTACTCGCCTGAAGAACATATGAAAATGATGCGGGGCGGCATGCAGGGCATGAGGCCCATAGGGCCGCCGCCCGGAGGAGCCCAGGGGCTGCAGGACATGCTCTCCCAAGCCGATTCGGATGAGGACGGCAGCGTCACCAAGGAGGAGTATGAGAACCTCATATCTCAATCCAATGATGAAAATACCCTAAGCACCGAGGATTTCTTCAGCATTTTCGACAGCAACGGTGACGGGAAGATCACCAGCGCGGACCTGGAAAAAGCCCAGGAAAGCGGCATGCAGGGCATGAAGCTCATGGGGCCGCCGCCTGACGCCTCCGGGATTTCCGCAGCCGGGCCGGCCCAAGGGCTGCAGGGCAGCCAGTCAACAGCCGAAAACGGTGCGGACAGTTCAGAGAGTGAAATGACCATGTGGATACTCAATGCGCTAAAGGCCTACAAACAAAGCGCAAATTACAGCGAGTACGGTTTGCAGCAAGAAAGCAGTTTGAACCAGACGCTGTAAAAGGAGGGGGGGGGCCTAAGCCCCCTCCTTTTGCAGTTTATAGTATTGCTTGAATTTGACCGTTTGCACCGGATAAAATGTTGTAAAAAACTTTTAAGCATCAGGTCCCTATGAGTATGATATAATTGTCATATTAAAAATCTCTAGTGCTAAACTCTGAATAGTTACAAAAATAAATTTTTATATTATGGAGTTTTCGCATAGAGTGATGAAACTATTTTTTGTGCAGTAAAATAGTTTTGTCACTGGCAAGGTAAAGGTGTTAACAATTGGAGAAAAAAACGATTTTAGTGGTTGACGATGAATTGAAAATAAGGATACTCTTAAAGGATTTTCTTGAGAGAGAAGGTTTTTCCGTTATAGAGTCGCAGGATGGAAAACATGCCCTTGAAACGTTCCGCTGTCGAGGCAAAAGCATCGACCTGATCCTTCTGGATGTAATGCTTCCGGAATACGACGGCTGGACGGTTTGCAGGGAGATCAGGAAAATATCGGAAGTGCCCATCATCATGCTGTCTGCAAGAAGCGAAGATTTTGATGAGGTTCACGGATTTGAGATCGGTGCCGACGACTATGTGAAAAAGCCTGTGAAGCCCACCGTATTAATCGCAAGAATCAACGCTTTTTTCCGGAGAATTGACAAGGTTAAAGCCGAAAGTAGAGTAATCGCCTTCGACGGCCTTGAAATCGATGATTCCTCCCATACGGTCAAGGTGGACAATGAAGAAATCGTATTGAGTCCCAAGGAATACACCCTTTTATTGATCCTGGTGGAGAATAAAGGCAAGGTCATATCCCGTGAGCAACTGCTCAACCTGGTGTGGGGCTATGACTACTACGGAGGATTAAGGACCGTGGATACCCATATCAACAGGTTAAGGATCAAATTGGGCAAAAAAGGGGATTCCATTACAACCATCCGAGGCTTCGGCTACAGATTTGAGGGGTAGTTATGAATTCATCCATCCGGTTTAAGCTGCTGATTTATATGACGGTAAATATTGTGCTTTTTGCAGTCCTTTTATACGGCTCCAACACTTTTTTCGCAGAGAAGTATTACATCAGCCATAAAAAAAGCACCCTCATCGAAACCAGCCAAAAGCTTTCAGAGCTTGTGGCCGGGAAAACAAATGCTTCGGACTTCAATGATGAAAACCTGGTTTATGAAATCAATACACTTGAAAAAAGCATTGGAGGAAGTGTTTTCATAGGAACCATCGACGGGACCCTGTATTATCCTCTCCCTGACGGCCACGGCTCTCCGCCTAGACCTGGCTTTGCCGCCAGCCCGTTTTACGTGCTGGACAGGGAATTCGGCTCGGCGCCCATGCATCCCATCAGACCTTCAGGGCCGCCGCCCTGGAATGATATAAAAAGCTGGGAACGCTACAGTCAGACTTCATTTTTCATCATAACCCGGGACCCTAATTTTAAAATGGAGACTCTAAGGTATCAGGCTCAGTTGGAAAACGGCTTGGTACTCCTGGTATGGGTGCCTATGACCGGAATATCCGAAAATGCCTCCATCTCCAACAGTTTTACTGCCGTTGTGGGACTTGTCACCATTATCATTACAGGGATCTGGGCCCTGTTCATCTCTGCCCGTTTCACCCGTCCCATAACCGAAATGAGCAGAATTACAAAAAAAATGTCGGAGCTCGATTTTTCTCAGACCTTAAAAAATGACCGGAAAGACGAAATCGGCCAGCTGTCCCAAAGTATAAACCACCTGTCGTACAAGCTTGACAAAGCCATCGGTGAACTAAACAGCAGAAACAAACAATTGGAGCGGGACATCGACCATGAACGCAAGCTGGATAAAATGAGGCGTGAATTTGTTTCCAATGTTTCCCACGAGCTTAAGACGCCTATTTTTTTAATCCAGGGCTACGCGGAAGGGCTTAAGGCAAATGTGGCCGCCGATGAGCAAAAGAGAAAATTTTACTGTGATGTTATTATGGAAGAGACCGAAAAAATGGATTTTCTCGTGAAAGAACTCCTGGACCTTTCCCAGATTGAATCGGGAATGTTTCCCATCTGTAAGACCAGCTTCAACATTTCTTTGCTTATTAAAGACATCATTTCCAAGTATGAACCGGTGTTAAAGGAAAAAAGCATTCATGTGGGTATGGATATGGAGGAAGAATTGACAGCGGATGCCGACCCGGTAAGAATGGAGCAGGTCATCGTCAACCTTATGAATAACGCAGTGGATCACGTAGACGACAAAAAAGTCCTTCAACTGGCTGTAAAATCAAGGGGCAGCAAAATCAGAGTCTCGGTGTACAATTCAGGGCAGCCTATTCCTGAGGAATCCCTGGATAAAATCTGGTCCAGCTTTTATAAAGTGGATAAGGCGAGGACAAGGGCTTTCGGAGGCACCGGCCTCGGGTTGTCCATCGTCCGGGCCATCCAGGAAGCCCATGGGAACGGATACGGAGTATCCAATGCAAAGGACGGCGTCGAATTCTGGTTTGAAATGGATTCCGCAGGCTGACACCTGCGCGGCGCAGCCCATCCACAGCCGCTGTGCTGTTTTCCTATGGGCCTGTTGGTTTCCTACCTTCTCCTTCCCACCAACCTCAAAAGGATCAGGAACAGATTGATAAAATCAAGATAGAGCTGAAGCGCACCCATGATGGCCGTTTTTCTGACCGCTTCATAATTCCCTGCCGCCTCATAGTAGTACCGCTTTATTTTTTGCGTGTCATAAGCGGCCAAGCCAAGAAAAACAAACAATCCCAGCACTGAAATCAGCCATTCCACCGAGGAGATATGCAGGAACATGTTAACCAAGGAAAGGATTACCAGTCCCACCAGGCCCATAAACAAAATATTGCCTGCTTTTGTTAAATCAGTCCTGGTTATATATCCGTAAATACTCATAAACCCGAAGGTCGCAGATGTAATTGCAAAGGCATAGGCCACCGAGGACAGGGTAAATGCAAGTAAAACCACGGATAAAGTAATCCCGTTTAAGGCGGAATACAGGATAAATAAGGAGACCGCCGTCTTATAGCCCATTTTCATTATCCGGGCGGAAAGGTATAAAACCAGTGCAAACTCAGCAACCGCCATGCCTATAAGCAGCAAGGGGTTTGAGACCATGGCGGAAATCAGGGTATAGGACCCTGCACAGTAAAAAGCAGTGAATGCGGTCACCAGAAGGCCTAAAAACATCCATGCGAAAACTCCCGAAAGATACCGGCTGAGTCCCGCCCTCTGCCTTATGGCGTATACGTCCGCATCGTATCTATTGTAATCATTAAATCCATTCTTCATATCCATTTTCCTTTCCAATCAAATAAATTTTACTAAGGCCGAGTTCATTGCCTTTAATCCTATTATAAACAAAAATTATTAAGAAACTATGAATTTTAGGTTGAATACGCGGAAGAATTTATATATTATAAGGTTTAAAGGATTCATATGGGGTGAAAAATTATTTTGTAACATAAGATAGCGGCACCTCCGGGATATTTCCTTTTGAATTAGTTTAAAATAACTCTTGACAGTAAAAAATGGAATAATTAAAATAGTAGTTGTTAGCACTCGATATATTCGAGTGCTAACAACTACTGGACAAAGCAGGAAACATACCGGAATGAAATGAATCTGGATGGCAAAATACTTGATTGCACGGCAGGAAGGCATTCTTGCTGCAATAGATCAAAGGAAAGGTGAAGGAGTATGGCGGTAAAAATCATTGAACTTGATGAAAAGGCGAGGAAATCCATAGAAGCAGGCGTGAATAAACTGGCGGATACGGTGAAAGTCACCCTTGGACCCAAGGGGAGAAATGTGGTGATAGAGGATAAAATTTTTGCCCCCACGGTTACCAACGACGGTGTAACCATCGCCAAAGCCATTTATCTGGCGGACCCCCATGAGAACATGGGTGCGCAGGTCATAAAGGAGGCTGCAAGCAAGACCAATGAGACTGCGGGAGATGGTACAACCACGGCAGTCTTGCTTGCACAGGCCATCTTCAGGGAAGGGCTTAAAAATGTTGTGGCCGGTGCCAACCCCATTGCCTTGAAAAAGGGCATTGACAAAGCGGTGGAAAAGGCAGTGGAAGCCATCAAGAAAAACAGCCAGAAAATTAAAGGCAAGGATGACATTGCCTTTGTGGCAGCCATTTCTTCCGCCGATGAAAATATTGGGCAGCTCATCGCCGACGCAATGGAAAAGGTTACAACCGAAGGGGTGATAACCGTTGAGAAATCAAAGACCTCCCGGACTTACACCGATGTGGTAATGGGTATGCAGTTTGACAGGGGGTACGTCTCCCCCAACATGGTCACCGACACTCATAAAATGGAAGCTGTACTGGAAGACCCCTATATCCTGATAACCGACAAAAAGATTCGAAGCGGCCAGGATCTGGTACCGGCCCTTGAGCTGGTGGTCAAGAACGGAGGCAAATTGCTGATTGTGGCCGACGATGTGGTAGACGATGCTTTAGCCACTCTTATCGTGAACAAGCTGAAGGGAATCGTCACCTGTGTAGCCGTACAGGCACCAGGTTATGCCGATAGGAAGAAGGATATGCTCCTTGACATTGCTATCCTTACAGGAGGAAAAATAATAAACGAAGAGATCGGAATGGATCTTAAAGATATTACCCTGGACTGCTTTGGAAAAGCCAAACTGGTAAAGGTCCAGAAGGGAAACACCATTATCGTGGATGGGGCCGGCAACCGGCAGGAGATCAAGGAGAGGATCGAATCTATCAAAAATCGTTTGCCCCTTGCCAAGGACGACTACGAGGTGGAAATACTTAACGGAAGAATGGCCAGCCTCCAAGGAGGCATAGCCGTTATCAAGGTGGGAGCCGCAACCGAACCCGAAATGAGAGAAAAGAAATTCAGGGTGGAAGATGCGCTGAATGCCACAAAGGCTGCCGTGGCGGAAGGTATTGTTCCCGGCGGCGGTACCGCTTACATCAATGCGATCCCCGAAGTGGCGCAATTGGTTGATACCCTCCATGGGGATGAAAAGACAGGGGCGGCTATTATAATGAAAGCATTGGAAGAACCCCTCCGGCAGATTGCAAGAAATGCAGGAGTGGATGATTCGGTTGTGGTAGAAAAAGTAATGAACAGCGAAAAGGGCATCGGCTATGACGCTTTAAGTGAGAATTACGTAGACATGTTCAAGGTGGGCATCATCGACCCCGTGAAGGTTACGAGGTCCGCTCTCCAGTACGCTGCTTCGGCTGCCGGTATGATGCTGACCACCGACAGTACCGTGGCGGAAAAAGGAGAAACGAAAACACCGCCCCCACCGCCCATGGACCTGGACGATTAAAAGCAATGCAGCGGAATCAATTTATGAAAGGCTGCGGAGCCATGGCTCCGCAGCCTTTCGCCGTAGTTCAATATGCAGGGCCGCTTCCCTTATCTGCTCGCACTCCCCGTTTTTCTTGCTATAGACCCGGATGATCCCCGGCTCAAAAAATGATGCGGTTTGTCCGTCGTTACCCACAATCACTGCAATGTCTCTGCTCATTTCAAGCACCCCTCTTTTTACAATTTCCAAACCCTTGAAAAAACAAAGCCCCCCGCTGCAAACTGCCCGGTCAAAGCAGTATGAAGCGAGAGGCTGCGACGCTCTTAATTTATAATATACGTCCCAGTATATAAAAATCAAATATCCGATTTGTAATAATATCATTATAATACAGATGGTCCGTCGGTCAGTGCAAGCGAAATCATTGACGGCAGACACTGCATACCCTGAAAAAAATAAAAACTAGCGGTCTCTCCTGTCTTGGCAAAGGTCTATGACTCCCAAGGCTATATGGGCCAATCCCACTCCCAGGATACCTGCGCCGATAGCCACTTTCACATCCCTGTCCGACATCCTGCGGTGGTGCTTCATATCTATTCCCCTCATGGCCAAACCTGCCGTTGTCACTGCCGTACCAAGAATTACAGGAATTAGTCCTTCTCGCATAAAATACCTCCCTGCTCTCAAAATATAGACTTCAATCATATTTTGCGGGTTTAAGCTTTATTTATGTTAACAGTTTTTGCGGCTGGAGCCAAAAATCCACCGGGCTGTATAAAATATGCCATGTTTTGATTTTTATTTCAACATTATCCCCTATATTTGCCTTTCCTGCAACATGGGAAAATTGTGGTTTTCCAGCCCGGCCCCGTCTTTGAAACTGCGCTTGAACATGAAAATGGCGGCGGGCATCCATACCAGGGTATACAGCACAAGCCCGAGAGCGCTTCGGACGGGGAGGCTTCCTTTGAACAGCAGCTCATCCAGGGGCCTTGCAAAATAGATTAAAGGCCATATCAATTTAATCAACGTCCCCAGAATCCACGGCATCTGGTCCTGGGGCCACACATAGCCGCAGCTTACAAAGGTGGGAAGGGAAAGCATGAACGAAATCTGGGCGAATTTCAGCTTGTCTTTGGCAAGGGAAGCGATCATAATGGCGGGACAGCTGATGGCCGGTGCAAATATCCCGCAAAAAGCCAGGGATAAAAGGATGCTTCCCCGGATGGGCACACGGAATATCCCGGCGGCAATGAGAATGGCCCCATAGACCGAAACAAGCGCAAAGAAGGCACAGGAAAGGATTTTTAAGAAAATTTTCCTCAGCGTAGCCTCCCGGGCTATAGGGCTGCCGTCTTTTATAATGGATATTCCTACCCCGGACAGCATCACCTGCTGAAAAAACACAGCGATGTAGCCTAAGAGCAAATAATTCATGTAGGTCATCCGGGGGTCGTACAGTGTCCTGTCGGTGAAAGTAAATGCATTCACCACATTTTCAGCGTCCCGGGGCACCATCCCTCCGCCCTCCAGAATTTTGATTTCGGCACCGGCCGAAACCGTCTGTATAATGGTAGATGCGGCTGCATAGCTGTTGTTGCCCACCACCATATTTGTTCCGTCCACCAAGATCAAGACCTGGGAAGACTGACCTTTATTAATATCCCTTTCGAAATGAGGGGGGATGCAGATTCCCATATGGATTTTTTTTGAGTCCAGCAGGTTTTTCAGCTCCTCCTGAGAATCCACGGTATATTTCAGCACAAACCGGTCATTTTCATCAAACTGCTGTACTATCATCCGGCTGGTGCTCGAATTGTCCTCATCCAAAACGGCAATGGGAATATCCTCCACATAGCTGTTGAGATAAATTCCCCCGAACAGCAGTGTCAGGGCCACAGGCCCCAGCAGGAGCAGGATGATGACATCCCTGTTTTTAAAGGTATTTACGATTTCAGTTTTCAATTCCTTAAAAAAAGCCATCCCTCACGCCCCCTTCTCATAGGCCGCAGCCCTCCCGCAGACCGGCCGGCTGCGCCTTGCCAGGCCCATGCCCAAAGCCGCCAGCGATACCAGGGCAAACAGGCAGAACCACCGGATGTCGTTAAACAGGGCCGGGAGGGGAACCCCTTTCAAATACAGGTCCCTGAGATTATCCGCATAGTGTCCGAAAGGAATAAGGGAAGCCGCAAACCGGTAGGCCGCAGGCATGGACAGCACAGGCCAGGTGTACCCCACCAGGACGGCATCGGGGATGAAAAGCACGGCGCCCACCGTTGAAGCGATCATGGAGTCGGGGATCCACACAGACAGCATGACTGAAAATACCGAAACCGAGAAGGCCAGGCAAAGGCTCAGCAGCCATGCGGACCCATAGTTTCCCCGGAAGGGTATGCCAAAGAGCTTGTTCTGGATAAAAACACTGCTCATCAGGGAAAGGGTTCCCAGGAGGCCATAGGACAATATTTTGCGCGATACATACCGCAGGCTGGCGGCCAGATTCCCCGTCAGGCTTTCCCTGCCCACAGATACCACGCCCATAAGGACAATTCCGGTCTGCACCACCGCCACCCCCAGTCCCGGATTCAAAAAGTACATAAAGCTTTTGGTGGGGTTATACAAAACCCTGTTGCTGAATTCTATGGTCTGTGCCGTTTTTTCCGCCACAGTCCCCGGCATATTCAGCTTCCCCGACATCATTTTCATGGCGGTTCCTGTTTTCAAGCTCATCAGGATTTCAGTGGCACGGGTTTTGGCGGTGCTGGCCACCGACATATGGCTGCCGTCGTACAGCATTAATATGCCGGGGGAGCGGAAGCCCGCCACATCCTTGGAGAAATCCCTGGGTATGACCATGCCCACCTTCACATCCCCCCGATCCAGCAGGGCTTTTACTTCGTCTCCGCTTTTTAAATAGTACTTTACGTCGAAAGTTTCATTTTCCTCAAACTGCCGTACAATCATCCTGCTGAGAGAGGAATTGTCCTGGTCCACCACCGCCATGGGTATGCTGCGAATCTGTCCGTTGAGGAATTCAAGGCCCAGGAGGATATTGACGGCGGCAGGGAGCAAGAGGATCACAATCAAGGCCATCCTATTGACGCCCGCCGCCCGGCATTTTTTCAAGAAGCTGCTGATCATGGGTTCCACCGCCTATTTTACAAATTGTACAAAGCCTGTCTGCCCCGGTCTTAATATTTTGTCGTTATTGGAAAGCTCAATTTTAACTCCATAGGAGAGGATATCAAAATCCCCATTGTCATTGGTAGACCTCTTTGTAGCAAAATCCGGTTTTTCGTTGATCCTTACGATTTTTCCCTGGAAGGTCCGGTCGGAAAAGCCCGGCACTCTCAGGTTTGCGGATTGTCCCACCGAAAGCTTTCCAATATCGGTCTCTTTGACCTTTACCTCAATCCATGGAGACTTCAGGTCGGTTACCGTGGCAATGGACATCCCGCTGGACACCAGCTCCCCCTCATGGGAATTCACAACGGTCACCACCCCATCCATGGGCGCCGTGATTTTGGTGTCCTTCAAGTAGGCCTCCACCTCCTGGACAGCGCCCTGGGCCATATCCACCTTTTCCTTGGCCGCTTTCACCCCGGCCCGGGCCTGGGCCGCCTTGTCCGCCGCCGCCTGCTCCATGGAAAGCGCCTGGGTCAAAAGGGCCTGGGCCCCCAGCTTATCTTCGCTTCTGGCCCCCTCCTGGGCAATACTCAGCTGCTGTGCCGCCACCTCCAGCTGGGTCTTTACCTCGTCCAGCTTCTGTGCCGAAACCGCCCCTTTATCAAAAAGCTTTTGAACCCTGTCATAGGTCTTTTTCCAGAGGTCGTACCCGGCCTGAGCCTGTGCAATTTCCTGTTTTCTGGCCCCGTTGTTGGCCTTTTCGAGAGCGGCTCTTGCCGCTTCCACCTGTCCTTTTGCCGCATTATAAGCGGCTTCCGCAGCCTGTGACTCGCTCTGGGCCGCTTCATAGCCCGCCTTGGCCGCTTCCAGCTGTGCTACCGCCTGCTCCTTCTTTGCCTCCAGGTCGTCGTCCTCAATCTCCACCAGCACGTCTCCGGCTTTGACCTCTGACCCCTCCTCCACATAGATCTTCCTGATCCTCCCGGGCAGCTTGGAATTGATGCTCACTTCCTTGCACTCCACGGTTCCCTGGGATATGAGCCCATCCTTCTCGTTAAAAGCGCCGACATTCCCTTTGGGCGAGACAGCGCCGGCGCCGGTGACCGCCACCAGGGCTATTACCGCCGCCCCGGCCACATAATAGCTGTACCTGCTATGTATTATTTTCTTAAAAACACTCGCTCCGGATTTATGGGAAGCGCCTGTGCTGTCTTCCCCGGGAGAATTTTTCTTTGCTAAGTTTTTGAAAAAGTCGAATCTGCTCTTATTCATCGTTCCATTCACCCCAAATCGTCATTTTAATAGGTCAGGTAGGCAATATCATTTAAGTACTTCGCTTTGGCCAGGTTATAGTTGTACAGGATTTCCACGTACTTCTCCTCCACCTGGGAGAGATTTTCCTGGGCGGAGATAACCTCCATGGCCGTACCGGCGGTGGACTCCAGGTCCAACTGCTTCAGCAGGCTGCTGTCGGCGTCGTAGCCCTCCTCATACTTGCTCCGGGCAATATCCAGGCACTCCTCCGCCTGGCTCACCATGTCCCTGGAGGTCTGCAGCATCTGCTCCAGCGTGGTCATGGTGTTGTAGGACTCCTTGATGGAGCTTTCCACCTCCTGCTTCGCCTTGCTGAGCTCCAGGTCCATATTCTTCTTTAGGTTCTGCGCTTCCAGGTACCGGTCCGAATCCGCGCCGTAATAGGTTTTGACCAGATCCGCGTCCATCTGGTACACATCGCACTCTTCCTTTGCCTTGATAATCTCCAGCCGGTTGTTCAGCCCGTTTTCCAGACCGCTGCTGTAGCTCACCGGCGGCTTTGAATCCACCAGCACATCCTCCAGCACCACTTCCTCGGTCAAAGGGATGTTCAAATTCTTCTTCAGCTCTATCAGCGCATTGTTATAGTCGTTCCGGGCCTTTTGCAGCTCCAGCTGGGCCCCTGTGTAGTAGATGTTGGCCAGCAGCATGTCGTCCTTGGCTTTGAAGCCCGATTCATAGCCGTCTTTTGCAAAGTTGTACTGGGCCTCTCCCCTTTTTACCGCGTTTTCCTTGACCTCCAGCATCTTTTTTGCTTTCAGCACGTCATAATAGCTGTTTTGTATCTGCAGCGCAATCTGGTTCCTGTAGATGCCCTCGGAGGCCGTAATCACTTTTTTGGAGGCGTCCGCCATTTTAACCAGCATGGAACTGGCGGCCCTTGCGCTCAAGTCGTCCAGTTCGCTGACATCCAGCTTATCCGCCAGGGCTGCCGTAATGGTGGCCTTGGCAATCTTAAAATCCATGGTGCCGGTGAGCATGTCGTTCCTGCTCCGCTCATACTCCGTCTTTTTCTCATCCAGCTCCCTCTGGTTGATTGCAATCTGTGAATCGATGCCCGCCACAATAGCGGAAAGCTTCTCCTGAACCTGTGACTCCAGTACGGCCCCTGACAGGCCCTGGAACTGCAGGATGTTCCGCAGGCTGTCCTCAATGTCCGCTCCCTTGGCGATGACCACCCCCGGAGCAACGGTAATCGCCTCAGGCGCCCGTCCGTTGGCAATGTCGATTTTGGCATTGTTGATGGCGTATTGGGCGGAATCCAGCTCGGTTTCGGCATCATATATTTCACTTTGCGCCATATCCACGTCGTTCTGCCCGTCCGTCAGGTCATTCCCCATCTCATTGGCAGCCTTGCTTTTCAGATCACTGTTGGCAATCTTGTTTCTAAGCTGCTGCAATAGAATACTGTTTTCAAGTCCCAGCCTGACGGCGGATTGGATTGTCAAAACCCGTGGATTTGCAGTTTCCGCCCATACATTTTCAGCGCTGAAAGAAAATAAAAGCATGAATATAAGACAAAGCGGCAGCGCCTTTTTTTTCATGTTGACCACTTCCTCCATAATTCGAATTTAGTTCCGGCAATTTTTGCGCCATATATTTTGAAATTCATTTATTTGTTTATATATTATATTTATATATAAAACTATTCTATTATATGATATTTCTATTTTCAAAATATTTGTGTAAAAAATTTAGCTTCTCTCATTGATTACCTCTTCCAGTTTTCCCCTCAGCTTGTATAAAATATTGATTAAAATTTCTCTTTCCGACTCGTCAAGTATGCCGAATATTTTTTGTATGGCTTCATTTTTCAGTCTGGCGATAAAATCATATACGCTATTCCCTTTTTCGGACAGCTTGACAAAAACCTGTCTTCTGTCCTCTACATCCCGGATTCTTTCCACATAGCCCTTGGCGATAAGCCTGTCAACGGTAACCGTGGGTGTCCCGAAGCTCACGCCTAGCAAATTGGCTATTTGAGACATGCTTTTCACCCTTTCGTCACGGCCGATCACAATAATCGTGTTTATTTCTATGAGGGTGAGATCCTTCAAATCTTTATAAAGGTTCTTTTTATTCATCATCCTGTTATACCGGTTTATGAGGTCTACAAAAACCTCTCCCACAAGCTGGACATCCTTTACATTCGCTTGTTCCATAGTGAATACACTCCAAATAAAAATATTTTTATTTTCAAAATATTCTATATTTAAATAATATTACATTGCAACCCCGTGGGAAATATGTGTTTATGTCCCAATAGTCCGGGTATTTGCCGTTTACATGCAAAAAAATCAGTTATCTTAACAAATCACATTTTTTGGCATTTTTTCGAAGAAATACGCATACGGCTAAAGGCAAGCCCGTTTTTTTATCGCAGCTAACGGACAGGACAGGGCGAAGCCGGATATTAAGAGAGACAAAAAATATGGAAGGTGGCCCTTTGGGCCAAAGGTCCGGAATCACAGGCTTAAGTGTAAAGAGGATATTTGCGGCAACCAGGGCATCTCCTGTGATAAGGGTCTTGCTCCGGGCCCGCAAAGTAAAGCCGCATCAAGTCTCGTACAGCTTTTCCTCCGTCCCTCTCATTCCCATCTTTTTCCCATATAACCTGTAGCCGGTCAACAATGCCCCGGCCAGGCATATAACCGCCGCCGTAATATAGACACACCTCATTCCGTAGATAAAGGCATCCTCTCTCCCATGCACATAATTGACGACGTGGTAGCCAAGCTTGTCACTCATCCGGTTGTACAGGAGCGTTGTGGATAGAGATATGCCGAACACCATCCCCAGGTTTCTAATTAAAGCATTGATGCTTCCTGCAATGCCAAGCCTGTTCCGGGGTACGGTAGACATAATCAAGGAATTGTTGGGAGATTGAAACATTCCGTTCCCCACCGACATAACGGCAATGAACGCTACAATGGTTGACAGGCTTGAACGCTCATTGAAGGTGGACATGAGGAACAAGCCGGCGCTGGTGCACATAAGCCCCAGAAGGGTGAGGAATTCCGACCCTATTTTGTCCGACAGGTAACCGCTGGCAGGGGCAACCACCGTCAGGATCAAGGGGGAAGCCATCATAAGCAGCCCTGTGGTTGCAGGAGACAGCTTGAGCGTTTCCTGCAAATAGAAGGGTTGAATGATGTTGGGACAGCTGATGGCTACAAAGGAGATAAATCCGCAAAAAATACTGAGGGAAAACAGGGTGTTCTCGAATATCGTAAGCTGCAAAAGAGGCACCTCTATCCTTTTTTCCACAAGTATGAATATGGTCAGGGATATGGCGGCCACAGCAAACCCCAGGATGATGATGGGCCGTGAATACCCTATATCCTGGCCTTCAAGCAGGGAGCCGAACAGGGACACTATAGCCAGGACAAATAAAACCGCTCCCCGGGTATCCAGCTTCTCGTCCGTGTTTTTATCCGATTGGGGAAGAATTCTTGTCCCCAGTATGAATGTGAAAATTCCTATGGGAACATTGATTAAAAAGATGTATTTCCAGCTCAGCACGGCGACGATAAAACCCCCCAGGGGAGGACCCGTGAGAGCCCCCAGGGCCACAAAAGCGCCTGAAATTCCCAGGGCTCTCCCTCTCTCATTATCCGGAAACACCTGGGTTATAATTCCCTGGTTGGTGGCCATAGTGCCTGCCGCACCGACGGCTTGTATGATTCTGGCCGCCACCAGAATAAGAAACGAGTCCGAAATGCCGCACAACAGCGAACCCAAGGTAAACAAAGCAATCCCGAACTTAAATATCTTGGTTTTTCCCGCTATGTCCCCCAGCCTGCCGAATATGAGGATGGTCGCGGCTATCACAATCAGGTAGCTGGTTACCACCCATGATACGGATTCCATGGTCACCGACAGCTTTCTGGCTATGACCGGCAGGGCAACATTTACGATACTGCTGTCCAGGCAGGCCATAAAGGTCATCAGCACAACATTTAACAAAATAAGCATCCTGTTTTTATATATTTTACTATCTTTCATCTGCTCCATATCTCATCCTTCATTTCCGCATCGTTTACTCTTATATTTCTTCACATTCTCCAAAACTCTTCCCAACAAATTCGCCAAAAGGTCCCTTTCCTCTTCCCTTAAGCCCTCGGTTATAATATCCATCCATTGATGCAATTCTGCCATAACCACCGGAATGACAGCCTTCGCCTTTTCGGTCAGGAACAGGTTAAACGCTCTTGAGTCTTCCCGATTACCTTCCTTTACCAGATATCCCAGATCTATAAGCCGCTTAATGGCTCTGGCCGATGCCGCTTTGTCCAGGCTCAGCTCCCTGCTGAGCTGGTTCTGGTTGATGCCCTCTTTTCCATTAAGCATGAGTAAAAACGGATATGTACCGCTGCTCAGCTGGTATTTTGCCAGCACCCCGTTGGTATAAACCTGCGTACGCCTGTAAAGAATATTTATAAGCCTTATCAGAGATGGCCGCCCGTCTTTCACATAGTACACCTCCGCTTCCCTTTCTTGATAAGGTTATAAGATAAGATACCACAATATAGTTGATTAGTCAATCATATGAAATCAAAAAAAGGAAAATAGCTCTTGACTATCGCGCATATAGTTAGTATACTAACTATATGCGCAGAAATAGTTTGAGTACTAATTATAGTTAACCTTTGAACGAAGGAGCTGATGATGTTGGGACAGTGTAATGACGACCTGGGTTATCTTTTGAATAAGGCCTCACGCTTGTCCAAATGGAGGGTTAACCAAAAACTGGGAGAGATTGGGCTTACTTTCCCACAGCTGGTGGTCATAAAGCACCTTTTCAAAAGCCAGGGAAACAGCAGCGACCCGTTTATTTTCACACCCGCATCTATCGCAGAGCATCTGGGATATGACAGGCCCACCATCACAGGCATTATTGACAGGCTTGCGAAGCAGGGCCTGGTCTTAAGAGAGGTGAACCCTTCGGACAGAAGGTCACAGACCATATCGCTGACTGAAAAATCAAAGGAATTAATAGAGAAAATGAATATTTTCTTTGAGGAAGTAAACGATAAATCCCTGGAAGGTTTTGAAAAATCTGAAATTAAAGCGTTGAAAGATTATTTGCTCCGCATCATCGGCAACCTTGACGAGCAGAAAGAGTGTGCAGATAAAGAGCGGTAAGCGACATCTTACTTCAGCCAAAACCGGAAACAGAAAAGTA
This sequence comes from Eubacteriales bacterium, assembly GCA_024655885.1. Classification (GTDB taxonomy): domain Bacteria; phylum Bacillota; class Clostridia; order Acetivibrionales; family JANLFN01; genus JANLFN01. The sequence continues at coordinate 28,845 of JANLFN010000019.1, read as the reverse complement.
CTCCGTTATTTCTGCAGCTATATAATCAACAATAAGTGAAACAGGTTAGGAGATTAGAGATGGATAACACACAAAGAATAGGTGAAGAAAAAGTTTCTAAACTGTTATTGGATTTTTCCATTCCTGCCATTATAGGGATGCTGGTAAGTGCTCTTTATAACGTCATAGACAGGATATTTATCGGAAACAGCGCCGGTTCCCTCGGAATCGCGGGAATCACCATAGGGTTTCCCATCATGGTCATTCAGATGGCCTTTGGAGGGCTGATCGGAATGGGTGCCACCTCCTTGGTCTCAATAAGGCTGGGCCAGCAGAAAAGGGAAGAGGCAGAGCTGATTATGGGAAATGCCATTATGCTTCTGTCCATCATCACGGCTGTCATCACGGTGGCGGGTTTGACTTTCCTGAACCCCCTGCTCAGGGTTTTCGGCGCGAGCAACGAAGTACTGCCCTATGCAAGGGATTACATGAGCATCATTTTATGCGGAAGCGTTTTCCAGACCTTCAGCTTTGGATTGAACAATTTTATAAGGGCCGAAGGCAAGCCGAAAATTGCCATGGCTACAATGCTCATAGGTACGATTTTAAACGCCTGTTTGGCCCCGCTGTTTATTTTTGTCTTCCATTGGGGAATCAGGGGAGCGGCATTTGCAACGGTGATTTCACAGGCCGTATCAGCCACATGGATCATAACGCATTTTGTCAGGGGCAAAAGCACCCTCAAAATCCGCCGTCAAAACTTCAAGCTGAAAAAGGATATTGTAACGGGAATTTTGGCAATCGGAATAGCGCCTTTTGCGATGCAGCTGGCTCAATGCCTGCTGAGCGCCATAATGAACCAGAGCCTTGAGTACTACGGCGGAGATATCGCCATATCGGGAATGGGAGTCATCATGAGCCTGATGACGCTGATCATGATGCCCATGTTCGGGATCAACCAGGGCGCGCAGCCCATCATCGGATTCAACTACGGCGCCAAAAAGTACGACAGGGTTAAGGAAGCACTTAAATATGCGGTTTTAGCCGCAACTACCATTGCCACCATCGGTTTTATTGTGACCCGGCTATTCCCCTCGCAGCTCATCGCCCTGTTTAACAGCCGCGATAAGGAACTGATCGCCTTTGGGAGCCATGCCATACTGGTTAATTTGATATTCCTCCCCATCATAGGATTTCAAATAATTGGTTCAGGCTATTTCCAGGCTGTGGGGAAGCCAAAGCAGTCAATGATTTTAAGCCTTTCAAGGCAGCTGCTTATATTGATCCCTGCCCTTCTTATTCTGCCCCGCTTCTTCCAGTTGCAGGGAGTGCTTGTGGCAGGACCCGTAGCAGACCTGTTGTCGTCCATCATAACCGGAGTGTGGCTGTTTTTTGAACTGCGGAACCTTACCCAGAAGCAGGAGAACAATCTTGTACCGAAGCTGGCGGATGAGGAATAGCTGCAAAAATCAAGGGAATCCCATAGAGCTGCAAACCAATTGTTTTTACTCTTTAGCATTTTGAGAAGAGGCTGCTGGTTCCACCCTTCTCTTTAAATTCTTATCAAAAATCCAAGCAGGATTTGATCGCCCGTCTGCCCCTGGAGCAGCCCAATCCCGGGGTCGGGTGTTAATCCGGTGCAGGCCGGATTTATTTTGATACCTATTTTTTAGTAAAACCGATTAATAGCGAAAGAGGCAAGTATATATGGAAGAAGCAAATATAATAACCGGAAGTATACAAACTGGTGCCAAAGACAGGTTGTGGACCAAATATTTTATAGAAGCGATGATCGTAGGCTTCTTGATGAATATGTGCAATAACATACATATGTCAACTCTGCCCCTGTATGCCATTCACATCGGTGGAGACAGATCTTCGGGGGGCCTGCTGACAGGGGTTTTCTCCATATCGGCTCTTCTTTTCCGGCCCTTGGTGGGAAATTTGCTGGACAGCAGGGGAAGAAAAATCGTTTTGACTGCAGGAATTGTTCTGTTTGCACTTTCCTCTTTATCCTATGACTTTACCTACGTGGTTTGGCTGCTGCTCCTCTTCAGGTTTATACACGGCATCGGCTTCAGTGCCCAATCCACTTCGGTGGGCACCATTGTTTCAGACATCGTCCCCAAATCCAGGATCATGGAGGGCATAGGCTTTTTCGGGCTCTCCGGCGTCCTCGCCACCGCCGTCGGACCGGCTCTGGGGCTATATATCATAGGAGTGGCCGGCTATAGAGTCCTGTATACGGTCACCTTCGGCATATCGGTATTGGCCCTGATCCTGGCCTACTTTATCAATTACGAGCAGGAATCCGGCACCTCCCTGGATCTCCGGCAAAAGCCTTCTGCCCTAAAAGAAGGCGAAACATCGGATGTAAGCCGTGAGGGACAAAAAGCCGTCCTCTTTGAAAAAACCGCTGTTGTCCCTTCTTTTGTCATGCTGTTTGCCGCCCTCGCCATGGCCAGCATAACCAGCTTTATACCTTCTTACGCCATATCCCGGAATGTAAACAACATCGGTATATTCTTTACGGTATACGCCGCCGCACTAATGGTGGTCAGGCCTTTTTCAGGAAAGCTGTCCGACCGCTATGGGGCCACCAGGATCATCCTGCCCGGCATGGCGTTTATGATTATTTCCATGGTGATGATCGCCTTTTCCGCCACCCTTCCGTCCTTCCTCATTGCCGCAGTGCTGTACGGCTTCGGCTCGGGCACCGTGAACCCGGTGTTAAACGCCATCACCGTCAAGCTGTGTCCTCCCGACCGCAGGGGAGCCGCCAATGCCACCTTCTTTTCCTCCATGGATATCGGCATGGGCGTGGGTTCCATCATGTGGGGATTCATAGCGCAAAACATGGGATTTCGGTATATATATCTGGGCTCGGCGGCCTGTGTCGTCATATCCGTATTTTTATACCTGCTCTTGCTGCGCAAAAGGCTGCAGGTCTCCGGCTGAATGGGGTATGGTGCTTTCTACGACATATTGGAAATCTTTTCGATTCTATTGACCCTGTTCCTGTCCTGGCTTTCTATGAATTTGACATACTGCTAACATTTTTACAAGCGGTACACCTGAGAAAATATAACTGTATAGGAATCATGTATATACATATATCTCTGAATAAAGAGAAATATTTAAAATTATACACCTTTTTCACAGCACAGCTATGGAGTTTTTTTGCAATTGGATATAAAATAGTAATGGTATTCCTGTTTGATTAAATAAATCATGAAAATGGTATCACAAGGAAGAAAATAGATTTTCGTGTATACAAAGCACTTTTGTGCGTTATATACAAATAAAAATGCTGATGTTCAAGACATAGTAAGGGGTGTATTGTGTGAATAGGAAAAGCAATGTACGCAATTTCAACTCTGCTTTGATAGAAGGCCAAGAAAATCTTCTCAAAGCGGAAAAGGCAGAAATAGAAGCCCTTGAAATGGCTATGAAAAGGAAAGATGAATTCCTGGCAACCATAGCTCATGAGTTTAAAACGCCGCTAACCGTTATCAACGCCGCTATTCAAACAATGGAAAGCCTTTACGGCAGCCAAATGTCGGACAACGTAAAGAAATACTTGCGGAAAATCCGCTCCAACACATTTAGACAGTTGCGGCTTGTAAACAACCTTCTGGATATAACGCGGTTCAATGCAGGACATTTCAAAATGCAAAGAAAGAACCTGGATATAGTATTTCTCACCCGTGCCATAACGGAATCAGTGGAGCTTTACGCCAATGAAAAAGGCGTGGAATTGCTTTTTTCCTCAGACATTGAACGCAGGGAGATGGCTATTGATGAAGAAAAATATGAACGCATCCTTTTAAACCTTCTGTCCAATGCAATAAAATTCACACCAAAAGGCAAATCGATCCATGTGAATGTATCCTGTAAAAAGCGGGAAGCTGTAATTACAGTAAAAGATGAAGGGATTGGAATACCCGAAGACAAGCTGGAGCTTATTTTTGAACGTTTCGGCCAGGTGGACAGCTTCCTGTCCAGGGAAGGCGAAGGAACGGGAATCGGCCTGGCCCTGGTGAAGACGCTGGTTTCCGGATTGGGCGGAACCATTGCCGTAAGCAGTGAGGTGGGCAAGGGAAGTACTTTTACTCTTTCCCTTCCTTTGACAAAGCTAAGGGAAAAAAAGGCGGAAACAGACCCGGAATGCACACAGAACAACAGGCTGGTGCAAGCTGTGGCAATTGAATTTTCGGATATATACCTGGATTAATATGATTTTGTTGATTCTTCTGATTGCGGCAATTTGTAGCTGAATTGCCCGGGTGAAAAAGAGTCGGAGAAACCGGGATAATTCATAGCAAACAGCAGATAATATATCCGGAACCTATTTGATTATCGAAAAAGGAGGAAACAGCATGAATGACAATTACAGGCTTGCATCTTTAGCCAAGCAGGATGACCTGATCAATGAGATATCCAGGTATGAAAACGAGCTGACAAAAAGGACGGGCCAGGATATCGTATTAATCGCCTATTCTAAAGAAAAATAAACTTTTCCAAACCTTCTTTCCCCTGGTGGAAAGAAGGTTTTTGTCCATATGTCTACCCTCAGCAGAAAAAATATGCCGGAGAACAGGGGGTAATAGATCAAAGGCAGCTCTCATAATTGCCATATCTGGAAATATAGGGGCCGCCCCTTGATAATCAGTCTTCATCCGAATCGTATTCTTCCATCCGCTCTCTGAATTCTTCAAATACAGCTTCCAGCTCTTCATCGTCTTCTACGTTTACAAAGGAATCTTCACCGTTATTATGTTCAATTTTCAGGATAATGACTTCATCAATATCCTCTTCTTCCAGATTTTCTTCATCCTCTTCACTATCATCCAAAGGTAAAAGAACCACATATTCATTTCCGTTCATTTCAATGGTGTCAAGATGTTCAAATTCCGACTCTTCCCCGTTTTCATCGATCAATACCAATACATCGTCCCTTTCTTCAGACATCGATCTTACCTCCTTGTACTTTTAATGTGAGTTATTATATCATAAAATCATCAATTTCACACCAGTCTATGGTTAATTTTTTTATCATTTCATTTTAGGTTCTGTACAGGAAAGCCTTTTTATTCAGGCATTCTTTTCCCGGAGCTGTCCAAATATCCCTGCAGGATATAAGTGGCGGCGATCTGGTCCACAAGGCTTTTCTTTTTTGAAGTTTTTATTCCCATCTCATGCATGGTCCTTTGAGCTGCTACAGTAGTCAATCTTTCATCCCATTTCACAATCTCGACATGAATCTTTTTTTTCAACGCTTCTATAAACTCAAGGGTTTTTTCCCCACGGAAACCTACGGTGCCGTCCATATTTCTTGGAAAGCCTACGATAATCTTCTCAATATTATATTCCCCTACCAGCCGGCGTATTCTTGAAACAGGCTTGTCCAGGCTTCCTTTCCAGCAAATGGTCTCAATTCCCTGGGCAGTCCATCCCATGGGGTCGCTCACCGCAATTCCTATTCTGCTGTCACCGTAGTCAATTCCCATGATCCTCATTTTTATTACACCTCATATATATAACGCGCAATAAGCCCGCTGAGTGCCGAGTAAGGCTAAGTACAATGCGCAGCTACAGCACATTATACACCTATTATTTTCAACATATTTTAATGGCAAACTGGGGGCATACGCTGGAACAATAGCCGCATAAAACGCACCTGTCCCTTTTCACCGACAGCTTGCCTTCAACCATTTCAAGAGCTCCCTGCCTGCACCTTTCCACGCATTTGCCGCAGGATTCGCACCAGTAATCAATGTGAAGCCTTCTAGTTTTTTGAGCAAGAGCCTCTCTGACCTTTTTATCCACCTTTTGCCCGTTAAACAGGCATACATTCATTTCAACCTCTTCCTCGGACTGCATGCCCACGGCGATGGAATGGATATAGGGGATGTTTAAAACAAACTCCATGCTTTCATCAAAAGACCTGAGCAGGTTGCCCCCTCCCAGGGGCTTCATGCTGTAAATCCCCTTCCCGTTGGCATATGCGTGCCGGACGGCTTCCAGCATTTCATCGATACTTCCGTCGCCGATGCCGAGGCCCCTCTTATTGACGAGAGGATGGATAACATCGATTTCAGGCATGTCGGCACATGCCTCCACCACCTGGATGTTGTGGGTGGACACGCCTACGGCTCTGACAACGCCCTTTTCCTTGGCGCCAATGTAATACTCCAATGCCTCTCTGTGTCCTTTGAGAGTATACCTGCTTTCCTGCTCGTGAAGCAGGAATATATCAATCACGTCTACATCCAGCTCTTTTCTGGCTTTTTCCAGGCTGGCTTTCGCCCCTTTTTCATCGTAGGCATAGGATTTGGTGGCAATCACAGGCTTCTCTCCAAATCGACGTATGGCTTCACGGATATGTGCATAGGTACCGTACAATTCTGCCGTATCTATAAAATTAACTCCCATCTGGAAGGCTTTAACAATCACCTCTGCTCCCCGGGCTGTAGAAAGGCCCGACTGGAGAGGGCCAATGACAAGTCCTCCAAAACACAATCTGGAAACTTCAATACCGCTATTTCCCAGTTTTACGTACTGCATATCTACCCCCATAAATTGCAGATTAAGGCTGAGGTTAATGCCGGGCCAATACTAAAGGAACCATTCCATTGAACCCGTCCTTTTGCTGGACATCTGCAAATACACGGAATATCCAGCAGGTAACTTATAAGCCCTGTGTATTCCACAGGGCTTCACGTTATTTCTTCTCTTCCAGGTAAAATCTTAAAATTTCTTCAAGCAGTTCATCCCGTTCCAGTCTTCTTATAATGCTCCTCGCATTCTTGTGGCTGGTGATGTATGTAGGGTCCCCTGAAAGAATATATCCGACAAGCTGGTTGATGGGGTTATAACCCTTCTCCTTTAAGGCCTGGTACACAGAAAAGAGCAGTTCTCTGGCCTCATTCATTTTTTCCTTGTCTACATTGAACATCATTGTTTCGTTATTTTCCATAAAAATCACTCCGCCGGAAGTATAAGTACAATGCCGCGCATTATACTTATATAGTAATACAACAGAAAATTTTATGCAAGCGGTTAAATAATATTATCGGCAACAATTCCGCGGGGTCTCCCGGTCCTCATAGGCCTTTTAAACCACCTCTCCGGTCATATAGTCCGAAACGGCTTCCTCCAGCCTGGTATCTTTAATTTCCCCTTTAAGGTCCATATTTCCCGGACTCAGGACCCTTATGTAGTTTGGGGTAAGGCCTTCCATATACCCCTCTTTACCGCCGGCTTCCTGCTCATACAATACAGGCATGCGGCGCCCCCTATACCCGGCATTGAATCGGAAAGTGCACTTTTGGGACAGTTCATTCAACCGGCGGCTTCTTTCCTCCTTCAGCTCCGGGGGCACCTGGTCTTTAAAAGCCGCCGCCGGGGTTCCTTTCCTCGCAGAGTACTTGAATATGTGCATTTTGGCAAAGGCCATCTCCGTCAGGAAATTATAAGTGGTCTCAAACTCCCGGTCGGTTTCCCCCGGAAATCCCACCATCACATCGGTGGTCACGGCCACATCCTCTATACGGCAGCGCAGCATATCCACCACCCTTTTATATTGTTCCGTATTGTATTTTCTATTCATTCTTTTTAAAGTCTCGTCGCAGCCGCTTTGAAGGGATATATGATAATGGGGGCACAACTTTTTCAATCCCGCCGCCGTGTCCACAAATTCCTTATCCACTACTGTGGGCTCCACAGAGCCCAGGCGTATCCTCTCAATTCCCTGCACCTCATGGACCCGCCTGACTATGTCTAGAAGGGACGTGGTCCCCAAATCCCTGCCATAGGAAGCCACATGGATCCCGGTGAGCACAATTTCCTTAAAACCGCCGTTTGCCAGCCTTTCCACCTCATGCACAATGTCTTCCGGCCTCCTGCTCCGGATTGGGCCTCTGGCATAAGGAATAATACAATAAGAGCAGAACTGGCTGCAGCCCTCCTGTATTTTCAGGAAAGCCCTGGTACGGCCTTTATAGGTGGTGACGGCCAGTTCCTCGAAGGATTTTGCCGCCATAATATTGTCCACCGCGGTAATCTGCTGTCCTCCATGCTGCCGGAGCTCATTGATATAGTCAATAATCCTGCCCCTGTCCCTGGTCCCGATGACAAGGTTAACCCCGGGAATTTTTTTTACTTCCTCCGGAGCGGTCTGCGCATAACACCCCACCACGGCAACAATGGCGTCTTTGTTGTTGTTCCTGGCCCGCCGGATCATCTGGCGGGATTTTCTGTCGCTCAGGCTTGTGACCGTACAGGTATTGATCACGTACACATCCGCAACTTCCTCAAAATCCACCACTTGATAGCCTGCCCTTTGAAAAATCCCGGAAATCGCTTCCGTTTCATACTGGTTTACCTTGCACCCCAGCGTATAAAATGCAGCCTTTCTCATTTTTCCTCCTTTTTTTCTTTGATTTCCCGGCGATGTTTTTCCATACCCTTTCATCCACAGGCCTTCTCCGGCCTCTGTTTTTCTTCTCCGCCGACGGTTCGCTGATTCCCTTCCCTTTGCCGTCATCCTCACCTTCTGAATCTCCATGCAGGATAAAGTCTATCTGCCTGGCAGCCACATCAGCCCTGGTCAATTTGACCTTTACGGCATCGCCGATGCGGTAGATTTTTCTTGTTTTCTCCCCCATAAGGCAGTACTGCTTTTCATTGAATATATAATAGTCGTCCTCCATGCTGCTCATCCTGACCAAACCCTCAATGGTGTTGTCCAGCTCAATAAACATGCCGAAGGAGGTCACATTGGAAATGATTCCTTCAAAGACTTCCCCTTCATGCTCCTTCATGAACTCCACTTTTTTCAGGTCCTCCGTCTCCCGCTCCGCCTCATCTGCAGCCCTTTCCCTATCAGAACAGTGCTTTGCTATTTCAGGCAGCATCTCCTTCAACTGTTCTTCCCTGCCCGGGTTTATCTGCCCTTTCAGGTATTCCTTCATGAGCCTGTGGATGATTAAATCCGGGTATCTCCGGATGGGTGAGGTAAAATGGCAGTAGTACCTGGCGGCCAGTCCGAAGTGGCCGTAGTTTTGATGGCTGTATCTGGCTTTTTGGAGGGAACGCAGCATGACTGTGCTGATAATCCGTTCTTCCTTGGTGCCCTTCGCCTTTTCCAGAAGCTCCTGCAAGGCCTTGGGATGAATCTTTTTGATACCCTTGAGGGAGTAGCCCAGGTTGTGGACAAATTCACCAAAGGACTCCATTTTATCCGTGTCCGGGTCTTCATGGATCCTGTAGACGAAAGGGGTATTGGTCCAGAAAAAGTGTTCCGCCACCGTCTCATTGCACACCAGCATGAATTCCTCTATGATCTGATTGGCAATGGTCATTTCATATCTCTTGATTTCAACGGGCTTTCCGTTTTCATCAAGAATGATTTTGGCCTCTTCGAAATCAAAGTCTATAGCCCCTCTTTCCATACGCTTTTTGCGCAGGATCAGCGCAAGCTCCCGCATGGTTTCAAAATGGCCTCTAAGGTAGCTATATCTTTTCTCCAGCGCCTCATCCTGCTCCACCAGGATTTTATAGACATTGGTGTAGGTCATTCGCTCATCAATATTGATTACGCTTTCGAAAATTTCATGGTTCACCACTTTTCCCGAAGGGTTGATGTCCATCATCACCGTAAACGCCAGCCGGTCAACCCTGGGATTCAAGCTGCAAATACCGTTGGAAAGCTTCCTGGGGAGCATGGGAATAACCCTGTCCACCAGATAAACGCTGGTGGCGCGCTTTAAGGCCTCCCTGTCCAGGGGAGTGCCTTCCCGTACATAGTAAGTCACGTCCGCGATGTGAACTCCCAGCCTGTAATTGCCGTCCGGCAGCCTTTCCACCGAGACGGCGTCGTCCAGGTCCCTGGCATCTTCCCCATCGATGGTAACCATCCGGAGGCTCCTCAAATCCCGCCTTTCCTTGAGCATGTCCTCAGTGACGGTATCCCCGATGGCTTCCGCCTGCCTTTCAACCTCCTCGGGGAAATCCTCCTTCAGGTTATAGGACTTGATAATGGACAGAATGTCGTTGCCCGCCTTATTCTTATCGCCTATGACCTCTATAATCCTGCCTTCCGCATTCCGCCTTTTTTCAGGCCACTTGACAATCTCCGCAACCACTTTGTATCCCGGCTTCGCATGGTTGAACTCATCCCTGGGAATGAAAATATCCCCGGAAATTCTCTTATCATCGGGCACCACAAATCCGAAGTAGCGGCTGCTTTCAAAGGTGCCCACCACCGTTGTGTTGGCCCTTTGGATTACCCGTATGACCTCTCCTTCCGCCCGTTTTCCCTCGCTCAACTTTTTATTGATCCGGGCAATCACCCTGTCGTTATGCATGGCCCCGTTCAGCCCATCGGCTCCGATAAACACATCCTTCGTGTCCGGGTCGTCGGGAATAACAAAGCCGTACCCCCTTTCATTGCCCTGCAGCCGCCCCACGATCAAGCTCATCCTTTCAGGGACCCCGTACCTGTCCCTGTGGGTTCTAAATATCTTCCCCTCTGCCTCCAGCTCCTCCATTACACTCCTGAACAGCCCCATATCCTCCTTTGGCACGTCAAGAACAGCGGCCAGTTCTTTTAAAAGGAGGGGTTTGTAGGCAGCCTCCCGCATAAATGCAAGAATCCGTTCTTTTCTTTCTTCCATATCCTATCCTCTCAACAGCTTATCTTTTTTCCTGCTATTTTCCTCTCAGTGCTTTTTAATATAACAAATTTCGTAATGCATTCAAAATGTTAAAAAGCACTTCTATGATTGTTGTGCCCCGCCGCTAAAACCCAATGCTATTACGGGGCACCTGTTTATTTTTTTATTATTTGTAGTTTGCAGAAATCAATCAAAAAATATAATCAAAAAGAGGACCATGCATCTACCACACAGTCCTCTTGCCATTCTCTCATTCAATGCAGCTTACGCTGCCAGTAACATATACAGCACAATGGATGTAATAAGGAAAGCTATGGCTGCAAATGCCGTATACTTGCTCAGCATGGCATCAATGGTCCTGCCTTTGTTCTTGCCGAAGAAGGTTTCCGCCCCTCCTGCGATGGACCCCGACAGCCCCGCGGATTTTCCGGACTGCAGCAATACGAAAACTATGATTGAAATCGCAAACAAAATATGCAAAATATTTATTATAATTTTTACCGCACTCAAAAAAAACACCTCCAAAAAATCGACAAGTTCTATTCTAACACAACTCACATAAAAACACAAGCTGTAAAATGAAAAGTTAACCGGTGCTGAATGCGCTAAAAAATTTAAAACTTTTTAAGATTGAACCATGCATTCAATCCGGGGTATTGAGCTACTTCTCCCAGCTCTTCCTCTATCCTTAAAAGCTGGTTGTATTTTGCAACCCGGTCTGTCCTTGAAGGCGCACCCGTCTTAATCTGTCCCGAATTGGTTGCAACAGCAATATCCGCTATTGTGGCATCTTCCGTCTCCCCTGACCTGTGGGAAATCACGGCGGTGTATCCGGCCCTGTTGGCCATCTGGATGGCGTCAAGGGTCTCGGTGAGGGTTCCGATCTGGTTGACCTTGACCAGGATGGAGTTGGCCACTCCCATGCCGATTCCTTTTTTAAGCCTCTGCGTGTTTGTGACAAACAAATCGTCTCCCACCAGCTGAATCTTGGAGCCAAGCCTCTCGCTCAGCATCTTCCAGCCTTCCCAGTCCTCTTCCGCCAGCCCGTCCTCCAGGGAAAGGATGGGGTATTTATTCACCATTTCTTCCCAGAATCCGATCATCTCCTCTTTTGTCTTCCTGATGCCGGACTTCCAGAAAAGGTAGGAACCGTCCTCCTGGTACATTTCGGTTGCAGCCGCGTCTATGGCAAGCATAAAGTCGGCCCCCGGCTTGTAGCCTGCTTTTTCAACGGCTTCCAGGATGACCTGTATGGCCTCCTCGTCCGTCTTCAGGTTGGGCGCAAACCCGCCTTCGTCCCCTACGGCCGTGCTGTAGCCTTTGCCGTTTAGAACCTTCTTGAGGCTGTGGAAAACTTCCGCACACATCTGGAGCGCGTTTTTAAAGCAGCAGGCTCCTACAGGCATGATCATGAACTCCTGGATGTTTACACTGTTGTCCGCATGCTTTCCGCCGTTGATGATGTTCATCATGGGCACCGGCAGCACCTTCCCATTGGTTCCTCCTATGTATTGGTAAAGACCCAATCCCAGGGCTTCGGCCGCCGCTTTTGCCACGGCAAGGGAAACGCCCAGTATGGCGTTGGCGCCCAGCTTTGCCTTGTTGGGAGTGCCGTCCAGCGCTATCATAAGCCTGTCTATGGCAACCTGGTCAAACACGTTCTTGCCTTCCACTTCAGGGGCGATAATGTTGTTTACGTTATCTACGGCTTTTGTCACGCCCTTGCCCTGGTACCTGCTTTTGTCCCCGTCTCTCAGCTCAATAGCTTCAAAAGCGCCTGTGGAAGCCCCTGAAGGCACCGCTGCCCTTCCCACAAACCCGCCTTCGGCGATAACCTCCACCTCTATCGTAGGGTTTCCCCTTGAATCCAGTATTTCCCTTGCGAATACGCTTTCAATTTCCAGGTATTGTTTCATTCAAATCCCTCCATGTACTTGTTTTTACCGTTTATCTTTAATTACATGATTGGCCTCTTGCGGCCTTGCCCATTATAGAATATCCTATATCATACCAATTGTAAATAATATTTTGTGCGCAGCCGTTTATATTTTAACCATTTTTATCTAAAAAAAACATAAAAACGCCTCAATTAAAATAATGGGAAAAATCACTTTCCCGCTGGCTTCGGACATAACCAAGGCGGTAGCCCGCAGCTACGGGACCTTGATAGAAGAGGAAGGGATCGCCTTAAGGGGGCTTTTTATCAGACCCCGAGGGCGTGATAAGGTATTCGGTCATGCATGACCGCAATATAGGAAGAAGCGTCAAAGAGACCCTCAGAGTTCTCCAGGCGCCACAGACCGGAGGCCTGTGCCCCGTCGACTGGGAACCGGGGGAAGAGCTCTTGCACGGATAGCCTAATACTACTTTGTTTGATTGGAAAACGATTAGATATGTTTTCCTTTACCAAAAATAGTTTCACTCCTCAGCAGAACAAGGTTAAGATTGGTTCGCAGCGGAATGCTCCGATCTTAACCTTGTTCTCCCCATGTATTTCAACAGCCTTTATAATCCCGTTCTGCGCACCAGCAGGGACTGTCCCGTCATTTCCTCCGGTTTTTCCAGCCCCATGATTTCCAGCATGGTAGGCGCCAGGTCGGCAAGCCTTCCTTCTTTCAGCCTGGCGTTGCCCAGGCCAATGCCGATTAAAGGCACCACATTGGTGGTATGGGCTGTAAAGGGCCTTCCTGTTTCATAATCCACCATCTGCTCCGCATTTCCGTGGTCTGCCGTGATTAAAGCGACGCCTCCCTGTTCAAGTATGGCGGGAATGATCCTTCCAAGGCACCGGTCAATGGCTTCAACGGCTGATTTCGCCGCGTTAAACACCCCGGTGTGCCCAACCATGTCGGAATTTGCAAAGTTTAAAATGATGACGTCATACTGCTTTGAAGCTATTCTTTTCAGTACTTCGTCCGTCACTTCATAGGCACTCATTTCAGGCTTCAGGTCATAGGTCGCCACCTTGGGAGAAGGGATCAGCACCCTGTCCTCTCCCTCGTACACCGCCTCTACGCCGCCATTGAAGAAAAAAGTAACATGGGCGTATTTTTCGGTTTCGGCGATTCTCAGCTGCCTGTAACCCAGCCGGCTTATATATTCCCCGAAGGTGTTCCGGAGATTTTCCGGCTTAAAAGCTACGGCAGCGTTTTCTATGGTGCTGTCATACTGGGTCATGCATACGAAGAAAATGGGGAAATAGCCCTTTTCCCTTTCGAATCCTGAAAAATTCGCATCCGTAAAGGCCCTGGTGATCTCTCTCGCCCTGTCCGGCCTGAAATTGAAAAAAATTATGGAATCATTGTTCCCAATGGTGGCCATCGGTTTACCGTTTTCCACTATCACCGTGGGTTTTACGAATTCGTCCAATTCCCCTCTTGCATAGGATTGAGCCACGGCCTGTCCTGCGGTGGCCGCTTCCAGCCCCCTGCCCAGGACCATGGCCTCGTAGGCCAGCCTGACCCTGTCCCAGCGCTTATCCCTGTCCATGGCGTAATACCGGCCCATCACCGAGGCAATCCTTCCTACTCCCACCGTCCTCAGCTTCTCCTCCAGTTCCTCCATGTAGCCCTTTGCACTGTCGGGAGGGACATCCCTCCCGTCAAAGAAGCAGTGTACGAAGACTTCCTTCAGGCCCTTTCTTTTTGCCAGTTCTATCAGTGCATAGAGGTGGGTGTTGTGGCTGTGAACCCCTCCGTCCGAAAGGAGGCCGAACAAATGCAGTTTTGAGTTGTGAGCCTTGCAGTTTTCCACCGCGTCCAAAAATTCTTTTTTATTAAAGAAGTCTCCATCCTCAATGGACTTGGTTATCCGGGTCAATTCCTGGTAGACGATCCTTCCTGCGCCGATGTTGGTATGTCCTACCTCCGAATTCCCCATCTGCCCCCTGGGCAATCCCACATCCAGGCCGCTGGTATGGATCACCGTATTGGGGCATTGGGCCAGCAGCCTGTCGAGGGTTGGCTTATATGCCGCTTTTATGGCGTTTCCCTCTTCTCTGGGATTAACGCCGAAGCCGTCCAAAATGATTAGTGCAAGCAGTTTGTTCTTTTTCATATTGATTCACCCGTTATATTTGGCAATCTTCTCGAAGTCGTCCAGTTTCAAGCTTGCACCGCCTACAAGCCCGCCGTCGATATCCGCCATGTTAAACAGCTCGCCGGCGTTTTCCGCCGTGACGCTTCCGCCGTACTGGATCCTCACGGCCTGGGCCGCATCATCCCCGTAAAGTTCCTTTACGGTTTCCCTTATAATGCCGCACACCTCGTTTGCCTGCCCGCTGGTGGCGGTCTTTCCGGTCCCTATGGCCCATATGGGCTCATAGGCTATCACCAGCTTTTTTACCTGTTCCACACTTAACCCGTGGAGGGCTATCTTGACCTGGTATCTTACTATGTCCGCCGTAACCCCCTGCTCCCTTTGAGCCAGCGATTCGCCCACGCAGACTATTGGGGTCAATCCGTATTTAAACGCGGCATGGACCTTTTTATTCACCGTCTCGTCCGTCTCCGCGAAATACTGCCTTCTCTCCGAATGCCCTATAATCACATAATCCACCTCCAGGTCCGAAAGCATGGCACCGGACACCTCTCCTGTGAATGCGCCTTTCTCCTCCCAGTGCATGTTCTGGGCTGCCACCTTTATACTTGAGCCCTCTGCGGCTTTCTTCACCCCGGGTATACATACAAAGGGAACTCCTACGGCGATTTCCGCATCAACGCCTGTGATCCTGGGCTTCAGCGCTTCAACAAATTCTGCCGCTTCCCGCGGGGTCTTATTCATCTTCCAATTTCCGGCAATAATTTTCCTCCTGGGGTTTTTATCCATCAATACGGCAATTCCGGGTAATACTTTCCCTTCCAGGAACTCCAGTGACGCTCCGCCCCCCGTGGATATATGGGTAATCTTATCGGCAAAACCCAGCTGCTCAACGGCAGCCGCCGAATCTCCTCCACCCACGATGGAAACCGCTCCCGACTCCGCAACCGCCTTGGCAATTTCCCTTGTCCCTGTGGCGAAGTTGGGGAATTCGAATACTCCCATAGGGCCGTTCCATACGATGGTTCTGGCTTTTTTGATCTCCTTTGAGAACTGCTCAATGGTCAATGAGCCAATATCCATGCCCATCCAGCCGTCAGGCATGTTGTCCGACGGAACATACTGGTACTCGGTGTCGTTTTTGAATTCCTTCGCCACAATACTGCCTATGGGCAGCATGAGGTTTACGCCTTTCTCTTCCGCCTTTTCCATCAGGTCCCTTGCCAGGTCCAGCTTATCATTTTCACAAATGGAGTTTCCGATCTGGTAGCCTTTTGCCTTGAGAAAGGTATAGGCCATCCCTCCCCCGATGATCAGAGAGTCCACCTTGTCCAGCAGGTTTTCAATAACCCCGATCTTATCGGATACCTTTGCTCCGCCAAGTATGGCAACAAACGGTCTTGCCGGATTTGCAAGGGCTTTGCCCATAACCTCTATTTCCTTTTTAATAAGGAACCCGCAAACAGCGGGGAGGTATTTGGCCAGTCCTGCCGTGGAAGCATGGGCCCTGTGGGCGGTGCCGAAAGCGTCGTTTACATAAATTTCGGCAAGGCTTGCCAGTTCCTTTGCAAAAGCAGGGTCGTTTTTTTCCTCTTCCTTATGGAACCTGACATTTTCCAGCATCAATACTTCCCCCTCTTTCAGGGCCGCCGCCTTTGCTCTCGCATCATCCCCTATCACATCCTGGGCCATGATCACTTTCTTCCCAATCAGTTGACCCAGTCTTGCGGCCGTGGGCTTCATGCTGTATTTGTCCTCAAACCCTCCTTTAGGCCTGCCAAGGTGTGAAACCAGTATGGTTTTCGCCCCCCGGTCCATCAAATACTTTATGGTGGGAACCGCACCCACAATCCTTTTATCATCGGTTATGTTTTTATTCTCATCCAGAGGGACATTGAAATCAACTCTCACCATGACTTTTTTCCCTTTGACGTCAATATCCTCAACCGTTTTTTTATTCAACATGCCCATATTGATACCTCCTGTATTGATTACCTTACCTGCGTGCCCAATTGCCCGTCAAATAAAAAGGTCCGCCCGAAACCATTCCCTGCCGGTCGGTTTCAGGGTAGACCTTTGATTTCATGAATGAAAGAACCTGCTGTTCATGTCCATAACCTGCACCGGACATTTATTATAATGCGCTCGGTCCTACAATTCTTCCCCGGTTGTTTCCATGACCGCAGCGGCGCATTTCATGCTCCCCACCCTGTTCCGTTTTATTCCGGTGTGAAATTATTTCCCATCCACGCTTGCCATATGGAGTATCAGGTCCACCACCTTGTTTGAATAGCCCCATTCATTGTCATACCAGGAAACCAGCTTCACAAAATGATCGTTCAAGGAAATACCGGCCTTTGCATCAAATATTGAGGTCCGGGCGTCATGGATAAAATCGGAGGAGACCACCTCGTCTTCGGTGTACCCCAGGATTCCTTTCAGCTCATTCTCCGAAGCTTTCTTAACGGCGGCCTTTATTTCCTCATAGGTTGCCGCTTTTTCCAGTCTGCAGGTCAGATCCACAACCGACACATCGATGGTAGGAACCCTGAAGGCCATCCCCGTCAGCTTGCCCTTTAATTCGGGGATTACCTTTCCCACCGCTTTTGCCGCGCCCGTAGAAGACGGGATAATATTGTGGGCGGCTGCACGTCCTCCTCTCCAGTCTTTCTTGGAAGGGCCGTCCACCGTCTTCTGGGTGGCGGTGATGGAATGCACGGTAGTCATCAATCCCTCCACAATGCCGAAGTTCTCATGGACAACCTTGGCAAGAGGAGCAAGGCAGTTGGTGGTGCAGGATGCGTTGGAAACCACTTTCATGTTCTTTTCGTATTTCTGGTGATTCACTCCCATCACAAACATAGGAGCATCACTGGAGGGTGCGCTGATGACAACTTTTTCGGCACCACCCTTAAAGTGGGCGGAAGCCTTCTCAATGTCGGTAAATACCCCGGTAGATTCCACAATATACTCAGCACCGCATTCGCTCCACGGAATTTCTTCAGGCTTCATTGCCGCATATACGCTGATTTTTTTACCGTTAACCACCAGTTTGCCGTCCTCAACGCCAATTGTTCCCTCAAACTGTCCGTGAACCGTATCGTACCTCAGCATATAAGCCATATATTCAAGGTCAATGAAGGGATCGTTTATTCCCCTAACCTCCACCTCCGGATTGGTAATCGCCGCCCTGAAAACAAGACGTCCGATTCTTCCGAAACCGTTAATTCCTATTTTTACTGCCATAGCAAAACGCCTCCTATTTGTTTATGGTATCTATATTTCACCAAAAATCCCTTGCATTTTTATTCATTTAGAAGATATTTACTTAAGCCAAAAATATTTTATCTTATTCTCCCTTGTTTTTCAACCGTTTGAAAAGTAATTAAATAGTTAACAATCTTTATTCCGCAATTAAGTTTATTATGAGCTAAAATGACGAATCCTATGCTTTAATAGACAATGACGGTGTAACTGTCAATCTCTTTGAATTTTTTAATCTCCAAACCCTACCCCAACACTTTTTGCAATTCTCACAAGTTCACCGTCGGGTGCCACCGTTTTCAGCCTCCCCACGGCATCTTCCAGGGAAACGCAGGTGATCTCATCCCCCTGCAGGCTTACCATGACGCCGAATCTTTCCTCATGGAGCATTTCCACCGCCGCAACGCCGTAGCGGGTAGAAAGGATCCGGTCATAGGGCGTAGGCCTCCCTCCCCTCTGAAGATGGCCCAGAACAGTAACCCTTGTTTCTATGCCTGTGATTTTTTCTATCTCATCCGCTATCTTGTTGCCCACACCTCCCAGTCTCACCGGGTCGGGGCTGTCACTCACCACCTTGCGCACAACCACCTGACCATCCAGAGATTTGGCGCCTTCAGCCACAACCACTATGCTGAAGCCTTTACCGGCATTTTTTCTCTCAATAATTTTTTTTGCCACCTTATCTATGTCATAGGGGATTTCAGGTATTAGAATCACATCCGCGCCTCCGGCAATCCCCGCCTCCAGAGCGATCCATCCGGCATACCTTCCCATAACCTCCAGGATCATCACCCGGTGGTGGGATTCGGCGGTTGAATGAAGCTTGTCTATGGCCTCGGTGGCGGTTTCCACCGCGGTCATAAACCCAAAAGTCACCTGGGTTGAACAAAGGTCGTTGTCTATTGTCTTTGGCACACCAACCACCTTTAATCCCTTGCTGAAAAAATCCCTGGCGCTGGTAAGGGTTCCGTCGCCGCCGATTAAAATCATGCCGTCGATTTCCAACATGCTGACGTTGTCCATTACCCTTTCGGACAGATCCTTGTATTCCACCTTCCCGTCTTTTTCTATCCTGAAGCTGAAGGGATTGTCCCTGTTTGACGTCCCCAGGATGGTGCCCCCCTTGTCCAGTATCCCGGACACATCCCCCGGCTTGAATTTCATATAGTCATTCATCACCAGCCCCCTGTACCCATCCCTGAAGCCTATGACTTCGTAACCATATTTAACCATGGCTGTTTTTACTACAGCCCTTAAAACCGCATTCAAACCGGGACAGTCTCCTCCTCCGGTTAAAACACCTATGCGTTTGATCATCCGATCTGCCTCCTAAAAAAACCGTTTAGCATCTATAGGTATAGTATTCCTCCGGCAATAATTTAATCCGTTTACTCAATTTAAATCTTGCAGCCTGATTTTATGCTTTTCGTGGAACCGCTTAAATCCTGAAGGTTAAACCGCCTTTATAATTGCCACTAAAAACTCGGCGGATTTGGTCAAATCGTCTATGTTGATCTGTTCTTCAACGGTGTGCACCTTGTCCATGCCTATGCTGAGGTCCACCGCCTGTATTCCCCTGCCGTTGATAATATTCGTATCGCTTCCCCCGCCGGTGGCTTCCAGTACCAATTCCACACCCGCGTCCTGTGCAGCCCTTTTGAGGATGGAAACAATCTCATCCTCTTCACGGATATTAAATTCAGGGTAACACAGCTCGGATTCAAACTCCACAGCTCCCCCATATTTCTCCGCCGCCTTTTCAAAGCACTGCTTCATATGCTCCGTTTGCCGGTCCAGTTTGGCCCTGTCCCTGCTTCTGGCTTCCGCTTTGACCTCAACCCTGTCGCATATAATGTTGGTGGCCTGTCCTCCGCTGATGACCCCGATATTGGCCGTTGTTTCCTCATCTACCCTGCCAAGCCTCATGTTGGCTACCGCTTCCGACATAATCTGAACGGCGCTCACTCCTCTTTCAGGCTCAATCCCGGCATGGGCCGCTTTTCCCTTTACCACCACGTCAATTTTATTTTGGGCAGGGGCCCTTACGGCAACAGTCCCGATACTCCCTCCGCTGTCCATGACAAATCCGTATTTGGCATAAATTTTGCTGTAATCCATATTCTTCGCTCCAAAAAGCCCGCCTTCCTCCGCAATGGTGAAAACCGCCTGAATGTCCCCGTGCTCTATCCCATCCTCCTTTAAAACCCTGAGGGCTTCCAGTATGCATTCCACACCGGCCAAATCATCTCCCCCCAGGATTGTGGTGCCGTCGCTCCGGATATAGTTTCCCTGTATGACAGGATTTTTTCCTGTTCCCGGCACCGCCGTGTCCATATGCGCCATCAGCAGGATGGGGTCGGTATCCCTGCTCCCTTTAACGGTGCATATCAGATTTCCCGCATTCCCGCCGATCCTCGCCCCCGCGTCATCTTCAAACACCGTCAGTCCCATGCCCTCCAGCTTGGACTTCAATGTGTCCGCCATTTTCCTCTCGCATCTTGTAAGGCTGTCGATTTTTACAAGTTCCATGAATTCTCCGACCATTCTTTCTCTATTTACCATATATACCACCCCTGATTTATATTCAAAACCCTATTTTACTCCCAATTGTATTTTGTCAGTCTTCCTTTTTCCATGAGCCCGTCAAATCCGTGCTGCCTCATAACCTCGTATAGAATCACGGCCACCGAATTCGCCAGGTTCAGTGACCGTATGGTCTCTCTCATGGGAATCCGGATGCACCGCTCCTTGTTTTCCTTTAAGAGCTCCTCCGGCAAGCCCGCCGTTTCCTTCCCGAAAACCAGGAATACCTCTTCGGGGTACCGGATATCCGCATAGGTATTGACGGCTTTTGTGGTCGCATAATAGAGCGCTTTTCCCCTGTGCAGTTCTCTGAATTCCGTAAAGTTTTCGTAGTATTTTATATCCGCCTTGTCCCAATAGTCCAGTCCGGCACGTTTTAAATACCTGTTTTCCACCGAAAAGCCCAGTGGTTTCACCAGGTGCAGCTTGGCCCCCACCGCCGCGCAGGTCCTTACAATATTTCCCGTATTCTGGGGGATTTCAGGCTCTACAAGCACTACATTGACAGTCAAAAGCACGCCCTCCTGTTAAAATTTATCATCTATATATATCATACCATAAAAAAATTTTTTTAATATAAACTCTGTTAAAGTTGTTTATGACCGTTGCATACATTTTGACCCTTATAGATCAAAAGGCGGCGGTGGAAAATCCTCGGCGCCGGGGATTCTTCACCGCCGTCTTTTTGACTTACGCATGGAATTATTCCATAACGGATATGTCTATTTCTATGGTAAACTTTCCATTGAGAGATAACGGTATGCATACGGTTTTCATCTTTGTAGGAGATATTTCTATATTTTCTCCCATTAAAAACGAAGGGGGGGTTATTTCCACTCCAACGCCCTTGTTATAAAGCAAAGTAGCAGTGTTACCCAGAATCATGTTTGTAAGCTCCGAAATTGCGCTCTTTGCAATTTCATCCAGCTCAGGTACAGGCATACCTCCCATCATGCATGACGCAATATTCATTCCCGTCTCTCTCGCCATGGAAAATATGACCTGGCCCCGTATTTTTCCTGTCAGTCCCACCACTACCATAATGCTGTCGCTTTTATAGGGTGAGTTCTTAATATAAACCTTTCCCAGTTTCGCTTCAATCCCTGCAATCTGTCTGAGCACAGTCTGACTGGCTTCTATAAACGGATTTATATATTCCACATTCATGCAAACCCCTACCTTATCTCAGTTTATGAACAGCATAAGAATATCTATTCTAGATTAACGGCAAAAATCCTTCTTTGTCATTACAATTTTTTAAGGCTATGGGAAAAAAGCGGGAGATGCGGATAACCCCCGGACAGGGAAAAAATATGTATTATAAAATCAAGAAAAGAGTGGATAATAAGTTTAATGTTTGACCGGCAAATTGCCTGCAACCATTAACAAAAAACAACGGGAAGGTGCAGTAATCTTTATGAAATTATTCATGCCCGACAGGGTTGTTTTTGACCCCCCCTCTCTCCGCTATCCCCTTGGGGAGAAGATATACGGCTACTTTCAGGACAAAGATGTGGAAGTCATAAAGGCTCCTCTTCAAAAGGTGGCCGGCTTCATACCCGGCACAACGGCGGGCGCCAAATACGCAAGCTCAAAGAAGACCCTTGCCGTAACCGTAAAAAAAAGCTTGAAGCTTGATGTCTGCAGGCCTTCCGCCGACTTTGAATTCTCCCTGGTGACGGGCTGTCCCGGGAACTGTGAGTACTGTTATCTGTATACAACTCAAAGCAGCAAACTGTATCTGAGGACATACGTAAATCTTGAGGAGATTTTCACTTCCATCCGGGAGCATATCGTCAAGAACGGAAACCGTTTGACCACCTTTGAAGTCGCCAGTGCAGGCGACCCGCTGGCCATAGAGCATATTACCGGAAGCCTCTCAAAAACAGTGGAATTTTTCGGGGAGCTTGAAAACGCCCGCTTAAGGGTAGTCACAAAGTTCGATAACGTGGACCCCCTCTTGACCCTCAGGCACAACGGCCATACCCGTTTCAGGGTGAGCATCAATTCAAGATATGTGATCGACAGCTTCGAGCACACTACGGCCGGCTTTGACGAACGTATAGACGCCGCTTCCAAAATTGCCGACGCAGGCTATCCTATCGGCTTTATTGTAGCGCCCATCATGGTGTACGACCGCTGGGAAAAAGAATACCTGGAGCTCTTTGACAGGCTGAAACGGCAGATAAATACGGGCAAATCCGGAGAACCCGTCACCTTTGAGCTGATACAGCACAGGTTTACCCCTGCCGCCAAAAAGTTTATCCTGGAAAGGTTTCCAAATACAAAGCTGGACATGGAAGAAAGCCGCCGGGTTTTAAAGTGGGGAAAGTTCGGAAGGTTTAAATATGTCTATCCGGCGGAAACAGCCTCACACATCAAGGAATACATCCAAACGCTGATTTCAGAAAGATTTCCCGGAGCGGTTATAGAGTATTTCACATAAAACGCAGGGAGGCCCCCTTTCTTGTGTTTCTAATTTGCGGCGGTGGGCCATGTCTCACCAATATACTCCAATATTTTAAAGGAGAGGTGGATCTGCAGGAGCAAATTGCCGTTATCCCAATCGATGCCGAACAGTTCTTCTATCCTTCCGATGCGGTACTGAAGGGTGTTCCGGTGAATGTGGAGGCAATCCGCGGTGGAAATATGATTTTTGCCTCTGGATAGATAGGTATAGAGGGTCTGGGCATAAAAGGTGTTGTTGGCAAAGTCATATTTGAGTATTTTTGTCACCAGCGGATGGCACAGCTCTTTTGCCTCCCGAACCGTAATCGTGTCTACCAGGTTGTATATCATATATTCTTCATAGTCGTAAAAATTGTTTTGAATTTTCATCTTCATCCCAAGGTCGATGGATTTTATGGACTGAAGGAAATATTTTCTGACGTCGGTCAGCCTGCAGAAGCACCGGCTGATGCCGGCATACAGCTTATTTTCCTTAAGGAATTTCACCAATTCGTTAAAATAAAATTCACCATAGAAATTCTCGGTGGCATCCAGAATGAAAGCCACAATGTACTCCCCATAGACAACAGCCTTGCAGTTGGGTATCAATTGCTCCAGCATGGTCCTTATATAGGGCTTTGGGAACCTTTTGCCAAACCTCGAATCCACTGAGAGGATACACAGTTTTTTCCCCAATTTCATGCCCAGAATTTTTAAATTGTTCTGTATGGCATTCTCCTCCACTATTCTCCCCTCCAGCATGTCAATAAAAAACTTCTTGTAGTTGATCTCCGTCAGGTCATTATACAGGCTGTTTTTCTGCATTTCACAGGAGACAACGCCGCACAAGATCTCCACCAGCTGGATGTCTGTTTCTTCAAAGGGCTTGATCCCTTCATATACTGCGAAAACGCCCACCTGATTGTAATTTATTTTTATCTTCCCGAACAGCCTTCTGCATTTGGACTCGCCAAGCTCTAATATCATGGGTTTATTGCCTTCGTCGTACTCCCTATAGCTCCTCCTGTAAGGAGAAGGATATCTCAACAGATGGTAGGGCCAATACCCGCATCGGATCACTTCGTTCAGCACCGGGTCATTAATTTCGGTTCCCTTTGAATAGGCCAGGAGGTTGAAATTTACATCACTCACCGCACAGGGATTGCCCAGCACCTCATAAGCCACATCCACAATATGCTGCAGGCCTTTGTTGCTGATGAGGGCATCCAGAAACTTTCTTGAATTGTTGTCAACCCTGTTGCTTTTGGACAGCAAATCCTGTGTTTCTTCGTAAATCTCATACAGGTCCACCGCCTTATGGAGGATTAAAAAATTCAAAGAGCTGTGCTGTTCCCTGTACGCGCCGGGGTGGTTGTTATTTACACACATGAGATTTATGCATTGGTCCGGCGGAATCAAACGGAGGAGGTCGGGTGACGAACAGATATAAAGGGTGTCGGATTCAAAGGAAGACCGTTTTTGGGATAGGAATTTTACGCTTTTCACCCATGCAGTTTCATTTCTGCCCACATATGTCTCAGCGCTGTAGTGCTTGAGTTTTTCACACAATTCCATAATGCTCAAACCCATTAGCCATGCCCCCTATAACATGATTATTGTAAAAAAGCACAAGTGTGGAGCTTTTATTTCAATTCTCACCACAAAGACATTTCTTTCTCTTGGCTCTATAATAAAAATGTAGTCAAATAAAGTACTTGACTAGACGTTTATATCATATTTTGGATTACAGATGTCATACTTTAGAATAGAATCTCCCGGCTGTTTCAACGGCTCCAGTGTTTAGGCTCACGGCATTTGCAATGGAGAAATTGCTGTAAATATATTGAAAAGAGATTATTATTTAGCTATTGCAAGGTCTAAAGTGCGTTATCTTTCACAACAGGATGCTGAAATCCAGTATTTTCATATAGAGCGCTGTCTTAAACTGCCGACGGTTTGGCATATTTTTATATGGTCCTTGAAAACTGAAGCAATAGTGGTGGACGTCTGGTGAAAATGCATACGATTATTTAAGGAAATTTTCCTGTTTCTGCGTTGCCGTTGTGACTTTGGCATACTTCATATCGATGTAATCCCGGATATCTTCCTTGACAGGGTCAGGCAGCTGACGGTATTTCCTGAGGATATCGGCCTCTTCGGGCTTCACGGCGATGTGGCCCGATTCATTCTTCTTGGTGCCCAGCACATAGTCAGGTTCTACGTCATAAATGCTACATAATTTGACAAGGGTTTCGAGGTCCACTCTCGTCCGCCCGGTCTCAAAACTGCTTATTTTCTGAAATGTTGAGTTGATCATTTTAGCTACATCGCCCTGTGTAAGATTGGCGTTTTCCCTCGCCATTCTCAATCGGTTCCCTATTTCTTTTTTGAACACCAAACCCACCTCTTACTTAATATTTTAATGCATAATTAAGAATTGTCAATAACGGCTCAACAATACAAAGAATATTGCATTGACATACAACAAAATCAAGAGTATTATGTTACTATATTCTACAAAATAAAGAAAAGAGGTGCATATTATGTCATTTGAAGAGAGATTCAAGCAAGGCTTAAAAAGCTACATCGAAGATAACTCTATTGATCAGACTGGACTTGCGGACAAAGCGGGAATCCCTAAAGGCGTTTTTTCAAAGCTACTGAACACACGCCGCAGGGTTTACAGTGATGAAGCCGCAGCAATATGTACCGCTGTGGGCTTAACCCTGGAAGCAATCGTAAACTACAAAGCCCGTCAAGTTGAGAAGAAGGCCTGTTAAAAAAGACAAGTTTCCCCTCCGCTGCAAAGACGGAGGGACTAAGTTGAATTAAAACACCGTGTGCCCAAAGGCGCATGTGGAGGTTTTAATAATAACTTTAATAATAACAATAAAAGAAGGGGGGGTAATATGAACAAAAAACTGGTTGAAGCAATGGCGGAACTGGATGAAGACCTGGTGATGGAGGAAGTAAAGGCGTTAAAAACCCTGAATGCACCTGTCCTGGACATCATCGCATCCCTTCAGGAGGGCATGGGCATTGTGGGAAAGAGATTTGAGGAAAAGGAATACTCCCTGTCCCAGCTCATGACGTCGGCGGAAATATTCTATGAGGTCTCCCATCTGCTGGGGGAAACAGGGATGCCGATACCGCATCCAAATATGGCACCATCTATGACCACATCCACGACATCGGCAAAATGAAGGATTTATCATGATTAGAAATCTTTATTGAAAGGGTGTGTAGATTCAATGAGTGAAAAAAAATATGGAATTGGTGCAAAAGTTGCTGTATTATCCATAGCCGTAACCTTGTATTTATCAAGTATTACAACCCCTATTATCGGGTCTATTGTCAAAGCATTTCCCAATGAAAATCCTGACCTGGTTAAATTGATTCAGACAATGCCCCAATTTTCCACCATGATTGTCGCGTTGCTAATCGGAGCCATTGAGAGCCGCATAAAAAGAAGAACTCTTGTGTTCACGGCCTGTGGATTTTTGACTATTGGCGGTATAGCTCCGATGTTTTTAAATAGTATCATCCAGATATTGGTGGCCAGAGCTGTTTTCGGCGTGGGCCTGGGCATCGCATTCCCCTTGGCCTCCGGTATTATCGGAGAATTATTCGAAGGGGCTGAAAGGCAACAGATGATGGGCTTAAGGGGTGCCGTCGGAACCGCCGCAGGATTTCTATTTTCGCTGGGTGCCGGATTTTTGGCTGTCAATGGCTGGAGGCATGCATTCCTGCTGATGCTGACTGCTGTATTAGTGTTCTTCGTCACTTTTTTCAAGCTGCCGGAGCCTGAAAGAAAAAAGAGCTCAGGAAATGGGCCTGCAGAGAAAATTAGATTATCGAAATGGGCATATATTATCATACTGCTGAACATTGGTTATAACATATTGTTGCTCACTTATTCTGTAAATATGTCGGTTGTGGTGGTTGTGGGCAAAATCGGAACTGTGGCTCAAGCTGGCATCGTATCTTCCTTTTATACGATAGCCGCTTTCCTGGCAGGTCTTTCCTTTGCCAAAATAGAACAGGCCATAAAGAGGTATACTGTAGCCCTGGCCGTAGGGCTTGTAGGGGGAGGATTGCTCATACTTCTGCTAGCAAATTCCATCACTCTGTTTTTTGCAGGAGCCTTTATATTAGGTTTCGGCTTTGGCTTGTACAACCCATGCGTTACTCTTAAAGTCATAGGAAGTGTGGATAAACAGGCCACAACCCGTGCCGTCAGCCTATATATTGTCTCTCAAGCCGGGGCACAGTTTTTATCGCCCATCATATTTATGTTCATCACTAGGAGCCTAGGCATGACAAGCGTCAAAGCTGCCTGGATGATAGCTGCACCAACACTTCTGATAGCAACTGCTGCGATTATACTTTTTGTCACTTTTACAAAGCCCAAAACAGCGGCAGCGACTACCGTGAGCCAATAAAATATTTCCAGATAAGCTAAATACTCAAAAAAATATATGAGGTGTAATTATACAAAGAAGAGAGGTGTAGATTCAATGAGTGAAAGGAAATACGGAATTGCCGCGAAAATTGCTGTATTGTCTTTACCGGTAGTTATGTATACCACCCAAATAGCAATGCCTGTAATTGGCGCTATGGTTAAGGAATTCCCAGATGTGAACCCTGAGTTGCTTAAACAAATTTTAACGATCCCTAATTTCACAATGATGGCCGTCGCATTGATTCTCGGAGCGGTCGAGAGGGTTTTAAGCAGGAGAACTCTTGTATTCGCCGCCTGCGCATTTACCTTCATCGGCGGTATAGGTCCGGTCTTTTTTAACAACATCACTGTTATTTTGATTTTTAGGATGATTTATGGCATCGGTCTGGGCATTGTATTCCCGCTGGCTTCCAGTCTCATCGGAGAACTGTTTGAAGGAAGCGAAAGGCAGCAGATGATGGGCTTAAGAGGCGCTGTCGGAACCGCTGCAGGAATTGTGTTCTCCCTTGCTGCCGGATACCTGGCCGTCATTAGATGGAAATACGCATTTCTGCTCATGTTGTCCATAGCCGTAGTATTTATTATCGTTCTCTTCAAACTGCCGGAGCCTGAAAGAAAGCCTGTTTCCTCTGCTTCGGGAAATACGGCGAAAGCAAAATTAAAGCCCTGGACATATATTATCATATTGTTGAACATCGGCTATAACCTTTTGATGGTCTCCTTTACCACGAATTTGTCTATTGTGGTTGTGGTGGACAAGGTCGGAGATGTGGCCCAGGCCGGAATTGTATCTACGCTGTTCACTGTAGGAGCCTTCCTGGCAGGTCTGGCTTTTGCAAAGATAGAACAGATATTCAAGAGGTACACC
Organism: Eubacteriales bacterium; assembly: GCA_024655885.1. Lineage (GTDB taxonomy): Bacteria > Bacillota > Clostridia > Acetivibrionales > JANLFN01 > JANLFN01. The sequence goes on along the minus strand of JANLFN010000019.1, from coordinate 524 downwards.
GTTGCTATTGCCGTAGGACTTGTAGGGGCTTCACTGGTAATGCTGCTGTTTGTGAACTCCATAGGCTTGTTCATGGTAGGCGGCTTCATATTCGGTTTAGGCTTCGGACTATATAACCCGTGCGTTACTCTTAAAGTAATCGCAAGTGTGGATAAACAGGCCACAACACGCGCTGTCAGTTTGTATATCGTTGCACAGTCCTTCGCCCAATTCCTCTCCCCCATCCTCTATATCGCCATCAACAAGGCACTGGGGCTGACGGGCAACAGGGCTTCCTGGATGACAGCCGGCCCCGGACTTGTGGTTGCAGCTGTTGTGATTATACTCTTTGTTGCTTTTGTCAAGCCCAAAGAAGTGGTTCCTTCTGTAGTAAGCCAAGTAAGCCAATAAATTATGTCCGAGCAGTACAAACATTAATTTTTTTAGCATATATACAAATAAAGGAGGTTATTTATTATGAGTAAAAAATTGGTAGATGCAATGGCAGACCTCAATGAAGACGCGGTGCTGGAGGAAGTAAAGGC
>JANLFN010000003.1 GCA_024655885.1 Eubacteriales bacterium | reverse complement strand
TGGTAGATGCAATGGCAGACCTCAATGAAGACGCGGTGCTGGAGGAAGTAAAGGCGTTAAAGGCCCAAAACGTTCCCAACCTGGACATCATCGCATACCTCCAGGAGGGTATGGGGATTGTGGGAAAGAGGTTTGAGGAAAAGGAATACTTCCTGTCCGAGCTCATCATGTCGGCGGAAATATTCAACGAGGCCTCGCAGATTTTAGGAGGAGTAGGAGGAGGCTCCGCCACGTCCAAATACGGGACCTTCGTTATGGGAACCATCTATGACGACATCCACGACATCGGGAAGAATATTGTGACCACGGTCATGAGCAGCAACGGCTTCAACGTCATCGACCTGGGTGTTGATGTGCCGACAGCGAAATACGTAGAGGCGATCAAGCAGTACAAGCCCAAGGTCATCGGAATCTCCTGCCTTTTGACCACCGCCTTCGACAACATCAAGGAGTGCATCCAGACCCTGGAGAAGGAAGGCCTGCGCAAGGACGTGAAGGTCCTCATCGGCGGAGGCCCCGTGGACGAAGCCACCTGCAAGTATGTGGGCGCCGACCATGTGTGCAGGAATGCCCAGGAAACGGTGGAGTATTCCAAAAAATACATGGGGGTGCAGTAATATGGGTAATAAGACCGGACAAGAATTATACAATGAGCGCCTTGAAAGAATAACGAAGGCCATGAATCTTGAGAAACCGGACAGAACACCTATCGGCCTGGATGGCCCTGGCTTCATAAAATATGCGGATCCTTCGGCAAAGCTGGCCGATTATATCAGGAGGCCCAAATGGGCGAATGATATGGTCCTAAAAGCCCATGCAATGCTGGAAGAAATTGACGTTGCTCCGATGGGGGGACTGAATTATACTTCAATGGGAGCTATGTGGCTTTCCAGGACCAAACTCCCAGGCCGCGAGCTGCCTGAGGATGCCTTATGGCAAATCGATGAGGTCGGTGCCATGACTGAGGAAGATTATGATACAATCATCAATAAGGGCTGGAATGCCTTTTCCGGTGATTTTCTTATCAACAGGCTGGGCTATAAGCCGGAGGAATTGGCGCCGGATATGGAAGCCTTGGGGGAGAGTGCAAGAAAGACAACAGAATTAGGACTGGTGAATGTAATAGGCGCTGTACTTCTTCCTCCCTTTGAATTGCTCAGTGGAGCGCGTTCTGTATCCAAATTCTATAGAGACCTGCACCGAATACCTGACAAAGTCATTGCTGCTATGGATGTTATGCAGCAGGAAATCATTGAAGGATTAAGAACGCAGATCCGCTCGACGAAGCCTATGGCTGTTTTCATAGGGGCTACACGTTCGGCGGGAGAATTCATATCCTTGAAAAAGTTTGAGAAGTTTGCCTGGCCGTATACGAGAAGCATATCCTATGCCATCATTGAAGAAGGCTCAAAACCCTGGTTCCACCACGACTCGTGCTGGGATGCAAACATTCCGTATTTTGCTGAATTCCCAAAAGCCTCATGTGTTTTTGATCCGGACGGAATGACAAACATATTCAAAATGAAAGAGCTGCTGGGAGATAAAATGTGTATAACCGGTGACGTCCAGCCGGCACTTCTGGCGATCGGCACCCCGGATGAAGTTTACAGATATGCCAGGAAGATTAATGATGAAATAGGGCCGGAAGGATTTATTATGTGGTCAGGCTGCAGCGTGCCTCCGAATACGCCTCTTGAGAATATAAAAGCCGTGATTGCGGCAGCTACCGGAAAATAAACCGCAGCGGCATAAAAAAAATAAAATGGTTCATTGAAAGGAACTGTCTGTCTGAGGCAGTTCCTTTTTTCTTTCCCACAAAAAAATTTTTGGTGAAATATGAAATAAAGGAAGATTTATCGCAGTATTTGATGTAAAATAAATTTGTGCAGCGAATACAGAAGAAGCAGGAGGGATTTGTAGTGCCTATCTATTTTTATGAGACCGACATGGGTAAAATCGGTATAGCCGAAAAGGATGGAAAAATTACCAATTTGTATTTTACGGCCGACAAATTGCCGCAGGAGATTCAAACCTGCGAGACACCCATACTGAAGGAGGCGGCGCGCCAGCTTAAGAGCTACCTTGCCGGAGAGCTTGAAGAGTTTTCCCTGCCCCTTGCGCCGGACGGCACTGCCTTTATGAAACGGGTCTGGACAAGCCTTTGTGAAATACCCTATGGAGAAACCGCAACCTACAAGGAGATCGCTGTTAAAATAGGCGCCCCTGACGCGGCGCGGGCCGTGGGGCTTGCCAACAACCGCAATCCCATTCCTATATTTATTCCGTGTCACCGCGTCATCGGGGCCGACGGTTCACTGACAGGCTACCGTGGAGGTCTTGGATTGAAAAAGGCATTGCTTGACATGGAGAAGAGAAAAAAATATGCCAGTTTTGAAATACATCGGGACGGTTCTTGTGATTTTAATGGTAAAAATGGTAAAATGATCAATTTGAATTTTTATCCTCGAAAAGCACTGGGCATTTGTCAATCCTTTTATTTAGATTTTCAATAGAAAGATATATAGGATGAATGGAGAAAGTAAATGTTAAAAGCGGCTTCAAGTATTAAGCCTTGAAAGCCGCTTTCCTCTTGGCGCGCCCAGCAGAGCTCGAATCCACAACCTTCTGATCCGTAGTCAGACGCTCTATCCAGTTGAGCTATGGGCGCATATATCCGCAGGGGCATTTCCCCGTGCATGAAAGGCAATACTTCATGTGCAAGTATCCCTTTATACCAACAGCATATATATGATAATACAAATCAATATAAAAATCAACTACAATCTAAAGGGATTTGCCAGAAATATTTTCCACACTTTTTTTTCTGCAGGGAATAGAGCGTGATAAAAGGATTGAGGACAATATTTGCCATTAATCCATCATATATGGTTTATTCTTTCTGTAACATGTAAATGTTATATGGTATAATGAATCTGTAATTGGAAATTGGAAAACATTGTGATTCAAAAGGAGGATTCATTGAAACGCGCTTTACGGAAAGGAAGAGAATAAGGAAGAATGCTCCTTTCCTACGCGTTATAATGAATCTGTAATTGGAAAACATTGTGATCCAAAAGGAGGATTCATTGAAACGCATTTACGGAAATTGAAAAATTAAGGAAGAATGAGAATTTCCTATGCATTATAATGAATCTGTTGCCAAACAAAAAATATTTTGCCAATGTGGTGGAGAACGAACATGTTTTTTGAATCCTATAAATCAATCCTGTATTCGGACACGCTGGTGCCCGATATTTTCATAACTGAATACATGCCCTCCATGGACGGCGATTATGTGAAGGTTTATATCAAATGCCTGTTCCTGAGCAAGTATAACAAAACAGCAACCACAGAGGAACTTTCCAAGGGGTTGAATATCGACGTCAATAAGGTTAAGGAGGCCCTGACCTATTTTCAAAACCTTGGTATCGCCACCTGGAAGGAAAACAGCCTCAGCTTGACTGATCTGAAGGAAAAGGAAATCAATAAGATATACAGGATGAAAACCGTCTCTACTCCTGAAGAAGCCGTATTGAGCTCTGAGAGGAACAAGAAGCGGAACAGTATTGTTACGGCAATCAACAATGCGTTTTTCCAGGGTATGATGCCTCCTTCCTGGTATACCGACATTGACACCTGGTTTGACCGGTACAATTTTGACGAGGATGTTATGTTTGCATTGTTTCAGCACTGCTATAACTATAAAGCCCTGTCAAAGAATTATATTGTGGCTGTTGCGGAAAGCTGGCACCGGAAAAACATAAAAAATTCCTTTGACCTGGATAATTATTCCATAGAATACCAGAAATTTAAGGATATCAGGGGTAAAATTTTCAAAAAGCTTAAGCGCCAGGTGCCTTTTACCGAGTATGAGGAAGAGTGTATTGAAAAATGGGTTACGGAGTACAAGTATGATTTTGATATTATCGAACTGGCCCTTAAGAAAACCATTGCCAAACCCGAAGCGGCCTTTAAATATATTGACACCATTATAACCGACTGGCACGACAACGGCCTCAAAACAAAAGAGGAAATAGCAAAGTATGATGCCGAAAAGAAGAGGGCCGTAAAGCCAAAAACCGAGGCAGGAGTCCACCAGCGGGGCAATTTTGAGCAGAGAAAATATGATGATGAATTTTATGAAAACCTGTATGATAATGTAAGAAAGTCAAAAACAGTATAGTGCATAAATTTTGGTATTTATTACCATGGTTTTTGGGGAGTAAAGATGAACAGAAATATTCAGGCAATCATTAAAAGGGAATACGAAAAGAGACAAAAATCGGCCTACGACAGGCTGCTGGAAAAGGAAGCCGAGGTGTATTCCAAAATACCCCGCCTGAGAGATATCGACAATGAGATAAAAACCTGCGGAATAAGGTATAATAAAATGCTTTTAGCGGGGAGGAAGCCGGCCTATAAGGTTGTGGAAGAGCTTCAGCGCAAGATTGACGAGCTGAAAAATATTAAAAAGGAGTTGCTGGCCGCCGCAGGCTATCCCTTAAACTATCTTGAAATGGAGTATTTTTGCCCCAGGTGTAAGGATACCGGTTTTGTAGACAACGGCACCGGTTCCGAGAAATGTGTTTGCTACAGGCAGATGGTGATTAATTTTTTGTATGACCAGTCCGGCCATAAGTTAATTGAAAACGAGAATTTTTCTTTTTTCAATGAAAAATATTACAGCTCCGGGGTTGACAAAATAAAGTACGGCATTGAGGTTTCACCCCGGGAAAATATCCTTGCAATCAAGAACAGCTGTCTAAGATTTGTGGATAATTTTGACTCTCCCGCTGAAAAAAATCTTTTTTTCAGCGGCCCTACCGGCACAGGAAAGACCTTTATGGCGAATTGCGTTGCAATGGAGTTGATCAACAGGGGATATACCATTCTTTACCAGACAGCTTCCATGCTTTTCAATACAATTAACGAGTATAGGATCAGGTCTTTTAGAGAAATGGACTATGACGATACCGACTATAAGAATATATTTGAAGTGGAGCTGCTCATCATTGACGACCTTGGGACCGAATCCCCGAGTGATGCAAGGTATGCAGAGCTTTTAACCATACTGAACACAAGGCAGATCAATAATTTGTCCAAACCCTGCAAGACAATTATTTCAACCAACATAGGGCTGAAAAAGCTGCAGGAATACTATGATGAAAGGGTGATCTCACGGATTATCGGCTGCTTCAATATTTTCCGGTTTGCAGGGGAGGATATAAGAGGGATAAAAAAGCTTTCTAGTAAGCAGCCCGTATAATAGCCGTAAAAAGTTTCATTTCTATGTGCAATTTTACACAAACGGGAATAGCCGGTCCGCTTTTTTTGCCTGAATACAATGTAGTTAATGAGCAGAAAATAATCTATATTATTAAACAGGGAAGGGATCATTATGGCAAATAAACGGGACAAAACCAATATAAGAGACGAGAGAATAGAAGATGTCACCATGTACGGGGAGTTTATTTCTTCCTTTGACCAATGGGTTACTCCTGATAGGCAGAAAAAAATGGCGCGATATCTGGAAGAAATTACTCAAGAGCTGGCACCGGATAGAAAAGGGAGTAAGTCTGAAGAAAAAAGAAGCAATTAAGTCTGATATGCGACGAAAGCATAGAAAAGCCGGATAAATCAATAAGGTTTCTCTTTTTGATGTTTTTTGGAGTTTTTATATATTGAATAAGGTGAGACAATATTTTATAATAATACCAAAGGTCAAAGATAGTCAAAATCAATGGGAGAGGCAAACATGGCAAGATTAAGTGATATTATAGAAGCTTTTATTAAACAATTAATCGATGATACAAACGGTACTATTGAAATCCAGAGAAATGAGCTTGCTAACCACTTCAACTGTGTACCCTCTCAGATCAATTATGTTATTGATACCCGGTTTACAATGGAGAGAGGCTATTATGTAGAAAGCAGAAGAGGCGGGGGAGGGCACATCAGGATAAGAAGAGTGAATATCAACCGGCCGGGTGACTATTTGATGCATATTATCGCATCCATGGGCAGCGCCATATCGCAGCAGTCGGCGGAGGCATTTATCAATAATTTTGTAGATTATGATGTGATTTCCGCAAGAGAGGGCTATATCCTCAAAGCGGCTGTCAGCGACAAGGCTTTAAGCATGGTGCAGCTCCCCAACAGGGATTCGTTGAGGGCGGTCCTGCTGAAAAACATGTTGATGAGCCTGATTGTGTAAAGTGCTTGGAGAGTTTTTTCCCTATTATAAATGAGACTTTTTGTAGAGTGAAGTCAAATAAGAGGGCATGGGAAACCATGCATTTCGCTGGTATCATTTAGACGGATAGAAAGAATATTATATTATGGTGGTTTTTAGAAATATTGCGATTGATTATTTTATCCTGACAAGTTGATTTTGTGAATGGGATTTGGAGTTAAGAAATAAAATTCGAAGGATTTAAACTCTTGATTTTCAATTCTCAACTCTCAACTTTATGGATAAGGGAGTGAGAGCTATGTTGTGTCAATTTTGCCAAAAGAGAATAGCCACTGTACACTTTACTCAGGTAGTGAACGGCAATAAAGTTGAAATGTACCTGTGCGAACAGTGTGCAAAGGAGAAAGGACAATTCAGCTTCGGTTCGCCTTTTGGCTTTAACGACTTTTTCCCGGCCATCATGGAGTTAAACCAGGGGCCTTCCTATTCAGCTGTCAAATCGAATGTACAGGTATGTGAGAAGTGTGGCATGAGTTACGAGGAGTTCCAGAGAGTAGGCAAATTAGGCTGCAGCAATTGTTATACGTTGTTCGGCGAATTGTTGAAGCCTCTGTTAAAAAGGCTTCACGGCAACACCCAGCACAGCGGAAAGGTTCCGGAAAACGTTTCAAGAAATATCAATACCTCCAAAGAGATAGAAGCCCTGCAGGAACTTCTCAACAAAGCGGTACAGCGTGAGGAATATGAGAAAGCAGCTGAAATCAGGGATAAGATCAGAGCGCTGGAGAGGGACAAAGGAAAATGAGGCTAAAAATCAGAACCAGGCCGGGAAAAGAGTATGTCAAGTTTAGGCGCAGTGTGGAGGTGATGGCTGTCTATGAAGGGAACGGTGAATGAAAAGGGACCTGAATCGGATGTTGTAATCAGCAGCAGGGTCAGGCTTGCACGCAATTTGAAGGATTACCCCTTTCCTTTCAAAATGAACAAGGAGCAGCAAAATGAAGTATTAAACATCATAAAGGATTCGGTTTTAAATGACAACGACCCTTTGCTAAAAGATATTAAATATTACGGCATCAGCAGTTTAAATCCGGTTGAGAGGCAGGCGCTGGTTGAAAAGCATTTAATAAGCCGGGAGCTGGCCGAGAGCCAAAAGGAAAGCGGGATACTTTTAAGCAGCGGCGAAAAAGTATGCATCATGATCAATGAGGAAGACCACCTGAGGTTGCAGTGCATATTCCCGGGCATGCAGATCGATAAGGCATGGGACCTGTGCAACAGCATGGACTCTATGCTGGAAAAAAAGGTGAAGTTTGCTTTTGATGATCATTACGGCTATTTGACCTGCTGTCCTACAAACCTTGGGACAGGCATCAGGGCCTCGGCTATGATACACCTGCCCGCCCTCGTAATGACCGGCTACATCAAGGGAGTGCTTGATGCATGCGGCAAGCTGGGTGTGGCGGTTAGAGGACGGTACGGTGAAAACAGCGAGGCCTCGGGCAATATATTTCAAATCTCAAACCAGATGACCCTGGGCCTGACAGAAGAGGAGATCATTACCCATATCACCAATGTCACTTTTCAAATCATTGAGCAGGAGCGGGCGTTAAGAAACGAGTTATACAAGCAAAATCCAATAAGGTTTGAGGATAAGGTTTTCCGCTCCTTGGGAGTATTCAGCAATGCCCGGACAATATCTACGGAGGAGAGCCTGAAGCTGTTGTCCGATGTTAGACTGGGTGTGGATATGGGAATAATTAAAAACATAAGCATGGATACATTAAATGAAATCATGCTTTTAATCCAGCCGGCAAACCTGCAGAAATATGCCAGGAAGCTGCTCAATCCTGCGGAAAGGGATGTGATGAGGGCTGAGGTTATCCGGTTGAAGCTGAGCCAAAACGGGCAACCGACAAAGGGAGATTGACTTCTTAATAATACTGAAGAAATTTGCTTTACAACAAACTTTTGCAGGATATTAAAGCAAAATGCAGAAGGTTCATCCAGGAATTTAACAGCTGACAATTTTAAGCTGCAATTGTTTTGGGAAAGGAGTGAAAAGAATGTATGGACGTTTTACCGAGAAAGCGGAAAAGGTAATCGCTTACTCACAGGAAAGTGCACTATTGCTGGGACATAACTACGTTGGAACCGAACACCTTTTACTCGGCCTTGTGAAGGAAGGTACCGGAGTTGCGGCACGTGTCCTGCAAAGCCAGGGGGTCAGTGAAGACAAGGTTTTGAAGGAGATAGAGGAACTTATAGGCAGGGGCGAGGAGACGGGTCAACAGCCCCTGGGCTTTACTCCCAGGACAAAAAGGGTGCTTGAATTATCCTTCAGGGAAGCCAGGAAGATGGGACACAATTATATCGGCACCGAGCACCTGCTGCTCGGCATCATGAGAGAGGGAGAGAGCGTGGCCGTAAGGATTTTGATGGACCTGGGCGTGGACCCTCAGAAGCTTCTCAATGAAATCGTTAAAATGTTGAGTGAAGAAGCGCCCGGCTCAACGGGGGAGCCCAAGAGCAGTTCAAACTACTCCAATACCCCTACCCTGAACCAGTTCGGCAGGGACTTGACCGATATGGCCCGGGAGGATAAGTTTGATCCTGTCATCGGCCGCGATAAGGAAATTGAGAGAGTAATCCAGATTTTAAGCAGGAGGACCAAGAACAATCCGTGTTTAATCGGCGAGCCGGGGGTTGGAAAGACGGCCATCGCGGAGGGCCTTGCGCAGAAAATCGTGGAAGGCAATATTCCTGAAATATTGAAAGACAAAAGGGTGGTAACTCTGGACCTGTCCTCTATGGTTGCGGGAGCCAAGTACAGGGGTGAATTTGAGGAGAGGTTGAAGAAAGCCATTGAAGAGATCCGGAAGGCGGGCAACATTATACTGTTCATTGACGAAATGCATACCATTATCGGAGCAGGTGCCGCGGAAGGTGCCATCGACGCTTCAAACATCCTCAAACCGCTGCTCGCCAGGGGGGAAATTCAGGTCATCGGGGCGACGACCCTTGACGAATACAGGAAGCATGTGGAGAAGGATGCCGCCCTTGAGAGGAGATTCCAGCCCATCATGATAGGTGAACCCAGCAAGGAAGAAGCCCTGGATATACTGAAAGGGATCAGGGACAAGTACGAAGCTCATCACAGGGTAAAAATCACCGACGATGCCCTGGAAGCGGCAGTAAAACTCTCAGACCGGTATATTACCGACAGGTTTTTGCCCGACAAAGCCATTGATTTGATTGATGAAGCGGCCTCCAGGGTAAGGCTCAAATCCTTTACCACTCCACCCGACTTGAAAAAGCTGGAAGAACAGGTGGATAAACTGAGCAAAGAAAAAGAAGATGCCATCCGGTGCCAGGAATTTGAAAAGGCCGCCCGTATAAGGGATGAGGAGCAAAGGGCCAAGGGTGAGCTGGAAAGAGCAAAAAGCAACTGGCAGCAAAAGCACGAAACAAGGACGGATACGGTAACTGAAGATGAAATTGAGGAAATTGTTGCCAGCTGGACGGGTATTCCGGTGAAGAAACTGGCGGAGGAAGAATCCGAGAGGCTTATGAAAATGGAGGATGTCCTCCATATGAGGGTCATTGGCCAGGATGAGGCTGTAAAAGCGGTTTCCAAAGCTATAAGGCGGGGAAGGGTAGGACTCAAGGACCCGAAACGCCCGGTGGGCTCCTTCATATTCCTGGGCCCTACGGGCGTAGGAAAGACTGAATTGAGCAAGGCCCTGGCCGAAGCGCTTTTTGGTGATGAGAATGCCATGATCCGGATAGACATGTCGGAATACATGGAGAAGTACAGCGTATCAAGGCTGGTGGGCTCGCCTCCGGGGTATGTGGGATATGAAGAGGGCGGACAGCTCACTGAAAAGGTGAGAAGAAAGCCTTACTCGGTACTCCTTTTTGATGAAATTGAAAAGGCCCACCCTGATGTATTCAATATCCTGCTGCAAATACTGGAAGACGGAAGGCTCACCGATTCGCAGGGAAGAACGGTGGATTTCAGGAACACGGTGATCATCATGACCTCAAATGTAGGAGCGAGAATGATCAGCGAACCGAAAAGAATGGGATTCTCCGCCGGCGGTGACGAGAGGGCCAAAAACTATGAAGATATGAAAAACAACGTGATGGGCGAATTGAAGAAGACCTTCAGGCCGGAATTCCTGAACAGGGTGGATGAGGTCATTGTATTCCATCCTCTGGATGAAGAGCACTTGAAGAAAATTGTAGGCCTTATGATCGACAGCCTGGCCAAGAGGTTGAAACAGAATGCCATCACCCTTGAGGTATCGGAGGAGGCAAAGGCATTTCTTGTTAAAAAAGGATTTGACCAGATCTATGGCGCCAGACCGCTCAGAAGGTCCATTCAAAGCCTGGTTGAGGATAAGTTGGCGGAACACATGCTGGAGGGGAAGGTAAAGGCGGGAGACAATGTAGTTATAGACTTTAAAGACGATAACCTGGTTTTAAGCAGAAAATAAGAAGACCAGAAGCTCCGTCGGCATATTCAACCAACGGAGTTTCTATATGTCTAAAACAATCTAACAGTGCGAGATGTCTAAAAAAACCAAAAAAGTTATGAAATTTACACTTTATTTGCCCTGCATGGAAAAATCGGGTTTAAAATAGAGATTACCACCCATTTTTATGTTTGATAATTGCTGCAATATAGGTTACCTTATAAAGGTATGTATAATTTATATTAAGGGGTTTTTAGATGTCTTCATTGGATTGGTGGTATATAATGCTCAAATCGGTTTTAAACGCAATTGTAATGACAGCACAGTATGCCTTATTACCTGTAGCTCTATACCATTTGATAATTTCCTCTTTCGCATGGATTAAAAGAAAAGATATCTCTTCAGATAAATTTGCACCGGTAAAAAAGTTTGCCTTTATTGTCGCCGCCCATAATGAAGAAACGGTTATAGGCAATATTGTGCGCAACTTGAAAGATATCAACTACCCGAAGGATTTGTACGATATTTATGTGATCGCCGACAACTGTACCGATAATACGGCGAAAATTGCTGAAAAAAACGGGGCCAGGGTTTGCGAAAGGTTCAACGAGTCGAAAAAAGGCAAGGGCTATGCACTGGAGTGGATGTTTGACAAGCTTTTTAAAATGGATAAGCAATATGACGCCGTGTGCGTACTTGATGCGGACAACCTGGTATCACAAAACTATCTCAGGGAGATGAACGCCCATTTATGCAGGGGACATAAGATCATCCAGGGGTACCTTGACAGTAAAAACCCCCATGATTCACTCATCTCCGGCAGCTATTCCATAACCTACTGGTTAAACAACCGGCTGTTCCAGCTTCCCAGGTATTATATCGGACTTTGCTGCGCTATCGGTGGGACAGGCTTTGTGGTTGCCACCGATGTCCTGAAGGAAATAGGCTGGGGAGCCACCTGCCTTACCGAAGACCTGGAGTTTACCGTAAAGCTTGTTCTGAGGGGGTTGAAGGTTCATTGGGCCCATGAAGCGATTGTGTACGACGAAAAGCCCATTACCATGGCCCAGTCCTGGAAACAGCGGAAAAGATGGATGCAGGGCCAGGCGGATTGTATTTTCCGGTATTTAAAGGATCTATTAATTATGGCGTTTAAGAATAAAAGCCTGGTGGCGTTTGACTGTGCGCTGTATCTGGTGCAGCCTGTAATTATTGTCATAAACGGAGTGGCACTGGTTCTTAACATGGCCAGGCTCACGCTGTCTATTGATTTTGAACGTCTGTTCAGCCTGCAGACTTTTTTGTCTGCCATTGCCGTTTTTGTTATGACCTATATCAGCATCATATTTATCTTTGCCGAAGGGAAATACACAAAAAAGGTTTTGGAGTATTTTTTAATTTTTCCTTTTTACAATCTGACCTGGGTGCCTATAATCATCCAGGGCTTCATTGACAGAAACAAGAAAGAATGGGTACATACGCTGCATACCCGGGCCATAGAAATAACCGATATCGAGAATATTGAAAAGGCCGGATAAAAGCCGTAGAGATGGTTGGAAGCCGTGGGGATGGTCCCCGCGGCTTTTTATGCTTTTTCCAGTTCATGGATGCTGATTACCCTGGTGTGGGCCGTATGGCTCCAGGTCTTGTTGTCCTTACTCAAAAAGCCCTGTAGGGTAATAGGCAGCCATGTAAGACAGTATATGGGGTAGACGATGAATCCCAGAAGGACCTTGAGGTTGAATTTCTTTTCCGCCAGGATGATAAGCGGTCCATAGAAAAACTGCAGGATAACAAAAACATACCACACGCCTGTAGGAAAAACATAGGCCAAATTGAAAAAGGGGGATGGAGGATAAACTGTTTGTATCCACATCAGCAGCGTCATCATGCCTATGAGGACAAACCTTATGGGCTGAAACAGGTAGATGGCGCAGTCAAAAGCCGCCAGATTGCCTTCTTTAAAGGCTTTCGCGAAAAGGGCGCCCAGGTACCTTACCGCACAGTCGGCATGTCCCTGCATCCAGCGTTTCCGCTGGTTCCAGGACTGCTTCAAGGTCAGCGGCTTTTCGTCATAGACCACGGCGTTGTGGGCCCAGCCGATCTTCATGTCGTTTAGGGCAAGCTTCATGGTGAATTCCAAATCTTCGGTCAGGCAGGTGGCTCCCCAGCCTATCTTCCTCAGCACCTCCAGGTCCACGCAAAAGCCGGTGCCGCACAGGCCGCAGCTTAATCCCAGATAGCTCCTGGGAAGCTGAAATATGCGGTTTGACATCCAGAAGGCGATGGAATAAGAGCAGGTAATCCATGAGTCAAACGGATTTTTACTGTCTATGTATCCCTGGACTATTTTATGGCCTTTGCAAAACTGCTTGTTCATCTCAAGCAGATAGTTGGATGAGACCAGGTTATCCGCATCGAAAACACTTACCACGTCATATTTTTTTTCCATGGTGAACAGGATATTGAACATCCATTCCAGTGCATACCCTTTTCCTCTTTCCACGTCATTCATCCTTTTATAGACAATGGCACCGTGTTCCTCGGCAATTTCGGCGGTTCTGTCCATACAATTGTCTGCGATCACGTATATGTCATAAAGGTGCCGCGGATAGTTTTGCATGGACAGGCTGTCTATGATATTGGCTATAACCAGTTCTTCGTTGTGTGCGGCTATAATCAGCGCAAATTTTTTTTGAGGAGGGTACTTTTCGGGTGGATCTTCCTTGCGCTTGACCCACCCGAATATCGCTATGCTAAAAAAATAGCAGCCGGCAATAAAAATCAAGACTTGCATGAACTGGGTGATGCAAAAAATAATACCTTTGAATTCTGGCAGCATTTCTATCCTCCACAACTTTAAGGATTTGTCATTTAATTATGTTTTTTTATATTCATAACGAACTCTAAAGCTAAAAATTGGGGTTTGAGGGACGAAGCTCCCCTTTTATTTCTATAGTCCGTTATTATAATTCAATTTCCATACTTTATTTTGCACTTTAAAAGGAAAAATATTTATCCTTATTTATTTGGAAACTATGCTATAATTACTTTAGATTCAGTCCGGCGTTTCAACGGGACGGTTGGTGAAATCCGCCCCACAGGCGTTTAATACGTTTTTCGGGAGGTCCAATGGCGAAAACTTATTTTAACGATGCCATCATAGGCAACTCAAGCATGCTGGGCTGCCTGACAGGCAAGGGAGAACTGGTCAGGCTGTTTTGGCCCAACATAGACTACCCCCAGCACGTCGACAGAATGAACGAAGGGGTTTTCTTTACGGATAGAGCAGACGGTACATTGTGGCTCCATGACCGAAACTTTCAGCATATCCAGCGCTATATAGGGGATACGAATATTTTGGAGACGGAATGCACCGACAGGCAGAGGGGTGTCCGTGTAGTGCAGTTTGACTTTGTTGTGCCGGATGGGGACGTAATGATCCGGCGTTTTGAAATAGAAAACACCGGGGAAAATGAGATCAACCTGGGATTTATGCACTATTCTTCGTGGATTACAGCAAGCCCCGACATAAGCGGCGTTCTTTTTGATTTTGAAAACGATGCGCTGATTCATTACAGGCATGGCTTTTATATATCCATTTCCGCAGATGTTGAGGTATACCAGTTCCAGCTTGGCAATAATGCTTTTGACGGTGCGTCCCGTAATGAATTAAAAGGATATGACAGCATCGGAATGATGCAGGATGGAGCTCTGTCGTGGAAGCTGGGCAGCCTGCCGCCGGGCGGCAGGACGGAGTTTGCGCTGGAGATTTGCGCTTCGTCTACATTAAAGGGCGTAAAGGAATTGATGCGGAGCATGAAGGGGATGGATGCAAAAACCCTGCAGGATCGAACAAGAGAATACTGGTGCGGCTTCTTAAAAAACTTAAGGCAGGTTCACACGGGCAATGAAAAAATAGACAGCCTCTATCGGCGGTCCCTCCTGGTATTTAAACTGATGAGTGACGGGAAAACCGGGGGACTGCTGGCAGCTCCCGAGATTGATGAAGGCTTTACACGGTGCGGCAGGTATGCATACTGCTGGGGAAGAGATGCGGCCTTTATCACAGGGGCATTGGACCAGTGCGGGCTTACGGACGCTGTAGAAAAATTTTATCATTGGGCTGTTGGGGTACAGGATGAGGACGGCTCATGGCACCAAAGGTACCATATGGATGGGAACCTTGCGCCCTCCTGGGGACTCCAGATAGATGAGACGGGCACCCTTGTGTGGGGCATGCTGGAGCACTATAAAGTGACGGGGGATATGGATTTCCTTAAAAAAGTCTGGGACAGCGTCGATAGGGCGGTAAAATTCATGATAGGCTTTATCGATGTGGAGACCGGCCTTCCGGGGCCAAGCTTTGACCTCTGGGAGGAAAGGTTTGGAGAGCATGCCTACTCCTCAGCGGCCGTGTGTGCCGGAATCAAGGCGGGTATTGAGATAGGACGGCTGCTTGGCATTCCTGAAGACAGGATGAAAAACTGGGAATTAGCCCTGGACCGAATCAGAAATGCGATTGTCGAGAACTTTTGGAGAGAAGACCGGAAGTGCTTTTTGAGGAGCATAAGGACCAAGCTCAATCCCTGGGGAAACGAATATACAGGAAACACTACGGTAATAAAAGTAAATCCCAAGGGGTACACAAGAGATGTTACGCTGGAGGATGGGACTGTGGATATAAGCCTGCTGGGCCTGGCCGTGCCTTTTGAGATTTTCGATGTGGAGGATTGCAGGATGAAGAGTACTGTAGAGGCAATAGAGCGGATGCTTACCGTCCAAAAGGTGGGAGGCATCAAAAGGTACGAAAATGACAATTATATCGGCGGAAATCCATGGGTAGTGGCTACCTTGTGGCTCGCACTTTATTATATAAGAAAAAAAGACTATGGAAAAGCAAAGACGTATTTTGATTGGGCAGCCGGAAGCGCAACGGAATTAGGCTTACTTCCGGAGCAGATAAGTAAGGACGACGCCAGGCCTGCATGGGTTATTCCACTGACGTGGTCACATGCCATGTTCGTTTTGGCCCTTATGGAGCTGAGTGCCGTAGGAGCTGTTTAAGGGCTTACCGTTGCTGAGTATGGTTGAAGGACTTATTCCATGGTTGATGACCAGGTTGAGAAACATGATTATTTTTTTTATATGTGCCATCATAAATAGACCTCCTCACTTTAAAATATGCTATAATAAAAAAACATGTGAATAATAAACGTGGGGACATTCCTTGGCACAAAAGGAATACTTCCTGTTCGGAAAGGTGAGTCTATGGCAAAAGCAAAGTCAATTTTCATATGCCAGGAGTGCGGGTATGAAAGCACCGGATGGCTGGGAAAATGCCCTGCCTGCAATATGTGGAATACTTTTGTGGAGGAACTGCAGGAAAGGGGACAGAAAGCCCCGGGGGCAGCAGCAGCCGACGTTAAGGCTGTAAGCATTAATGATATCCAAGTGGACACTGAAGAACGGTACCCTACAGGGATGAAGGAGATGGACCGGGTGCTGGGCGGAGGGATTGTCAAAGGCTCCCTGATCCTTGTGGGCGGCGACCCGGGAATTGGAAAGTCTACTCTCCTGCTGCAGGTTTGCCAGAACATACGGCATGCTTCAAAAATACTTTATGTTTCGGGAGAAGAATCCATCCGGCAGATAAAAATGAGGGCCGACAGGCTTGGCATAAAAAAGCCGGGGCTTATGCTGGTATCCGAAACCAACTTCAAGATGATAGAGAAGCTCATTGAGGGTGAAAACCCGGAGCTTGTCATTATTGATTCCATCCAGACCATTTTTGACGACGGCCTCACATCCGCACCCGGCAGCGTGAGTCAGGTAAGAGGCGTAACCTCGGGGCTGATGAGGATTGCCAAAGGTTCGGGTATTGCCGTAATGATTGTGGGACATGTGACCAAGGAAGGCGCCCTGGCCGGTCCAAGGGTATTGGAGCACATGGTGGACACGGTTTTATATTTTGAAGGCGACAGGCATTTAAGCTACCGGGTGCTCAGGGCTGTAAAGAACAGGTTCGGCTCCACCAATGAAATCGGCATATTTGAAATGAGGGACACAGGGCTTGCTGAAGTGGATAACCCGTCCATGACGATGCTCTCGGGCAGGCCCGAGGATGTACCCGGGTCGGTAGTGATATCCAGCATAGAGGGAACGCGGCCTATGCTTGTTGAAATACAGGCACTTGTGTGTGCGACGAATTTTGGGATGCCCAGGCGGATGGCCACGGGGATAGATTACAATAGAATAACCCTTTTGATGGCGGTGCTGGAAAAAAGGGTAGGAATGCAGCTGGGAAGCTATGATGCCTATGTAAACGTTATTGGCGGATTAAAACTGGATGAGCCGGCTTGCGACCTGGGTATCGTAACCGCTATTGCCTCCAGCTTCAGGGAAAAAGCGGTTGACCCCGGAAGCGTGTTGGTAGGTGAGGTGGGGCTTACGGGAGAAATAAGGGCGGTCAGCCAGATAGAGAAAAGAATCATGGAAGCAGCCCGGATAGGGTTCAAGAGCTGCATCATCCCCGCGGGAAACGCAAAAATGCTGGACAGGAGCAGGGAAATTGAGGGCATAAGGATTAAAAAAGTGGAAAATGTGCAGCAAGCTTTGGAAATCTTATTGTAGCATGGGTGGAGGACTATGGGCAGGAACATGGATAAGCCTGAATGTTCTGGCCTGTTCAGGCCTTTTGCTTGCCAAAAGATATAGGAGCATAAGAGGAATGGAATAATTAAATATTATTGGTAATAAACACAGGGAACGGCCCATGGTGTATAGGTTTTTGCGGAGGTAGAAAATGAAGAGCGATGTTTTGAAAGATGACGAAATACTGGATTTATTAAGGCTGGTTGCCCCCGGAACGCCTTTGAGGGAGGGCCTGGACAACATACTGAGGGCAAAAACCGGTGCCCTCATTGTCATTGGTGATTCCCAGGAAGTGACGAATTTAATGGATGGAGGCTTTTTTATAAACAAGGAGTATTCCCCGGCCCACCTTTACGAGCTTGCAAAAATGGACGGGGCCATCATTTTAAGCAAGGACCAGAAGAAGATCCTTTATGCCAACACTTTGCTGATGCCCGACCCTTCCATTCCCACCGGAGAAACGGGGACGCGGCATAAAAGCGCCGAAAGAGTGGCCAAACAGACAGGGGAAATGGTTGTTTGCATTTCCCAGAGGAGAAACATCATAACCCTGTATAAAGGTTCCAGAAAATATATTTTAAAAGACACTTCAACCATTTTGACCAGGGCAAACCAGGCGCTTCAGACCCTGGAAAAGTACAGGTCGGTTTTGGATGAAGCGTTAAACAACCTCGGCATGCTTGAGTTTGAGGATAATGTGAATCTGGACGGCGTCGCGTATTCCCTTCAGAGGGTGGAAATGGTTATGCGGATCGTGGCGGAAATCGAGAGGTATATCTGTGAGCTGGGCAATGAAGGCAGGCTTGTGAGTATGCAGCTTGAAGAGCTTCTCGGAAATGTGGAAGAAGAGGGCCTGTTTATAATAGAGGATTATATGCTTCCCGCCGAGAACAGGACGGCGGAAGATGTGCTGAGGAGTATCCGATCCCTCACTTACGACGAATTGATGGATATATCCTCCATATGCCGTGCCCTTGGATATTCGGGGGGAATAGACTCATCGGACATCCACATTTCACCCAGGGGATACAGGATCATGAGCAAGGTTCCCAGGCTTCCCATGTCGGTGGTAAGACACCTGGTAAACAAGTTTGACAATTTCCAGAGTATCTTGAAGGCGAGCATTGAAGAACTTGACGAGGTCGAGGGGATTGGGGAGGTAAGGGCCCGCACCATTAAAGAAGGGATCAGAAGGGTTCAGGACCAGCTGCTGATGGACAGCCGGTACAATGTGAGGATATAGTAAAAATAAAAGGGCGGCTGTCTGCATTGCCCGCCCTTGCCTGTCACCTTAAATTATATTTCCCCAACATTTTCAGCCTTTCCAGCTCTTTTATTATAGTATCGTAGAGGTTCAGATCCAGTGTATTACATATGGAAGCCAGATAGAAAAGGTTCCTTCCTATATCCTTCTCAATCATATCCCTGCAGTTATCGCACAACTTCCCTTCCAGATGTGTTTTCATGGAGTTATGCATTTGTTCAAAGTCGCCGTCCTTGGGAAAGATCTGCTTTTTTGCGTGTATTCTTATACAACCGCATTGAGTAACGGCTTTAACAATGGCACGGTTTACCCTGGCATTTGAGTCCTGGTATTTTGTTATCAAGTCGATGATGCTTTTGTTTCTCACCAAAAGTTCTTGTACCATATACTGAAATTCATCCACCATGATATCCTTCAAAATGCTCCACTCCTTGACTACCACTTAAAAACCGGCAAATCATAAATCAAAGTCCGGAAGTAAAAGAATCACAGCTTTGTTTTTGATAATTTTATTATAGATTTATAATACCCCTTTGTCAATTAAAAAAGGTTTGGATAAACTTTTACAACACCGCTGCGAAGATTCTTTATCCCATTTTTTTGCCATCGGTTTACGAATGTATATAATTATTATGGTATAATCAGAAGCGTATATAGTAAACCCGGAGGCTCCAATGCACCCATTTTCCGTCAACGAAAGAGTAGAAAACATAAAGGATGACGAGCAGGAAATCAACCGGCTGATTGAGGAATATAAGCCCTTTATCGCTTCCTGCGTTGAAAAGGCGACGGGCAGGTATGTCAGGTACGGTGAGGATGATGAGTTGAGCATAGGACTTATGGCTTTTGTGGAGGCCGTAAAGTCTTATGACCGCTTAAAGGGGAATTTTTTGTCCTTTGCGCACAACGTGATTAGAAGGCGTTTAATTGATTATTACAGGAAAGAGAAAAAGCACTGCGGCACTATTTCGCTCAATGGAAGCGCTAATGACGGGGACGGGGAAACGGAGCTGGGCGTGGAAGAATCCATCTATCAATATTCTGTCGAAGAAATCAGCGAATACCGCAGGCTGGAACTGGAAGAACTGAAAAAAGAATTATGGGACTGGGGCATCACATTTTTTGAGCTTGTCAATGTCTCTCCCAAGCATGAAAGAACGCGCAGGGCGTATATTAAAATAATTCAATTCCTGATGAGCCAATCGGAGCTTATCGATACTGTCAAGCAAAAAAGGTATCTTCCTATTGCGGAAATTGAAAAGGGAACGGGTGTACCCCGGAAAACCATTGAGAGGGGACGAAAGTATATTATAGCTGTACTTATAATACTAACCGGCGATTATCAGTACATAAAGGATTTTGTGGACTGGGGGGTGGGGGAATGAAAGCGGTTGTTGTCGAGATAAAAGGCAAAATGGCTGTTGTTATGAGCCAGAAGGGGGAATTTATCAAGCTCAGGAATAACGGCAGCTTCCGGGTCGGCGGTGAAGTGGAAGTTCCGCCGGCTGTTGGCCGCAGCGCGAGACTGCTCAAAAGGATTGCATCTATAGCGGCTGTGTTCCTCTTTGTTTCCCTGTCCGGGCTTGGAGTATACATGTATCACATACCCTATAGCTATATCAATATAGATATCAATCCGAGTATTGAAATAACGACGAATATTTATGACAGGATCATTAAGGTAGCCGGTTTGAACAGCGACGGGGAGAAGCTCCTGGCGTCCAATAACCTGGGCAGTCTGCAAAATAAGAAGATAGAGGAGGGCATTGACGGCATACTGAATAGCATAGAAAAAGAAAGGTATTTTGAGGATGATGCCAAAAATGCGGTTGTATTTACAGTTTCAAGCAAGAGTGATAAAAAGGCGGAGAGTTTGGAGAGCGACGTGGAGAACATTGCCGCCAGGGAGATTAAGAGTAAGAATGCCGGCACCGAGGTGCTGGTTGGAAAGGTAGACATAAAAAAGCATGAGGATGCTAAAAAAGCGGGCATTTCACCGGGAAAGCTGATGCTCATTGAAAAACTTATAAAAGAGAAGCCTGAACTGAAGGTTGAGGATCTCAAGGATAAGCCGGTGAAGGAAATCCTGAATTCCATCAAAGCCGGCAGGAGTGCCGGCAAAGAGGAAAAAGACCAAAATAAAGGGGAGGATCGCCCTGGTCAAAATACAAATGAAAAAAGCAGTGTGAAAGAGGGGCAGAAGATAAAAAGCACTGAAAAAACAGGGAATAAGACAACAAAGAATGTGAAGGCAGCAGAGCAGAAGACAGGGAAAAAGGAAGACGTGAAAAAGCAGGAAAATAAAAAAGAGAGTGGCAATGGGAATAAAAGGACGGATAAAGAGAGAAATGCAGATGATAAAGCCGGAGACTCCGGGAAGAACAATAGGCAAGATAAGGAATCCGGCGGGAAAAAGGACGATAAATCTAAAAATCCCGTAAAAAATAAAAAACCCTAATGTTACAGAAATATTACATTTGGTAAATAGTAGGCCGGCACCCCAAAATCTACCCTGGTTTTTCCGAAAATATATGGTAAATAAAAATTTACTGGGAGGATTTTCAATGAAAAAGTTACTATGCCTACTTATTTCCACCGCTTTAATCCTGTCCTGCTCTGTAACAAACGCATTTGCAAAGGACAAAAACCAGGGGAGGGATTATTATGTCCAGCAAGTCAAATACAGCGATGGGGAGGACATGGATTCTCTAAAGAGCCAGCTGAAGAAGTATTTTAGAGACGCGGAAAAGAGAAAAGCCATCATCAAAAAAATCAACAATTTGGAACAGCAGACAAATAAGCTGGAAAGTCAATTGAAGGGACTTAAAAAGCAGCTCATGTGCTTTGTAAACGGGGAAGAGCTTTCAAGTGATGTTCCCCCCGTAATAAAATACGGAAGGACCCTGGTCCCGGTAAGGGCATTGACAACGGCACTGGGGGCGGAAGTGAAGTGGGACCCTCAAACCCACGTAGTTACCATAATAAAAGACGGTAAGGTCATTGAACTTACCCTGGGCAGCAACGTTATAAAAATCAACGGCAAAGAAACAACCATCGAGGTGCCCGCTGAAAATATGAACAACAGGATTGTTGTTCCCATAAGATTTATTGCGGAGAACTTCAACCAGAAGGTAGAATGGGACGAGGAGACAGGTTCCATCATCATTATTAGAGATGGCGAAGATGACAGCACTCCCCCTTCTACAGACACAAATCCCTCAGCCGTATCGGTCAATGACAGCACCACCGGCACGGGCAGCGGCCAGTTTGAGTACGTAGGGGATTGGAGCTACGGCTACCAGACGGGAGCTTACAATAACGACAACCACTGGTCCGTCAGTGAGGATGCATACTACCGGGTAAGGTTCAACGGCACACAAATAAAGCTGTACGGTGCAAAAGATCCCGGCTTTGGCATCGCGGCTGTTTCAATAGACAATAAGGCGGAAACAATGGTCGACCTTTACTCCCCTACACGGTCGGATAATGTTCTGCTGTATACCAGCCCCGTATTGACAAGCGGTGAGCACATAGTAAAGGTGAGGGTGACGGGGGAGAAAAACAACCAATCGTCGAGCAGCTATATAAACGCCGACAGGGTAGAAATCATTTCAGCGGCGGCCTCAGACAGTTCCACCAACCTGGCCCTTGGCAAAGAGGGAGTGTCTTCCTCAAACTATAATGCGGACCACAGGGCGGAAAAGGCCTTTGACGGTAACGCCTCAACTTACTGGTCCAGCCAGTTCAGTGACCCCCAGTGGATCTATGTGGATCTGGGGACGTCGCAGAGCATAGCGAGAATAAAACTCAGATGGGAAACTGCCTATGGCAAGAGCTATAAAATCCAGGTGTCAAATGATGCATCCGATTGGACCGATGTGTATTCCACAGCCGCAGGGAATGGGGACATCGACAACATCACATTTGCTCCTGTAAGTGCAAGGTATGTGAGGGTGTACTGTATCCAGCGCGGCACCAACTACGGATATTCGCTCTATGAGTTCGAGGTGTATAACCAATAGGGAAATATAGAGAAAGCAAGGGAAAGGCTCTGCCGCTGTCCTCCTCCAGGGAGGACAGCGGCAGAGCCTTTCCTCCCTTCATTGCTCCTGTCACCGTATTTCCAGCCTCTCAAAGATGCTTTTGGTCAGCAATAGAATAAAGAAGGAGGCGATTCCGTTATATCCGATCAAAATCAGGTAGGAGCCGTATTCACCCAGGAAGGTGCCGGCATAGATAAAACTGAAAATGATGGAAACCACAAGCCCCGGTGCCAATATAAACAGAATGAGAAACAGCTTGATGAAGACATCAAGGTTTTTGCTGTGAACTTCACCAAACAGCTTGCGTGACAGCACATCCCCGTAGATATAAATTGCTCCGAAGGACATATAGGACAATGCACATAGGATCACTGTTACAATATCGGACCTAAACATAAAGCCGGCGGTAATAAACAAAAGAAGGCCATCCATGCCGTTTTTAAAATTTTCTGCAAGAGTCGCGAAAAACACCTTGCCGGCCGAACCGGCAGGGATGAGATATATATAGGGCTTGCTCAGCTCCTGTGCCCACTTCCCCTGGATAGAGAAGAAGAAGAGCAGGTAAATGGTAAAGTACAGCACCGTCCTGATACTGGAATGCGGGAAAAAGAATTTTGAAGCTAAACCAAAACCAATGATGATCAATGAGAACTTATTTATGAAAAACAGGCCTGTCTTTTTATATTCCAGGAGGTGTCTTTGAAACACAGCCCTTGCACCGGTTCCGGTGTATTTAAACCGCACCTTTCTCGCCTTTCCCGCCATCCAGACGGCATTTGCCTTTCCCTCTTTTTTATTCCTCCTTCTCTGTTCATTCAATTCGGTTGCGGCTAAAACATCCTCATAATAGTCTGTCTTCAGCTTATAGATGATAATAACCATGAGAGCGGTGGACAATAGGATCAAAACCATATTTAAGTAAAATGCGGGCCCCACTCCCTGAACCGCAGACAGCAGGACCACCCTGAACCACCCGATGAAAGGGATATACCCGATCCCATCATTATTAAGATAGATCACGGCGGCTTTCATCGGATCCTTGGTCTGGAACAGGACCATCAGAAACCCCATAAAGAATAGGCCAATGATGGCGTTAAATCCTCTCTGGAGGTTTTCCCTGAGCTTTTTTGACCTGGAGGAAACGGAATATATCAGCATTCCAATCAATTGCATTGTAAAAAACAGGAAAAAGACGCTGACGTATATGACCAGTACCCCTATTCCGGTGATGGGAAAATTATTTTTCAGGTTGGGTATCTGGAAGGACACGAACAGCATGGCAAAGAAAGTGACCATAAGCTGCTGGATGAACCCATAGACCAGCACCTTTTTGGGCGAAATGGGGGCGGTAAAAACAAGGTTTACATCCGAGAGGCTGAAGAAACTGCTTCCCTTGTTGATTCCCTGCCTGATGCTGAAATAGGCAAAAACAAAGAGAGCGGCTGTGACAATTGCACCGAAAAGCTCCGCCGATCCCTTCCTTAACAGGGAAGAGGGCATGATAAAAGTAACGGCTATCATAAAAATAAAGCATAAGGCCACAAGGATATAGCCAACAAGCACTACCGGCCTTTTTCCAAGCTCCTTTATATGGTTTTTCAGATTTTTGCGGAGGATGTAAAATAAAGGCTTCATTTCATCCCTCCGTTACCTGAAAAAACAGTTGTTCCAGGGATTCGGCGCTTTTCTCAAGATCTTCGCGGGTCCTGCTCATGACAACCGCGCCGTTCTTCATAATGAGTGTCTTATCCCATATCCCTTCAACACTGTCGATGATATGTGTGCTTATGATGACGCTGCAGCCTTTTTCTTTAAGCTCAAGGAAAATGCCCTTCAGCTCCTTGATGGCCCTGGGGTCAAGCCCTACCATAGGCTCATCAAACAATATGACCTTCGGCTCAATTAACAGTGCACAGCAAATACTCACCTTCTGCTGCATCCCTTTGGAAAGCTCTTTGCCAAGCTTGTCTTTCTTATCGGCCAGTTCAAACCTTTCCAGCAGGTTTTCCATCCTTTGCCTGCACTCTCCCAGATTGTACGCCTGCGCAATAAACTCCAGATGCTCGTATACCGTAAGCATCTCATATAGCGCGGGTGTCTCGGGCACATAGCCGAACAGCCTCTTTGCCTCTATACTTTTGTTCTGTTTCCCGCATATGTCGATGCTGCCCTCGTACCTTAAAAGCCCTGCAATACATTTGATGGTCGTGCTCTTCCCCGCACCGTTGGGACCGAGAAGTACGGCGATTTCACCGTCCTGCACGTCAAAGCTGATATTGTTGGCGGCGATTATCTTATCGTACTGCTTGTACAGATTCTTAACCGTAAGCATATCGAAAATCATCTCCTGCAATTGATTCTAAACCTTAGAGGGAGTGACAAAACGATTTTATTGCACAAAAAATGGCTTCATCACTTTGTGCTTACACTCTATATTTACAGCATTCCATTGATTGCAAATATTATGAGTTTAGGCGCTAGTGTCCCGTAATAGAATTCGGTTCCGGAGGCTGTCCTCCTCTTCAAGCCTTGGCTTCAGCACAAGGGCGGCCAGCGGGGGAATTTGCAGCCTTATGGAGTACGGCTTCCCGTGAAAGCCGCAGTCTTCCGCCTGTACCCCCCCGAAGTTTCCCACATTGCTGCCCCCGTAAATTTGGGAGTCACTGTTTAAAACTTCCTCGTAAAAGACGTGGAATGGGACGCCGATGCGGTAGTCATAATAGACTACGGGAGTGAAATTGCACACAAAAATCAGCAGGTCCTGCGGGTCCTTGCCCCTGCGTATGAATGAAACAACGCTGTGGTCCGAGTCGCTGCAGTCAATCCACTCAAAGCCCTCATAGCTGAAATCCACCTCATACAGCGCTTTTTCCTTTTTATACATCCTGTTTAAATCTTTGACATAATTTTGAAGCTTGCGGTGCATCTCATAGTCCAGGAGATGCCAGTCAAGGCTGCGCTTGTAGTCCCACTCTATAAACTGACCGAATTCATTTCCCATGAAAAGAAGCTTCTTGCCGGGGTGCCCGTACATGTAGGCGTAGCTTACCCGCAATCCGGCAAATTTCTGCCAGTAGTCTCCCGGCATCTTGTTGATCATGGAGCATTTTCCGTGGACCACTTCATCGTGGGACAGTACGAGGATAAAGTTTTCGGAAAAAGCGTACATAATGGAAAAAGTCAGATTATTGTGATGGTATTTGCGGTATATGGGATCCATGCTGATATACCGGATAAAATCATTCATCCAGCCCATGTTCCATTTATATGAAAAACCGAGTCCCCCCACGTAGGGAGGCCTGGATACCAGGGCCCAGGAGGTGGATTCCTCGGCGATCATCATGATTCCGGGGAAGTAGCTGTATACGGTGGAATTCAACTGCCGCAGGAATTGTATGGCATCTAAGTTCTCCTTGCCGCCCCACCGGTTGGGAAGCCACTCTCCGTCTTTTTTCCCGTAATCCAGGTACAGCATGGATGCTACGGCATCCACCCTTAAGCCGTCTATATGGTACTTCTCAAACCAGAACACCGCATTGGCTACCAGAAAGTTTCTTACCTCGTGCCTGCCGTAATTGAATATAAGGGTTCCCCAGTCGGGATGCTCTCCCTGTCTTGGGTCATAATGCTCGTACAGCGCGGTTCCGTCAAACCTTGCAAGCCCATGGGCGTCTTTGGGGAAATGGGCGGGCACCCAGTCCATAATCACTCCTATTCCGTTCTGATGGCAAACGTCCACCAGGTACATAAAGTCTTCCGGTTTCCCATACCTGCTTGTGACCGAATAGTAGCCCGTGGTCTGGTAGCCCCATGACCCGTCAAAGGGGTGCTCTGCAATAGGAAGCAGTTCGATGTGGGTATATCCCATTTCTTTCACATAACCCACCAGCTTGTCCGCCAGTTCCCTGTATGTCAAAAACCGTTGGTCCTCTTCCATGACCCTTGCCCATGACCCAAGGTGTACCTCATATATGGACACGGGCTTTGCAAAGGAATTTCCTTCGTCTCTTTCCTTAATCCAGTTGAGGTCATGCCATTTATAGCCCTCAATGTCATAGACAATGGACGCGGTGCCGGGCCTTAGCTCCGAATAGAAGGCATAGGGGTCGGCCTTCCAGTAAAGTTCATTATCCCGGGTTTTTATTTCATACTTGTAAGTATCTCCTGCCCCCACTCCCGGCAAAAAGATTTCCCATACACCCGAACACCCGATGCTCCTCATCTGGTGGCGCTTTCCGTCCCACTGGTTAAAGTCGCCCACCACACTGACCCGTTTGGCACAGGGCGCCCAAACACAAAACAGGGTTCCGTCCACGCCCTCCAGCCTGCAGGGATGGGCGCCCAGCTTTTCATATATTTTATGGTGGTTTCCTTCATTGAACAGGTGCAGGTCGAAGTCTGTAATAACCCGGCGGAAGCTGTAGGGATCATGGGTCGTAAAGGTATGGCCCGTTTCGTCGGTAACCGCCAGCATATAGGCGAAAAAATCTTCTTTATCCGGAACAATGACTTCAAAAAAACCGCTGTCGTGCACCTTTTCCATTTTATACCGGTGTTTTTCGGCACAGTCCAAAAGGAAAACTTCCTTTGCCTTTGGATAATAAGCCCGGACAACAAAAATTTTTCCTTTATCCTCCCTTTCCACCCTATGAGGTCCTAAAACACGGAAAGGGTCGTAGTGCTCTGAATTAATCACTTTTATAACATCATCCAGACTTGCCGTTGTGTTCATAAATTATCCTCTTCATTAAGTATTGCGCTGCAGTCCTCTGCATTCACTAAAATTATACAGCATTGGCTTGGGTTGTACAATCACAAAACTTTTCAGAATAATCATGCACCATATTAAAATAATAATGCATCCTATAAAGAATAAGGCATCCCCTTATCCGGGGATGCCTGCAAATTCCGCCTTTTAATAAATACCTTTGCCGTTAAAGAAATCTTTATACTCCATGTCGGTTTTAAGTATGTGGGCTGAGATCCAGTCAGCCACGAATTGAAGCATTTCGACAACAGCCTCCCCCTGGTTTTCGTCAAAATCTTTCCTTTCCAGCTTTTTAAGTTTTTTTACAAAAAAGTCGTGTTCAATCTTATGGGGTTCGAAATAGGAGAAACCGTATTGCTCCATGAGCTTTTCCTCATAGCCGAAGTGATAGATGGTATAGTCCTTTAACTCATCAAGAGTTTTCACAATTTCATCATAGTGGTCGTAGTTATCGTTTAAAGTAGCCAGCTCGTACAAACGGTCTCCGATCTCGAACAACCTCTTGTGCTGCTTGTCGATTTCCGCAATGTTGCAGCTGTATGCTTCCTTCCATTTGAAAGACAATTCAGATCCCCCCCTTGATTTCTGTAAAAATAAATATTGTTTTTGTTTGCAACAACCATTATTTACCCATTTTATAACACATTATAACATATTCATGCCAAAACTTGCTATAATGGGCGCAGTCTATTCAGAGAAAGGGGGACCTATAGGCCTGTCGGCAGGTGGGACAGGTCGCTCCCGTAAATCCGGACGCAGTTTCTTCCGGCCTGCTTTGCTTTATACAGGGTCATATCCGAGGTCTTTAAAAGCTCATCCATACTGCTGCAGTGAAAAGGGTAGGTGGATATGCCGATGCTGCAGCTGATGGACGGAATTTCCATACCGTCCGGGAGGGCAATGGGTGCGGAAGCAACGGCTTGCCTTATCCTTTCGGCGATAACTTGGGCCGTTTCGGTGTCCGTTGAAGGCAAAACAGCAATAAACTCATCCCCCCCATACCTGGCCAGCAGGTCTGTTTTGCGGATGCACTTGAGCACCAGGTCGGTAAACAGGACCAGGACGTGGTCCCCCGCCGAGTGGCCGTAGGTATCGTTAATCCGCTTGAAATGGTCTATGTCGATGGTCATTGCGCTCAGCGGCTGGTTTGACAGGCTGGCTGCCTCTATCTGATTCTCAAGGTAGGGTTCAAGGAAGCTCCTGTTATAGACCTTTGTAAGCTTATCGGTGGAAGCCTTCCGGCTCAAGGCATGGATGGCTCTCCGACTGTGGATTACCGCTCTGGCAATGTCGGTATAGAACTTGAGGTTTGAAATATTGACCCGGTCCAGCAGGGATTCGTCGGTACTGTATACCTGGAGTATGCTTTTCCGGTGCCCTGCATCGATGATGGGGATGCACACGTAGCTGCCGGATTTGTAGGCGGGCAGCTGATGCCGGCAAGAACTGCTTTTTCCTATCCTTACCTCCATCCTTTTGGTCTCGGACTGGATTAACGGGCAGGCTTTGTGCGGCATAGAGCAAAGAGGAGCTTTTCCCTTGGTAATTTTTTGACAGAAGCCTTCGTCTAATGGCTTGCCGCTGTAATAGTATAGAGCCGCATGCCTTATTAAAGGCATCCTACCGATATAAGCAAAAAGAATATTATACACTTCCGATTCGGAAGTTGCCTGGTGAAGGGCATCGGCGTACTCTTTGAAGCTTTTCAACTCAAAGAGGCGTGCATGTTCTTCTGCCGCTTTTTGTGCGATGATTCCTGTTAAAAACAGTATTATGAAGATCAGGACCATGAATGCCATGGTATAAATGCTGTTTGGGCTACCGGCCCCAGTATTCCCAAAATGGGCCGCAAGCTGGCTCGCATAGTAGCCCAGGGGGAGACCAAACAAGATTGAAACCACCGATAGAAGTAAATAACGGATGCCGCTTTCGCCGGGCAATTTTCGCCATAACATTCGTTTCACCCTTTCATGTGTATTAGTATACCATAAATTCACAAAAATGGTAATTGTATTGCCACGGTGAAATGGGACTAACCAGGAAAGGTGGCATGGATTATGGAAGTGCAAGGGAAATGTATAAAAATGAAAAATTGCTTCTTGTATTATTGAATGCAATATGGTAAAATTATATTTTGTAAATCCTTGCTCTGCACTCGTGATGCAGGGCCGTTAGTCCGGGAGGAGGTGAAGTCGAATGTTAAACAAATATGAATCGATTTTTATTATTAATCCTGAAATTGGAGAAGATAACATTCAAGCTCTTGTGGCAAAATTCAAGGAGCTGCTGGAAACTTCGGCTCAATTGGAGAATATTGACGAATGGGGAAAAAGAAGGCTGGCTTACCCTATCAACGACCTGAATGAAGGCTATTACGTTCTGGTTAATTTTAGTGCCGATTCCAGCTTCCCACGGGAATTGGAGAGAATTTATAAAATCACCGACGGTATCATTAAGTATATTGTTATTAAGAAGGATTAAACAGGTGGGTTTATGAATAAGGTTATTTTAATGGGGAGACTTACAAAGGATCCCGAACTGAGGTATACCAGTGTCAATAATACTGCGGTGTGCAGCTTCACTCTCGCTGTGGACAGAAGATTTGCCAGGCAGGGAGAAGAAAAACAGGCGGATTTTATTCCTGTGGTTGCGTGGAGCAAACTGGCTGAATTTTGCGGCAAGTATTTTCAAAAGGGCAGACAGGTAGCCGTTGTGGGAAGGATTCAGACCAGAACGTGGGACGACAATGAAGGGAAAAAGCACTATGTGACCGAAGTAATCGCGGAGGAAGCCTATTTTGCGGACAACAAGAGAAGCGATGATACGGGTGCCAGGGCCATGGGCGGCTCCGGTTCGGACCAGGCCGATGGATTTTATCCTATAGACGACGGGGATGAACTTCCGTTCTAGAATTGTTGACAATTCACCGTTGACGGGGAACAAGGGCTGAAGGGCTTTGTAGGGCCCGGCTGTTTGGCATTTGTTCCACGGTCAATTGTATGCCGGTTTAAAGATTTTAATACTGCCAATGATCAATTTATCGGATGATGGGAAGGAGGATTTGTGAAATGCCAGGCGGAAAAAAGGAAAAAGGCAATAAGGATTCGTACGACAAAAGTGAAGGCAAGGGCGGCATGAGGATGAGAAGGGCAAAGAAAAAGGTTTGCTCATTTTGCATAGATAAAGTGACGGATATAGATTATAAAGAAGTGGCCAAGATCCGGAAATATATTTCCGAAAGGGGCAAGATATTGCCCAGGAGAATTTCGGGGAACTGTGCAAAACACCAGCGCCAGCTGACAACGGCTATAAAAAGGGCAAGACACATCGCATTGCTGCCGTATACAGCCGAGTAATACATGGCCTGTAGACCATCCATCTGCAGGCTGTTTTTTTCTATCAGGAGCCATCAATTTCAAGTCTGTTTTTTCTGCATAATGATTAGGCTGGAAAAAATGTCGATTAGTGCTATCATAGTAATTACCATGATTCATTCGAGGTGTTTATGAAAAAAATTGGTTTTTTAGGGCCCCGGGGGACTTTTTCCCAGGAAGCATTGGAAAAATACACCAAAAAGAGTCCGGACTACGCTTCCTATGATTTTACTTCCATTGCGGAGATGATTATGGCAGTGGAAAACGGAGAAATGGACGAGGCGGTGGTGCCCATTGAGAATTCACTGGAAGGGGCGGTTAATGTGACCCTGGATATGATGGCCTCTGAGGTTAACCTCCTGATAAAATCCGAGGTGATTATTCCGGTGAGCCAGAATCTTCTGGTTAAAAAAGGCACGAAGGCGGGCGATATAAAGCGGATACTCTCGCACCCTCAGCCTATCGGCCAGTGCAGGAAATATATTAATACCAGATTTCCGGGGGTGGAAATCCGGGTGGTATATAGTACGGCGGGGGCGGCCGAAGAGGTTGCAAAAGGCGGGGGCGATTCGGCGGCCATCGGTTCCTCAGCCGCCGCCGAAGTCTATAACCTGGATATTTTAGCGCAGGATATTCAGGATGTGAATAACAATTTCACAAGATTTGTGGTGGTTTCAAAGGAGGACAGCCCAAGGACCGGATGGGACAAGACTTCCATTGTTTTTTCCACCGATGACAAGCCGGGGGCCCTGTACCGGGTTCTTGACATATTCAACCTGTGGGATATCAACATGACCCGGATTGAATCCCGGCCTGCCAAAAACCAGCTTGGAAGATACATATTCTTTGTGGACATCAGCGGTTATAAAGAAGATGAGGATATAAGGGATGCCCTCACCATGGTAAGGCGGAAAACTTCTTTTTACAAGTTTTTAGGCTCCTATCCGGTGTATGGGAATATATAGGGAAAAGGGCTGGAGGATATGGAGGAGGCTTTTTTACAAAAAAATCTGGACTTAGACCTGTATCAGATTGTGGACATGCTGTCGGAGGCCATTGAGCTGTCCGAAAACGGAGTGGGCCGTCACGGCAAAAGGGTAGCTTGCATTGCAAAGAACATCTATGAAAAGGTCTTTGAAGAACCGGTTCCCTGTGACCTGGTTGTTGCCGCTGTGCTGCACGATATCGGAGCGCAGAATTTCAAATTGAAGCTTGACCTTGCGCGATTGTATCCCGAAGAAGACAATCTGGAAAAGCACAGTGCGGACGGTGAGGCC
The DNA here is from genome assembly GCA_024655885.1 of Eubacteriales bacterium. Classification (GTDB taxonomy): domain Bacteria; phylum Bacillota; class Clostridia; order Acetivibrionales; family JANLFN01; genus JANLFN01. The sequence continues at coordinate 215,309 of JANLFN010000003.1, read as the reverse complement.
TTACTTGCTGGTGTGGACCTGTTCAGAGGGATCTCCTCACTGGTGAGGAACCACCACAAGGCGTATAAAACAGTCAAAGCCGGTTTAAAGGACAGAGAGGCCCTTTGCTCGAATATTATCAATCTGGCGGACAGAATCGATATTGCCGTCGATAAGTCGGCAAATATCCTGTCACAGGCAGAAGAAGTGGTAAACAAAATACAGGGATTCCCGGAAGGGTTTTTTTCGCAGGAGGCTTTGAAGGCCTTAAAAAGTCTTTCGAGTAATTTGAGCTTCTGGCTTGACATCAACAATGAGAGGCGGATGGACCGAATTCTGAAGGAAAGTATTGCAAGGAAGATAAGCTTAAGCTATCAAGGGCTGTGGCAAATAGCCGACCTTTGCGCGAAGATGATTGACCGCAAGAGCCCGTACACGGCCGTGCATTCTTCCAGCGTATCCCAGGTTTCAAGCCGCCTGTCCCGTCTTTTCGGCTTTGACGGCGAGCAGTGCTTTTTCATATCCGTGGCGGGCAAATTTCACGACCTGGGCAAGCTGTGCATCCCCGAATCCATACTTGAAAAACCGGGGGAGCTGGATTATAACGAAAGGTGCATAATCAAGCAGCATGCGTATTATTCGTATCATATTTTAGACAGGGTAGCGGAATTCCAAGGGATAAAAAAGTGGGCGGCTTACCATCATGAGAACCTGGACGGTACAGGTTATCCTTTCTCGCTTAAAGAGGACCAGATCCCTATGGAGTCAAGAATAGTTGCTGTGGCCGACAAGCTGGTAGCCCTTACGGAGGACAGGCCCTACAGGCGAAAAATGCAAAAAAGCGAGGTAATAAAATGGCTGAAGCAGGCAGCCGACATGAACTGGATCGACGGGGCCGTATTGAATAAGACCGTTCAGCATTATGATTATGTTCTGTACGGCTTGTAGGATATCCGTCCAACCTTTTATAGGGAAATTGAAGATATGAGGAAGTTTTAGTGATATAATTATATGGCAGTTTTTTTACCAAAGCTGTTTAACATTTAATGTTTAATGGCTGAAAATCTTGATGTTTTTTGATATATAAGCAATAAGCTTTAAACCTTAAATGCTAAACGAATTATCATAAAGGGTGGTCATATGGGCTTCTTTGATAAAGAGATTGATATCACCAGGAACATCCGGCTGATTGAATGGCTGAAAAGCGAGCTTTTAAGGGATGTGGCAAACCTTTTTCAATCACTGGCCAACGGGATGAAAGAGGAAATTCATGACTCTGCGGCCGACACATTGGCAAACATTATTTTGATATCCTACCTGATTGGAAGAAGGTTGGGCTTGGGGTATACGGCCATAGAAATGAAGATAGAGAATAAAGTGAAGCTGGGTCTGGTAGAAAACCATGATGTTGAAAAACATTACGGGGATTTGTCCGAATTATCGAAACACTTGAATGGTTCGAGGGCAAATAGGAAAGAATTTTGAAATAATGGAATAATATAGAATTTTTCAATGACCTCAGGATGCTGGTATAAGGGGTTGAACAATGGATAACAAAAAGTTTACAGGTATTTTTATTCCAGGCGCGAATTTCTACCTCTGGATCATATTTTTACTGGTAATCGTGATTGGAATATTAAATATAAGCGTAGCCATACCCGGCTATATCCTGCTTTTGTTTTTGGTTTACTACAATTTCAGGTCAAACCACAACAGGCAGAAGGAAATAATCAGATACATCGAGAACCTCACCTTTAACATTGATACGGCAACGAAGGGTACGCTGCTTAATTTCCCCATGCCCCTGGCCCTGGTTGAAATGGACGGGACCATCATCTGGTATAATTCTTCATTTAAAAGGATGTTCCAGGGAGAAGAACTGCTGGACAAGACCATAGGCTCGTTTGTTGAAGAGCTGCGTCCGGACGTTTTTGTGAGCGAATCCCCCAATATTTCAAAAGAGGTGATCATTGACGGGAGATACTACAATGTTCTTGGGAATTTGGCCAAGGTTGAGGGAAAAACCAATGCGGACAGCTACATCCTGCTGTTGTACTTTATAGACAATACCGAGCTTAATGCGATAAAAAAGAGATACAGTGATGAAAAGGTGGCCTGCGGAATCATTGTCATCGACAACTACGACGACCTGATGCAGAGTATGGAGGATGCCAACCGCCCTCAAATGCTGGCTGAGATAGACAAGAGAATCACCCAGTGGATGGCCTTCACCGAGGGTATTTCAAAGAAATTTGAAAGGGACAAGTATTTATTTCTATTTGAGGGCAAATATCTTAGAGAATTTGAAGAAAAAAAGTTTGAGATATTGGAAACCATCAAGGAGATCAATATAGGAAACAAGATCCCCGTTACCCTCAGCCTGGGATTTGGAATCAACGGCAAGTCCCTGATGGACAATTTTTATAACGCGGGGGCGTGTATCGACATTGCCCTTGGCAGGGGAGGGGACCATGTGGTTATCAAAGACGGGGACAACTTCAGGTTTTTCGGGGGAAAAACCAGGGAACTGGAAAAGAGGACCAAGGTAAAGGCCAGGGTGATAGCCTATGCCCTTCGGGAGTTGATAGACCAGTCTCCCCTGGTTATGGTCATGGGGCATGAGCACGGGGATACGGATTCTCTCGGGGCTTCCATGGGACTGTACAGGATAGTGAAAAACAGGGGAAAGGAAGCCTACATTGTTATTAACCACTCCAACCCGACAATTGAAAATATGCTGGATAAAATACAAAAAACCCAAGATTATGAGGGCGTTTTTATAGGAAGAAACGAGGCGCTGGAAAAGATAAGCAAAAAGACGCTCCTGATCATTGTGGACACCCATAAGCCCGGCTTTACCGAATGCCCGGAGCTCCTGGAGCATACGGACCAGGTGGTTGTAATCGACCATCACAGGAGGGGAGCGGATTTCATTCAAAACGCCGTTCTCACCTATCAGGAAACCTATGCCTCTTCCACTTGCGAACTGGTCACCGAAATACTGCAATATGTGGAAGACAGGATCAAATTGAAGCCCATCGAAGCCGAAATCCTATATGCGGGTATCGTGATGGATACGAAAAATTTCACTTTCAAGACCGGCGTGAGAACCTTTGAAGCGGCTTCATTTTTGAGAAGGCAGGGGGTGGATACCATTTCAGTCAAACAGCTGTTCCAGAATGATTTGAGTACATATATCACCATCTCGGATATAGTAAAGGAAGCGGAAATCATTAACGACAGCATTGCTGTTTCGGTTTGTCCCCCCAATATCAAAAATTCCCAGCTAATAGCTGCAAAAGCGGCAGATGCGTTTTTGGGGCTGTCGGGTATAACGGCGTCCTTTGTGCTGGGTTCCGTGAATAATGAGGTTTTTATCAGTGGAAGATCTCTTGGGGATATCAATGTGCAGATAATCCTTGAGAGGCTGGGCGGAGGAGGACATTTAACGGGCGCCGGAGCCCAGCTTCAGGGATTTTCTATAGAGGATGCAAAAGAAAAATTAAAATATGTTATAATTGACTATGTAAATGAAACCGCCAAGGAAGGATAGAGAAAATATGAAGGTTATTTTAAAAGAAGATGTGAAAGGCCTGGGCAAAAAAGAAAATATGGTGGAGGTAAGCGACGGATATGCCAGGAATTTTTTAATCCCGAAAGGCCTGGCGGTAGAAGCCAATTCCGCAAATATACATGTGATGAAAACGAGGCAGGAGGCCGAGAAAACCAAAAAAGAAAGAGAACTGGCAAATGCCAGGGCCCTTGCTGAAAAAATCAAGGGCATGGTGCTGGTCATCAAGACGAAGGCGGGAGAAAACGGGAAGCTGTTCGGTTCCATTACCAACAAGTATATTTCAGACAGGTTGAAAAAAGATTTTAACCTGGATATCGACAAGAAAAAGATCAACATGTCCGACGCCATCAAGTCTCTGGGCACAACAGAGGTGGAGATCAAACTTTATACCGATGTCAGCGCAAAGCTGACGGTCAAGGTGGAACAGGAGTAAGGGGTAGATTATGGATATGGGCGCACTGGGAAGAATACCGCCCCAGAATGTAGAGGCAGAGCAGTCGGTTATAGGATCGATGCTTCTGGATAAAGAGGTTGTTCCCGTCATTACCGAGATATTAAAAAGTGAAGATTTTTACCGTGAGGACCACAAGGAAATATTTGAGGCCATCATAGACCTGTTTGAAAAAGCGGAGCCCATTGACCTTGTTACGGTATCGGAGCGGCTAAAGCTGAGGGGAAGCCTGGACAGTGTGGGCGGGCTGGATTATTTGACAAGCGTCGCCACGGCAGTCCCTACTACGGCCAATGCCAAGCACTATGCCAAAATTGTGGAGGAAAAATCCTTATTGAGGAAGCTGATTAAGGCTGCGTCCGATATAGTGAGCATGGGCTACGAGGATTCGGAAGAAGTGGCTTTTATCCTTGACAGGGCGGAGCAGAGCATTTTTGACATTATTCAGAAAAAAAACAGGCACAGCTTTTTCCATATAAAAGATGTGCTCATGGAGACTTACAACAGGCTGGAGGAGCTCTATAACAGCCACGGATTTGTGACGGGCGTACCTTCGGGCTTTACGGACCTTGACCATAAGACGGCGGGATTCCAGAACTCGGACCTGATTTTGGTTGCGGCCCGGCCTGCCATGGGGAAAACAGCCTTTGCATTAAACATGGCCCAATATGCGGCCATTTATAAAAAGATCCCTGTGGCCATTTTCAGCCTGGAAATGTCCAAGGAACAGCTGGTAAACAGGATGCTGTGCTGCGAAGCCATGGTGGACAGCCAGAAAATGAGGACGGGAAAACTGGAGGATGAGGACTGGAAGAAACTGGCGAGAGCTACAGGCCCGCTGTCTGAAGCTCCCATATATATAGATGACACGCCGGGGTCTTCGGTAATGGATATCCGGGCCAAGTGCAGGAGGCTCAAACTGGAAAAAAACCTGGGACTTGTGGTGATTGACTACCTGCAGCTCATGCAGGGAAGGGGAAGAGCAGACAACCGGCAACAGGAAATATCGGAAATTTCACGTTCCCTTAAAATTCTTGCCAAGGAGATCAATGTACCTGTGATTACCCTGTCCCAGCTCAGCCGTGCTCCCGAGCAAAGGACAGACCATAAGCCCATACTCAGCGACTTGAGGGAATCAGGGGCCATTGAGCAGGACGCGGACCTTGTCATGTTCCTGTTTCGCGAGGATTATTACAAGGAGGACAGCGACAAAAAAAATATTGCGGAAGTAATCATTGCAAAACACAGGAACGGTGCCACAGGGACCGTTGAATTAAGGTGGTTCGGCGAGTATACCAAGTTCGGCAACCTGAAGAGGGATTAGATTAGGATAAAAAAATATGCTTCAGAAAAAGGTATTGGAAACCATTCGAAAATACAAGCTGATTGAAGACGGTGAACGTGTTGTTGTAGGCATTTCAGGCGGGCCGGATTCGGTATGCCTTCTGCACATACTGAAGGAGCTGGCCCATGAATTGAATATAGAACTTTTTGCTGTCCATATAAACCACATGCTCAGGGGAAAAGAGTCGGACGGCGACGAGAAATATGTGGTTGAGCTGTGCAAAAAATTAGGCGTCCCGCTGTTTGTGAAATCCGTCGACATCCGGAGAATGTCCCGGGAGAAAGGAATCTCCCCGGAGGAAGCAGGCCGAGAGGCCCGGTATGCCCAGTTTAGCCGGTGCGCGGAGGAAGTGGGGGGGGCGAAAATCGCCGTGGCCCATAATAAGAATGACCAGGTTGAAACCGTCCTTATGCGCATTATCCGCGGAACCGGTCCGGACGGACTTGCAGGCATGGATTTTAAGCGGGGAAGGATCATCAGGCCCCTGCTGGGCACAGAAAGGGCCGACATCGAGAAGTATTGCTTCGACCATTCTCTTGAACCCAGAACGGACAGCTCCAACCTGGAGAGTCTGTATACAAGGAATAAGGTCCGTTTAGAACTGATTCCTTACATAAAAGGGTTGTTTGACGTCAATATAAATGATAATATTTATAAGTTATCCTTTTTAATGAGAGATGATATAGATTTTGTTGAAGATTTTGCTATAAAGTCGTATAATCAATGTATTCTGAAATGTAAAAAGGACGAGATTTTGCTGGACCCGGAAAAGTTAAAAAAGGACCACCCATCTATTACAAGGAGGGTTTTAAGATATGCTGTCAAGAACCTGAAGGGGAATTTGAAAGGGATTGAATACGTTCATATAGACAGCATTCTAAAGCTCATATCGGAAAACAGGACGGGAGCGGAGGTCCACTTGCCCTGCAGCCTGCGCGCAAGTTTAACCTATGGGGCTTTAAGCATATATATTTCAAAAAATGAGGGAGAGAAACTCCGCTTTAAAAAAGACATAAGCATTCCGGGGCGTACGGAGGTAGAGGCCCTGGGAAGCCTTCTTGAAGCTGAGGTTGTGGAAAAAAGCTGCGGACAATTTGGCGGCGGTCAAGGTTCATCCCAGAATTCGATGATTCAGTTTTTTGATTACGAAATGTTAAAATCGGGAATAAATATTAGGAACAGGAGAGATGGCGACATCTTCAAACCTTACAGGTCCAACGGCACAAAAAAATTGAAAAAGTTTTTTATTGACAGTAAGGTTCCACGGAGTTTAAGGGATAAAATCCCTTTAATTGCCGTAGATAATGAAGTGGTTTGGATTATAGGCTATAAGACCAGTGATAAATTTAAAGTAACTGAAAATACTAAAAAGGTGTTAAAATTAGTTTATAGAGAGGGCGTACTTTGTATTCACTCATAGCGACGGTTTCGGCAAAATACTTGGAAATATTGGAGGTTTTTGAGATGCAGGGGGATATTGAAGAAATTTTAGTGAGCAGGGAAACAATGCGGCAAAAGGTGAAGGAGCTTGGAATGCAGATTTCCAGGGACTATGAAGGCAAGGACCTTATACTGGTATGCGTTTTAAAAGGCGGTTTTGTTTTCCTGGCGGATTTAATGAGGGAAATAACTATTCCGGTGGATATGGACTTTATATCGGTATCCAGCTACGGCAATTCTACCAAAACGTCCGGTGTAGTCAGAATTATAAAGGATATCGATATTAACGTGGCCAACAAGCATATTCTCATTGTGGAAGACCTTGTGGATACAGGCCTCACATTAAGACACCTGAAAGAGCTTTTCAACACCAGGGGACCCTTGAGTGTAAAAATCTGCACGGCGCTGGACAAACCGTCAAGGCGCAAGGTTGATATAGAAATTGAGTACAAAGGGGTGGTCATTCCCGACAAATTTGTTGTTGGATACGGTTTGGACTACGCGGGAAAATACCGGAACCTGCCGGATGTGTGCACATTAAGCCCCAAAGTGTATATGGACTGATTCTTCCGGAAACAAATCCCTTAAAAAGGGAGAACTGATTTATACTGTTATTGTGTTTTAGCGGATGGTATGTTAATATTATGTATTGTATAATAATGTTAACAATTTGGAGAAAGTGTTAAGGCGGATTAGATGAAATTTCTTTAACGTATAAAAACAGAGGAAGGGATAATCCAATGGCAGGGAGCATATTCTTGTTATGCGATCATTCGCATCAATAAGGTGATGGTTTATCCGGAATCTGAAAACTTAATACTGTGTGTGAGTTCAATCTAAGGAGGGACCTAATTGAAATATTTTAAAGGGATAAGTTTCTATATAGTTCTGTTTGTTGTAATCCTGGCTATATTGACCTTTATTCAAAATACCGATAACCCTGTTGAAATGAGCTATTCCGATTTGCTCATAAACATAGAGAACAACAACGTGGAATCCATTGTCCTGGAGAATAATAAAGCCACCGTAGTCCTTGTAAAACCGCTGCCCAATACAAAGACCGACAGGTACACCGCTTATATATCCCAGGATATTACTTCATTCATGACAGAGGTTAACGCTGCCATTAAGAGCGGCCAGATCAAGTCCTTTAAGAACCAGCCCCCGCCGTCGGCACCGTGGTGGGTTGCAATACTTCCCACTCTGGGCTTGATTGTCATATTCGTCCTGTTCTGGATATTTTTCCTGCAGCAGTCCCAGGGCGGCGGAGGAAACAGGGTCATGTCCTTCGGCAAAAGCAGGGCCAAGATGAGCACCGACGATAAGAAGAAAGTGACCTTTGAAGATGTGGCCGGTGCGGACGAGGAAAAGGAAGAGCTGAAAGAAATCGTGGAATTTCTGAAGTCGCCCAAGAAATTTGTTGAGTTAGGTGCAAGAATACCCAAAGGGGTTTTGCTGGTGGGACCTCCCGGTACGGGAAAAACCTTGCTGGCCAAAGCTGTTTCCGGTGAAGCAGGGGTGCCTTTTTTCAGCATAAGCGGATCCGACTTTGTAGAGATGTTTGTGGGAGTAGGCGCATCCAGGGTAAGGGACTTGTTTGATCAGGCAAAAAAGAACTCTCCCTGCATCGTATTTATAGATGAAATCGATGCGGTGGGAAGGCACAGAGGTGCGGGACTGGGAGGCGGCCATGATGAGCGTGAGCAGACCTTGAACCAGCTGCTGGTTGAAATGGACGGCTTCGGGGTGAATGAAGGAGTCATTATCCTTGCCGCCACCAACAGGCCCGATATACTTGACCCGGCGCTGCTGAGGCCGGGGAGGTTCGACAGGCGGGTTGTGGTGGGACTGCCCGACATCAAGGGAAGGGAACAGATCCTGAAGGTCCATGCCAGGGGAAAACCGTTGGGTTCGGACGTAAAGCTGGACGAACTGGCGAAGAATACTTCGGGCTTTACGGGTGCCGACCTTGAAAATTTGTTGAATGAAGCGGCTCTTTTATCTGCCAGAAAAGACAAAAAGAAAATTACTATGGAGGAAATAAAAGAGGCCACCTTCAAGGTCATTATGGGACCTGAAAAGAAAAGCAGGGTAATGAGCGAAAATGAAAAGAGGCTTACGGCCTACCATGAAGCAGGCCATGCCATAGCGGTAAAACTGGTGTCTTCAACAGATAAGGTAGACAGAATTTCCATAATTCCTTCCGGAATGGCCGGAGGCTTTACTTCCTTCAGGCCGGAGGAAGACAAGAGCTATCACACTAAAAAGCAACTGCTGGAGTCCATTGCAATTGCGCTCGGAGGCAGGGCTGCGGAGGAGCTGGTGCTTGGGGAGATAAGCACCGGTGCTTACAATGACCTCAAGCAGGCCAACGGGGTTGCAAGGAACATGATAACCAAGTATGGTATGAGCGACAACCTTGAAAACCTGATTTTCGGGAATGAAAATGACGAGGTGTTCTTAGGCCGTGACTTTGGCCATACGAGGAACTACAGCGAGGAGATCGCAGCCGAAATCGACAAGGAAGTCAAGAAAATTATAGACAGCTCTTACGGAAGAATTATTTCGATGCTCAAAGAAAATATAGATAAGCTCCATAAGATTGCAGCTGCCTTGCTGGAGAAGGAAAAATTGGAGGGAGCGGAGTTTGAAGAACTTTTCGCAAGCGCGTAATGAGGACTGGGATGTTTTAAAATTTGCTTGACTTAATGGAAATGTATATGTTACAGTATAATATGTAAAAATAATACTGGAAAAGCCTTATCAAGAGAGGTGGAGGGACTGAGCCCAATGAAACCCGGCAACCGGCATGGATGCATCGGTGCCAATTCCTGCAGGATATAACGTCCTGGAAGATGAGGAAAGAATATTGGACCTCTTCTTCAAGAGGTTTTTTTATGCAAAAAACGTGCCGGCCGCATATATACAAGAAAAGGAGAGAAAAAATAATGGCAAGAAAATTATTTACTTCAGAATCAGTTACAGAGGGCCATCCTGATAAAATTTGTGACCAGATCTCCGATGCTATATTAGATGAAATCTTCACAAATGACCCAATGGCACGAGTGGCATGTGAAACTGCCGTTACTACGGGACTTGTACTCGTAATGGGAGAGATTACCACCAGCTGCTATATCGATATTCCCAAAGTGGTCAGGGAGACCATAAGAGAAATAGGATACGACAGGGCGAAGTACGGTTTTGACTGTGATACCTGCGCCGTCATCACTTCAATAGACGAGCAGTCTCAGGATATAGCCATGGGGGTGGATAAAGCCCTTGAGGCAAAGACAGGGGAAATGACCGATGCCCAGATAGAAGCCATCGGTGCCGGAGACCAGGGGATGATGTTCGGCTTTGCCTGCGATGAAACTCCTGAACTCATGCCCATGCCCATATCCCTGGCCCATAAGCTTGCAAAACGTTTGAGCGAGGTGAGAAAGAACGGCACTCTTAGTTATTTGAGGCCGGACGGCAAGACCCAGGTGACTGTGGAATATGAGGGGGATAGGCCGGTACGGGTGGACACTGTGGTCATTTCAACCCAGCATGGTCCTGAAATGAGTCATGACATCATTGAGAGGGATATTATCGAGTATGTGATTAAGCCGACCATTCCCGCAAATCTGCTGGATGAAAAGACCAGGTTCCTGGTCAATCCTACCGGAAGGTTTGTCATCGGCGGTCCTCAGGGGGATTCAGGCCTTACAGGCAGAAAAATTATTGTGGACACCTATGGCGGCTACGCAAGACATGGGGGCGGCGCTTTTTCGGGCAAGGACCCCACCAAGGTAGACCGTTCCGCAGCATATGCCGCCAGGTATGTGGCGAAAAATATCGTTGCGGCAGGGCTGGCAAAGAAGTGTGAGGTACAGCTGGCCTATGCCATCGGCGTTGCAAGGCCCGTGTCTATTCTGGTGGACACTTTCGGCACAGGGCTGATTCCCGAAGACAAAATTGTCAAACTCATACAAAAGCATTTTGACTTGAGACCGGCGGGAATCATCAAAACCCTGGACCTGAGAAGGCCTATCTACAAGAAGACTGCGGCCTATGGCCATTTCGGCAGGACAGACCTGGACGCCACGTGGGAAAAGACGGACAAGGCGGAAATCCTTAAGAAAGAAGCCCAGGAGATATAGCTTGAAATAAGGAAAACCGGCAGGGGGACCTGCCTTTTTTCTTTTTGTAACAGATAGGGCCGCCGCCTCATAGTATGGAATAGGAGGCAAGGATAACCTGTATTACTTGAAAGTGTGGTGTATGCTTATGCCGGACATAATCTATGAGGTTTTTATTTACCTTCTGGCGGTCTATGGGGCGCTGACCTTGATTATCAGCGTATTCAGCTCCATCTACCGGAGGTCCAAGCCGGAAAACGGAAATGTGAAGCTGGTGCTGGCGGTTAAAAACCAGCAGGAAACGGTTGAAGGAATGGTAAGAAGCATATTCAAAAGTGATTTGCTGCACCGGCTCGTGCCTGACAACACGCTTACGGTACTGGATATGGGGTCTACGGATGAAACTCTGAAGATATTGTCCACATTGAAGAAGGAATATGAGTACATAGATATCATAAAGCAGGAGGAAAAGGAAAGGGTTTTTAACGGTTTTGAAACGGTGTAGAAATCCACTGGGCGCAAACAATATCGGGCAGGCGGGGTACCTGCCTATTTTCATTTAAGAAATTGATTTGGGACGCCAGTTACTATATACTTTATGTAGGGTCATTGTATAATGCGCAGCGGCGCATCATGTGCTGAGGAGGAAAAGCTGCGATGGTAATCCAGCGGAGAGCTGAGAAGCTGAGGTTAATGCTGTGCTTACTTTATTCTCAGCCCTCAGCGAGGCACCGGCTTCACTCAGCCTCTCAGCGTGGGGCTTGAGGCACACTTTACGAAAAGGGTGAATTTATTGGTTACACTGGAAGGTACAGTGGAGGAAATCATTTTCTGCAATGAAGTAAACGGGTATACGGTTTGCGAGATCCGGTGCGAAGGAAATGCGGTTACCGCCGTAGGCTATATGCCCTTTATATGTGTGGGGGAAGTTTTAAAGGTGACGGGAAAATGGGTGGACCATCCTGACTACGGACAGCAGCTGAAGGTGGAGAACTATGAGAAAGCCCTTCCCCAGACTGCCGACGCCATAGAAAAATACCTTTCCTCAGGGGTCATAAAAGGAATAGGACCTGCGACGGCCGCCAAGATTGTAGCCAGGTTCGGCCCGGATACCCTGAACATCATGCAGTTCAAGCCCGAAATGCTGGCGGAGGTCAAAGGGATAAGCCTGGACAAGGCCTTTAAAATCGGACAGGCTTATGCGGAACAGAGCGGACTGAGAACCGTCATCCTGTTTTTCCAGGAATACGGCATCAGCCCCACCTACTCCATGAAGATATACAAGGCTTTCGGAGAAAACACCATTCAGGAGATCAAAGCCAACCCTTACCGGCTGTCCGACGAGATTTTCGGGATCGGCTTCAAAACGGCGGACAGGATTGCCAGGGCAATGGGCATAGACCCCATGTCAAAATACAGGATTTCCAGCGGTATACGGTACGTGCTTTCACAGGCGGCTGCGAACGGGCATACCTTTATCCCTGATGAACAGCTGAAGAAGTATACCTCCGAACTGCTGGAGGTGGATGTCCGCGATATAACCGATGCGCTTGTGTCCCTCATGCTGGACAAGGCTGTTTATGTGGAAAAGAGGGAGGATTTTAATGCGGTATACCTCAGCGCCTTTTATCATGCGGAGGTGGGGGTGTGCAGCAAGCTTGCGGAACTGTCGGCTATGAGGATTGAAGAGGAGGAGAGTGCTTTGCCCGACAGGCTGGATGAAGTACAGAGAGAGGCGGGAATTGTACTGGCCCCGGATCAAAAAACGGCTGTCAGGGAAGCGCTGGTAAACGGCGTAACGGTTATTACGGGAGGACCCGGCACCGGAAAGACCACCATTATCAAAAGCATCATTATGCTTTTGCACAGGGAGGGCTGTGAGGTTGCTCTTGCCGCGCCCACGGGGAGGGCTGCGAAAAGAATGACCGAAGCCACCGGCTATGAGGCTAAAACAATCCACAGGCTGCTGGAAATAGGCTTTGCGGGCCAGGACGACCAGCTTGTGTTCTCCCGGTCCGAATCCAGTCCTATTGACGCGGATGTGGTCATTATCGATGAAATGTCCATGGTGGACGTGCTGCTGATGAACCACCTGCTGAAGGCAATAGCCCCGGGGACCAGGCTTGTGCTGGTGGGGGACACCGACCAGCTGCCGTCGGTAGGGCCGGGAAATGTGCTTAAGGATATCATAAAGAGCGGGGCCGTAAAAACCGTAAGGCTTACCGAGGTATTCCGGCAGGAGGAAGAGAGCATGATCATCCTGAATGCCCACAGGATCAACAGGGGCGAATACCCGGTGCTGAACAGGAAAGACAAGGATTTTTTCCTTGTGCCCCGCCGGAGTGGAGAGGATATAGTAAAGACCGTGGTGGAATTGTGCTGCAGGAGACTGCCCGCCACATACGGCTATGACCCCATAAAGCACATCCAGGTGCTTACACCGGCAAGGAAAGGCACGGCGGGCGTGTTGAACCTGAATGCGGAACTCCAAAAAGTGTTGAATCCCCGGCAAGAGGGGAAATGCGAGCGGGTCTTTCATGGGTTTACCTTTCGGGAGGGGGACCGTGTAATGCAGGTCAAGAACAACTATAACCTCAAGTGGGAAAAAACGGGAAGTAAAAGGGGTGAGGGAATGGGTGTTTTTAACGGGGATACGGGCATCATCCGCAAAATTGACGATGAAGAGCAAAGGGTAGAAGTCCTTTTTGAAGACGACAGGGTGGTGCGGTATGACTACAGCATCCTGGATGAAATAGAGCCGGCTTTTGCCATCACCGTGCACAAAAGCCAGGGGAGTGAGTTCCCTGTAGCCGTTCTTCCCATATTCCCCGGCCCCCGGATCCTCATGACCCGGAACCTGCTCTATACGGCCGTAACAAGGGCAAGGGACCTGGTGGTGCTGGTGGGCAGTGAAAATGTTTTAGCCGAAATGATAAGCAACGAGAGGGAAACCCTGAGATATTCCGGGCTGGCCGATAAGCTCAAAAGGATTACAGCCGGGCTCCCGGAGCGACTGTAAATAAAAATTTACAATAATAAATAAAAGATTGCATTGTAAACGAAAGCATGATAAAATATAATAATAATTAAATAATAAAAACAGGTGTCAGCTATGTTTTTAACGGATAGAACCGTAGCTGATGAAAAGGGAAGTCGGGTAAAAATCCCGCGCGGTCCCGCCGCTGTATGAGAAGAGTCTCCCTGAGAATGCCACTGCTAAACCGGGAAGGCAGAGGAGATGATGACGCTTAAGCCAGAAGACCTGCCTGTTTTATTATACCGTGTAACTCTACGAGAGATGGAGGACCAATTGGAGATGGGTTTAGTGGCATATTGCTGAGCTCTCCGCTTCCTTCTTGTAAGGTTGAAAGCGGAGAGCTTTTTATTATCCGGGGCGGAACTGTTTTTTGTGTGGGAAAACAGGTTTGCCGCCGGGCCTAGGAAGGGTTGCCGGTGCCCAATATTTTTGCTTTGCAAGGAGGAATTTTATGAAGCGCTATTTTTACCAGATACCATTTTCCGAATATAGACCGGGATTAATTGGATATCTTAACCAGAAAAACAGTGTAAAAGTAAAAATCAACAATGTATATTTCTATGAGTATTACAGGAAGGTTGTGGAGTTTTACAGGAAGTTGAATGCATACTACGACACCTATGCATCCAGGGTAAGGGAAATTGTAGAGAAAAAAATGAATATTGAGAATGTGGGTGAACTTCTGAAGCTTGAGCTGTACCTGTACAACATTGTAAGCATTTATCAGGACCAGTCCATCTTCAGCGAGGATATCCCCTTTGAAAAAGTAATAGACCAGTGGATCCATAATATCGATGAAGACACCTTGTGTGCGTACTTTAATACCCGCACCGACTCTGAAGGCCTGAATGACAAAAAACTCTTCATCGGCCCCTTTTTAAAAAAATCGAAATTGTATGCCCAGTGGTGGATTATGGATTACAAGTGCAGTGAAAATGACTGTTAAAGAGGATAGCTGTGGGGATAAGATGCCAAAAGTGCTCGTTGTCGCAGGAACGGCGGATGCAAGACAGGTCATTGAAGAACTGCTGAAAATGAATATAGAAGTGGTTGCTACCGTCACCACCCGGTTGGGCGGTGATCTGCTCAAACCGTTGGGGAATGTGGACGTGCGGGAGGGCCGGATCACGCTCCGATGGCTGGCGGGCCTTCTCAGTGAAACAAAGCCCCTGTGCCTGGTGGACGCTTCCCACCCTTTCGCCAGGGAGGCCTCCCAGAATGCGGTAGATGCCTGTAAAAGAAGGAACGTGCCGTACATACGCTTTGAAAGGGAAGAAACGGTGTACACGGGCACCGATATTGTAAAAGTGAAAGACTACGAACAGGCGGTGCAAAAGCTGTGTTTCCTTGAAGGAAATATCCTGCTGACGGTGGGAAGCGGAAAAATGGAAGCCTTCGTGAAAATCCCGGACTACAGGAACCGGGTTTACCTGAGGGTGCTTCCGGAGAGCAATGTGATTGCAAGATGTGAAAAACTGGGATTTAACGCAAAGAACATTATTGCCATGAAAGGCCCGTTTACCGAAGAATTGAACATCGCACTGCTAAAATACTGCAATGCCTCCGCAATGGTGACAAAGGAGAGCGGAAATGCGGGAGGCGTGATGGAGAAGATCAATGCGGCCAGAAAACTGGGTATACCCGTCATCATGATAGAAAGACCCGAAGTGGTCCATGGCCACAAGGCCAATGCCATTGACGCCGTGCTGGAGTTTGTAAAAAACTGCAGGGACGCACGCATGCAGGAGGGCACGGCCGGCAATATGGATACCACATTTAGATAGATAATGTAACCGCAAAAAATTGAATAGGAGGACTCAGGTGCCGGCCGTGATTTAGGTGTAATTACGGGCCGGTGAAAAGGGAAGTCGGGTGAGAAACCTGCGCGGTCCCGCCGCTGTAAAAGAGGAGTCTCCCCAGGAATGCCACTGATGAACCGGGAAGGCAGGGGAGATGATGAGGCTTGAGCCAGAAGACCTGCCTGTTTCCAAATGCCATCGACTCTACGAGGAATAGGGGGGTGTCTTGTAGTGGCTTATCAAAAGGAGCCTGCCGCAGCCTTAAAGGAGCCTGCAGGCCATTGCCTGGAGCCGTGGGACGGCTTTGAGACCCAATGGGAAAGGGATATCAAAGGGAAAAAGAGGGGGGATGTGGACAGGGGCCTGACCGAGAAGGAGGAAAAGCTCATCCGGATTATTCGCGATACGGGCTACGGCGAGGTTAGAATTGTTGTACAGGATAAACAGCCTGTACGGGTAGAGGAATTAAAAAAATCCATTAAACTTTAGAGTAAATGCTGACCGAACAACGGAAGCACTATCATAAGGTAGTGTTTCCGTTGTTTTTTTCAGGAGGGAAAGCCGGATGAAAAGAGTGTATTTGAAAAGGGCTGCCGTTTTCATGGCAGCCGTGCTGACGGCGGTTTCCATCAACGGGTGCACGGGAGGGGAGCCTAGGACCGTTTCCAATATGGATAAAGCCGGTGAAACCGCGGCGGCAGGGGTGATAACCGCCGGAGAAACCACGGCTGCGGCCGCCCTGTCTGAAAGCGGGATAAGTACCGAGGACACCTCCGGCCCTGGTCAGCAGAGCACGGGAACAGGCGAGGGAGCGGGCCTGTCCGGTGGCAGTCCGGATTCATCCGCGGGCTGGAATGCGGGAGAAGGCACGGGGAAGGGGTCCGCCGCCGGGAAAAAGGAAGGCGGGGATGCCTCTGCGGCGGGCAGTCCCTATAAAGGGTACAAGGGTCCTGTCCAGGGGGAGATCAAGTACCAGGAAGGCAGGCCCGCAGGAGAGAACTCAAAGGAGTATAAGGCCTCGGGGGACATTGAGAGCCCGTACCATGTGGATTTGATCGTCACCCGGGATTACGGGCACAAAAATATTTTTGCCAAAAATGTGGGGCTGGTCCGGGATGAAGTGGGCATGGAGGTCATGTTCAGGAACCTGGACATCCAGACGGCCTACGGGGGAGGCTTCGTGAATGCCATCAACGGCCTGGAATCCGGATACACCTTCTTTACGGGAAAGGACCGGAAAAAGCTGGATTGGTTCTACTGGGTCAACGGCATCCTGGCCCCCATAGGCGTTGCGGAGTACAAGCCCCAGCCCGGGGATGTCATCTGGTGGGATTACCACGACTGGAGCCTCACCATGTTTGTTCCCGCCGTCATCGGCTCCTATCCCCAGCCCTTCAAGAGCGGCTTTATGGGAAAGAACCCGGGGACGGTGATCATGTACACCGAAGATACCAAAGAGGATGCGCAGAAGCTGAAGGAAAGCCTGACGGCCCAGGGGGTCAAGCAGGTGGATACCGCAGCCTACAACCCCGGGATCATCAGGGCCCCGAAAAAGTATTACATCCTGCTGGGGGTGTGGGATGAGCTGTCCCAAAACAATGAGGACCTGAAGGACATCAACGCCAAGAACAAGCTGGTGGGCGTCTATGCCAAATTTGAAGACCGAAAGCTGCAGGCCCTCAACTTCAAAGGAAAGGCCATATCCACCTACGACCATTCAGGGGCCGTGTACGCCTACGGAGCGTCCATAGGGAGCATCAATCCCATCTGGCTGGTCACCGGCACCGACCTCCAGGGATACAGGCTGGCCATAGACACCCTTTTGAACAATCCCAAGGCTTTGACGGGGTGCTTTGGAGCGGTGGTGACGGAAGAAGGGGTGACGAACATACCTTATGGAGAGTAAAAGAACGGGACAGATCACCGGAAAATATGGCTTGAGGCTGTTTACGG
The DNA here is from genome assembly GCA_024655885.1 of Eubacteriales bacterium. Classification (GTDB taxonomy): domain Bacteria; phylum Bacillota; class Clostridia; order Acetivibrionales; family JANLFN01; genus JANLFN01. The sequence continues at coordinate 197,610 of JANLFN010000003.1, read as the reverse complement.
CCATTTTTCTCACGGTGGTCCTCTGGCTTTTTGGAGCGCACACCTGTGCCTATGGGGCTCAAAATATAAACATTTCCATTGCAGCCGGCTTTGACGGGAAGTGCAGGCTGGGAGGAGTCAACCCGGTGGCCGTCTCGGTAGAAGGGACGGGAGAGGATTGGGAAGGGACGCTGACCGTGGTGGCGGAGGGAAGAAACTACAGCCACGGGATAAAGATTCCAAAATATTGCAGAAAAAGCTTTGTGTTTTCCATTCCCTTCTTTAAGGCGGACTCAAAAATTTCCGCCGGCCTTGAAAGCGGGGGAAAGGCGGTGGCCGGCGCTGATTTTTCACCTGAGATGCTGCCTGAAAACAGCGTGCTTATAGGCATCCTCAGCGATACCCCCGAGACCTTCGCCTATGCGGCGGGGATAGACCTGGACGCCCTGGGAGGGAAAAAAGCCCATGTGGTGCGGCTGGATAAGGATTTTGCCTACAGCGGGGAAGAGCTTGAAAATTTCAACTTTATCCTGGTGGACGACTTCGATGGGACGGACCTGGCAGCGGAGAGCGGCAAAACCCTGGAACGCTGGATAAGACGGGGCAACTGCCTGCTGGTGGGCGCGGGGCAGTACGCCTATAAAAATATGAAAGGCCTGTTTGAAGACTTGACCGGCCCCAGGAGCGTGGGGGACGGGGTCATCGTGCCCGTACCCGAGGGACTGGAGAACAAAACGCCGGAATTTGTGGAGGAGGTGCTTCAAAAATACGCCACACCCTATGGGATTTCCAAAATAGTGGGAGAGAGCGGCCTCACACGGCAGCTGCGGGAGGTGGAGAAGCTGTATCCGGCGTCGGACGGAAGGCTCAGGCCTACGGCCGATGCCCTTTTCTTCCTGCTGTCCCTTCTGGCGCTGTACCTGCTGGCGGCGGGCACGGCCCTCTGCCTGGACAAAAAGCTCCACTGGCTTTTTTCCGCCGTGGTGGCGGGCTTTTGCGGCATATTTTACATAGCGGCCCTGTGGGGAGGGGTGCAGGATACCTCTGCCGCTGCGGCGGCGGTCAAAATCCATGAAAAGGGAAATACGTCCAGGAGATACACCCTCACAGGGGTCTATCCCCGCGGGGAGGGGAAGATTTCCCTGAAGTGGCCGGAAGCCTCCTTCCTGTGCAACTGCGGCCAGGACCAGGGGGTGGAGGACCCCCTGGAGATGGAATCCGGCTTTGCGGGGAAGGGCCCTCACTACGCCTACGGCATGGGCCTGGAACCGTCGGAGGCCGCCGTATTCAAGCTGGACCTGGACCAGGGAGAGGTGCTGACGGGGAAAATTAAAAACCCCCTTCCCTACAAGCTCTGTCAGTGCTTCCTCCTCCTGGGAGACACGGTGATTTCCCTGGGGGACCTGGAGGGGAGGGAGGAGGTCCGGGTGAAGTACCGCCTTGACCATAACCTGAGAAGCCTAAGCGAGTACAATTTTCTGGACACCATTTCCAGGACGGCCAGGATGGAGGAGGGACAGCAGCTGCTGTTTGAGCACTACTATTACGGCCTGGAGGACGGGGCCCCGGGGGGGAGGCTTTTGGGCTTTGCCGACGGCACCGAGAGGGTGCAGGTGGACGGCAGGGCCCGGAGTATAAGGTCCACGGTCCTCCACGTTTTCCCGGCGGAACTGAATGCGCCGGAGGGGGAGGTCTATTTCCCCTGCGGCTATATAGCGCCGGTCCCCGACCCCGGAGAGAACACGGCGCCGGCGGGGAAAAAGGAGTACCTCCCCGGGCAGGGGGAGGAGCTGCCGGTGTACTATGTGCTTCCCCCGGACATCCGGGCGGAGGAAATCCAATTCTACGGCGTGCCTGAAAAGGGCGCCGGCACTCTGGAGGTCTTTGACCGGAAGCAGGGGTCATGGCGGGAATTGGAAGGAAACAGCCTTTCAGGGGATTCCCTGGACCGGTGCACAGCAGGGGGCCCTCTTAAGATAAGAATCACAGGGGCCTCCAGGGTCATCCTCCCCGACATTTCCCTGAAGGGCGCCTATGATCCCAAGGGAGAAAAAGGGACGGCGGGAGGCCAATCATGATAGAGATTTTGAACATAGGAAAAGAAAACAAGCTCATCATTACAGTCTATATCGCCCTGCTCTCGGTGGTTTCAACAGCCTATTTCCTCCTGGTGGCCATGAGGGCGGAAGGGTATGATCCCGAGGCCTGGGGGAAAGCGTACATGTACTTTATGCTGTTTTCCTTTGTGCTCTTTTCGGTGCTCTTGCCCTTCTGGAAGACCGGCGGGGCCGGACGGGGAAAATACCTGAAAATGCTGGGGGGAGTGCTGGTATTCACCCTTTCCCCCATCCCCCTCATCCTCATGATTTTGGTGCTGGGAAAGCTGAGCGGCGTGAATTTCATGCTGGTGCTGGCGGTACAGGCCCTTTGGGGGACGGGCCTGCTGAGCTTTAAGAGTGCCCTGGAAGCCCTGCGTATCAAAAAGTGGAAAGGCTTCCTTCTCGCAGTTTTCATTTTTGCCGTACTGGTGCTCTTGCCCGTGTTCCTCTACTTTTTCGTAGAGTATAACCGGACTGTCATCACTACGGTTTTTGATAAACGCATCCCCTTTTTATTTCTTTTGAACCCGCTGCATTCCGCAGCCGGGCTGCTGAACGCCCAGACCGGCGGGCAGGTGCAGGGCGGCTACATGCCGTACCCCGCCTGTCTGCTGTTCTGGACCTTATTTTCCTGTGTCAACATGGCAATTTCCATAAAATATCCCCAAGTAAAAGAAAGGCGGCGAAACAGGACATGAAGCAGGACCCGGTGTTTGCTGCGGTAAAAAAACTCAGGAACAGGCTGTGGCTGGAGCATATCCTCCGGTGCTCCATAAATGCGCTGCTGGCGTGGGCCCTGTGCGCCCTGGCCCTCGCGGCCGCCGCCCACGCCGTAATCCTTGTGCAGGTGCTTCCCAAGTGCGCCTTTGCCGCCCTGCTCATCCTTTCCGCAGGACTTGCCGCGGGCCTGCTGATGCGGCCGGGCCTGGAGGCGGCGGCCCGGGCGGGAGACGCCCTGGGCCTCATGGACAGGCTGTCCACCTACCTGGAGTACAGGGAGGGGAGGGGGCCTGTGCTGGAGGCCTTCAGGGAGGAGGTGCGGGACGCGGTGGAGGGCTTCCGCCCCGCCGAGAGGTACAGGCTGCGCATAGGCTGGAGAAGGCTGCTGGCGGCCCTTTTGCTGGCGGCCCTGTCCGCAGGCGTCTTTTTTATCCCTTCCGCCAATACCAGGGCGGCCGCTTTGAAGCAGCAGGTCCACCAGGACTTGAAGGAGGAGGCGGAAAACGTGGCCCGGCTGGCGCAGCAGGCGGAGCAGGAAAAAGAGGAGGGGACCGGAGAGGGCGTTTCCCGGGACAGGACGCCGGACATTCTCCGCAGCCTCCAAAAAAAGCTGGCCGCAGGCTATAGCTATGAGGAGGCGGCCCTGAACGTTTCCGCCGCCCAGAAGGAATTGGAGGCCCGGCGGAAGGAGGCGGCGGGAGAGGACCTGAAAGGGCTGGCGGGCATCTTTGACGGCATGGGCAGCCCCTATAGAGAAGCCAGAGCCCTGCTGGAGTCGGGGAAAGCGGAAGATGCGGCCAAAGCGGTGCAGGCCCTCAGCCTTACCGGTGAGGAACAGCAGCGCATGCTGGACAATATCCGGAGGCTCCAGAGCACTGCCGACGCGGACAGCACGTCCCCCCGGGGGGAGGCCCTGGAAAAGCTGAAGGCGGCGGCGGAAAAGGGGGTCCTGGACGGACAGAAGCTTTCGGACGCTTTCACCGGGGCCCTGGCAAAAAAACAGGAGCCGGAGGCGGCGGACGAGGCGGAAGCAAAGCTTCAGAGCCTGAAGGAAAGGCTGATGGCAAAGGGACGGGAAGGCTTTGACAGCGACGGGCGGGACCGGAAGAGCAGCGCCTTCACCGAGGGTGAAAACGCGGGAATGAAAGACGGAGAGGCCGGAGGCGGCAGCCCCTCGGGGACCGCCCTGGGAGAAGCCGGCAACACGGCCGTGCGAAGCCCCGACGGGAAGGGCGGGGGAGGCGTCTCGGACGGCAGCGGCGGGGACGAAAAAGGCCGCGAGGGACAGGTGGACAGGAGCGAGGCCTCCGCCCTTCCCGCTCCGGAAGGCGGCAGTGCCTCCCAGGTGAAAGGAAAGTGGCAGGAGGGGCAGGGAGACATAAAGAGCAAGCAGTCGGACCGGGTGGCGGAAACCGCCGGCCAGCTCATGGACAGGGACAGCCTGTACAGGCAGTTCAAGCAGGAGGGCATGGAGTATGTCTCCAAATACGAAATACCCTCCGGGGAAAAGCCGGTGGTGCTGGAATATTTTAATCGGTTAAACGGGGGGAACTGAATGGAGGATTTGGAATTAGGAAATTTCAGGAATTTTTATGAGGCTGTGCTGGGAGAGGTCCAAAAACAGGTGGTGGGCCAGGAGGAGGTGGTGCGGGAGGTGCTGACGGCAATCCTGGCCGGCGGGAGCGTCCTGATGGAGGGCGCTCCCGGCCTGGGCAAGACGGTGCTGGTCAAGACCTTTGCCAGGGTGCTGGACCTGCCCTTTTCCAGGATCCAGTTCACGCCCGACCTGATGCCCGTGGACATCACGGGCACCTATATCGTCAACAAGACCGAAAGCGGGCTGGCCTTTGATTTCCAGGAGGGTCCCATTTTCAGCTCCCTCATCCTTGCGGACGAGATCAACCGGGCCACTCCCAAAACCCAGAGCGCCATGCTGGAGGCCATGCAGGAGAAGACGGTGACCGTGGGGAAAAAAACCTATCCCCTGCCCAGGCCGTTTTTTGTGCTGGCCACACAGAATCCTCTGGAAATGGAGGGCACTTACCGCCTTCCCGAGGCACAGCTGGACAGGTTCCTGTTCAAGCTCAAAATCGGGCTGCCCCGGGAGGAGGACATCTACAGGATCCTGGACCTTACGGTGAGCGGAAGGGAGGGGCGGGAGGCGGAGAAGCGGGCCTCCAGGGAGGAGATCCTGGCGGCCCAGAGGCACGCGGCGCAGGTACCCGTGGCGGCCAATGTGAAGAAAAAGGCGGTGGCCCTCATGCTGGAAACCCATCCCGACAGGACCTCGGTGCCGGCGGTAAGGGAGTATGTGGCCTGCGGGGCCAGCCCCCGGGGAGTGCAGTCGGTCATCCTGGGCGCCAAGGTGCGGGCCCTGTCCGAAGGCCGGTTCAATGTGGCTTTCGAGGATATCGCCTCCATGGCCCGTCCGGCGCTGCGGCACCGTATTTTCCTGAATTTTAAGGCCCAGGCGGAAAAAGTGGACCCGGACATGATTTTAGAGGAAGTACTGAAGAAGGTGAAATAGGGTGGAAAAATTTCTCCAGCAAATAGAAAACATGAGAATCACACCCCAAAAGACCATACTGAAAGGCGGCCCGGGAGTTCACAAGGGGTATGGGAGGGGTGCTTCCATGGATTTTTACGGGCACACCCCCTATGCCCCGGGGGAGGATATAAGAAAAATCGACTGGATGGCCTATGCCAGGACCGACAATCTCTACATAAAAGAGTTTTCGGAGGAAAGGCGGATGCACGTGAGGGTGCTGCTGGACGCCAGCGCCTCCATGGGCTTCGGCGGACCAGGCAAATGGAAGACGGCCCGGCTTGTGGCCGCAGGACTGAGCTACATTACCCTCAAACAGGGAGACCGTTTGAGCTTCCTTACGGTAAACGACAGGCTGGAATTCCTCCTGAGGGGCGCCGAGGGAAGGGAATGCTTCTATGAGCTGGCGGACAGGGTGTCCCGGCTTATCCCCCACGGCATCACCTCTTTTGAGAGAATTGGGGAGCTGGAGGACCGGAGCGCGGACATGACCTTTGTGGTCTCGGATTTTTTCAGCGGGCAGAGGGAAAGCCTGGTGAATTCTTTATGCCTGGAAGGCAAAGAAACGGTGCTCATCCACGTGCTGGCCTCCGCCGAAAAGAACCCCGACTGCGGGGAGGAGCTGAAGCTGGTGGATATGGAGACGGGTGCGGTCCGCAGGATTCATTTCACCGGGCCCATGAAGCAAAAATACGCGCAAAAGGTGGGGGCCTTCATTCAAGGCCTTAAAGACCTGTGCACCCGGTTGGGGGCTTTTTATGTGCCCGCCGCCGCGGAGGAAGCCCCCTTGAAAATCCTGCAGAGGGCTTTGGGGGTGTGCGGATGAAATTTTTGCAGCCCCTGGGTTTTTTGACGGCCCTGCTTTTGCCCGCCATCCTGCTGCTCTATTTCAAAAAAAAGCAGGTGGTGGAATACAGGGTTTCCTGGCTTGAGCTGTGGGAGGAGGTGGTCAGGGAAACGGAAGGGCTCAGGGTGGGAAAAATCCGCAATAGCCTTCTTCTGGTCCTTCAGCTCCTCATCGGCGTTTTCATCGTGCTCTCCGCGGCAAGACCCATATGGGTGGAGGGGTTTCAAGGCGAAAGGGCGGTGGTGGCCCTGGACTGCTCCATCTCCATGAAGGCCCGGGAAAACGGGAAGACCCGGTTTGAGGAGGCCAGGGAAAAGGCGATGGAGTATGTGCAGACCCTGCCCGACCGCACGCGCATTACTCTGCTTGTGCTGAAGAGCCAGTGCGGCGAGTACCTGGCGGATGCCGACAAAAGCGGGGCCGTCCGGGCTCTTAAAGAGATGGCCTGCTCCAATGAAAGCCTGGACGTGGAAAGGGCCGGGAGGCTGCTGTCGGCATACAGCGGGGAAAAGGCGGTGTTCACCGATAAAGACCTGTCCCTGGGGGCAAGAGAGGTGAAGGTGGGCGGCCGGCTGGACAACGCAGGCATTACCGGTGCAAAGTACGACTACTACTCGGGGAGTCTCCAGTGCAGGGTGAAGAATTATTCGGCCGCCGCCAGGAATATCGGGGTGGAAGCGGTGGACAGCCAAGGAAAGAAGGCCTTGGAGGGCATCACCCTCCCCTCCAGTGAAGAGGGCTATGTCAGCTTTAAACTGCAGGGGGATCCGGGACCGGTGACGGTAAAAATCACCGGAGAGGACATGCTGGAGGAGGACAACTCCTTTGTGGTGCCCCTGGGAGAGGAGTACAAGACCCGGGTGCTGCTGCTGGGGGACAGTCCCTTCCTGCAAAAGGCCCTGGAATCCATTCCCGGCATAAAGCTGGAGTCTTCCGGGAACCCGGAGGACATGCAGAACGGATACGATCTCTGCATTGTGGCCCGGAAGCTGGAAGCTCCTCAAGCGTTGCCCGCCTGCAGCCTATGGAATCTCTTCCCCGGAGAGGAAATGAAGGCGGGCAAATTGGAGCAGAATGCGGCACTGGAGCAGGGCGGCGAAGCTTTGACCGTCGGCCTTTCCCTCACGGGGGCCTATGCGGCGGGCGGGGATTATTTAAAACAGGGGGAGGGCTACGGGAGCATCCTGCTGGCGGGGGGCAAACCCGTCATGACCTCCGGGGTGGAGGAGGGAAGGAGAATGGTGTACTCCTCCCTGGACCTTTCACGGACAAACCTGGTCATGCTTCCCGCCTTTCCCATCCTGGTCCGCCGCACCGTAAGCTGGCTGTCAGAGGACAGGGAAAAAACCCTGCCCTCCAATCCCCCGTCCGGATTTGTGACGGGGGAGGAAGGGAAGGACGGGGAGGCGGCCGCCGCGGCGTTGCCGCTCATGCATGATCTCAAGCCGCTGCTCCTTATGGCCGTGCTGCTTCTGATGGCGGCGGAACCGGAGGTGTACCGACATGAGCTTTAATACCCCGGTTGGAGTGGCTGCGGCAGCGGTGTGCGCGGCGGCCGCCGGATATTTTATCCTGTGCGCCCTTAAGCTGTACAAGGCGTTTCCCCGCAAGAAGTTTATCCTGTGGGCCGCTTTAAGGTTTTCCGCCCTGCTGTGCCTCATGCTGGTCCTGGCGGGGGTGAAGCCCGTCTTCACCGCCAGGGAGACCGCCACCCTGTTCCTTGTAGACCGCTCTCTCAGCGTTTCGCAGCTGAAGGGAGAAGTGGAGGAGTACATCAGCCGCCAGATCAAGAACAATAAAAAAGCCGGGGATGTGGCGGGTGTGGTGTCCTTTGCGGGGGAGCCCATGACCGAGGTCCCCCTTTCGAAGGAGAGGCAGGAAGTCAAGCTGGAAGCCCAGCCCGACCCGGAGGCCACCAACCTTGAGAAAGCCCTTCAATACTGCAGGGACCTGTTTCCCAGGAATGACAACAAAAGGCTGGTGGTGTTCACCGACGGGCTGGAGAACAGCGGCAATGCGGCCAAAGCGCTGGACAGCCTGGAGGAAAGCGGCATCAATACGGTGCTGTTCCCTTTGAAAGCCTCCCGGGGCGGGGATGTGCAGCTTACCTCCATGCAGCTGCCCGACAGCATCCACAGGGGAGAAAAGGTGCCCCTTAAAGTGGCCGTGGACTCGGACAAAAACACCGCCGCCGCCTTTTACCTCTATAACGGCACCACCCCGGTGCTCCAAAAGCAGCTGGAAATCCGGGAGGGCCGGAACACCTACGATTTCGACGTCACCCTAAGCCATGACCTCCAGGCGTCCTTTAAGGGGGAAATCGTTTCCCAGGAGGATTCCAACCCCAAAAACAACGTATTTACCCTAACTCCGCATGTAAAGGACACGCCTTCGGTCCTGGTGGTGGGGGCCCAAAAGGATACGGCCAACATCAATGCCCTGCTGGACAGCCTGGGCTTAAAGCGCACAAACTATGCGCCGGACCAGGTGCCGGGCGGCATCGGCTTTTTGTCCTCCTTCAGCGAGGTCATCCTGGCCAATGCGGCCCACGGGGACCTGTCCCCGGAATTCGAGAACGGCCTGGAAATGTGCGTGAAGGAGAAGGGCACCGGCCTCATTGTGGTGGGCGGGGAGAACACCTTTGCTCCCGGGGGGTATGAAAACACCCGGCTGGAGGAAATGCTGCCGGTGGCCTGCTCCATGAAGGGAAAAAAGCAGCAGCCCGACACCGGCCTGGTGCTGGTCCTGGACTGCTCGGGCAGCATGGACGACACCAGCGGGGGGGTAAAAAAGATGGACCTGGTCAAGGGGGCGGCGGTAAAGTCCTCCCAGGTGCTTGAACAGGAGGATTTCCTGGGGATCATCGGGTTTTCGGACGTGGTGGAGTGGGTGGTGCCCTTCGGACAGGTCCGCCGTAAGGAGCAAATACAGGAGGACATCGGGAAGCTGGCCCCCAGGGGGGGCACCCTCATCCTGCCCGCACTGGAAAAAGCGGCAGAAGCCCTGGAGGGAGCGGATGCCAAGGTAAAGCACATCATCCTGCTCACCGACGGGCAGGCCGAAAAAAGCGGCTATGAGGGCATCACCGACACTTTGAAAAAATCGAACATCACCCTGTCCACCGTGGCCGTGGGGAAGGACGCGGACAGGACGCTGCTGGAAAGCCTGGCAAAAGCGGCGGGGGGCAGGAGCTATTATGCCCGGGATCTGTATGAGGTGCCTGAAATATTCACCAAGGAGACCTACCTGGGCACAAAAAAATACCTGAACAGCGAGGAGTTCACCCCACAGAAGGCGGATGAGAGCGAGCTCTTCAAAAATGTAGCCCTCCCTAAGCTGCAGGGCTACACCGGCACCGGCATCAAGGACGGGGCGGACCTCATTTTAAAGAGCAACAGCGACGACCCCATCCTCGCCCAATGGTCCTACGGCCTGGGCAGGGTGGCGGTGTGGACCCCGGATTTGAGCGGAAAATGGAGCAGGGACTGGGTCGGGTGGGACGGCTTCCCCAGGGAGTGGGGAAAGCTGGTGAACTCCTGCCTGTCCCCGGGCACGGCGGAAGACATGGACCTCCGCGTCGTGCAGAACGGATATAATGTGACCCTGTCTGCCGGGACGGGGCTGTCCGGCCAGGGCCAGGCGGCGGAGGCCGAAATACGGGACCAGGAAGGCGGGACCTCCCGGGTCCGGCTGGAGCAGGTAAGGACGGGAGAATTTGAAGGCACCGCAAGCCTGGACAAAACCGGGGAGTATTTATTGACCCTCCGGGTAAAAAAGGACGGGCAGATGGTGAAGAGCGCCACAAGGGTCATCCACATCGACTATTCTCCCGAGTACGCTCTTTACGCCGGCAGCATGGATGCCTATTATTCCCTGGCGAAGGGCGGCATTGCAAACCGGGATACGAACATATTCAGCCTTCCTTTAAACAGGAAGAACAGCAGCGGACAGGACCCGGATTTCATCCTGCTTCCTCTGGCGCTGCTGCTGTTCATAGCGGATATCTGGGTGAGAAAGACAAGGGGACGGTTCTCTTGTCTTGACAATAAATGGTACCGATAATATAATAGACCTTGGGTGATGGATAATGCCACGGCATGAAAGAATAAAAAGTAAAAGCGGCTTTTACCATATTATGCTGCGAGGAAATGAGTGCAGGGACATTTTTTTGAGTGAGGAAGACAGACAGCGCTTTCTCGAAACTGTTTTTGAGAAGAAGCAGGGAAACCGGTTTTTTCTGAACGCCTTCTGCCTCATGAGCAACCATGTCCACTTGATGCTGCGGGAAGGCACCGAGGACATAGCCAGGGCAATGAAGTGCATTGGAATAAGCTATGTCCATTATTTCAACAAAAAGTATAAAAGAACGGGACATTTGTTCCAGGACAGGTTTTTGAGCGAGGCTGTGGAGGATGACGGCTATGCCCTGGCACTGGTGAGGTATATACACCGCAATCCCGTGAAGGCGGGCCTGGTAAAAACGGCGGCAGAGTATAAGTGGAGCAGTTATCTCTGCTACATGGATGAAAACCATGATTTCAACAGGGCTGTGGACCGGGAATTTATACTGGACATGTTTTCAGAGGACAGGGAAAAGGCGAAGAAACTGTATGAAAATTATATCAATGAAGAGGGCAGCGAAGAATTTATGGATTTGACCCAAAAGAAGGAAGTTATGGACGAGGAGGAAGCCAGACGGCTGTTTAAAAGGCTTTTAGCCGGACAAAATGCGGAAGGCGGAGACAGCTTTAAAGGAAAGCCGCAGGAGGACGTCATCAGGGAGTTCAGGCAGAGGACCAACCTGTCCCTCCGACGCATTGCGGCCATTACGGGGCTGAACAAGGACAGGGTGCACAAGATTTTAAGAGAGGCCCGGACAAAAGAACTGTCCCCTCGTCTGCCTATTGATATCGGTTGAATTTTAAGGTAAAATTGTTCAGGATAGCCTTGCAAAATTTTATAGACAGCAGACCACCAACGGCGCTGACCGAACAACGGAAGCACTGCCCTTTATTGGGCAGTGCTTTTTAGCCGCTGCGGGAAATAACGCGCTAAACACAAGGATAAGGAGAGTGTCCGGTATGAGAAAAAAATGGTTCACAAAATCAACAGCTTTTTTGTTGTGCCTGTCTGTGGCTTTCAGCCTTTGGGCGGGCCAGGCCCAGGCCGCCCAATCCCCGGTTACCCGGGAGGACGTGCTGAAGGCCGCCCAGAAGACCATCGCCTATTATCACGACACCTTCAGCCGGGAGCAGTTCAACGGTGTGCTTGACTGGCCGGCCCTGGGGCTGTTCGGCTTCGGTGAGGACGTCAGCGGAGCCGAATGGACCACTTCGGACGGGAAAAACGGGGCCTACTGGAGGGAGCAGGAGGTCAGGAAAGGGATCGGGCTGAACAAGGTGGCGAATACCGATTTCCAGCGGACCATCATCGGAGTGTGTGCGGCGGGAAAAGACCCCAGGAATTTCGGGGGACTGAACCTGGTGGAAATCGAGAAGGGCACCATGCTGGAAAACGGCCATTTCGCAGATTCGGTGGCGGATGACGAGACCGGCAGGCCTGTGGGCGACAGCCTGGTCAATGCCCACATCTTCGGCATCATTGCCCTGCACTGTGCGGGAGAGCCCATTCCCAACAGGGACAAGTGCCTGGAGTGGCTGGAAAAGCAGCAGCACAAGGACGGGGGCTTTACATTCGACGTGGTATATTTTGACGATCCCAAGGATTATGACCTCATCCAGTCGGATGTGGACATGACGGCGGCCGCCCTTATGGCTTTCGCCATCCTGGGGGAGGACGAGACAAACCCGGCGGTGGCAAAGGCTCTCCAATTTCTCAAAAGCAGGCAGAACGACAGCGGGGGCTTCGCATCCTGGGGCACCGAAAACCCCGAGAGCTGCGCCTGGGTCATCCAGGCTTTGACCCTTATGGGCCAGGATCCCATGGGGCCGGAATGGACCAAGCCCTCGGGGGGGAACCCGGTGAGCGCGCTGCTCACATTCCAGCTTCCCAACGGCAGCTTTGCCCATGTGCTGAAGGAGGAGGAGGACAACCTCTCTGTGTACGACAACGCCATGTCCACTTACGAGTGCCTGTACGGCCTGGCGGACGCCTATAACGGGAAGGCGGCCTACGACCTGCTGCACGAGAAATACAAGCCCCAGGCCCAGCAGAGGCTTTTCAGCGACTACAAGCCGGGGCAGTTCGGCTTTGACGAGACCATGGAGCTGGTATACGACTATGTGCTGTCGGGCAGGCCGGACGGGACCTTCGGCCCCGGACAGCCGGTGACCCGGGCGGAGTTCGCCAAGTATCTGGTCTACGGCATGGGCCTGAAGGGGGAAATCAAGGCGCTGAAGGGCTCGGACAAGTTCGGGGATGTGGCGCCGGACCACTGGGCGGACGGAGTGATAGGACTGTGCGCCGATAAAGGGTACGTGGGCGGCACCGGTGACGGCTTCTTCTCCCCCGGAGAAAGCATTACCGGCGAACAGCTCATGGCCATGCTGGTGAGGGCCGCGGGGCTGGAGGAGGAGGCCAAAAGCCTGACACAGGACGAGGGCGACTGGCCGGAGGGCTATATCAAGGCGGCCAAAAACCACGGCCTGGTGTACCCGGAGTTTGATGCGAAAAAGCCGGCCACCCGGGCCCAGTGCTCCTGGTGCATCGTCCGGCTGAAGGAGGCTTTGAACAAATAAACCCCGGGGCAGAAAAATAGGTTGACTTATACGGTGCTTCCGGCATAGAATAATATTGGCATAAAGGAGTGGTAAAATTTGTTGAAGCTGTTGAATCTGGCAACCTATTCCGGATATCTGAAGAATTTCAACAACAACCCCGTAGAACTGGAAGCATTTCTTAAAAGGCACAGGCTGGACGGCCTGGAGCTCATACAGTACGACCCCTGGAAACCCTCCCTGGTGCCTCCCAGGCTGATCGGCGGGCTTCACATGCGGTTCTGGCCCACCTGGCTGGATTTCTGGAGGATGGATTTGCCGCAGCTGGAAAGGCAGTTCGGCAAGATTTCCACCTGCCGCCAGTATTACGGCGGGGAAAGGCCGGAGGCGCTGGTGGAATACTACCGGGAGGAGCTTAAGACGGCGCTGCAAATGGGAGTGAAGTATGTGGTGTTCCATGTCAGCCATGTGCGGCCTGCAGAAAGCTATACCTACCGGTTCCCCTGCAGCCACGGGGAGGTGGTGGAGGCCTTCCTGGAGCTTTTAAACGGGGCACTGGAGGGCTTTGAGGCCGACTTCGACATGCTGTTTGAAAACCAGTGGTGGCCCGGGCTCACCCTCCTGGACAGGGAGGTCCCCTTAAGGCTCCTGGAGGGCGTCCGGTACCCCCGCAAGGGCTTTGTGCTGGACATCAGCCATATGATGAACACCAACACGGAGCTCAGCACCGAGGAGGAGGCTTCCCAATATATCCTGGACCGGCTGGACGAACTGGGCGAAGTGGCCGCCTATATCAAGGGCGTGCACTTGAACAGCTGCCTTTCGGGGCAGTACGTCAAGGACGCGGTGCGCATCGCCAATAACGGCAGCGGGTGCAGGGACAGGGTCACCATATGGGATGAAGAGCTTTACCACCACATCTCAAAGATCGACAGGCACACTCCTTTCACCCACTCCTCCATCCGGAGGGTCATGGACAGGGTAAGGCCGGAGTACCTGGTCTATGAACTGCTGGCGCCTTCCCTGGATGTTCTGGAAGGATACATAGAGGAGCAGGACAGGGCGCTGGGATGGGGGGACCAGGCTCCCCTCTAAAAAAGGAGAGGGGTTTTGATCCTTTCCGGTGTTTTTATTACGTTAACATATGCAGCAAAATTCTAATTATTGAAAAAATAATTTTATTTTTATCTCTTGATATTTTCTAACTTATGAGGTAAAATATAGGAAATAAGAAAAGCGGACATGCTCTCCTGACCCCCCATATATTGCAAAATCACCAAAGAAAAGATAATGAGTGAAACCGAATTTGAAAAATTTCAGATGAGGATGAAGTAAGGAGCAAAGCGGTACTTTTTGACATAACCAGTTTACGTTGTGTTAAAAGTACAGCGGAGAAATAGTTGCGCAGCCGTTCCAGACTTAAATTCTGTGATGGGGCAACCGCTTTACAATCTTCCCTCATAAAAACGGCGCTGACCGAACAACGGAAGCACTGCCCTTAAATGGGTGGTGCTTTTTTTGTCGAATTAGGGGAAAAGGGGCAGGTCTAAAAACTGAATATCTAACTATTGTCAGGGTCATCCGACATGGGCAGGCTGTTGAAAAGGAGGGGCGCGCTTTGCCGCAACGCCGCTGGAATTTTCGCAGCACCAGGGTTGGATTTAAACGGGAACCGGGTGAAAATCCCGGACGGTCCGGCCACTGTAAGCGGGGAATGGTTTTTCGGGAAGCCACTGGAGTATTCCGGGAAGGTGAAAAGCCGTCATGAGCCGCAAGTCAGGAGACCTGCCCTGGCAGGCGTTCGCAAGCCTTCCGTGGAAAGGCGGTATGTGAGCTCCGGGTCGGGCGGGATGAACACCCGGGACCCGGATGAGAGTGTCTCGTGCTGCAAGCCCCGGCCTTTAACGGAAGCCAGGGCTTTTTTACGCTACGGGAAAGGAGTGGGGAGCTGAGGGCTGAGAGCCGGGAGCTGAAAACTAAAGTTGAGAGAGGAGAGTTGAAAGTGAGGAGAGGAAAGTGGAGAGCCGTGAGTTGAAGGATGAGGCGGAGGCTGGGAAGCAAAGCCGGACAAGCAGGGCTAACGTCCCGAAGCCAGCATCCGGCCCTCAGCACCGGCCGCCGGGAGGCAGCTGCCAAACAACCGGCAGGAACAAAGGAGGAGATTTTATTGAGTGAGGAAGAGGAGAAGCTGGAGCTGATAAAAATGGAGCTGAGCAAAAAGGAGAGGAAGCTGCTGGAGATCATACGCCGTTCCCAGCAGGTGGAGCTGAAAATATTCATCCAGGACGGGGAGCCCGTCCGGGTGGAGGAGGTGACCAAGACCATCGAGCTGTAGCTTTGTATGCTCCAAGCCGGCCTGCGGCGCAGACCGCGGAGCAGGCCGAAGGCAACACGCGGACCATTCATTTCCGCCCTAAGGGGCCGGAATTATGGTATAGCCTGCCCTCCGGGGCAGGGGGAAGCACTCCGGAAGACCGGCGCTCCGCAGCGGGATTTATAACGGCTACGGCAGAAAACCTGACCCCTTGTGGGTCAGGATGAATGCCGTACAAAGTTTCAAAAGAATCTACCGCTTTAGTACCTCGGGCCTTGTGCCCGGGGATTTAGAATCGAAGATTCTTTTATTTCCCGGAGCGCCACATGAGGAAAGCAGGTTTGCAGCGCGTGGATTAGAGCTGTGGAATAGGAGCGCTGCAAGCCGCCAGAATGTTCAAAGATCAAAAAAAGGAGGGAAAAGGTTATGAAAAAAGCAACTATAACCAAAAGAGTACTGGGCTTCACCATGGCCCTGGCTATGATGCTCAGCATGTTCAGCACAACGGCGTTTGCAACCACACCGCCGAGAAGCGCTTATGACCTGGGAGTGAACGGCAACGACTGGACCATTGTTGCAGATCAAAACACCGTTCTTGATCCGATTACCGTCTTCGCTTATTCGGACAACACCTATATGAACACATTTAGCTTTGACTCGGATGAATATCAATACATCCACTGGACCAGCAGCAATCCCAGTGTGGCCACCGTCAACCCGGCCGGCTACTCGGATACGGCAACCATCACAACCGGCAGTACAGAGGGAGAAGCTACCATTTACATCAACTATGACAATGAAATTGACACGGATGTGACTATCCCCATCAATGTGGTGGTAGAGGGGACGACTGTGACTGATTCCGTGGACAATGTAAACGTATCGATAGACGGCACCGGCGATGCACTGGGTAATCCCGATACAAACTTCACATTAACGGGTGTCGATGTCCCTCTCTTCAGCCTGAAAGACGATGTTTTCGGCTCCGGATTTGATGACGGCGATGTGCTGAAAAAGACTCCGACCGCTTTGCATGCACTGCTCTATGCCCTTGAGCTGCACAACGGCGGTCATGGCACTTCCGACATTACAGACCCGAACTGGAACTGGGACTGGGTACAAAACAATGTGACTGTTGATTACCAGGGCACCTATGTGGTCACTATCGACGGCGACAGCTGGAGCTGGGAATACAATATAGGAGGCGGAACTCCTCCGGCCCAATCAGCTTCTATCTATAAGCTGGCCGGCGGCGAATCGGTGAACTGGGTCTATTAAGACATCAGGTCCTGAAATAAGCCTTATGAATTAAGCAATATGGGTCAAATGCAATAAGGCCTTCCGGAGAGGCTTCCCGGCAGGGGCGCAAATGCGCTCCTGCCCTTTGGCTGTAAAGGCGTATGGAAACTATTAAAATTTTATATACAATCTATAAGAGGAGGGAAATAAGGGAAATGAATATAAAATCTGGAGGGTGCAAAATATGGACAAAAAGGCTCTTGTGCTTTCTCCTCACCGCGGTTATGCTGGCAGGGCTCTTGCCCGTACCCGGGAATTTGGGGGAAGCACGGGCGGACGGGTTGGTCCCAAAGCCGGATATAGAATTAAAATCCATAACAGCGGCGGACACCACAGAGACGGGACTGCCCTTGTCCGTGACAGCCTCGGTGTATAATGACGGGGCTGCGGGCATGCAGTCGGTGAGTGTCGAACTTGCTGTATACGACAGCCAGGAGGTGGTAGTCTATAGTGCGCCGGAGCAGACAGTGGAACTGTCCGCCGGGGAGACGGAAGAGGTTCTGTTCGGCTGGACTCCGTATTCCCCAGGGATATACACCCTGAAAGCGTATGCGGATGGGAAAAATTTGATAGACGAATCCGAGGAAAGCAACAATGAGAAAATTTGTACGGTGACGGTAACAGGGGATTCCGTTCCCCTAACGCTTGTGGGCGAGAGCCCGAAATCGGGCAGCCGGATTTCCGACCTCTCAGGCATGGCATTCAGCCTGACCTTCAACAAGCCGGTGATGGTGGTGCAGGGAATCAATTCCATATTGTACTGCAACAAGAACAACTCGCCTACACTCAACAATTCCCTGGGGTCAAATCAATCGGTTTACAGCGGCAGCTTGCTGACGGTTGACCCGGCAAACCCCTGTAAAGTAAATGTGAACATCGACGGCTGTCTGGATACGAACCGGCTGTACGCGCTGAAAATCGGAGCGGGCGCAATAAAGAGCGCCGACGGCACCGAAACCAGCAGGGATTTTACAAGCGCATACCTGGACGGCAGCGATGGTCTGCCGCGGCCCTGGCAGTTTGACACGGGCCTGGTGCCCAAAGCAATCACTGCGGTCATCCCTGCCAATATAGATAAGGGGACGCCCTTCCGACTGTCTGCTTCGGCAACCGACTCCAACGGCAGCACAATTTCGGGTATCCCGCTGGTATGGAACCTCACCAGCAACCCGCAGAATATAGCCTCACTCACTGATAACGGCGACGGTACCGCCTCAATTACAGGCTCCGGCGTGGGAAGTGTGCAGGTGAAGGTGCAGGTAAAAACGGGAAACTATTATTCCAACCTGTCGAGCAGCGGAACCATAAACATCAGGGAAAAATACGACTGGACCCTGGCCTCCGTCTGGTATTACAATATCCCCATACAGAATTCCGCCTCAACGGGAACCTATGATTTCCCTGTCAATACCTCTGACGGCTCGGTCTATTACAAGATGCAGTATCCCGGGTTGCAGGAGAGCACCCCAAGGCTGTATGCCCTTGAGCCCTCTGACGGCTCCGCCGGCGTACGTCCCAAAACGGGGTTTGCCAATCCGGCCGTCACCGTGCAGCCGACAGCGGCTGAAATCGGAGGGGAAGAAATGATCCTGACGGGACAGGGGAATATGTTCCTGGCTCTTGACAAGGATACGGGAACGGTGCTCTGGCAGAGGCAGCTCCCTTCAGATATGGCCACCCCTGCCTCTGTCACTCCCGACGGAACCGTGATCGTGGGCTGCAGTAACGGCAATGTATACGCCCTGAAGCAGGAGAACGACGGTATTTGCTGGACATTGCAATCCGAGGGAAAAGCCCTGCTCAATTCAGGAGGTTCAAAGGGTTTTGCCGCTTTTACGGTGGATAACTCGGGTACCGCATATGTAGTGGCGGCGGATACGCTGAGGGCGGTAGACGGCGCTACCGGAAGGCTCCTGTGGAAGTTCTCCACGCCGGACACCAGACCCCTCCAATGCCAGGCCGCCGTGGGAGAAGATGGGACGGTATTCATCTTTTCAAAAGCTACCAGCGCTAATTCTTCCAAAATTTATGCGTTGACCCCTCCCACTCAGGGCAGCTCACCGGAAATCAAATGGCAGGTGGGGTATCTGAATAATGTGTGGACCTTGGGGCAAAAACCTCTAATCGATGGGGAGGGAAATGTTTATTTCTATTTGAGGGAGACCTCTTCTTCCGACTATATGTACGCTGCATTAAAGGGAAGTGACGGTTCCTTCGCCGATGGCCGAAAATACCTGAAAGCAATGCCAAGCTGGGCTGTCCAGTCCCCGGACGGCACAATATATACCAACGACATCATTATTGACAGCCAGGGGAATCCAGTGGCCTATTACAAGGATTACTACGGCAACCTGTCCTATTTTAGCTACAGCAACTTCACACTCTCCCGGGACGGCGGCCTGCTGTACCGCTTTTGGTGCAGTGGTTCCAGGACATTGGGAGTGGAAGCGGCCCGCCTTTACAACAAAAGTGAATCCTCCGGGCCTGTCGGCATAAAGCTTGACCGCGCCAGCCTCACGCTCTATAATGGCCAGTCGGAGAGGGTATATGGATGGGTGCTGGACGCAAACGGCGTCGTGCTGACTGCGGAACAGCTTGTGTGGAAGAGCAGCGACACTGGAATTGTAACTGTGTCGGATGGGCTGCTCACCGCCTCTTCAAACAATACGGGAACAGCCACGGTTGCGGTGAGCGTGGCGGGCCATCCCGAGATCACCCCCGCGGTAATTTTGGTAGAGGTGAAAAATATCCCTGTGCCGGTGGGCATGTACCTCATCGAGGAAAAAAGCGGTTTTATGAATCTTAGAAATGATGCGGAGGCCGGCGGCTACAGGGTTGATGAAATATCGGGACACGTGGGCGAGGCCCTGCCTTCGGTGTGCGCCTTCGTTTACGACCAGTACGGAGGCCTGGTGCAGCAGCAGCCCATCACCTGGACGCTGGGAGACTCCGGTCTTGCAGATATGCTGAACTACCAGGGCCTGAGCGGCTCGGACGTCCGCTACGACGCCAGCCTCACCGGCAGGCGTGCGGGCAGCACCACGCTGAAGGCGCAGCTTGGAAACTATCCGGACATTTCCTGCACCATCCGGGTGGAGGTGCTCCCCGCAGACTGGTCCACCCTCTGGTCGGTGCCCCTGGACGGGGTCTACTGGGCGAAGTGGGCATGGCACGCCATGGACTCCAGCCGGATCTTCTATATAAACAGCAACACCCTGCGCGCTCTGGACAAAAAGAGTGGAAAGCAGCTCTGGGAGGCCGATGTGGGCAGCCTCTACGGCATCTCCCTCGGAAAGCCGGTGGTGGGGAAGGACGGGAGCGTCTACGTCTATTCCACGTCCAATACCACGGTTGTTGCGGTGGACCCGGCAAGCGGCACCGTGAAATGGAGGTTCAGCGGCGGGACCGACGGAATTAAAACGCTGCAGGCAGGGGCCGATTCGGTCTATGCCCTGAGTGAAAAGGGCAGGCTCTACAGGATCGGTCTGGACGGCAAGGCCCTCTGGGATACCCCCCTGGACCTGGGAAGCGCCATCGGCTCCTGGATGCCCGAAAAGGGCCTGCTCTATGCGTCGGACGGCAAAGCCCTGTACGGGGTGGGCGCGGACAGGCAGAAGACAGCCCTCTATACCGCCCAGGAGGGCGAGAGCGTGGAGCTTAAAAGCACCACCCCCGCCGGAGAGGCCGTGGTGCAGAAGCTGAAGGACGGAAAATACGGCCTGGCATGCCTGAAGCCCGACGGCTCGACCAGCTGGAGCCGCCCGGATATCCAGGGCGACGTGAAGGTGAGCTGCGGCAGCGACGGAAGGGTATACGCCTATGTACCTCCCAAGGATGACAAGGACGGTTGGTCCTATTTCTACGTGTTTGACGCGGACGGCAGCTTGAAATCCAGCGGTGTTCTGGACGGCGGCGGCATCGGCGGCAGCCTTCAGAAGCCCTACTTCAAGGACGTGGACTATACCCCTGTTCCCGGAAAAAACGGAACGGTGTACTTCACCGGCTATTTTATCTGGGCGGTGGACGGCTCTACGGGAAAGGTGCAGAGGACTGTCCAGGTCAAGGACGGCTATTCCCTCCTGCCCCCCATGAGCCTTACCCTGGACGGGGATGGGGTGCTCTACGGCACCTGCGGCGAAATGGGACTTATGGCCATAGTCGAAAAGGCGTATTACGGGGACGGCATACAGTTGAGCCCCGGCAGCGGCAGCCTGAAGGCCGGGAAGCTGACGGAGCTCCGCTTCAAGGTCAGGAACACCCTGGACGGGGACAAACGCGTGACGGTATCGGTAAGCACAGGGCTGCAGGACGCGCCTGCGATTACCGCCACCGAGCTGCTGCTCAAGGCCGGCGGTGAGCGGGAGGTTTCGGTGGGCATCAGGCTTCCCTCCTCCGGAGCGGACCGTGTGGTCGTGACCGCCGCGGACGGGGATACGGGGAGCGAGTACGCGAGATTTGAGCAAGCCTTAAGCGGTGAGTAGAGGAGGAACAATCGATGAGAAAGAATCAGAAAAGGCTTTATCCTTTATTGGCAGGCCTGCTGGCGGCCCTGCTGCTGGCGGCGCAGCTTCCCGTGCCCGCCCTGGCCGCAGAAGCCGGCGGAGCGGCAGCGCTGGACTGGAACAGGGATACCTTTGAAAACGATAGGGGAGTCAGCCCTGCCAATACCAGAATCAGGGACGACGAATGCCCTTCGGTGGATGGTGGGGGCAACGCCTACATCGCCCAGGAGGACGGCTACCTCTACTGCATAGCCCCTGACGGCATCATGCGGTGGAAGGTCGATTTGAACCAGCCCGGAGCCTATAGCGAAACCGGGGGAAAGAGGCCGGTCTTCGACAGGGAGGGCAACAGCTACATCGGTTCAGGGGACGGGTATCTGTACTCCATATCCCCCGAGGGGCAGGTGCGGTGGACATTTAAAATGGAGGGGGCAGTGGCGCCAGGCACCTCGCCGGCCTTGTCTCCCGACGGGCAGACCGTCTACGTGGCCACCCGGAACCTATACCTCCACGCCGTCGACACCTCGGGCAAGGCGCTGTGGAAGGTGAGGCTCAACGGCGCCTACAGCTGCAGCACCCCGGCGGTGGCGCCCGACGGCACCATCTATGTGGGAAGCTCTTCCATCGTCAATGCGGTGGACCCGTCGTCCAAAAGCCTTAAATGGTATAAACAGCTTCCAGAGAATAGATATATTTATATGTATACCTCAAGTGCATATCCATATACAACAAGAGAATCCCGGATGGCCGTGGGGCAGGACGGGACGCTGTATGTGAGTGTGGGAAAAACGGTTAATGGTTCAAGAGGTTTTTATGATAATCTCCTGGCCATGGGCCCCGACGGCCAGGTCAAATGGATAAAGGACGAGAACAGGAGCTGGTACGACCCGGCCGTATTCGGGGACAGGCTCTACTGCGTAACAAGCGACCAGGTGCTGCACGTGCTTGACGCCGCAACAGGGGAGGAGACCGAAAGCGTTGCTCCCGAAGAGGAAGTGCTGCTTAATGTGTTAAACCGCAGGCTTCCGGGAATCCCTATGGTGGACAGCGACGGTACGGTGCTGGTGACCATGGGCGACAGCATCTACGCCCTCTCTCCCGACGGAAGCTTTGTCAAGAAGAGCGGGGACACGGGCTATTTCCTGTCCGGGGTATCCTGCTACGGCCCTTCGGGAGAACTGTATTCCGTGGGCCATAAGCTGGCAGGCTCTGTCGACACGGCGGTAAAAGCAACCCTTCTGAAGTTCACCGACACCTCCTATGCACCTGAGGCCTCGGTGCTCAGGCTGGAGGACGGGCAAGCCGCCATGCTCCCCGGCGGCAGCTTTACCCCCAGCCTGGACATAACCGACGCAGACGGCCGGAGGGTCTACAGGGCGGACCTGGAATGGAAGAGCGACAATCCGGAGGTGGCCTCGGTGAGTGAGGTAGGACTTGTCACTGCCCGGAAGGCCGGCAGTGCGAGCATCACTGTCTCATCCAGAGAAAATCCCGGCGTGGCCGACAGCCTGAGCGTTTCGGTACTCCCTGGTACCACAGGTCTAAGCCTTACGGTATCGGCCCCTTCCACCAAGCTTTTGACCGGAAGCACGCTTTCAGTAAAAGCGGAGATAACAGCCATAGACGGGCTACCCCTCCGGGGGGAAGCCCTGGAGTGGGGCAGCACCCTGCCGGCTGTGGCGGCTGTGGACGGCAACGGGACGGTTACGGGAGTCAAAGAAGGCAGTGCCGAGATCAAGGTCAGGCTGCAGCGGTTCCCCGATATTTCAGGGAAGCTGGTCCTCACCGTCGGCCTGCCCGAGGTGAAGAAGCTGAGCGTGGATGAAATCAACCAGGCCATCGACCGGACGCTTTCCTGGTTCCGCAAGCAAGGGGTTCCTGGAGACTGGGCCGCCTTCGCGCTTAACGCCATCGGAGAGGATATAAACAAAGAGCCCTATGTGGACAACGGGGAGACCTATATCGACCGGCTGAAAAAAAATGCGGCCAACCTGGGAACTCTTATGACCGATTATGAGCGCACAGCCATCGCCGTGGTTTCAGCGGGCTATGATCCGGAGACAGTTTTGGCGGATAGAGCAATTGATTTGATGGAGAATATCCTCAACTATTCGGGCATGGGGCAGGGCATCAACGCAGCTGTCTTCGGCCTCATCGGCGTGGACGCGGCGAATGCGGAAATACCCGCCGGCTCCAGGCATACCCGGGAGGAGTTCATCCAGTACATCCTGGACAACAGGACCGCCGACGGGAACGGCTGGGCCTACGGCGGCGGCACTCCCGACCCGGACATGACGGCCATGGCCCTTTACGCTCTAGCTCCTTACCGGGAGAGAGCGGACGTGAAAGCGGCCGGAGAAAAGGCCATCGCCTGGCTGAGCAAAAACCAGCAGGAGGACGGGCGCTTCGGCTCCTGGGGGACCATCAACTCCGAGTCCTGCTCCCAGGTGATCATGGGAATCACCGCCTGGGGCATAGACCCTCAGGGTCCCCAGTTTACCAAGAGCCGGGGCAATGCCGTCACCGGATGGCTCAGCTTCCAGACCTCCAGCGGCGTATTCATGCACATGACAACGGAGGATCCGGGCATGGCCAGCGACCAGGCCCTGGAGGCCATGGCGGCCCTGAAGCAGTTTTATTCGAAAGGGGTTTCTACCATCTTTTATAAAATAAAATACGCGGGAGCCGGGAGCACGGAGGACATCACCTCTCTTGAGGTCTATCCCGGGGACCTGGTGCTGGAAGCGGGCCAGAGCTTCGGGCTCAGGGCCAAGGACCAGAAGGGATTTTTCGTGCCGGATGACAAGGTGGCATGGAAAGTGAGCAATCCCGCCACAGCGTCTGTCATTATAGACGAGGAAAGCAAGGCGGCCAGGCTAAAAGCTCTTGAACCGGGGGAGGTTGTCGTGACGGCCTCCTTGAAGGATAAAGCCGAGATCTTCGGCCAGGGGCGGGTTGCTGTTGCCGGAAAGGACTTTGATATTGCAAAGGCGGACAGCGGCGCCGGCGGCCAGGGCAAGGACCTGGGGGTCAGTGCGACCAATACCTCCGGTGCACAGAAATCAGCGGTATTTATTGTCATTGTCTATAGCAGGGATACCGGAAAGGTGGTCCATATTTCCTATGTGGACAGGGATTTCCTGCCGGGTGAGGCCGGGAAGGTAAACGGCTTCTACAGGATACCCGAGGCGGACAGGGATAAATACGGCATCAAGGTGCTGGTATGGGATCAGTTGGAGAGGCCAAGGCCCCTGTCGGAAGCCATTCTCGAAAAGCAGCAGAGTTCGGGGGATTCGGGCAGCTCCGGGAGAGCCGCAGCCCCGGACGGCGCACAATAGATAGGAGGATGAACGATGAAGACCGTAAAGAAAATCATTCTGCCGCTGCTGCTGGCATTGGTCCTGATATTTGGGACAGTGCCGCCGGCTCTGGCATCCGACAGCTTTACCGCCGACATCCAGGTGGAAGGGCAGCAGGTGGCCATTACCGGCAACACCACAGTGGATACCTATGTATCCCTGATTGTGGAGAGCACTGTGGACGGTGAAAAGTGCTATATGGACCAAACCCGCTCGGATAAAAGCAGCGGGGCTTACTCCTTCACCTTTCCCATGGAAGAGGGAAGCTATAAGACAGTCCTGACCAGCAACGGCATTACCGTACAGCCGCCGGATTTTACCATTAAAAATTCCGCCGACGGCACCGTCACTGTCCGGGTGGAGGGAGCCCAGAAGACCCTGCTGCCCGAGACCCAGGTGGACATCCTGGTGGGGCAGACCACCCTGCTGGAAGCGGTAAGGAAGGCCCTGGAGGCCGGAGGCGTGACCTATACCGAGAACCAGGGCATGCTTGACACCATCTCCGGGGAGGAGGGTTGGCAGTGGCTGGTCAACGGCACGGGAGGCATGACCCTCCCCTCCGCCCTGCTGGCGGACAAGGATGAAATCGTGCTGGTGGACGACCTGCTGTGGGACCCGGTGCTCACTAAAATCACCCTTTCCGCCTTCCGGGTGGATGTGGGCGGTTCTTTTACAGCTACCCTGAACAAGGTGCAGGGCACTGCGCTCACGCCGGCGGCGGGTCAGACGCTGTACTTCGACAGCGTCTCCAAGACCACCGACCAAAACGGGCAGGCCGTTTTCACCGGAACAAAGGAGGGCAACTACTACGTGACCGCCCCCTCCTCCGGCAGCCTGGTGAGGCCGGTACCGGTGTCCATCCGGGTGGGGAAGCCCACCGGCGATGACCCGGGCAATCCGGTTCCCGACAGCAACATTCATGTACAGATGCGTATTGAGGGGTATAAGGGAACCATTTACAACAGCACGGTGGTCTTCGACCCTTCCAAGTACAGGACCAGCGACGGGAAATACAAAATCACCGACCCGGACGGAAATTCCCACAGCTTTTCCAAAGCCACCGTCCTGCTGGCCACCATTGTGGCGTGGAATGAGGCCGGTATCCGGGACAACCTCATCAAGTCCAACGACAACTATGTGGCCCGGATGGCTGGAGAGGAGGAGTTCGACTTCCGGAACGAGCACATCACCTGCGGCTGGATGGTGAGGGTCAATAACAAGGTCATCAACCAAGGTACGGGGGTGTGGCCCATCAAGGACGGGGACCGGGTGGATTGGTACTATACCGACCTGTATGCCTACTATGGGAGCAGCATCGGTGTAAGCCCCACCAGCCTGGATGCGGGAGGCACGATCAAGGTGAAGGTGACAGGCCAGACCAACAACAATTGGGACGGAGGATCGGGCAGCACCAAGACCATTGAAGGGGCCTCGGTGTATGTAGGCGGCACCGAACGCGCCGTCACGGGGCCCGACGGGACAGTGGAGATCAAGATGGACAGCCCCGGCACCTATGAGGTCTATGCCGTCAAGCTGGACAAGAACTCCACCCACGGCTCCTACTATTTCCCCATCCTTTCAAAGACTGAGACGGTCAGCGTCACCGTCAAGGGCGACGCGTCGAATACCACGGGGGAGGTTGCGACTACCGGAGAGACTACGGCTGTGGACACGGTGAAAAACCTTTTAAATGAAGCCGGAAAGGTGATAATCGGCAAGGATAAAATCAAGGTGGAAAACGGGAAAGCCACCGCTTTGGTGGGCACCGAAGAGCTGTCCGCCGCATTGAAGGGCCTCAGCGACCAACTGGACAAAATAAAGAAGGCAGGTACCCTCACCGAGGACGAGCTGAAATCGCTGCAGAAGAAGGTGACCCTGGTGGTGCCGGAGCAGAAGACCCCCGCGGTGGCGGTGAAGCTGGACGCCAAGGCGGTGGGCCTGCTCAAGCAGGCGGATACCGTGGAGATCGCCACCGAGGTGGCCTCCTTCGACCTCACCTCCAGAACCTTCGGAGAGGCGGCCAAGGGGAAGGAAATCAGCCTTGCGGCCGAAAAGGTGGATTACGCCGACCTGTCCGAGAGCGCCAAGGCCCAGGTGCCCAAAGGCAGCGTCATCGTGAACCTGGAGGCCAGAGTGGGCGGCACCGTTGTCAAGAGCTTCAAGGAGCCCATGCGGGTGAGCATTCCCTACACCGGCAGCGTCAAGAACGGCGACCGGCTGACGGTCTTCCTGCTGAAGGAGGACGGGAGCACCGAGCCGGTGGGAGGCATCTACGATGCCCGGACCAGGACGGTGAACTTCCTCACCGGGCACTTCAGCCGGTATTTCGTGAAGGAGAGCGCCAGGACCTTCGGGGATGCCGAGCAGGTGACCTGGGCCAGGGACGCGGTGGCGGTCATGGCGGGCAAGGGAATCATCAGAGGCAAGGGAGAGGACGCCTACGACCCTTTTGCCAACGTGACCCGGGCCGAATTTTGCGCCTTGATCGGCCGGATGATGAAATATGAGGGGACCTCTGCCGGCAGCCTGCCCTTTAAGGATGTGAAGGCGGACAGCTGGTACTATAGCGCCGTGGCGGCAGCCTATGAAAAGGGGCTGGTGAGCGGAAAGACAGCGGATGCCTTTGACCCGGAGGGCTTCATCACGCGGCAGGAAATGGCGGCCATCATGGGCAAGGTGCTGGAGCAGGCGTGGTACCGGCCGGGGGACGAAAAGCAGCTGAACATCTTCCCGGACCGGCAGGACATCGCCTCCTGGGCGAAAACCGGCGCGGCGGCGCTGGTGCGGGAAGGCATCATCAAGGGCATGGAGGACGGGAGCTTCGCTCCCGGGAAGAATGCCACCCGGGCGGAGACCGCCGTCATGCTGTACCGGCTGTATAAGCTGGTGCTGTAAGCTAGTAGGAAAGACAAGGGGACGGTTCTTCTGTCTGACTAAGTCAGACAGAAGAACCGTCCCCTTGTCTTTTATGGATTAATGCTTGAGTTTTGCCATTGAAATTGGTAGAATGTAATTAATTACGTAGGAATGGTTTGTAACAAATTTGTCCATGTAGGACAGAAGGGTTTTTATAATGTATAAAATTGAAAGCAAGGATTCAGGTGCCGGCCGTGATTAAAGTGTAATTACCGGCCGGTGAAAAGGGAAGTCGGGTGAGAATCCCGCGCGGTCCCGCCGCTGTAAAAGAGGAGTCCCCCGGAAATGCCGTCGGTAAAACGGGAAAGTAGAGGGGGTGATGAGGCTTGAGCCAGAAGACCTGCCTGTTTCCATACACCGGAAACTCTACGAGCGATAGGGGGTGTTTTTTGCATGGCCGAAAGGCTGATTCCAAAAACCTCTTAACGGTTTAAGTTGAGAGGTTTTATAATGCTAAAAAGCATCATCGAATTTGTAAAGTCCGAGTATCTTGTATATGAAATCATAACAAGTTCTCTGGAGGAACTGGGCAATTATATGGAAACCCAAAACGGGGTGTCCATTTAAATTTCATAATATAGGAGATGTTTAGGATGTTAAAAGCAAAAAGAATGGCGGCGGCAGCAGCCGTCCTCCTGCTGTTGACGGGGATGCTGGCAGCGTGCGGTTCCCGGCAGGGAGGCACCTCCGGCCAATCCACCGCTGCGGAGCCCAGCGGGCAGCCCTCAACTCCGGCGGCAGCGGAGCAAAGTGCTTTTCCCCTGAAAGTGAAGGATTCGACGGGATATGAAATGACCATCGACAAAAAGCCTAAGGCCATTGTTTCCCTGACCCTGGGGACGGATGAAATGCTTTTATCCCTGGTGGACGGCAGCCGGATCAAGGCGCTTTCGGGCAAGATCGCCGAGGATGACGGAATTTCCAACATCGCCGACAGGGCGGGGGCTTTTTTGAAGGCGGAGAATAACCTTGAGCTGGTCATATCCTTAAAGCCCGATATTGTTTTTGCAGCGGACTGGATGAGAAAAGAGGGCATACAGCAGATGAGGGACGCCAAAATTCCCGTGTACTGCTATAAGACGGCCAACAGTATTGAGGAACAGAAGAGCACCCTGATGGAAATTGCCCGCGTTGTGGGCGAAGAGGCAAAGGGACGGGAAATTGTGGAGGATATGGATAAAAGAATTAATGCGGTGGAAGAAAAGGTAAAAACCTTAAAACCGGAGGAAAGGCTTACCGTTCTAAGCTACAATTCATACGGAAGTACCAGTTCCAAGGGGACAACCTTTGACGATATCGTGACCAGGGCCGGGCTTATCAACGCGGCTGCACAAGCGGGGCTGGAGCCCAACGCCCAGATTTCCAAGGAAAAAATCGTAGAAATCAATCCCGATGTGCTGTTTTTACCCCTGTGGTCCTATGACAAAAAACAGGACCCTGCGGCTTTTGCCGACGAGATCAGGAAGGACAAGAGCCTCGCCTCGGTGAAGGCGGTTAAAAACAACAGGATTTATTTGCTGCCGGACAAGCACATGTCCGCCATATCCCAGTATATCGCCCTTGGGGTGGAAGATGCCGCAAAGGCGGCCTATCCGCAGCTGTTCAAATAAGGAGACGGGGGCCCCGGACCCGTCTTCACAAGGGCCTTTGCGCCTGAATTAGGAAAAAAGCCCGCGGTATGGCCTGGTTTGACCGGCGAACCCTGTTTTCCGCGGGATGATTTTCTTTAGACCGATTGGAGAAAACAAAGCATGTTGAATAAAACAAATGCTGTGAGGGACCGCAGTAAAAATATGCGGGTGCTTTTCATTTTGTCTGCGGCGCTTATCCTGATAATTGTGGCGGCCACTGCCATAGGGGCCGTCTATGTTCCCTTTGGGGACACGGTCAGGATTATACTGAAGAATTACGGAATTTTAAAGGCCCCTTCCGTTGACGACAGCCAGGAATCCATCATATTTTTTGTGAGATTTCCCCGAGTTCTGGTAGCCGTACTGGTGGGAGCCGCTCTTGCGGCTTCAGGCTGCGTCATGCAGGGCATGTTCCGGAACCCCATGGCCGACCCGGGCATTATCGGAGTGTCGGGCGGAGCAAGCCTTGGGGCCGTAACGGCCATTGCCCTGGGGCTGACCTCGGGAAGCGTATATGTTATGCCCGTGTTTGCCACGGCCGGTGCGCTGGCGGCCGCCTGGCTCATCTTCCTGCTGGCTTCCAAGGGAGGAAAGATACCCGTACTGACCCTCATCCTTTCGGGCATTGCGGTGAGCACCTTCCTGGGGGCGGTTACCTCCCTCATCCTCACCCGGGTCAACGAGTACCAGCTGAGGGAATACCTTTTCTGGTCGGTGGGAAGCCTGAGCGCCAGGAGGTGGGAACACGTCAACCTGGCGGCTGTTCCTGTGGCCCTCTGTGTCATTATCTTGATATCCTTTTCAAGGGACCTGAATATCCTGCTGCTGGGGGAGGAAGAGGCCCAGTCGGTAGGATTGAATCCCTTTGCCGCAAGAAAACGCCTCCTGTTCTTTACCTCGGTGACAACGGCCATGGCGGTATGCGTCAGCGGGAACATCAGCTTTGTAGGCCTCATTGTCCCCCACATCATGAGGCTTATCGTAGGCCCGGACAACAGGATACTCATGCCTGCCAGCGCCCTGGCGGGGGCGGTTTTCCTGGTGGGCTGCGACCTTGCCGCCAGGGTGGTGTTCATGCCCGTCGAAATCGGGGTGGGCATAGTGACCTCGCTGGTGGGGGCGCCCTATTTCCTGTACCTGCTGAATAAGGCCAGGAAAGAAGGTGCCGCCCTGTGACGCAAAACAGCGATATTGCCCTTGCCGTCCAGGGCCTCCGCTATGAAATCAACGGGGTCCCCATTCTGAAGGGCATCGACCTGACGGTTCATAAAGGGGAATTTGTGGGGCTTATAGGCCCCAACGGCGCAGGAAAAACCACCCTTTTAAAGTGCATCAACGGCATCTGCAGGGCCCAGGGAAGGATAGAAGTCAAGGGGGAGGACATCCAAAGCCTAAGCGATAAGCAAGTTGCCAGGGAGATTGCCCTGATGCACCAGAACACCGAGATATCTTATCCCTTTTTGTCCATAGACATTGTGCTGATGGGAAGGTATCCCCATCTTAAAAGAATGCAGGGGGAGGGCAAGGAAGACCTCAGGATTGCAAGGGAGAGCATGGCCTATACCGATACCACTGTATTCGAGAATAAAGCCATTACGCAAATCTCGGGAGGAGAAAGGCAGAGAGTGCTGTTTGCCAAGGTGCTGGCCCAGCAGGCCGATATCCTGCTGCTGGACGAACCCACCGCCAGCCTTGACATCACGCACCAGGAGCAGATTTTCAAGTATTCCCGGGAACTCCAGAGGACCGGAAAAACCGTCATTGCCGCAGTGCACGATTTGAAAATCGCTTCCCGCTACTGCTCCAGGCTGGTGCTCATGAAGGAGGGGGCCGTTATTTCGGACGGATCCCCCTGGGAGGTATTTACCCCCGAAAACATCCACCGGGCCTATGGGGTCAAAGCCCTGGTGTTCCAGAATGCCCTGACGGGGCTGATGGATTTTTACATCAGCGACAGGGAGCAGAGCGGGAATAAGGAAAAGGTCCACATCATCGGAGGGGGAGGCTCGGCCTCAGGCGTCATACGCTACCTCTTTGAAAAAGGCTACCGGCTGTCGGCGGGGGTGTTCAGCCATGGGGACAGCGACTTGATGTGCGCCCAGGTGTTCGGAGCGGATTATATCGCCGCCGAACCCTTCTGCGATATCAGCGATTCGGCTGTGGAAGCCAATATACAAAAAATACGGGAGGCGGACATAACCATCCTGTGCAGCATGCCCTTCGGCAGCCAGAACCTGAGAAACCTGGAGGCGGCGGAGTATGCGCAAAAGCTGGTGATCATAGAGGATGATCCGCCTGAAACCAGGGATTTCACAGGCGGGAAAGCCCTTGAACTGTATGGGGCCTTAAGGGAAAGGGCGGTGGTAATCACTTCCGCCAGGCTGCACGAATTCATTTGAGACAAGGGGACGGTTCTTCTGTCTGCCTTTGGCAGACAGAAGAACCGTCCCCTTGTCTCATAGCTTTAGGAAGGGGAGAATAGATTGCTTGTTTTTGAAAACCTCACAAAGAAATACGGGGACATAACTGCGGTAGACAACCTGAATCTTAAAATAGAAGAGGGTGAGTTTTTTGGGCTTCTGGGGCCCAACGGGGCGGGAAAAACGACGACCATAAGGATGCTGAGCACCCTCACGCCCCCCACCGGCGGCTCTATTTCCATGGACGGCAGAAAAATGGACCGGAACCTCACCGAGCTGAAGGCAAAAATCGGGGTTGTCCCGCAGCACATGAACCTGGAGGGGGAAATGACGGCCTGGCAGAACCTGGAGCTCCACGGCCGTCTTTACGGCCTGCGCAAAGAGCTCCGCAGGAAGCGCATTGATGAGCTCTTACAGTTCACCGACCTGTCCGGCCGGGCCCATGAACCGGTGAAGAATTTTTCTGGGGGAATGAAGAGAAAGCTGATGATTGCACGGGCGCTGATGCATGCGCCCCGGATCCTTCTTTTAGACGAGCCCACCGTGGGCCTGGATGCCGCTGTGAGGCGGAAGATGTGGGACCTGATGAAGGAGCTTAACAAGAACGGCCTGACGGTGCTGCTGACCACCCACTATATAGAGGAAGCGGAGGTGCTGTGCACCAGGGTGGGACTCATGAACGGAGGGCGGCTGGTGGAGCTGGATACGCCGAAGAGGCTGATAGAAAAAACGGGGAAATTCGTGCTGGAGTATTTCGACCACGGCACAACCAGAACCAGCTTTTTCAATTCGAGACAGGAGGCCATCGAAAGCGCGGCGGGAATGGAAGGAAGCGTAAACATCCGGCCCGCCAACCTGGAGGACACTTTTATCAAACTGACCAATCGAAAGGTGGGGGACTGATATGCAGTTCATGACCATTTTATGGCAGGAGTATGTGATTTTTAAACGAAAATTCTGGAGCACCACCACCGGCTCCATGGTCGGACCCGTACTCTATCTCATCGCCTTCGGATGGGGGCTTGGAAGCGAAATAAAGGTAGGCGGAACGGGCTATGTGAGTTTTGTAATCCCGGGAATCATAGGGCTCAGCACCATGACGGCCAGCTTCAGCAATATTGCCAACAGCATCAATATTTCCAGGATCTACGAGAAAACCTTCGAGGAATTCATGATTGCCCCTTTGAATATGATGGTATATGCCGCGGGCAAGATAACGGCGGGAGCATTGAGAGGCATGTACTCGGGACTGCTCATCCTCCTCCTGTCCCTTGCATTCAGGGCAGGAGTCCGGATTGACGCCTATTTTATCGCCATCATAGTGCTTAACTGCTTTGTCTTTTCCGCACTAGGCTTTGCTGTGGGGCTGCTTATTGATTCTCATGCGGACATGGGGAAATTCACAAACTTTATCATCACTCCCATGTCCTTCCTTTGCGGCACTTTTTTCCCCCTGGATAAAATGCCCTTCGGACTGAAGCAGCTGATCTGGGTTTTGCCGCTCACCCACACAAGCCTTGGCTTGAGAAGCCGGGGTGAGGACCCTTTGAGCATGGCTTCCCACCTTGGAATACTGATGCTGTATTTTATTGTTTTTCTCTTCCTCGGTGCCAGGCTGTGCAAAAAAGCGGAATAGGACTGCTTTGCTGATTTTCTTGCTTTTTGGGCCATTTGAAGTTGAGTTGCCCGGGTAAAAATGTATTGACATAAAGGAGACAGTTACATAAAATATACTTGGCAAGGGAAAAATTTGCCCGGGGAGCCGGGTGGAAAATCCGGCTTGGGACTCGAGGGTGAACTCCGCTGCAATTGAAACTAGGGAGCCTTCCCTTCTATGAACCTGTTTTAGAAGAATTTTCATATAAGGGGTGGAACTATAACATAGATTTATCCCGTTTTGTCTATAGTGGCAGGAGGGTGTTTTGTTCATCAGCATTTGCTGCAAAGAATTCTTTCCTGCACAGGAGGACAGCAGCCGTACAAATTAAATATTGAAAAAGGATTCAGGTGCCGGTTGTGATTAAGGGGTAATCGCGAACCGGTGAAAAGGGAAGTCGGGTGAGAATCCCGCGCGGTCCCGCCGCTGTATAAGAAGAATCCCCCCAGGAATGCCACTGATAAACCGGGAAGGTAGGGGGGGTGATGAGGCTTGAGCCAGAAGACCTGCCTGTGTCCATGCACCAAAAACTCTACGAAGGATAGGGGGTGTTTTTTTTGTGCATTTAAATATGCCTTTTTATGAAAAACCTCTTAACAATTCCAGTTGAGAGGTTTTATTTTGTAGCGGAAAGTATGAAAAAGTACGGCAGGGTTTTTCATGATTGGAAATTTAAAAGGGGGAGTTGCAAGGTTATGAGATATAAAAGAGTTTTTACGAAGAACATAGTTCTTTTGCTGGTTCTATCCATGCTTATAACACTGCTGCCGGTCAATCTTTTTGCGGATGCCGGTTCGGACATGCTCACGGCGGCAGTGGACTACTACAGGCAGCACAAGACAACGCTTGATTCCTGGTGGGAGCTGGTGGCCTTGAAGGGAGCCGGGCAGGACATCCATGACGGGAAGTGGACACTGCCCCAGTGGGAAGGCGGGGATCTGGCCGGGAACGTGCAGCCCACCGAATATGCAGGCTGCATACTCGGTCTCCTGGCTATGGGTGAGGACCCGAGCAATGCTCTCGGTGGAAGAAATTTGCTTTCTGAACTGGCCGGTAAGCAAGGAACAAACGGCTCTTTCGGCAATGGCGCTGTCAATATGCACATATGGGCTATGATCGCCCTGGATACTGCGGGAGGGGATTAT
This sequence comes from Eubacteriales bacterium, assembly GCA_024655885.1. GTDB lineage: Bacteria > Bacillota > Clostridia > Acetivibrionales > JANLFN01 > JANLFN01. Next base: position 163,500 of record JANLFN010000003.1, on the reverse strand, counting down.
AATAAGTCAAATGCCGTGTCATGGCTTTTAAGCCAGCAGAAATCGGACGGGGGCTTTGCGCTGACCGGCGACTATGGTGATAATGATGTCACCGGGATGGCCCTTGTTGCCTTGTCAAGGCATAGGGAGCAGACAGGGGTAAATACAGCCATCAGTAGTGCCGTTTCATTTTTAAGAGAACAGCAGCTTGGTACAGGCGGCTTCAGCTCGCAGGGAAAGGAAAATTCAAATACCATTGCAACGGTAATCTCCGGGCTGGTGGCTGCTGGAGAAAACATATTTTCCGATAGCTGGGAAAAAGATGGAACGTCCATGCTGGATGCTCTCAAGCGGTTCCAGAGAGAGGATGGCTCCTTTTTATTTCAACTTGATTCGACTCAATCCAATGGCCTGGCAACAGAACAATCACTGATTGCCCTCGGGGATATTGCAGAGGGCTCAAGCGTGTGGACCAGGCTGGGAGCTTCATCGCCGGTTCCGCCGGGGGTTCCTGTTCACGTGCGTGTGGAGGGAAGCAGCGAGACCATTGCGGATACGGATGTCAGCGTAACATCTGCCGTATACGGGCAAACCGCTGCGGATGCCTTAATACAGGTGCTGAATGACCGGAACATCAGCTATGAGATTGTAGACTCGCTTTTAGGACTCTATCTCACGAGTATTAACGGGGAGGAGGCACAAGCAAGCCCACCGTATGCGGGTTGGCTTTTCCTGATTAACGGGAAGCTGTCTTCCGTAGGGATAGGCGCCTATGCGCTTCAGAGCGGAGACGATCTGGTATTTTATTACGGCACGTATCCCGCGAGTCCCTCGGATACGCTGGTGCCCGAGATAGAGATCCAGCCTGCCCAACCCAAAGTGGGAGAAGATTTGACGGTTACAGTTACCTCCAGCTATTCTCACTGGGAAGGGGAGGCAGAAGAGAAAGTACCGGTTAAGGTCTCAGGTGCCCGGATAAGCTTCAATGGTGAAACGTACACTACAAATGATGAGGGACAGGTGCTTATCCCCAGTGCAGATACAGCCGGTACATATACATTGAAGGTGAGCAAGGACAATCCGGGAAGTTATCCCGGCCTGATGAGAACCGGAATAACGGTGGTTTACTACAGTCCCGCTTCCAAAACCGTCCATGTGCGGGTGGAGGGAAGCAGTGAAACGATCGCAGACACGGATGTGACTGTTTCCTCTTCAGGGAGCGAACAGACAGTGCTGGACGCATTAAAGCAGCTGCTGGATTCTATGGAGATACCTTATACTGCTGAAAGCGGGGGCTATGTCAGCAGTATTAATGGAGAAACGGCAGGGCAATTTCATGGTTGGGATGGGTGGCTGTGTCTGGTCAATGGAGAATTAATTTCTGATGTTCCTGCGGAACATAACATCAACGACGGGGACGATATCATATTCTATTACGGGATGTATCCTCCCGACACGCTGATTCCCCTGGTGGACATCCAACCCGAGCAGCCCAAGGTAGGAGAATCTGTGGCGGCTACGGTCTACTCTGCCGGTTATTATGATTATACGGCGCAACAAATGGTAGATAAGAAAGAAGTTGCAGGCGCTGTTGTAAGCTTCAACGGAAAAACGTATACCACCGACGATGAGGGAAAGGTAGAGATATCCAGTGTGGATGTGCCGGGTACCTATGGGTTAAAGGTGAGCAAGGACAATCCGGGGAGTTATCCCAGTCTGCTGAGAACCGGAAGCATACCGGTGGTTTACAGTAGTCCCGACAACCGGGTCAATATAGGCACAAACGGGAAAAAACTGGAGGTTTCCGCCCCTACAGTGATCACTGTGGATCAGGGAATCAGCAGTACCAGCTTGCAGGTTAATACAACCGTGACCAATGGACAAACTGCCGCAACCGTTCCCTATATCCATGCGGACGTGGCCGTGACGGGGGGAACCGTGGCCATGGACATTCCCCAGAACACCACCATCACCTCGTCCGCAGGCTGGGATGGCACTATACAGCTGCCCTCCCTTTTGCCCACGAGCAGTGTTACGGTATCGAATGCCACCGTCAACGCTGTTATTGAAGTGGGGGCCCCGGGTTTTTCCCTGGCCTTCGACAAACCTGTAAGACTGGTGTTTCCAGGACAGGCTGGAAAATCACTGGGCTTTATCGGCAGCAGCGGTTCCCTGCAAACGATTGACACCGTTCTTGCACAGGATTCGATGGCGGCAGCTCTCGCCCTGCCGGATGACGGAGCCGGTAAAATTGACGTGGGCGGCGATCTGGTGGTATGGACAAAGCACTTCACCAAATTTGTGGTGTACACCCCCCAGCCGCCTGACGACAGCGGAAGCGGCGGCAGCGGCGGGGATACCACGCCTTCTTCAAAGACTGTAACGCTGTCGGTGACGGGAGACAGCCAGAAAGGGACAATCCTGTCTTCCAGGACGGTTGCGCTACAGGCCGGAGACACTCCCTACAGTATCCTTGTAAGGGCGTTGGGAAACGGCAGGGTCACGAAAAAAGGCTCGGGGTCCAGCCTGTATGTGTCCAGCATCGACGGGCTGGCTGAGTTCGACCGGGGACCCGAAAGCGGATGGATGTACTCGGTGAACGGGATCAATCCCAATGTGAGCGCCGGGACATACATTCTCAGCGACGGGGATGTGGTCCGGTGGTATTACACCTTGACCCTGGACGGCACTGAGGACGGCGGGACAGGCACCCAGACCGACGGCAGCGGCCGGACAGAGGCCGGCAGTGGGTCGGGCAGCGCCGGGACTTCTGCGAAGACACAGAAGGAAGAACTGAAAAAGGTGCTGTCTGAGAATATGCAGACGACAGTGAAAAAAATACTGGGACAGGACCCCCTCTCGGACTGGTCCGCTTTTGCGCTGGCCCAGGCCGGTCAGAAAGTCCCGGCCGGGTATGGGGAGTCCCTTAAGAATTATATTAAGGAACAGGCGGGTTCCTTCCGCACTGCAACGGATATCGCCAGGGTCATGCTGGCGGCAAAAGCTGTAGGATTGGACCCTGAAGCCCTGGAAGGCTGCAACCTGGTTGAAAAGCTGTATAACTTTGAAAAAGTGGACAAACAGGGAGTCTCCGGGCCCGTGTTTGCACTGATTGCCCTGGACAGCGGGAAATACGGCATACCGGAAAATGCCCGGTGGACAAGGGACGGGCTGGCGAGCCTGATCCTGGAATACCAGAACTCCGACGGCGGATTCTGCCTTTCAAAAGGGGAGAAAAGCGGGGTGGATCTCACCGCCATGGCACTGCAGGCCCTGTCCAATTACAAGGACAGGGCGGACGTGAAAAAAGCGGTGACAAAGGCCGTGGACTGGCTTTCAAGGGCCCAGCTGAAAAGCGGGGGCTTTAAGAACTGGGACAGCGAATCCAGCGAAAGCATTTCCCAGGTGATTATTGCACTGACCTCCCTGGGCGTGGACCCCGGGAGCGCTTCCTTCACCAAGACCGAGGGGGATCTTTTAAGCTCTCTGCTGGCATTTAAAAAAGAAGACGGGGGCTTTTCCCACCTCAAGGGCGCAAACAGCGATGAAATGGCGACAGAGCAGGCCCTGATGGCTCTCACGGCCTACAAGAGATTCTTGGAAGGCGGCAAGAGGCTGTATGAACTGGCCGGTGCGGCCGACCTGTATTCGGACACCCAGGCCATATCCGGCTGGGCCCTGCCCTATGTGCAAAAGGCGGCCCAGTATCATTTGATGCAGGGCACGGATGCCGCTGCAAAACGGTTCGAGCCCGCAAGGAAGATATCCAGGGCGGAATTTGCCGTGCTGCTTTTAAGGCTCCTGGGGGAACAGCCGATGGCCGGCTACAGTCCGGTGTACCGGGATGTGCGGCAGGACAGCTGGTATGCGGGATATGTGCTGAAGGCAAGGGAGAAAGGGCTGATCAAAGGCGTATCCGATGAGGAATTCGCACCCGACCGGCCTGTGTCCAGGCAGGAAATGGCGGTTATGGCGGCAAGGGCCTTTGGCCTTCAGGCAGAAAGTGAAAATCCGGGCATTGCGGACCTGGACACCGCCGGCGAATGGGCCAGACCGTCCATTACGGCCGTGTACAATAAAAACATCATGACCGGGGACAATTCCTTTTTCCGGCCTGAAGAGCCTGTAACCCGCGAGATGGCGGCAGTGATCGCCGTCAGGCTGTATGAGATGAAGGCAAAGAAATAGGAGACCGGGGAGAAGGGGGACTTTTCCCTTCTCCCTGTCTTAAGATAGGAGGATAACCGTGAACAGAATTGTTAAAACAGGATTGCTGCCATGTCTTTCGGTGCTGCTGGCGGTATTGGTGCTGATGGCTTCCTGCGGCGGGACAGGCCAAAAGGCGGACCTGCCTGCGGAGGGAGAAACTTCCCCTCCGCAGGCAAACGTACTGCAGCAGTCCCCGGATAACGCCCCGGAGCTTGCAGCTTCCGCGGGAGGGGCGGGAATGGGGGATACCGCAAAGACGGAGAAATAGGGCTCATTGCCCGCATCCGGCTCCCGGAGGCCCGCCTCGGAAGAAACGGTGAAGACGGCAGTTCCATCGGTTTCCGGTGAGGCGGGCGGAAAAGAAAAAACGGCGGCTCCTCAAAGCGGCGGCGGTACCCAGGCTTTAAAGGATCCCGGCAAGGGGGAGGAAGGCAGGGCAGCGGTCCGTATTTCCATTGCCGGACCCCAGGATAAGGGGGTCATCCTTGACGCGGTGACGGTCGATATAAAACCGGGAGACACGGTCATGGATATTCTCAAAAGGGTCACCCGGGAGAAAAAAATACAGATGGAAGTCACCGGAGCCAAGGCCACCGCCTATGTGAAGGGCATCGACAACATCTATGAGTTTGACTACGGCGCCAAAAGCGGATGGATTTACAGGGTCAACGGCACCGTGCCCAAAAGCGGCGCGGGAGTATACGGCGTAAAAGGCGGAGATGTAATCGAGTGGCTTTATACGGTGGATTTGGGGAAAGAGTACGAAGCGGGGATTGGAGGCACATGACCCATGGATAGGGGTTTTTCATCGGTACACCCGGCGGTTTGCTTTACTTATTATATTTTCATTATCCTATTTGCCATGCTGCTGTTTCACCCGGTTTACCTTTTACTGTCCATAGCGGCGCAGGCCGCTTTTCTCCTGCTGCACGGCCGGGGGAGGGCCCGGGGAAAGTCCTGGGTTTTCTTCGGCCTCATGGGGCTGGCGGTACTCCTCATCAACCCCCTGATAAACCACAGGGGCTCAACCATCCTGTTTTATCTTTTTGACAACCCCATAACCCTGGAGGCGACGGTCTACGGGGCTATGCTCATGCTGTCCCTTCTGGACGTGCTGGCTGTCTTTGCCTGTTACCAGCAGGTGGTGGACAATCATAAATTCATGTACCTGTTTTCCTCCTTCCTGCCCAAGACAGCCTTTCTGCTCATGATGTGCATGCGCTTTGTCCCTCTGCTGCTGGGGAGGATGAAGCAGATTTCGGTGGTGCAAAAAACGAGGGGCCTGGATATGACCAGCGGTCCGGTAAAAAAGAGGTCCAGGGACGGCATGCAGATCCTGCATATTCTCATCACCTGGTCCCTGGAGGAAGCGCTGCAAACGGCGGATTCCATGAAGGCCCGGGGGTATGGGGTCACGAAAAGGAGCTGCTATTGGGACTACAAAATGGGCAGGGAGGACCGGGTGCTGCTTGCGGCCATACTGGTGCTGGCAGCGGTTACTGCCGCGGGGAGCTATCTGGGGTATGGAACATTGGCCGTATACCCCACTCTGGGGGCAGTATCCTTTGAACCCGCAAGCCTGGCGTTTTACGGCGCATTCTGCCTGCTGCTCTTGATACCGATTTTTGTGGAGGGGAAGGAAATATTGCTATGGCGCTCATAGAAATAAAGGACTTGAATTTTACTTACCCGGAGGAAAAAACAAAGGCCCTGTCCCATGTGAACCTTACGGTGGAAGAGGGAGAGTTCGTAGTGCTGTGCGGGCCTTCAGGCTCCGGGAAGACCACACTGCTGCGGAATTTGAAAAGGGAAGTCACTCCTGCGGGCACAAGGACGGGCAGCATTTTCTACGGCGGGAGGCCGCTGTATGAACTGCCGGATGAGGCGGCGGCAAAAGAGATCGGAATGGTTTTTCAAGACCCTGAGAACCAGATTGTGATGGACACGGTGATCCACGAACTGGCTTTTTCTCTGGAAAATTTCGGGCTTCAGCCTGTGGATATAAAAAAGAGGATTGGTGAAATGGCAACTTTTTTCGGACTGGAAGACTGCCTCCACAAACCTGTGGCCGAGCTGTCGGGAGGACAGAAGCAGGTGGTGAACCTCTGCTCGGTCATGCTTTTAAAGCCCAGGGTGCTGCTTTTGGACGAGCCCACCTCCCAGCTTGACCCCGTGGCCGCCCATGAGCTCATCAAAATGGTATACCAGATCAACCAGGAGCTTTCCGTAACAGTGATCCTCAGCGAGCACAGGCTTGAGCAGCTGTTTCCCATTGCCGACCGCATTACGTTTATGGAAGAAGGGACTGTAAAATACGACTGTACCCCCAGGGATATGAGCCGGGGGGTCATGGAAAAAAGGGACCTGAAAACCGAACCCTTCCTTCCGTCGGTGACCCGCATGTTTTTTTACATGCAGCAGGGCAAAGGGGGGGGAGGAACCGGAGACATCCCTTTAAGCGTCCGGGAGGGGAAGCGGTTCATGGAAAAAATAAAGGGCAGGATCCAATCCTTCATTGAAAAAAATGGGAAAATGGAGCGCCGCACCCCCGGCGAAGAGGGAATAGACCGGGACCCCCTGCTGGTGTGTAAGGAGATCAGCTTCCGGTATGACAGGGAAAAACCCCTGATCCTGCAAAAACTGTCCCTTTCGGTGATGAAAGGCGAGTTCCTGGTGATCCTCGGAGGAAACGGGGCGGGGAAATCCACGCTGCTTCAAGTGATGGCAGGACTCATCAGGCCCCAGCAGGGGAGCGTCTATTTCAAGAAAAAGAAGCTGGAACTCATTCACCCCAAAGAGAGGCATGAAATCATAGGCTATGTGGCGCAAAACCCTCTGCTTCATTTCACCTTCGATACTGTAGAAGGGGAGCTCCAATACATGGTCCGGAAGTCGGGCAAGACTTCTTCCGGGGAAAAAACGGAAGAAATCATAGAACTGTTCGGCTTAAAGGGCCTGCTTTCCAGGCACCCCTACGACCTGAGCGGAGGGCAGCAGCAAAAGCTGGCCATTGCGTGCGCCCTCATTCCCCAGCCCGAGCTTCTGCTGATCGACGAGCCCACCAAGGGGCTGGATGCCATATCCAAGGAAAATTTCGCCCTGCTTCTAAAAGAACTGGGAAAGAAAGGGACCACCATTGTCATGGTGACCCACGACACCGAATTTGCCGCCCGCCACGCCCAGAAGTGCGCCATGCTGTTCGACGGCTCGGTCACCGGCTGCTCGGAGCCGGCGGTGTTCTTCAGCGGAAACTATTTTTATACTACAGCGGTCAACCGTGTGGTAAGGGATTATCTGCCCTACGCCGTTACCGATGAGGATGTGATGAAGGCATGCAACATTTAAAACCCCGCCTGATGGTAGTGGTCCTGCTGTTTGTGGCGGTTCTGGGCATTTCGACCTTCTGGCTGCAGGACCAGTACCTGTTGCTGGGAATTTTGCTGGTGCTGATTTCAACCGTGCCCTTTTTTATCCGGTTTGAGGCCGGGAAGCAGAATGCAAGGGAAATGGTGCTCATTTCAATGCTTGCCGCCATTGCTGCCGCTGGCAGGGTGCTTTTTGCAGCTCTGCCCAATGTAAAGCCCACCTCCTTCGTGGTCATCATGACGGGCCTGGCCTTCGGGCCGGAAGCCGGGTTTATGGTGGGGGCCGTCGCCGCTATTGTGTCCAATATGTTTTTCGGCCAGGGGCCGTGGACCCCATGGCAGATGTTCTCCTGGGGCCTGATGGGGCTGACGGCGGGACTGCTGCAGAAAAAAAGCCGGCTTGAGAAAAGACTTGGCCTGATGGCTTTTGGGCTGGTCTGGGGCTTTATATTCGGCTGGATTATGGACGTGTGGTACGTCATCGGCTTCATCCACCCCCTCACCTGGGAGACTGTACTGGGAGGGTTCGCCGCCAGCTTTTACTTCGACCTGGTGCACGGGCTGTCCAACGCCTTCTTCCTGGGGCTGCTGTCCAACAGCTGGCTGAAGGTGCTGCAACGCATAAAGCTCAAGTACGGCTTATTGGAACGATAGAGTCGACAAGTCGACGACAAGGGGGACGGTTCTTCTGTCTGGTTAAACCAGACAGAAGAACCGTCCCCCTTGTCTTTATGCCAATCCCAGCAGCCGCGCTGCATTTGCGGCAATAAAGCATACCAGGATGCCGGCGGCGGTGGGCAGGACGAAGGAGACAAAGGTCCATTTCACACTTTGGGTTTCCTTCCGGATGGTCCACAGGGTGGTGCCACAGGGAAAGTGCATGAGGGAGAACAGCATGACGCATACTCCCGTAAGCCAGGTCCAGCCGTGGGATACCAGAAGCTGTCTCAAATCCTCCATTTTTTCCAATTCCAATATGGAATTAGACGCCATATAGCTCATGATGATAATGGGGACAACAATTTCATTTGCCGGTAAACCCAGTATAAAAGCCATCAGGATATACCCGTCCATTCCCAGCAGTTTTGCAAAGGGGTCCAGGAAGCCTGCGGCGTGGGTCAGCAGGCTTAGGTCCCCCACCCGGATATTGGCCATAATCCACAGGACCAGCCCTGCAGGCGCGGCAATCGCAGCGGCGCGGCCTAAGACAAACAGGGTCCTGTCAAGTATGGAGCGGATAATAATCCTTCCCACCTGGGGCTTGCGGTAGGAGGGGAGCTCCAGGATAAAAGAGGAAGGCAGGCCTTTAAGGATTGTCCTGGATAGGATGCTGGACACCAGCAGTGTCATCATAATGCCGAACAGGATAAGCCCTGTAAGGGCCAGGGTAGAAGCAAGCGAATGGAAAGCGCCGCCCACCGTGCCTCCTATGAAAATGGAGGATATGGCAATCAGTGTGGGGAAACGTCCGTTGCAGGGAACAAACACATTGGTCAGGATGGCGATCAGTCGTTCCCTTGGAGAGTCAATAATTCTGCACCCTGTAACGCCTGCGGCATTGCAGCCGAAGCCCATGCACATGGTCAAGGCCTGTTTCCCGTGGGCGCATGCCTTTTTGAAGAGGTTATCCAGGTTAAAGGCCACTCTCGGCAGGTAACCCAGGTCTTCCAAAAGGGTGAACAGAGGGAAGAAAATGGCCATGGGGGGCAGCATTACCGAAATCACCCAGGCGAGTGTGCGGTACATGCCAAGCACCAGGGCGCCGTGAACCCAGCCGGGGGCACCTGCTCTTAGGAAGAAATCCGTCAGTTTTTCTTCAAGCCCGAAAAGAAAAGAGGCGATCATTTCGGAGGGAATATTGGCGCCGGCAATGGTGAGCCAGAATATCCCCGCCAGCAGTCCCAGCATGATGGGTATCCCGAATGCCCTTGAGGTAAGGATATTGTCGATTTTTCTGTCTGTGCTGTTGTACTGCTTGTTTTCGAAGGTTACCGCACGGCTGCAGATGTTTTCGGCTGTGTCAATGATCCGGGATACCATCCTGTCCCGCAGTTCATCGGTATTCACGCCCTTTTCAGCTAGCTGTCTTTTTGCACGCTCCACAAGGAAACACAGGTCTTTGTCCTCCAGAAGGTTAAATTTCAAGTACCTGCCTAGGGAATCAAGCAGGACCGCATCTCCTTCAAGGAGCTTGAGTGCAACCCAGCGGTTATTGATCCTGCCGTCGATCAGCTCCCATATTCTGGTTTCCAGTGCTTGCACCGCCTCTTCAATAGGGGCGTCATATGTAATGTGAATAGGGTCGGTGATGTGATTCCTGATTGAAACCTCATAGACCGCGTCCATTAGCTCCTTAAGCCCTTCTCCGCTTCGTGCGCTGGTGGGAATCACGGGTACGCCCAGACGTTTTGACAGCTCTTTGCAGTCGATGTTTATTTTTTTCCTTTTTGCCTCGTCTACAAGGTTGACACAAACCACCACCTTGTCTGTAATTTCAAGGGTTTGCAGAACCAGGTTCAGGTTTCTTTCCAGGCAGGTTGCATCGGTAACCACAACCGCCGCATCCGGTTTGCCGAAGCAGATGAAATCCCTGGCCACCTCTTCCTCCACCGAATTGGCCATTAGGGAGTAAGTTCCCGGTATGTCCACCAGAATGAAATTCCTTCCCTTATACCTGTATTTTCCCTGGGCATTGGTGACTGTTTTACCGGGCCAGTTTCCGGTGTGCTGGTTCAATCCCGTCAGGCTGTTGAAAACCGTGCTTTTTCCCACGTTTGGGTTTCCTGTGAGTGCGATGATCCTGTCATCCGGCGTAGTGCGTTCAATCCTGAGGCCGCCTCCCAGTACGCCTACGCCTGTAGATTGGTTGGTAAGTCCCATGTTAGAAATCCCTCCTTCATAAATGGTGTGCTGCAGACGGCTAAAGCGATTCCACCATAATTTTGCAGGCTTCCTCCGAACGAAGGGCGATGACGGCTCCCCTGATGTGGTATGCCGTCGGATCACCGGAAGGGCTTTTTTGAAGCGCCTCCACCACAGTATCCGAAATCAGTCCGAGATCCAGCATCCTTCTCCGGACGGCTCCCTCCGATGTGAGCTCCTTTACTTTCGCCTTTTTTCCCAGAGGTAAAAAATTTAACGGTATAAGCCTCTCTTCCATAGAATTAGACCTCCTGCCATTGTTACGTCTATGCTTTATTTATCCCTTTAAAGAGGAAAGAAATAGTTTTTCCCGGGACTAATACAATATATGAAATATATAATGAGAGTGCTACGAATATAATTTAAATTAGAGTAGAATTTTTTCCGCAAGTGAGGTAGTGGTAGACATGCATGACGGTGAAACATTTCATACGGTACGGGGATACCAGATCCTCAGCCAGAATAAGAATGCGCTGACTTCGGCCATGGAGGATTATCTGGAGATGATTTACAGAAATATTATGGAAGATGGCTATATGAGGATAAATATCCTGTCCGAGCTGCTGAACGTCAAGCCTTCCTCTGCCACAAAGATGGTTCAGAAGCTCACAGACCTGGGACTTTTGGATTACAAAAAATACGGGATTATTTTTTTGACCGAAAACGGAAAAGCGTTGGGCAGATTCCTTTTGAACAGGCACAATATCATTGAAAAATTTTTTAAAGCCATCGGTGTCAGCGAAAACATTCTGGAGGAAACCGAACTGGTGGAGCACAGCATCAGCGTGAATACCCTTAAAAATATTGAACTCTTAAACGAGTTTCTTGACAGGAATCCCGACGTTATGAGAAGACTTCAAGAGTTTAAAGAAAACCACTCCGAAAAAAATGAAGAATAAAGTTACAAAATAGAGAAAATATTTATTTACAACACCAAAAACTTATATTATAATACACTCATTACAATTTAGCTTCGAAGGCTAAGATGGGTCTGTTGGGATACAATCACGCAGTTCAGGTTTAAAAAGTTCATACTCTAGATAGTTTAGCCACGGAGGTTAAGATAAGCCGCAAACGCGATTATTTTAAACTTCGTGGCTTTTTGTTTTTGATACCAGGAGGGAAAAGGGTGGAAGATCAAGCGGTATTGAGCATTAGGGATCTGCGGACCTATTTTTATGACAGCCGTGGGAATGTGGCAGTCAAAGCGGTGGACGGAGTGGATATTGACGTATATAAGGGCAGGATAACGGCTTTGGTGGGTGAAAGCGGCTGCGGAAAATCCATAACTTCCCTTTCGGTGTTGGGCCTGATTGAAAGGCCCGGAAAGATTGTTTCAGGGCAGGTGCTGCTGAAGGGCCGGGATATCCGCAAGTGTAGCAGGGAGGAAATGCGGGGAGTCCGCGGCAGGGAAATATCCATGGTGTTCCAGGACCCGTACGCCGCGTTGAATCCGGTGATGAAAATCGGATGGCAGTTATCGGAAGCCATACTGGCCCACGAGAAGGTATCCGGGGAAGAGGCGCGGGAACGCAGCCTCCGGCTGCTTCAAAAAGTGGGTCTGGATCGCCCTGAAAAGATCATGAAAAGCTATACCTTCCAGCTCAGCGGCGGAATGTGCCAGAGGGTAATGATCGCCATAGCCATGGCGTCCAATCCGTCGGTGCTGATTGCGGATGAACCCACCACCGCCCTTGATCTGACCATACAGGCGGAAATACTGGAGGAACTGAACCGGCTTAAGAAGGAGTCAGGCATGGGTGTGCTCCTCATCACCCATGACCTGGGGGTTGTGGCGGAAATGGCGGATGACGTATACGTGATGAAGGCCGGAAAGATCGTAGAAAAGGGCAGCGTATATGGTATCTTTGAAAATCCGCGCCATAGCTACACAAAAGAGCTCCTGGGTTCAATTTCCTGAAATACACTTCTCCGGAAGGAAAGAGAGAAATGAAACTGATTGAAACCATAGGCTTATCAAAGTGCTATAACGAGGACAGCCCTGCGTCCCACAGGATATATGCGGTTTCAGATGTAAATCTGACCATCCTGAAGGGTGAAACTCTGGGACTGGTGGGCGAAAGCGGCTGCGGGAAAAGCACCCTGAGCAGGATGATCCTCCGGTTGGAGAAAATCACTTCAGGCCAGGTGCTTTTCAAAGGGGAGGATATTACCGGCTACAGATACGGCCATATGCGCAGGCTCCGGAAGGATATTCAAATCATCTTTCAAAACAGCGGCAGCTCCTTCAATCCCCATTTTACGGTGGAACAGATTATCACCGAGCCGCTGGCCAATTACAAAAAGATGTCCAGGACGGCCTACAGGGAACAGGTGGTCCAGGTGCTTGAAAAGGTGGGGCTGGACGAGGAATATGCCTTCCGGTACCCGTCCCAGCTCAGCGGAGGGCAGCGCCAGCGGGTGGGCATTGCCAGGGCGCTGGTGCTGAATCCGGAGTTCGTGGTGTGTGACGAGCCGGTGTCCAGCCTGGATTTTACCATCCGGGGACAGGTGCTGCGGCTGCTGGGAAACCTGAAAAGCCAGTTGGGGCTGACCTACCTGTTCATATCCCATGACCTGTCGGCGGTGAAGCGCATGTGCGACCGAATTGCCGTCATGTATATGGGTAGCATTGTGGAGGTTATCCCCCGCGAGGCGGTGGAGAGCGGCAAGGCGCGCCATCCTTATACGGTGGCCCTGCTTTCCGCAGCTTTAACCACCGACCCCAGAAAGCGCAGAGAAAAAAAAGTGTTGCTCAAAGGAGAACTGGAGCGCGGAACAGCATCCGACGGATGTCTTTTCAACAACCGGTGCCTGTACGCAGAGCCTGTGTGCAAAACGGCGAAGCCGGCGTTGAAGTTTGTGGATGACCACCATCAGGTGGCCTGCCACCTTTTTAGAGGAATGCAAGGGAAAGGATGCCGGCTGCAGGGACCGGATCCGTCGGCTGGACAGTCAGCATAGAATTAATTTTTTTATACGAGGTAGGGGGGATACAAGATGGATTTACAGGAACTTGTTGAAAACAATTGGGCCGACTCGGCGGAAAACTACAGCCACATTGTGCAAAAGGAGCTGGACAGCTTCAAAAAAAAGGCATGGGCCGAACTGATCCTGGAGAGCGCACCTCCCAAGGAAAAACTGGATATCCTCGACGTGGGTACGGGCCCCGGATTTTTTGCAATTATTTTAACCCTTGCGGGTCACAATGTCACAGCGGTGGACTGCACCGGGGAAATGATCGCTTATGCCCGGGAAAACGCACGGCGTTCCGGGGTCCAGCCCACCTTTCATGTCATGGACAGCCACAGCCTGAACTTTGAAGAGGAGAGCTTTGATCTGATTGTCAGCCGCAACGTGACGTGGACCCTGCGGGATGCGGAAGCTGCGTACAGGGAATGGAAGCGCGTCCTGCGCCCCGACGGAAGAATCCTCATCTTCGATGCCAACTGGAATCTGCGCTTCTTCGACGAGGAGTACAGGCGGAAGTTTGAAGAGGATGAACGTGCCTATATGGAAAAGTATGGAGAAAAGGCCCGCCTGGACAAGCATGGGGAAAAGATGGACGATTTTCGGCGGTCCATGCCCATGAACAGCCGATTGCGCCCTCAATGGGATTTTGATGCGCTCATCCGCACCGGCTTCAAAAAAATTTACTGCAATGTGGATATCGGCGCACGGGTGTGGGATGAGGCCGAAAGGCTGAAGTACAGGTCAAGGCCCATGTTTATGCTGGCCGTGGAAAAATAGAGGGGGCGGATAATCCGGTGGTGCTTCACGGCGGAAAAGCGGCGGAAACAGGCTCCTATCCCGTGCTGATAGAGCAGAAGGGGTATTGCCGGAATTTTGTTTTATCCCAGCTTTCCCCCGGCATGGAACCGGGGATGTGAAAAAAAGGAAAGAAGGTGAGTGAGATAAAACGGTTTCTGTTAAAACGCCTGCTGGCTTTGATCCCGGTTTTGCTGGGGGTTTCGGTGGTCACTTTTGCCCTGATCAACCTGACTCCCGGAGATCCGGCGGAAATTGCCATCAGGGCTTCGGGGGTGCAGCCCACCTCTGAAGCCGTGGAAGCCATGCGCCAAAAGCTGGGCCTGGAGGGTCCGGTATACCGCCAGTATATCCGCTGGCTGTGGAAGGTGATCCACCTGGATCTCGGCCAGTCCTTCAACTCGGGACTGCCTGTGGCCCAGGAGCTGCTGCTGCGCTTTCCGGCCACCTTGAGGCTGGCGCTGTGCGCTCTGGCATTCACGGCCGTCATTGCGCTGCCCCTGGGCATCTTTGCGGCGATCTATCCCGGCTCGCCCATAGACCACATCAGCCGGGTATGCGCCCTGCTGGGCTCCTCCATGCCCGGCTTCTGGCTGGGGCTGCTCCTGATCTATGCTCTGGCCGTGCGGTTAAAGCTATTCCCGGTGGTGGGCATGGGGGGGATCAAGCACCTGGTGCTGCCCGCCTTTACCCTGGGCTTTGGCCTGGCGGCCCCCTACATCCGGCTGCTTAAGACCAGCATGCTGGAAGTGCTGCAAAAGGATTTCATCAATACGGCCAGGGCTAAGGGACTCCGGGAAAGGCTGGTCATTGCGCGGCATGCGCTGAAAAACGCCCTTCTTCCGGCGGTTACCCTTTTGGGGATGAATTTCGGGGGACTGCTGAGCGGCTCCTTTATTGTGGAAACCATCTTTTCCTGGCCGGGCATCGGGAAATATGCGGTGGATGCCATTTTCCTGAAGGATTACACGGTCATCCAGGGGTATGTGCTGCTTATGGCGGTGATTTTTGTTCTGGTCAATCTGCTGGTGGACCTATGCTATGTCTTTCTGGATCCCCGCATCAGGCTGAGTTAAAGGAGGATGGGTGCCATGGCTAAAAAATTTTTCCGGCAAAAGCAGGCAGTGGCGGGACTGGTCGTCATCCTGGCTTTTTTTGCCGCCAGCCTGCTGGCGCCCTATATCGCACCGGCGGACCCCTTGAAGGTGGACCTGGAGCACAAGCTGATGCCCCCATCTTCAGCCCATCCCCTGGGGACCGACCAGCTGGGACGGTGCATTCTGTCCCGTCTCCTTTACGGCACCAGGACTTCCCTTCTGGACGCCGTACTGGTCCTGGGAATGATCCTGGCCATCAGCATCCCCATCGGAACCATAGCGGGATATGTGGGGGGCAGAGTGGACAACTGGATTATGCGCATCATCGACATCCTGCTGGCCTTTCCCAGCATGATTCTGGCCCTGGCCATCACCGGCCTCATGGGGCCGGGACTCATCCATATGCTGCTTGCCCTTGCGGCGGTCTGGTGGATCAGTTTTGCCAGAATTATACGGGGAATGGTGCTGCAAATCAAAGAAAAAGATTTTACGCTGGCGGCAAAAGCCTGCGGTGATTCCCACCTCAAGGTGGTCTTCCGGCACATCCTCCTCAATGCCGTATCGCCCATCCTGGTGCTGGCTACCCTGGAAATCGGCTCTATCATCCTGGCCATTTCCGGCCTGTCCTTTTTGGGCCTGGGAGCCCAGCCCCCGACCCCCGAATGGGGCGCCATGCTCAGCGACAGCAAGCCTTACATCGAAACGGCACCCCACCTCATGCTTTTTCCCGGGCTCACCATCATGCTGGCGGTGATGGCCTTCAACTTTGTGGGAGAGGGGTTGCAGAAGGCCATCAGCAGCCCCGGAACAGGAGGACAGGGAAAACAGGAGGGAGGGGGCCTGCGGGCAAAACGCCCACTGCTTAAAATATCATTCTTTAAAATAGGAGAGGAGAAAAAAACATGAATTCTTTTGTCAAAAAAATTTTTAAGGAGCAAAAGAGGGCTGTGGCTTTGATTTTCCTTTTGCTGGCTGCTTTTACGGCAGGGTGCAGCGGAACGGCCTCGGACACCCAACAGCCTGGGACCGGGCAGAGCGCCAATGACAAACAGCTGGTGGTGGCGGTTTCCACCGACGTGGGCGTCGACCAGCTGGACGCTGCCTCTTATAAAGGCCTGATCCAGGCCTACCCCATGATTTACGACGGGCTGGTGGAATACGGGGAAAAAGGGGAAATCCTGCCCTCCCTCGCCGAATCCTGGGACATTTCGGAAGACGGCAAGGTATATACCTTTCACCTGCGCAAGGGCGTCAAATTTTCGGACGGCACCGACTTCAACGCCGAAGCGGCCAAGTTTTCCATGGAGAGGTGGTATGGGGACCCGGCCAACTCCTCATTAAACGTTTCAAATGCGTTAAAGTCGGTGGAGGCGGTGGACCCGTACACCCTTAAGCTCACCTTTGACAAGGCCTACTATCCTTTTCTCTCAGAGCTCACCTACCCCCGGCCTGTCCGCATCATCAGCCCGTCGGCGGTGGAACCCAAGGGAGACGTGAAGGGCAAGTTTGTCAAGCCCATCGGTACGGGAGCCTGGATGGTGGAAAGCTATACCAAGGACCAGCAGGCCGTGCTGGTGCCCAACCCCAACTATTGGAGCAAAAAGCCCAACCTTTCCAAAATTGTGCTGAAGGTCATTCCTGACCCCCAGTCCAGGGTGATGGCCTTAAAGAGCGGAGAGGTGGACTTCTCGGGGGGAACCATGGGCAAGATCCCCCTGGAGAGTATTCCCACCATTAAAAACAGCGACACCCTTAAAATGGAGAGCACCTCCAGCACCACATCCTATTTTCTGGTCTTTAACTACCAGAATCCGCTGCTGCAGGATATCCATGTGCGCAAGGCCATCAACCTGGCCCTGAACAAAAAGAGCATGGTGGACAACCTGCTGGGCGGAGTGGGAAAGCCGGCCCAGGGGCTTTTCCAGTTTACCGTCCCCTATGTGACCGAGGCCAACAACCAGTGGTACGAGTATGATCAGGCCCAAGCCAAAGACCTGCTGGAAAAGGCGGGCTATAAGGATACCAACGGCGACGGAATTTTGGAGAAAGACGGCAAGCCCCTGGAGCTGAACCTGGTGCTCCAGAACCAGGAATACCCCGAGTGGAAAACCATGTGCGAGTTTACCCAGGCCCAGCTGCAGGAAATAGGGATCAAGCTGAACCTGCAAATGCTGGAATCCAACGCATACTATGATGCCCTCTGGACAAACAGGCAGTATGACCTGATTATCTACCGCACCTATTCGGATTCCTGGAACCCTCACGGCTTCCTCATGGGCCTTTTCCATAAGACTAAAGACGGGGCGGCGGTGGCCTGGTCGGATTCGGAACTGGAAAAGCTCATCGACCAGGTGATGCCCCTCATGGATGAGAACGAAAGACAGAAAAAGTACGACGAAATATTCGCCCTGATGTATCAGAAGGCGGTGTGTGCACCCCTCTATTACCCTGATGAGATTTTTGTGTTCAACAAAAAGGTGAGCGGGTTCGCCTTCGGCACCAACTCCTATTCCCCTGTGAAATGGGAAGAACTGGATGTCAAGTGACCGCCCTGCAAGCGGGGTTGAATTTTTTATCAAAACCGCAGACGGGGAACAGCCGGAGTTTTGTCCCATCTCGGCTTCCCGTGGAAAAAATTTGAGGTTGAATAAAAAGGAGAGGATCGCTATGGAAATGCAGACAAGGATTGAGAACTATTGGGAAGGAGAGGCTTCCCGCTACAGCGAAGGCATCTGGAAGGAGATGAACAGCTTTAAAAAGCAGGCCTGGGCGAACCTGATCGACGAGCACAGACCTGCGGGCAACCCCCTGGAGGTGCTGGATATAGGCACAGGCCCCGGCTTTTTCGCCATGGTTTTGGCCGAGATGGGCCATAGGGTGACCGCCGTCGACTGCAGCAGCAACATGCTGGCCGAAGCGCAGAACAACATGAGGACGGTGGGGCTGACGGCGAAATTTCTCAAGATGGACTCCCACCTCCTCACCTTTGAGGATGACTCCTTTGACCTGCTGCTGTGCCGGAATCTGACATGGACCCTCCATGACCCCCAGGCCGCCTATGCGGAGTGGCGCCGGGTTTTAAAGCCCGGCGGGAGACTGCTGATTTTCGACGCCAACTGGAACCTGCACCTGAATGACCCGGAGATGCGGAAAAAATATGAAGAGGACAAAGCGGAAGCCGAGAGGCGGGGAATTCACCGCCTGGGCCATGTGAACCCGGAAGAAGGGGACCGAATCGCCAAAGAGCTGTTTTTAAGCACCCGCCTGCGCCCTCACTGGGATGCGGGGGCCCTCCTGGAGGTGGGCTTTAAGGAGATCTTTATCAATGCGGACATCACCGACAGGGTTCAGGATGAAGAGGACAGGATCCTTTACAGGTCCACCCCCATGTTCCTGGTTGTAGCGGAGAAGTAGGGATAAAAAAGAGACTGAGACAATAGGCAAGGGGACGGTTCTTCTGTCTGGTTAAACCAGACAGAAGAACAACCATGACAAATCTGACGCAGCAGAACAGATGAAAACAAGATGATATAATGATTAGGCAGGAAGGTCGAGGGACGGTTTGGAGATAAACTCCGTTGTTAGAACATGATCAGATTGTCTTTGAGCACAGAGAACTGCTGCATGACAGCGTACACTAAATTTCATTTATTCAGACAATCATTCCTGCAAATAAATCTGTAGGAGTGATTTTTTATGCAAGCCCTTTTAAATTGTTGCTGCGGAGTAGATGTTCATAGAGACATGATTGAGGTATGTATTTTAAAGGGCAAAGGCAAAAAGCCAAATACGATTCGTGAGCAATTTAAAACCACACAGTCAGGCTTAATTGATTTTGTTAACTGGCTTTATGGGAATGGCTGCTCAAATATCGCTATGGAAAGCACAGGTGTCTATTGGATACCAGTATATGAAGCCATTGAGGAACATTTGAAGGATTATGAGCAATTACTCGTTGTTAATGCTCATCACATGCGCAATCTTCCCGGAAGGAAGAAGGACGTTAAAGACGCAGAGTGGATTGCAACTTTACTAAGGCACGGCTTGTTAACAGCAAGCTTTATTCCTGACAGAGAGATCCGCAATTTAAGGGAATATTCAAGGTTACATAAATCGTTTGTGCAGGAGAGGTCCAGGGATTTAAATAGGCTTGAGAAATTCCTCCAAACACATGGCTTTAAGCTTTCTTCTGTTTTAAGCAATATTATGGGATTAAGCGGACGCAATTTGCTTAATACTCTTGTGGAAAAAGGCTGCATTACCTCTTCGGATGTGTTAAGTGCAGTTGGTCGCAGGATAAAAAGGCCACTAGATGAAATTGAATCTGCTGTTTGTGGAAAGCTCACAAGAAGTGAATGCCGACTTCTTGAACTTCTCCTTAAAAAACTGGATGATTGTCAAAAGGATATTGACACAATACTTGCCGACATGGAGAAGCTTTCTTTACCCTATCAAAAAGAATCGGCTCAATCACAGCTTTCACGGTAATAGCTTTATTAATATTTTATATCTTTCCTGTTGTTTAAGGCAAGCAGGTTTTATTTATTTTTCTCTTTTTCCTTTTCTCAGCTTACATTGTTTTCACACTAACCCTCCCCTTGTCTTAGAAAGTTTTTATTGCATTGCCGGCACAGGAGTGCTAAAATAAAATATAGAAAAACTAAACATTTGAAACAGGTGTCAGTTATGATGCGGACGGATAGAATCATAACTGGTGAAAAGGGAAGTCGGGTGAAAATCCCGCGCGGTCCCGCCGCTGTAATAGAGGAGTCCTCCGACGAGTGCCACTGGTAAGCCGGGAAGGCAAGGAGGGTGAGGATGCTTTAGCCAGAAGACCTGCCTGTTATTCAATGCCAGTAACTCTACGAGAGATGGAGGGTGATTTGAATGTGCAAAATCTGTTTATACGGATATGGATAACCTCCTGATTTTTAGTCAGGAGGTTTCAGTTTATGTACGGATCCGGCAAGTAAGGCTCTATTCCCCTTTTGATTACGACCTTACGGGGGACTACATACCTTTCTGCACAGGGTGAGTGCATTTCCTCAGACGCTTTTTTAGTGTTATGCCGTGAAACGGAGAAATATGGGTTGTTTTCAAATAATTACATGAGGTGATTGTCGTGTCGAAAAAGTACCAACTTGGTCTCGGACTTGTGCTAATGATCCTTCTTATGCCGCAGGCGGCTTTTGCCATGCATATTATGGAAGGCTTTCTTCCCCCTGTATGGTGCATATCCTGGGGTGTTCTGGTCATTCCTTTTCTTGTGATGGGTGTGTTTTCCATCCAGAAAACCGTCAAGCAGAATCCCAAGCTGAAAATGCTGCTGGCTATGGCCGGGGCTTTTGCCTTTGTTTTATCCGCCCTTAAGATACCTTCGGTTACGGGCAGCTGCTCCCATCCCACCGGCGTAGGCCTGGGTGCCATCCTTTTCGGGCCCACGGCCATGAGCGTATTGGGCATCATCGTTTTGCTGTTCCAGGCGCTTCTGCTTGCCCACGGCGGCCTTACCACACTGGGGGCGAACACCTTTTCCATGGCGGTGGTGGGGCCCCTGGTATCCTTTGGGGTGTACAAGCTGGTCAAAAGAATGAAGGGCCCTCAGTGGCTGGCCGTATTTCTCGCCGCTGCCCTGGGAGATTTGCTCACCTACGTGACGACTTCGGTACAGCTTGCGCTGGCCTTCCCTGCGGAGACGGGAGGATTTGCCGCATCCCTTGTGAAATTCATGGGCATTTTCGCGGTCACCCAGATACCGCTGGCAATCAGCGAGGGACTGCTTACGGTTTTGATATTCAATGCGCTGCTTGCTTACAGCAGCAATGAATTAAAAGATCTGAGGATATTATCGGAGGAGGTAAGAATATGAGCACGATGAGCAATACGGCAGGAAAGAGCAGCATGCTGAGAAAGAATATCCTACTGGTTGTCCTTGTGGTGGCCATTGCCGTCATACCGCTTCTTCTGCTTAAAGATGCCGAGTTCGGCGGGGCCGACGGCCGGGCGGAACAGGCGATTACCGAAATCAATGCGGATTATAAACCCTGGTTCTCCCCCGTATGGGAGCCGCCCAGCGGAGAAATCGAGAGCCTGCTTTTTGCAATGCAGGCAGCGCTGGGGGCGGGCTTCATCGGCTACTACATAGGGTATGTCCGGGGACGCAAAACGAAAAATAGTGTGGAGAAATCATGATCAATATAGACAATTATGCCTATTTATCAAAGCTAAAAAAGACGGACCCCATGCAAAAGCTTTTGTTTGCCTTACTGACCCTGGGGGTTTGCCTGTGGGCAAATTCCATAGCCATATCTGTTCTGGTCCTTTTCATCATGGGGTGGGTGACCGTCTGCAGGGGCGGCACCCCTCCGGCCCTTTTCATGAAGCTGCTGCTTGTGCCCATGTCCTTTCTGGTCATCGGGGTTTTGACCATTGCGGTGAATGCTTCGGACAATCCGGGTGTTTTTATATTTTCGGTCTATGCGGCAGGGACCCATATCGGTGTATCCCTGGCAGGAATTCACAATGCGGTGCGGCTTTTCTTCAAAGCCCTGGGAGCGGTTTCCTGCCTGTACTACCTGTCTCTCAGCACACCCATGGTGGATTTGCTGGGAGCCCTCCGGAGGCTGAAGGTGCCCAAGCTCCTGGTAGAGCTGATGGGGCTTATTTACCGGTTTATTTTTGTACTGCTGGAAACGGCGGATACCATGCATACGGCCCAGGACTCCAGACTGGGATATTCAAGCCTTTCTTCGGGATACCGCTCCCTGGGGGCCCTTGCCTCCACTCTTTTCATCCGCGCTTACAAGCGCTCGGATGAGCTGTACACCGCCCTGGAGGCCCGGGGGTACGACGGTGAACTGAATGTGCTGGAGGAACCTTTTAATGTCCGCTGGACGGGATATGCCGCGGCGGTACTGGTAAACCTGGCGCTTATTCTGGCTGCCTTGCTTATGCCGCAGCTTACAGGAGGACTGCTTTAATGGATGAAAACATACTGGAGGTACGAGACCTTCATTACACGTACGCCGACGGAACTCAGGCCTTAAAGGGCGTGACCCTTGACATCAAAAGGGGTCAAACCACGGCCATCCTGGGGGGGAACGGGGCCGGCAAGTCAACCCTGTTCTTGAATCTGAACGGAATACTGAAGCCGCTATCCGGCTTGGTTTTGCTGGACGGAAAGCCGCTGGACTACTCCCGCAGCGGCCTTAAGGAGCTGCGCAGGCGGGTGGGCATTGTTTTCCAGGATCCTGACAACCAGCTGTTCTCGGCCAGCGTGTACCAGGATATTTCTTTTGGTGTGGTCAACATGAAGCTGCCGGAGGAAGAAGTCCGCCGGAGGGTGGAGGAGGCCATGAAGAGGACGGGGACCCTCCACCTTAAGGATAAACCCACCCACTTCTTGAGCTTCGGGCAGAAAAAAAGGGTGGCCATTGCGGGCGTCCTGGCCATGGAGCCGGAAGTGCTGGTGCTGGACGAACCGACGGCGGGACTGGACCCCCTGGGTGTCAGTGAAATCATGAAGCTCTTGAAGGAGGCCCAGGAGGAGATGGGGATATCGGTGGTGCTTTCCACCCACGATATTGATATTGTACCCCTTTACTGCAGCTACTGCTATGTTATGGACGGGGGGCAGGTGGTCCTCAGAGGGACTCCCAAGGAAGTTTTTTCGGAGGCGGGGAAGATCCGGAGCGTCCACTTGAGGCTGCCCCGTGTGGGGCACCTGATGGAGATCCTGAAGGACAAGGACGATTTTGAGTTTACCGAAACGGCGGTGACCATATCCGAAGCGAGGAAGGCGCTGAAGCAGTGGAGGGAAGCCGGTGCCAGGACCCGTAGGGTTTACCGTGAGTGAAATGCCGGCGGTATCCCCTTCAAGGACAGACGGGTAAGACTTTTTTTAAACGATATAAAAAAAATCATAGACATGTGTGCAAAGATGTCATATAATTTTATATAAGGGTTGTGGACAGGCAGGGAGATTTGAGGGCAGCGGGATATTGCCTGGAAAATTGAATCTTTTGAATGAAAAGCCACGAAGGTTTTTAATCTCAGGAAGAATAAAAATTTTTGTAGCTTTTTTGTTTTTTGACGGAATCGGTTTTTTCATGCCCGGGTATTGGCTTTTATATGAATGCTCCCCTTTTCCACAGGATTTTTAAAACTGTAAGGCCTGCGGACATTTCCAAAGGGGAGGCAACAGGATGAGATGGTGCGGGAAGGCCGGGAGCAGGTGCCGTGATTTAAGAAAAGGACAAGGGAAACGGTATTTCTAAAAGTAAGAGGTGACGAAAAATGTGTGAAGCCAATGTGTATTTATTGGATGAAGACGGGAACGAAATACTTTTTCTGGAGGCGGTGGATAAGATTCTGCCTGAAGGGGACCAGCTGTGCTTGGAGAACATCTTTTACGAGAAAAAGTATATCAATGCGAAAATAAAAGAGATGGCACTGGTGGACCACCGCATCGTTATTGAGAGGATCCGGGCGTAAAATAAGACCTGTTGGGCCAAAGGGATGTTCTATGCCTGTAGACCGCTTGTCCCGGGGAGGTGATGTAAAAATGTGCGGATCGGATCTGGAGATGGAGGAAAAACAGACAGGCACGGTGGCGGAAATTGTGTGCGCTGTGGTAAAAAATGAGAAGTTTTTTGAAAATATGACCACCGAAGAGAAGGTCAAGTCTGTGGTGGAATTGTACCACAGACTGTACCATGAAGTGGCCACACACGGGTAGTCCGGCATTCCGGGCGCGTGAAACCGGCTTTTGCGCGCAGGCGGGGTGCAATGCCTGCCGGTGGAATTGCGCAAAGGGACACGCCTTGAGGCATATGCGGGGCATTCCTGCCGGGGCGTGTCCCCTGAGGGAGTCCTCCGGCCAATAAAATGTCAAAATTTTTATAAAAAAGGGCTCATAAAACAAATAAAATTATAGACATTTTTTCTGATAGGACGTACAATAGTTTAAAATGAGTCATGAAGGCTCACGCAGGTTTTGAAGCTTCAGAAAGTATTGAACGGCATGAGAGTGTTTCGAAAAAGAAGTATCTTTAATGGAAGCCACGGAGGTTTTTATTTCAAAAAGGAGTAAAATCTTTGTGGCCTTTTTTGTTTTGGAAGAGGAGGATAAGGTTTGCCTCCAAGGCCAGGAAGCAGGCGCATTAAAAACAGAATGGAGGATGGAAGAGTGAAGGACAGGATTTTTTTGGACACAACCGATTTTATGATATACGGGCATGAAGGGTGGCTTGAAAAGTCTTTCAGCCACGCCCACAAAGGGGAAAATGTGAATATCTGCTTCAACTGGGGCCACAATATGCAGCCCCACGGCTCGGTAAGGGAAGAGGGCCTGTCGGCCTATGTGGTGGGGCCGGACGGAAAGCGGGAGGACCTGCCCGTTGGTGAAAGCAGTCAGGACGGCTATGTTATAAGCTTTCTCCCCGAAACCGAGGGGGTGTACCACGTGGTGTGCGAGAACCGGGGATACTATGTGGTGGATGTCAGCGGAAAGCACCTGCGCGGAACCTTGAGGGAATATCCCGACGCTTCCCAGGCTACGGCTTTTATCCAGTACTCCCATGTAATGGTGTCGGTGGGCCACGATATTCCGGAGGAGGAAGCTCCAAGGATGCCGGAAATCCCGCTGTGCCTGCGGCCTGCAAAGTGGAGAAAGTGGCGGGCCGGGGATGAGATTGAATTCAGCCTGTATTTTCAAAACAGGCCGGTGTCCCATACTCCGGTGGACGTGGCTTTTTCAAAGGGCTTTGAAGAAGAGGTGGCGCAGAGCGCCGTAAATACGGATGAAAATGGAGTAGTCAGGATCAAAGCGGAAACGCCGGGGAAATATCTTGCTATTGTCCGGTATACCCATCCCCAAGGGGAGGAAGGGATTTGCAGGGATACGCGGTTTACTTATACTCTTTCTTTTATTGTTGTGAAATAGGGCAGCCCATGGGAAACAAGAGGAGGATTGTTTAAGTATACAGGTGTGGAATTACCTTCCATTTTATTATATCCACAAATTTCTACAGCCCCGGGCAGGAGCCCGGGGACCCCTGTTTTTTCTGTGGGAGGCGGTATATTTAACTGAATTATTACAAAAAAAAAGAATAAAATTATAGAAATGGAGACCGGAATTTATATATAATCTCTAGTAATCTGGGTTATGAAGGCCCGATTCGGGTTTTTATCGAATCATTTTCACATTTTTTATGCCATATTGGCTTTTGTTAGCCGTTGCCATATTTAAAGATAGTAATTGAGCCACGAAGGTTCTTTGTTCTCGAAAAGAATGGAAGAATTTTTGTGGTTTTTTTGTTGCCGCCTGAATGGCCGCGGCCAGAGTAAAGCGCATAAGGGCTATATTTTCAGCCGCCTTATAAGCAAAATAATTTTATAAATGAAAGGGGATTTTTATGAAAAGTAAATCCGTCAGAGAAGTGGTTCTTTCCGGCTTGCTTGTTGCCATGGGGCTATTGCTGCCCATGATTTTCCACGCCTTCGGCCTGGGGTCCACCTTTTTGCCCATGCACATCCCGGTATTGCTGGCGGGCTTTGTGGTGAGCCTGCCCTTCGCCGTCGCCGTGGGGGCGGCAACCCCTATTTTAAGCTCTGTCTTAACGGGGATGCCCCCCATGTTTCCCGTTCTGCCCTATATGGTATTTGAGCTGGCCGCCTATGGAGGGGTCGCATGTTTCCTGTACAGAAAACTGAGGCTGAACGTATATGTCTCCCTTGTGGGGAGCATGGCGGCGGGCAGAATTGTGTCGGGCCTCGTGGTGTGGGTCATGGCTACTTTTTTCATGGCAAAGCTCCCGGGTCCCTTGGTGTTCATATCCGGAGGCATTGTCCAGGGGATACCGGGGATTATCATCCAGCTCCTGTTTATTCCCGCTTTAGTTCTGATTCTGAGCAAGAACAATCTGATTAAAAGAGAGGGGTTGTCCAGTGGATCATAGGGAATTTTTCAACTCCATGGCGGAAAAGTGGGACAGCATTTGCCGCCATGACCCGGACAAAATAGGAGAGATACTGGACCTGGCGGATATCCGGAAGGGGGACAGGGTCCTGGATGTGGGCACCGGCACCGGGATTCTCATACCTTTCCTCGTCTCCAGGGTGGGTATCGCCGGCCAGGTTACCGCCGTGGATTTTGCCGAAAAAATGATTGAAATGGCCAAGAGGAAACATGATTATGCCAATGTGAAGTTTGTTGCAGGCGATGTTTTTAATCTGGACATGCCCATGGGATATTTTGATGTGATCATGTGCTATTCGGTATTTCCGCATTTTGGATCCAAGCTTGAAGCCGTAGAAAAGCTGGGGGGATTTGCAAAGCCGGGCGGAAAGCTTGTGATCTGCCACTCCCAGAGCAGGGATGAAATCAATCAGATGCACAAAAATGCCTCGGAGACGGTTTCAAGGGATTATCTGCCCGATGGGGGCACCCTCCGGGGGTATTTTTCCAGCGCGGGTCTCAGCACGGTGGCTGAAGTGGACGACGAGAGGCTGTTTGTGGTTATCGGGCAGAAGAAGCGGGCTTGAATGGGTTCAACCACAGGGCCCCCAAAGTAGAAGATTGAGATCCCTATGCACGACAATCATGGCGTGGGAAAGTTGAAATTAATGGGAGAGGAAGTGCCTTTTAGTGGCTAATATTGTTATATTTTGCTGTCCAAAGGTGACAAACAAGCTGGGCTGCTCCTGTGCGGAATGCCTGAAGGAGATGAGAAGCAGGAAAGGATCTTATGAAAGGTATAAAAATTCTCAATGCCTTGATCTGGTGGGAATAATCAACTGCCCCGGATGTCCCTCCCAGTCCGGTTCCGAGAGGATTATCCAAGTGATGGAGCATCTGATGGGGTTTGATGTGGATAAAATCCATTTTACGAACTGTATGAGTTTTTTCTGCGCTTTCAGGTATGAGTACCAGCTGCTGCTTGAATGCCGGTTCCCGGGCATAGAGGTTATCCTGGGAAAATATGAGCCGCCTGTACAGACGGCTTTAAACAACAATTAATTGATATGGGGAGCGACGGGCTTGAAAGCCGTCTTGACAGTGGGCACTTCCAAAGGTATAAGGAGAAGCGCGGTAGAGCCTTGTGCGGAAAACGGCTTTAATACGCACATCCGCAATCGCCGCTCTAAAAACCGGGAAGAGGCATCATGCCGGCAATATGCCGTAGAGGTTTTTGCTGTGTGACCAATAAAAAATTATAGAAAAAATTGTATAAAAAGGATGCCGATGTGAGGAAGGCCTTCAACTATGCGGTGGACAGGAGAGCCATCGTGGACGGAATTCTCAAGAGATATGGCTTTGAGGCCTATTCGCCCCTGCAGCTGAACCCCTTCAACAACGATAAGGTTGAGAAATATACGTATGACCTGCAAAAAGCCGGTGAGCTTCTTGACCGGGCGGGGTGGATCAAAGGCAGCGACGGCGTGAGGCAAAAGGACGGAAAAAAGCTGGCATTCACTATTACGGCTCCCAGCACCGATGAGGTGAGGGTCAATATGGCCAATTATCTGGCTTCCCAGTTTAAAAAGATCGGCGCTGAGGTAAAGGTGGATGCCCTTGATTGGAGCGTAATTGATATTGCCAAATGCGATGCTTTTGTTATAGGCTGGGGGAGCCCCTTTGATGCGGACGACCATACTTTCAAGCTTTTCCACTCCAGCCAGATCGGCGGCACGGGCTATAATTTCGGGGCGTACAGCGACCCCAAGGTGGATGAACTTTTGCAGAAAGGACGGACCACTTCGGACCCCCAACAGAGGAAAAAGATTTACCAGGATTTCCAGGAAGAGCTCTCCCAGAATCCTCCTTATAACTTCATTGTGTACCTGAAGGCACTATACGGGGTTAATAAAAAAGTAAGCGGAATCAAGGAAAGAACCCTTGGACACCACGGCGCAGGCTTTTTGTGGAACATGGAGGAATGGACCATCAATGATTAGCTCATTTTTGATGAAGAGGCTGCTGCAAGGCGTGATGGTGCTTGCCCTTGTCAGCATTATCTCCTTTGCGGTGATTAATGCGGCTCCGGGAGACCCCGCCTTGGCCCTGTTCGGAAATGACGCCCAACGGCTTGCCCCTTCCGAGAGGGCAAGGATCAACCACATCTACGGAGTGGACGAGCCGGTCATGGTGAGATACTTCAAGTGGGCCAATCAAATGCTCCATGGGGATATGGGGGTGTCCTACAGGGAAGGGAGGAAAGTCGTGCAAATCCTCGGAGAGAGGCTGCCAAACACGATTCTTCTTTTTTCCTGCTCCATACTGCTCATTGTTGCATTTTCAATAGCCCTTGGAGTTAGGGGAGGGCTCTGCGAAGGCTCTATCTGGGACAGGGGACTATCTGCTTTCAGCATTGTATTCAGCTCCATACCTGCTTTCTGGTTTGGAATTCTGTGCATATTGCTTTTTTCGGTCAACCTGGGAGTCCTTCCGTCTTCGGGAACCCAAAGCCTCCGGGAGGGCGGAGGGATGGCCGACAGGCTGCGCCACCTTGTCCTGCCCGTGCTGGTTATGGTCACTACCCATGTGGGATTATACGCCCGGTTTATACAGGAAAAAATAAAGGATGAGAGCAAAAGCTATTATGTGAGGGTGGCAAGGGCCAATGGACTCAAGGAGGGCTTCCTCGTGAAAGGCATATTGAAAAATGCCTTGATTCCGTATGTGAATTATCTGGGCATAACCATCCCTGGCTTTTTTGGCGGCTCCATAGTCATAGAATCCCTGTTCTCCTGGTCGGGGCTGGGACAGCTTTCGGTCAAGGCGGCAGTCACGCGGGACTATCCTCTCCTCATGGGCGCGCTGATGGTCACCGGCATTATTGTGGTTGTGAGCATTCTTATAACGGATATCGCTTCCATGGCGCTCAATCCCGGACTCAGGAGGGACGGCTCAAAATGAAAAGGATGAAAAAATTTATAAAAGATAAGAACACCAGGCGCATTTTCCTATGGGGAAGCATCCTCACTGTAATCATTTTGATGTCTGTGTTTGCAAACCTGCTTTCGGCGCATAATCCCACAGAGGTGGACCTGAAGAATGTATTCTCTCCTCCGGGGCCGGAAAACCTTCTGGGAACAGACGGTATGGGCCGGGACGTATTCTCCAGGATTTTATACGGGGGCAGGATATCGTTGAGCGTATCCGTTCTGTCGGTGGCCATATCCACATCCGTAGGAATTGCCTTCGGCGGTGTCAGCGGCTACTTGGGCGGATGGCTGGACAGTGCTATGATGAGAATCCTGGACGCCTTTCTTGCCGTCCCCACATTGATTGTCATGCTTGCGCTGCAGGCCATTGTCAAGGGAGGCGTCTTCAGCATGATCCTCATTATCGGCCTGACGGGGTGGATGTCAACGGCGAGGATTGTCCGTTCCCAGTTTGCGGAATTAAAGCAGAAGGAATTTGTGAAAGCAGCGCGGGTTCTAGGTATGCCCGGGTGGAAAATCATCATGACCCATCTGCTCAGGAACAGTCTTTCAGGAATTTTTGTCATTGCGGTATTCAACTGTGCCAATGCTGTTTTTACAGAGGTTTCCCTGAGCTTCCTGGGCATGGGCATACCTCCCCACATTCCCTCCTGGGGAAATATGCTCAATAACGCACAGAACGCCATCCTGACCGGAGCCTGGTGGGTAGGCGTCTTTCCGGGTCTGATGATCGTGATGTCGCTTCTTTCCATCAACTTCCTGGGAGAGGCATTGAAAAGGAAATATGGAATTCAAGGAGGATGAGGTTTTGGACAGTGAGGTTAAAGAGAAGATTGCGTCAAGCTGGAACAGCCACGCAAAAGAATATGATTTGCAATATGCCCACGGCTTGAAAAGCAGCCGTGAGGAAGAGGAGTGGAAAAGAGCGCTGGAAAAAATAATAGGCGCCGACAGGAAAAAAGTGCTGGATGTAGGGACGGGAACAGGTTTTATTGCAATCTTGCTGGCAGAGATGGGGCACGTGGTAAAAGGGGTGGACATCTCGGAGGGCATGATGGAGGAAGCGAGGACAAAGGCGGAAGGAAAAAATCTGTCCATCCGGTTTGAATATGGCGATGCGGAAAACCTCGGAGAACCGGACGACGCTTATGACGTTGTCATCAACAGACATCTCCTTTGGACCCTGCAATATCCTGAAAAGGCGGTCCGGGAATGGATCCGGGTTTTGAAACCGGGCGGCAAGCTCGTTGTTATCGACGGGGACTGGTTTTACACAAAGCCGTCCTATTTTCTGAGCGTTTTCCTGGGGAAATTGCTTGTAGCTCTGACCGAATTCCGGAATCCGTGGAACAATAAGAGCGATTATGATAGGACATTGAAAAAAAAGCTTCCCATGATCAGGAGCAAAAATGCGCGGAATGCGGTCTCTCTTGTGGAAAAATGCGGACTGAAGAACATCCGGGCAACAGGGCTGGAAGAGGTGGAGAGGGCGGAAAAAAGCGCAATGCCTTTAAAGCAGAAGCTGCTGAACCCCCACAAGCGGATGGTCATAGAAGGTGTAAAGCCTTGAAGGCAGGGATTTGAGGATGAAAAATTTGCTTGAGGTCGAAAATTTAAGCATCAGCTTTGATACGGGCAACGGCTGGTTCAAGGCGGTGGACGGCATAAGCTTCGGAGTGGCGGCGGGAAAGATTGCGTGCATCGTAGGGCAGAGCGGAAGCGGGAAAAGCCTGACGGCCCTGTCTATCATCAACATGGTTCCGCCTTCGGGGAAGATAGAGGGCAGAATCCTGTTCAAAGAACAGGACCTCTTGGCCTTGCCTCCCTATAAGATGGCTCAAATCAGGGGAAGGCACATTTTTTCCATCTTCCAGAACCCTATGAACTCGCTGAACAGGAGTATAACTACGGGGAAACAGCTTTTTGAGATGGCTGTGAGCCATGGAGCCCAGGATAAAGGGAAATTTTACAGGGACATGGGCAAAATCCTTGAAAGGATGAATTTTTCCAATCCCTATTCGGTTTTAAGAAAATATCCCTTTCAACTGAGCGGGGGAATGCTCCAGCGGATGGTTATCGCTTTCGCTGTGTATTCAAAGCCTGAGCTCATTATTGCGGATGAGCCTACCACGGCCCTTGACGTTACGGTGCAGAAGGAGATTCTGAGACAGTTCAGGGAAATAAGGGATCAATGGGGGGCCACAATTCTTCTTATCACCCATGATTTCGGAGTGGTGGCGGAAATTGCCGATGATGTCATCGTTATGAAGGAGGGGAGGATTGTGGAAAAAAACGGGGTGCGCCAGATATTCAACTATCCGCGGGATGCCTACACCAAAGCGCTGATTAAGGCAACTTTTGACAAGGAGGTGGATCAGACATGTTAATGGAGGTAGTTGAACTGAAAAAGAATTACCTGTCAAATCTCTCTCTGATGCGGAAAAATACGGCCGTGGTAAAGGCCGTGGACGGAGTGAGTTTCTCTGTGGGCAGAGATGAGGTGGTGGGCATCGTAGGAGAGAGCGGGTGTGGTAAAAGCACCCTTGCCAGGCAGTTGGTGAGGCTTGAAGTGCCCACAGCGGGAAAAATCTACTTTGAGGGAGAAGATATAAGCTTGTTGAAAGGGACTAGTTTAAAAAATTACATCAGAAGCTGCCAGATCATATTTCAGGATTCCCTGTCTTCCCTCAACCCCTCATTGAAAATAGGGGATATTTTAAAAGAGCCCCTTGTAAACCATTTTAAGCTGAGCAAACAGGAGATACACCGCAGGATAGCCTATATGCTGGAAAAGGTTAAGCTGGGAGCGGGTGTCCTGGAGAGGTTTCCCCAGACTTTGAGCGGAGGAGAACTCCAAAGGGTCAACATCTGCCGGGCACTCCTTTTGACCCCCAGACTTCTGATCTGCGACGAGATCATCTCCAGCCTGGATGTTTCCATCCAGGCCTCCATACTGAATTTAATGAAGGAATTGAAAAAGGAGTTCGGAATGTCCCTTATTTTTATCTCCCATGACATCAACGTAGTGCGATTTATATCCGACCGGATCCTTGTCATGAAAAGAGGCCGGATTGTGGAGGAAATTGACAATAAGAACAGGGAATACCAGGTGCGGCATCCGTACACTAAAAAACTTTTTCAGTCTCTTCCGGTCAGCCACCCCGATAAAAGAGTGGTGTAAAAAACAGAGGGGCGATATGACCGCCTAAAAAATATATAAGTAAAAGGGAAAAAATGCTATGAGAAAAATACGGTTTTTACTGTCCGGACTGCTGGTTTTTGCAATGCTGTCCGGGTTGCTGGCAGCCTGCGGAAAACAGCCGGCCGGGGACGGCGGGGCGCAAAACGCCCCCGCCTCCGAAAAGGTGCTCACAATATCCAGCACCAACGACATCGGGACATTGAATCCCCATCAATACAACAGCGAGATGTTCGCACAGGATTTTGTCTATGAGAACCTCTTGAAGTACGGCAAGGATGGGAAAATTGAACCCTGCCTGGCGGAGACCTGGGAGATTTCACCGGACGGAAAGGTCTACACTTTTCATTTGAGAAAGGGCGTCAAGTTCTCCGACGGCTCCGATTTCAACGCTGAAATCGTAAAGAAAAACTATGATGCGGTACTGAAGGCAAGGGACCAGCACAGCTGGCTGGAGCTGGTCAACCAGATGGACAGGACCGAAGCGGTGGACGGCAGCACCTTCAAAATATATTTTAAGAACCCCTATTATCCTGCCCTCCAGGAGCTCACCCTCATAAGGCCCATGAGAATCCTGGGCGCAGCCGGGTTTCTTGAGGACGGCGACACCTCCAAGGACATCAAGGCGCCCATAGGGACGGGTCCCTGGGTTCTGAGCGAACATAAAAAAGGCGAATATGCCACCTTTATACGGAATGACAACTACTGGGGCGAAAAGCCCAGGCTTTCCAAGGTGATTGTAAAGGTGATCCCGGATGGGGAGACCGCGGCGGCGGCCCTGGAAAAGGGCGAGATCGACATGATTTACGGCAGCGGCGTAATCAGCATTGATACCTTCAGGGAGCTGAGCAAGTCCGGCAGGTTCACAACCCTTACCTCCGACCCCATGACCACCCGGGTCATCGGCATCAATTCCAACAGAGGCGCCGCAAAGGACCTGTCGGTGCGCATGGCCTTGCAGTATGCGGTGGACAAGGACAGCATTGTGGAGAATATTCTATACGGGACCGAAAAGAGGGCGGATACCCTGTTCGCTGAAAACTTCCCTTATTGCAAGCTGGGGCTGGAGGCCCGGGGCTATGACGCGGAAAAAGCGGGAAAACTGCTGGAGGATGCGGGCTGGAAGCTCCAGCCGGGAAAGGATTACCGCGAAAAGGACGGGAAGGCCCTGGAACTGGATTTGTGCTTCATTGCGGCGGACAGCGTGGACAGGTCCATAGCCGAGGCAATACAGGCGGACTGCAAAAAAGTAGGCATCAAGGTGAACCTGGTGGGAGAAGAGGAGGATTCCTTCTACCAGCGCCAAAAAAATGGCGACTTTGGCATGATTTTCGGAGAGTCCTGGGGGGCGCCCTATGACCCCCATTCCCTGGTGTCTTCCTTCCGGGAGCCGTCCCATTTCGACTACCAGGCCCAGCTGGGGCTGCCCATGAAAAAGGCCATTGACGAAACCATCGGCAAGGTGCTGATTTCCACCGATGAGTCGAGCCGTCAGAAGATGTACGATTACATTTTAAGGACCCTGCATGAGCAGGGAGTCTATCTGCCCATATCCTACAGGACCAATATGGCCGTATTCCGGAAAAACGTCACAGGGGTTACCTTTGCGACAACCAACGAAATTCCGCTGGTGAATGTGGATATAAACCAGCAATAGAACACAGACGGGGAACTGCTCTTCATACGGCAGCTTGCGGTCTGATTGGAGAGCAGCCCTATACTCGTAGAATTTGTAGAAAAGGTGTTAAAGGTTATGAGGGCTTATATAATTAAAAGGTTGATCAGTCTGGTGCCCGTCGTGTTTGGAATAACCATCCTCACGTTCATCCTGATCCATATGGTCCCGGTGGACCCGGCCCACGCCTATATGACGGCCACCAATACGCCGCCTACCGAAAGGGCGGTTGCGGCGGTCCGGGCGGAGTTTGGGCTGGACAGGCCTCTCCCGGAGCAATATTTTACCTGGCTGGGAAAGGCGCTGAGGCTGGACCTGGGAAAATCCTACGTCAGCCAGGAACCGGTGCTGGAGGAGCTGAAACACAGTTTCCCTTCCACCCTGCTGCTCACCCTGGCCGCTGTGGGCTGGCTGATTTTGCTGGCTCTTCCTTTAGGGTTTTTGTCTGCAGTATTCAAGGACAGCATCGTTGACCACTTAAGCAGGGCGTTCACATTTGTGGCCGCGTCTGCCCCGCCCTTCTGGCTGGGCTTCCTTTTGATCGAATTGTTTGCGCTGAAGCTTGGCTTGCTGCCTGTCATGGGAAAGGGGTCCTGGCAGCATCTCATTCTTCCCTCCCTCACACTGGCGCTGAACTATGCGGCAAGCTATACCCGGCTCTTAAGGTCAGGCATCCTGGAAAATCTAAAGCAGCCGTTTATTCTCTATGCCAGAGCCAGAGGCCTGAAGCAAAAGCTGGTGATTGGAAAGCATGCGTTGAAAAATGCGCTTCTGCCCGTGGTCAACGCCTTTGGGATGAGCTTTGGCTATATGCTGGCAGGGAGTGTCATTGTGGAAAATATTTTCGCGTGGCCGGGGCTTGGAAGGCTGATCACCGAGTCCATTTTCAACCGGGATTATCCCATGATCCAGGGCTATGTGGCGCTGATGGCGGTGGTTTTCGTGCTGTCAAACCTTTTGGCCGACATCGCAAGTGCCATTATAGACCCGAGAATCAGGATTGGAGATGATCGGGTTGGGGTTTGATAAATTTTTAAGCCGGTTCGTAAAGCATAAAGCGGCCGTGCTCTGTCTGTTCTTCGTTCTTGCGGTCATTGCCGGCGGGATTTTTGCCCCCTGGCTTGCGCCCAACGACCCGAACAAGATTGAGCTCAAACTCAAGCTGCTGGGGCCCGGGGGGCAATTCCCGCTGGGTACCGACCACCTGGGGCGGTGTATCCTTTCAAGACTGCTTTACGGCACCCGGATCTCCCTGGGGTCTGCCTTTCTCGTCATGAGCTTTTCTCTGACCATCGGCACCGCCGTCGGAATTTTTTCGGCTTACCGGGGAGGACGCATAGACAATTTGCTGATGAGGCTTTGCGATATTTTTCTCTCATTTCCCAGCCTGGTGCTGGTGCTGGTAATCATAGGCGTGCTGGGTTCCGGCATGGTCAATGTCATCATCGGGATGATCCTGGTCCAGTGGCTCTGGTATGTCCGCATCATAAGAAGCCTTGTGCTGAGCATAAAAGAGCGCACGTTTGTCAGTGCGGCAAAAGTGGCGGGGACATCGGACATGAAGATTATTTTCAGGCATATTCTTCCTAATGTGCTGCCCCAGCTGATTGTACTCTCCACGCTGGACCTGGGGAGCCTTATCCTGCACTTTTCGGGGTATTCCTTTCTCGGCTTCGGGGTGCAGCCGCCCACACCCGAATGGGGTGCGATGATTGAAGAGGGCAGGAGGTTTATAAGGAGTGCTCCTGAATTGATGTTCTATCCGGGCATGCTGATAACCCTCATAGTGATCTCCTTCAACCTTATCGGGGACGCTCTCCGGGACGTACTGGATGAAAGTGTAACATGAAAGGGGGCGGATGCAAATGATAAAAGAAAAAGTGATGGATGTGGAGGGGCTGTGTGTGAGCCTCCTGCACCGGCAGCGGGAAATCAGCGTTGTAAGGGATGTTTCCTTCTGCCTTGAAGAGGGAAAAGTGCTGGGCCTCATCGGCGAAAGCGGCTGCGGGAAATCCATAACCTGTCTGTCCCTCCTGGGGCTTCTGGAAAAAGACCGGTGGAAGGTGGAAGGCAGTGTCCGGCTGAAGGGAAAGGAGCTTCCATACTTAAACCGGGAGAAAATCAGGCGTCTGCGGGGCAGCAGTGTGGCCATGGTGATGCAAAACCCCATCAGCTCCTTTAATCCCTTGCTTACCGTAGGGCAGCATTTCACTGAAACCATACGGACCCACAAAGAGGTTACCCGGAGAGAGGCCGGTCAAATTGCCGTTGAAATGCTTTTGAAGCTCAACCTGTCCGAGCCTGAGAAGGTCATGGGCCAGTATCCCTTTCAGTTGAGCGGGGGAATGCTTCAGAGGGTTATGATCGCCATTGCCCTTTTTATGTGCCCCCACGTACTGATTGCAGATGAACCCACCACATCCCTGGATGTAACGGTGCAGTATCAAATACTGAAAGAGCTGGCAGAGCTCAGGGACCATTACAGGACCGCCATGCTTCTGGTATCCCATGATTTGGGCGTGATTGCCCAGATGGCGGATGAAGTTGCGGTGATGTACGGGGGCTATGTGGTGGAACAGGCTCCTTCAAGGGAAATATTCTGCAACCCCATGCACCCGTATACCCGGGGTTTGATGAAATCAAGACCGGCATTTACGAAAGACAGGCTGAACGTGCTGGAGGGCTATCCTCCTTCTCTCATGAAGCGCAGCCGGGGCTGCCCTTTTTACGAAAGATGCCGCTGTGCCCGGAAGGACTGCCTGGAATTTGACATGAAGGAAACGGGCGCAACAGGCGGCCATTCGGTGAGGTGCCTGCTGTATGCCGGTGAAGAAGAGGTGAAAATGGATGCATGTTCTTGAAATGCGGGACGTCAGCCGGAAGTACTCCTTCAAGAGGTACTTCTGGCAAAGGAAAAAGGTTATAGAGGCGGTTAAAGGGGTGACATTGTCTATTGAACAGGGGACCTGCCTGGGCCTGGTGGGTGAAAGCGGCTGCGGGAAAACCACCCTGGGAAAAATCGCCGCAGGAATCGAGAAGCCCGACCAGGGAGAGATATTGCTGATGGGAAGCAGCATGCTCAGTTCCCCGAGGAGTCAACGGCTTTTGATGAGAAAGGAGCTGCAAATGGTGTTTCAGGACTGTACCGGTTCGGTAAATCCAAGGCACACGGCGGGTAAAGTGATCGGCGAACCCATCAGGAATTTTTTGAAGCTGAATAAGGATGAGGAAGAGGGGATGGTGGAAAAGCTTCTGGAAACCGTGGGGCTGAATAAGGAGGACAGGCACAAGTATCCGGGACAGTTCAGCGGAGGCCAGCTGCAGCGCGTGTGCATCGCAAGGGCCCTTGCAGTGAAGCCGATGCTGATTGTCCTGGACGAACCCTTGAGCAGCCTGGATGTATCGGTGCAGGCTCAGATTCTGAACCTCCTCGCGGATTTGAAAAAGGAGTACGGCCTCTCCTACCTTTTTATATCCCACGATATAGAGGCGGTATACTATCTGTCCGACGCCCTTGCCGTCATGTATTTAGGCAATGTGGTGGAATATATTGCGGATATATCCATGTTTGAAGCGCTTTGCCACCCGTACGCCGAGAAACTGCTTTCCTCTGTCCTGCCGGCGGATCCCGGGAAAATCAAAAATATGGAAGTGAAAAATGATGAGAATGAGAAGCCGGGGACAGGCCCCGGGGGATGCAGCTATGCGCGAAGGTGTGCAAGGGCTTCGGCCCGGTGCCTTGATACGGCTCCCGGACTTAAAGAAGTATCTGAAAAGCATTATGTTGCCTGTCATCACTATTAACAAGGAGGAATCGGTATGGAAATTCAATCCCGCATCGAGCGGTACTGGGACGGTGAAGCCCAGAGGTACAGCGAGTCTATCCAGAACGAGCTTTCCGGTTTTAAAAGGGAGGCATGGCTTAAAATAATCACGGAGCACGCTCCCCAAAAAGAAAAATTGGATATATTGGATATCGGCACCGGGCCCGGCTTTTTTGCCATCATCCTGTCCGGCCTGGGCCATTCGGTGTGGGCGGTGGACTGCACCGAGAACATGCTGGCCTTTGCCCGTCAAAATGCTGAAGCAGCCGGTGTCTCACCGCGCTTTTTCAAAATGGACAGCCATAAGCTGGCTTTTGACGACGGCAGCTTTGACCTGATTGTGTGCAGGAATCTGACCTGGACCCTGAGGGAGCCCGAGCAAGCCTATAAGGAATGGAACAGGGTCCTGAGACCGGGGGGAAGGCTGCTGATCTTTGATGCCAACTGGCACCTGCGCCTTTTTGACCAGGAGATGAGGAGAAAGTACGAGGAGGATATGGAAAGAAGCAGAGAGCTGGGCTTGAGGAACCCCCATGACCAGGCGGACATGGAGGAGTCGGACCGCATCAGCAGGGAACTGCCTTTAAGCCGGGAGAGAAGGCCCCAGTGGGATCTGGAGGCCTTGAAGGGCTGCGGCTTTTCACCGGTGTTTTCGGAGACCGATATTACCGAAAGGGTCTGGGATGAATCTGAAAAAATTATGTACAGGTCCACACCCATGTTTATGGTAGGCGGGGTGAAGACGGCTGTAAAGTGAGGAGAGGTTTTACTTATGAATTTTTACCTGAGGCTGTGCCTCTTTGCAGGCCAAATCAAAAAGCAGATCGCGGTAAAAGTGGGGATGGGGATACTGATAACCGCAACCTATGTAGGCCAGGCCTTTGCCACGGCCAACGGCATTTCGGCGGTTTTTCGGCAGAGCGGCTGGTCTTACTTTTTCACCATGGTTTGCATTTCTGTTTTATGTATTGCCATCCGTGCTTTTTTGCTGCGGCAAAACGAGGTGTATTCCAGAAAGGCGGCCTGCGACGTGAAGGCACGCATCCGGGAAATCGTGATGGACAAGGTGATGCAGCTGGGGCCGGGATACCTGAACAGCCGGCGCAGCGGCAATGTCCAGGCGCTGATCACCGACGGGATCGAATCCCTGGAACATTTTCTGGTGAATTACATCCCCCAGCTTTTTGTGGTCCTTGCCTCGGCGTTTTTCATAACCGCCTATGTCTTCACGCTGGACCCCGTGGTTGCCGCCGTGATTCTGGCGGGAATCGCCTTGGCGGTTTTCGGGCCTCAAATCGGCATGCGCTTCATCAATAAATACATTCTGGGATACTGGCAGTCCTATGCGGTTTTAAACGCCCAGTTTATTGACGCCATGCAGGGAATGACCACCCTGAAGGTTTTTAATGCCAGCGGAAAAAAAGGGGAAGAGCTGGAGGAGGACGCAAAAACGCTCTATAAAAAGGCGGTGAGGGAAACCACCATTTCCCTGTGCGATTCAGCCCTAATCCTGCTGGCGTCGGCCGCAGGCTATGCTTTTTCGGTTGCCGTGGGCGCATGGAGGGTCGCCAACGGATATATGCCTTTATCCGCGCTTTTTGTGGTGCTTTTCCTCGTGGTCGAGTGCTTCCGGCCGGTGAATGAGCTGAATAACTACTGGCATTCAAGCTTCCTGGGCTTCTCGGCGGCCAGAGGGGTTTTCTCCCTGCTGGATGAACCGGTGGAAGCGGCTGAAGAGGAAACCGCCCGGGCAGGGGACCATGCCCGTTTTCTGCCCGGCGTCTGCTTCAGGGATGTGTCCTTTGCGTACAGCGGCGGAAAAAGGACGGCTTTGAGACATGTCAGCTTTGACATCAAACCCGGAGAAAGGGTGGCTATCGCCGGAAAAAGCGGAGCGGGCAAATCTACGGTGGTGAACCTGCTGCTCCGGTTTTTCGACCCCCAGGAGGGGCAGATCTTGTTTGGAGAGAAGGATATCCGGGACTATTCCCTGGAATATTTAAGAAGCCGGATTGCCGTGGTATTCCAGGAGACCTACCTGTTTTACGGCACGGTAGAGGAAAACCTGCGCATGGCAAAACCGTCGGCCACGGCGGAAGAACTTGAAAAAGCCGCAAGAATGGCCAATGCCCATTCATTCATAGCAAAGCTTCCCAGGGGATATCAGACCCTGGTGGGCGAGCGGGGGGCCACCCTTTCGGGAGGGGAGCGCCAGAGGATCGCCATTGCCAGGGCCATATTAAAGGATGCCCCTTTCCTGGTCCTGGACGAGGCCACCTCCAGCGTGGACGCGGCAAGTGAAAGGGCCATCCAGCAGGCATTGGAGCTTCTCATGAAGGACCGGACCACCCTCATCATCGCCCACAGGCTGTCTACGGTGCGGAAGGCGGACCGCATATTTGTGCTGGAAAACAGCCGTCTGGTGGAATGGGGCACTCATGAGGAGCTGCTGGAAAGAAGAGGAGCCTATTCCAGGCTGGTGAAAGCCCAATACTATGAGGGGGGGGAAGCTATATGAACAGGCTGAAAACTGAGAGCGGACGGATGAGCCGATTTATAAAACTGTTTAAATACCTGAAGCCCTATAGGAGGGGGATGGCCCTGGCGGTAGGCAGCGGCGTGCTCAACCATCTCCTGGCCATCTCCCTGTCGGTGGTGTGCGCCTACATGGTGGGACTCGTGGCCAAAGGAGCCTTTCACACCGTGGGGGCCACATTTTTTGCGGTTCTTGGGGCCATCGCCGTGCTGAGGGCGGGGATGTACTATGCGGAGATGTGGTTTGCCCATGAAGTGGCCTACCGCATCCTGGCGGACTTCCGCATCCTCCTCTACAGGGCAGTGGAGCGGGTCGCGCCGGCCATCCTTCTCAACATGCGCTCAGGACAGCTGGCATCCACGCTGATGAGCGACGTGGAAGTGCTGGAATGGTTTTTTGCCCATACCTTCGGCACCATGCTGGTGGCTTTCATCGTTCCGGCCATTGTGCTGGCGTTTCTCGGCATACTGAACTGGGCCCTTGCGGCTCTGCTGCTCCTGTTTATCCTGCTGGTCGCCCTGGTTCCCTTCTGGATGCGCAAAAAGGCGGACATCCAGGGAAGGGACGTCCGTGAGAAGCTTGCGGATGCAAACGCCGGGACGGTTGAGGGCATCCAGGGGCTCAGGGAAATCCTGGCCATGAACTACAGGGGAGGCTATTTGAAGAAAATGGGACAGGCCATGGGGCTCCTGGGAGAAAGCCAGGTGGCGTACGGAAGGCGCCTGGGCCTTGAGGGCGCTCTTTTAAATGCCTTTACGGGATTTGCCATGGTGGCGGTGATGGCCGCCTCCGCTTTTCTGACATTGAAGGGAGAACTGGGCTTCGAATGGTTTACCGTTTCGGTGATTCTGGCGGTTTACACCTTTGCCCCTGTCCTGGAGATCTGCTCCATCGCCAGGAATTTCGGGCTGATTGCGGCGGCTTCGGACAGGGTGTTTCAGGTCCTTGAAGGGAAGGCGCTGGTAGAGGACAATGGGAAATCCGTTCCGGCAAAGGCGCTGGAGCCGGCGGTGGAATTCTGCAGTGTGAGCTTCAGCTACAGGGAGGATCTGGCCAATGCGGTGGATAAGGTTTCATTTGCGGTGAAGCCGGGCGAGACGGTGGCTCTGGTAGGGCACTCGGGTGCGGGCAAGACCACCTGCATCAATCTCCTTCTCCGGTTCTGGGATGTGAAGGAGGGACAGGTCAAAATCGGGTCCCGGGATATAAGGGACATGTCCCTGGACAGCTTGA
Organism: Eubacteriales bacterium; assembly: GCA_024655885.1. Lineage (GTDB taxonomy): Bacteria > Bacillota > Clostridia > Acetivibrionales > JANLFN01 > JANLFN01. The sequence goes on along the minus strand of JANLFN010000003.1, from coordinate 121,746 downwards.
GGGACATGACGTCGGCGGTGCTCCAGGATGTCTACCTTTTCAACACCTCCGTCCGTGAGAACATCCGCCTGGGAAGTCCCGAGGCATCGGATGAGGAGGTGGAGAAAGCCGCAAAGGCGGCCCTTGCCCATGAGTTCATCGCCGGGCTGCCTGAAGGCTACGACACAATGACGGGAGAGCGGGGAGTTCAGCTTTCGGGCGGGCAGAGACAGCGGATCGCCATTGCGAGGGCTCTGCTGAAGAATTCGCCTGTTTTGATCCTGGATGAGGCGGTATCCAATCTCGATTCGGAGAATGAAAACGACATCCAAAAAGCGCTGCAGAGGTTGAGAAAAGGCCGTACTACTCTGGTTATCGCCCATCGGCTTTCCACCATCCTCTCTGCGGACAGGCTGGTGGTATTAAGCAATGGACGGGTAGTGCAGACAGGACGCCATGATGAACTCATGGCTGAGGATGGGGCCTATAAGGAATTGATCTCTTCCCAGTTTCCTTCCTAAATTCTCTGCATCTCCGCTGGACTTGCCCGGCATAATGTGGTATAATGATTGCAATTCTAAGCCATGAAGGCTTGCTTGTGTAGGGATTGCCGTCCGGTATTTTTTTTAATTATCGAAGTTCAAAAAAAAGAGATTGGCCATGAAGGCTGATTTAATCGCAGAAGCGGTTAAACCGGTTTTCATGGCCTTTCATTGTCTAAGGAGGATTTGTATGAGGATCGCTGTAATAGACGGCCAGGGGGGCAGCATAGGCAGGGCCATTGTGGAAAAGCTGAGGAGAGAGCTTCCTGAAGATGTTGAAATTATTGCGCTGGGCACAAACGCCATCGCCACGTCTTCCATGATCAAGGCGGGGGCGAATGAAGCGGCTACAGGCGAAAACGCAATTGTATATAATGTCCATAAGGTGGATGTCATCATGGGCACCATCAGCGTGGTGGTCGCCAATTCCATGAGCGGGGAGCTGACCACCTTGATGGCGAAGGCAATATCCGAAAGTCCTGCCAGAAAGCTGCTTTTACCGCTGAACCGGTGCAACATAGAAATTGTAGGGGTGGATAAGAGCGAGCCCTTGCCCCATTTGATCGACAGTGCGGTTGAAGCTGTGGGTAAAAGCCTGAAGATGGATAAAAAGTCAGGCTATGAATAGTTCTTGCTTTTTAAAACAAAGTCATCCTCTTTGAGCTGAAGAGGCATTACCGACACCACAATGTGCTTGTGCTTTAAAAGCTGGCGCTCTATATAGCGGGTGGTCTGGTTGTGGAGGATCTTGTTCCACCAGGACCTGACCGAAAATTGAGGGAGGATGACCGTGATCATGTCTCCTTTTTTATAGTCGTACTCGGCGGATTCTATAAACTTCAGCAAAGGGTCCACAACCTTCCGGAAAGGGGAATATTTTACTATGAGGGGGATGTCAGTGTTCAGATAACCCCACTTATCCTTCATCTTTTGGGCCTGTTCCTCGTCTATGGACACACTGAAGGCCACCACGTTGTCCGAAATGGTCTTGGCATATTTTAACGCCCGAATGCTCGCCCTGTTTACACTTTCAATGGGCACGATAACCCTGTTCCTGTAGGCGTCATGTTGAATTTCCACGGCGGAGAGCTCCTCCGCCGATATCCGCAGCTGCTTTGAAACCGCCGTGTAATGCTTTTTGATCTTTAACATCATGAGAATTAAAATGGGTACCACCACCACCACAATCCATGCGCCCTCATGGAATTTTGTGGCTGCGATAATCACAACAACAATGCCCGTTACCAGGGCACCAAGCCCGTTAATAAAGGCTTTGTGCACCCAGCCTTTTTCACGGGTCCTGCACCAGTGGAGAAACATGCCCGACTGGGACAATGTAAAGGATATGAATACGCCGATGGCGTACAGTCCTATCAGGGAAGAGACATTGGCATTAAATACGACAATGAGCAGGATGGCTATTACCGACAGTGCGATGATTCCGTTTGAAAAGCTTAAACGGTCCCCCCGCATGCTGAGCTGCCTGGGGGCAAAGCCCTCTTTCGCCATAACGGACACAAGGAGGGGAAATCCTGAAAATGCAGTGTTGGCAGCCATTGCAAGGATTATAAAAGTGGAGGCCATGATATAATAGAACATAAATCCGTTGCCAAATATTTCTTCGGCAATCTGGATCAACACCGTTTTTTCTTCACTGTGTACTACATGGAACGTATTGGCCAGCAGGGAAGTACCTCCGAAAAGGATGATCACCAATCCTGCCAGGAGCAGCATGACGGTTTTTGCATGCTTTGTGGAGGGCGCCTTGAAGTTGGGGACCGCATTGCTCACCGCCTCTATTCCCGTGACCGCCGCACAGCCGTTGGAAAACGCGGTCAGCAGCAGTGCCAGGCTAACCGGTTCAACAGCCGTTTTCAAAGAGGGCTCAGGGGGGACATACCCGCTTTTGATTTTTATAAAGCCTACCACCAGCATGGACAGTATGGCGAAAATAAAGGCATAGGCCGGTATACTGAACATCTTTGACGATTCCCTGATGCCTCTTAAATTCCCCATCATCAAAAGCAGCACAACGGCTATGCAGATGGGCACCGTGTAAGGAATCAGGACTGGGAAGGCGGAGGTTACCTGTGCGACGCCTGAAGATATACTGACGGCCACCGTCAGCACGTAGTCCACTGAAAGTGCGGCCCCTGCGGTGACTCCGGCTACCACCCCGATGTTCTCCTTGGCGACGATATAGGCTCCCCCTCCGTTTGGGTAGTTCTGTATGGTCTGCCTGTAGGAAAAAGCCAGTATTACCACCAGGGCTATGATGGCAGCGGAAATATACAACAGGTTGCTGTATGCCAGAACTCCTATGGCCGGTACCAGTACAAGCAGAATCTCCTCGCTTGCGTAGGCAACCGACGACAGGGCATCGCTGGCAAGAATGGGCAGACCCCACAATATGCCGTATTTTTCTTCATTCAATGCTTCATTTTTTAAAGGCCTTCCTATCAGAAACCTTTTTACACTGTCAAGCATAAAATCACCTATGACTTTCTACCTCTTTATTTTTTACACATGGTCAGCGATTTATTAAAAGCTTCTGCCAAACAAAATTTTCTTCACTACGGTATATAAGGAAATTTGCATTCACGAAAAAATAAACTACAAAAAAGTGAAAACGGGTATACATACCCTTGAGCACCATTTGTAGCAGTGAATATTTTTATATACTGACTGATTATAATACATTTCATATTTTATTCAAAATGCGGTCTAGATGCCTTTTTTCCCGTTTTATAAATCTTTTACATAATGCTTTTGTTTTGCTGCTCAAATTTGCACTGTAAGTAATTATTTCTATTTCTATCTCCGTTTATCGTCGCATTTTTTCTTGCGGAAAAGATATTTACATAGGATTCAAATAAAATTAGCGAGGGGAAAAGTCTGTTCTTTATTGCAGGTCGCTTATACCGCAATGCATGAAAATAATGTTTATTTTTACATAAAAATGTAGTAGAATTATTTATATAAAAATTTGCAGTAAAAAATAAAAAAGGACAGGTATGCTTGGCAGAATTTTAAATGTTATCTTTCCCCCCAGGTGCATATTTTGCGGAGCTTTCCTCCCCGTATGGGCAAGGGTGGGCATTTGTGATGCCTGCTACGGCAAAATTCCATTTATGCAAAATGGGGACGGCGGGTCCGATGTGGATTTTAGCGGCAGGTATTGCGATGAAATTGTGTGCGTATGCGACTATGCAGGCATAATCAGGGATGCCCTCATAAGATACAAGTTTTTTGGCAGGCCGGCTTACGGCAGGACATTTGCGGCTCTATTGTCAGACAGGGTAAAAGGCTTGATGGAGCGGCATAAATTTGATATGATCATTAGTGTACCCCTTTACAGGCGTAAGGAATGGAAAAGGGGGTTCAACCAGTCCTATCTGATTTCAAAGGTGTTGAGCAGGGAAACAGGTGTGGCGGAATGCTCCCGGCTGCTGTCAAGGGTGAAGGATACCGAAAGCCAGAGCCTTTTGAATAGAAGCCGAAGGCGCACCAATATAATGAATGCTTTTATGGTTCATCATCCGGACAAAATTAGCAATAAAACTATTTTGCTTATTGACGATATATTTACCACAGGGAGTACACTGGAAGAATGTGCCAGGGTATTAAAGGAGGCCGGGGCTAAAAGCGTAATGGCAGCGGTCCTTGCTTCAGGAAGAAAATCTTGGCCGGTGAAAAGTTGAAAAAGCGGTTTGGCGTTGAACGTTTAATGTTGAAAATTGAAAGGAACAGGCAAATCCCGACTCTCCACTTTCAACTTTCAACTATTGGAATGGAGGTATGAAAATGCCGGATGTGAGAAATTGCAGAAGATGCGGAAAAATTTACAACCACATAGGAGGCCCCCCCATCTGCCCTGCGTGCAGAGAGGCCGATGAGGAGGATTTCAAGCGCGTAAAGGAGTACCTGTATGAAAATCCGGGTGCCACACTGTCGGAGGTATCTTCCACACTGGATATCAGTGTTGAAAAAATCAAAATGTACCTGAAGGAAGGGCGGCTTGAAATCGTAGGCGATGAAGGCAACATTGTGCTGGAGTGTGAGAACTGCGGCAGGTCCATAAGGACCGGAAGACTGTGCAACGAGTGCTCCAAGATGCTTGTCAAGGATTTTAGCTCAACGGCCAAGCAGATGAAAAGCAGATTGGATCCGCCGGAAACATCGAAAAAGCCCTTTGAAATGCGATACCTGAATAAGACTGAAAAAAAGTAAATTGCATATAAATTTTTTTTGAATAATACCGATATTTATATTAGACCGGGCAATGGAGAATGATATGGTATCAGCGGCCTATTGACGGTTCGTATGTGTCGGCGGCATGAGTAATGTTTTAGGAGTGAGAGGAGTTTATGAAAATATGGGGGGAGATCCCGAAGGTCCTGGGTGTCTACGATAACCTGAAAAGCGCGGGTAAAGTGGATAAGACGGCAGGTACGGCGTCAAAAAGGGATGTGCTGTCCTTGTCCAACCAGGCGAAAGACTATCAGACAGCCCTGAAAGCTGTGAAGGAGATACCGGATATACGGCTGGACAAAGTGAGCGAGCTGGCGGAAAAATACCGTTCGGGAAATTACACTGTAAGCGGCAGTGAAGTGGCGGATAAAATAATAAGCTCCATTGTAGACAAAAAAGTGTAAGCATCCATCAAAAAACCACACTTGTATTTGACGTGTTTGGAATATCTAATTATTTTATTTGCGGGATACGTTTTCTTATCCCGCAAATGTGTTATATGCGCGGTATCTACCTTATTTATAATTTATACTGAAAATTTACATGATAAGAATCTGGGGAAGGGGCTTTAATTTGTTCAACTCGCAGCGTATTTATAATGAATGGTGGATGTAAGCAATCTGTTGCGGACAATGGGGGATGCAGGATGAATAAACTGGATGCTAATGTGATCGGCGAATTGATAGGGGTTCTTGGCCAGGAAGCAAGGGTATATGAAAGCCTGCTTAAAATGTCGAAGGACAAAACAAGAATCATTGTGGAAGGGAAAGTGGGAGAGCTTGAAAACATGGTAAAACTGGAGCAGTCCCTGGTGCTTCAGGTGGGGCGGCTTGAAGCCATGAGGGAGGAGATTGTGGAAAAATGCTCAAAGCAGACAGGAGACGATATCTCAAACTTGACCATAACCGAACTGCAAAAGTATGTGGATGAAGAGGACGCGCAGAAATTGAAAAACGCCCAGGAACATATGGCCGGCATACTGGACGGCTTGAAAAGTGCCAATGAATTGAATGCCAGGCTCATTAAAAACTCTCTTGACTTTATCAATTTTTCCATTAATATGTTCGCCGGGATAAGTACGGGAAACAACAACTACGGGAGCACAGGCCAGGCCAGCGGAACCGAAAAGCGCAGCTTTTTCGACATAAAGCTTTAAGGCATGAGGGCATGCTTCCCAGGAGGGGACGGGTTAATAAACCCTAGGGGTTAAACACTAGACGGATTTCGGAGGATCAAAATGTCGGTAGGTTTTGGAAGCTATGAAATAGCGAGAACAGGATTAAGCGTCAGCGAGCAGGGGCTCAATGTCACAGGCCACAACATTTCCAACGTGAATACTCCAGGGTATGTGCGGCAGCAGCTTATGATTGCTTCCGCACAATACCGGACCGAGTATTCCCGGGACGGAATGTACCAGTTGGGGCTGGGGGCCGACGTTGAGCAGATCAGGCAAATAAGGCATACGTTCCTTGACAATGTATACAGGCAGGAGAATACCACCTTGGGCTACTGGGAATCCCGGAACAAGACTTTTCAGGACATACAGGCCATCTTAGGCGAACCCATGGGTTCGGGGCTCCAGAATGTGATGAACCAGTTCTGGGATGCATGGCAGGAGCTTTCAAAGGACCCCGCCAGCCTTACGGTGAGAGCGCTTGTGAGGCAGAGGGGAGAAGACCTGGTATTACAGGTCAACCATTTGGGCCAGCAGCTGGATAAAATGCAGGAGGACCTGAATTCGGAAATCCAGGTAAGGATCAATGAAGTAAACGACATCACTGCAAAGATTGCCCAATTGAATTTAAAAATCATGACCGAGGAGGTATCCGGCGACAGAGCCAATGATTACCGGGACCAGCGGAATGCCCTGGTGGACAGGCTGTCAAAGCTGGTGGACGCCGATGTCACTGAAATGCAGGACGGCCAGCTTGCCATAACCCTGGGAGGGTATTTTCTTGTGAACAAGGATGAACACACCAGCCTCTATGCCGCCGAAGACAGCACGGGAGGGTTGTTCTACGTGCCCAAGCTGGAGGGAACCGATATGGAGGTTCCTGTTAAAAGCGGTATTATAAAAGGCTTGATGGAATCCAGGGGAGAGGTGTTTGGAGCCAAAGGCAGCACTGAAAACGGATCGCCCAATACAAAGGCCGACATTACATTTGTAGTGGACAACTCCGCCGGAAGCGGTGCAAACCTTGAGAAGATCAAGGCCTCCATCAACAAGTACGTGGATGAACTTAAAAGCAAGGGGCTGGACTTCAACCTGCGCCTTGTCACCTTCGGCAGCAGTTCCAGCATGAATTCCATGGTGTGGGACAAATCCAACATAGATGCGGCGGGGAGTTCCTTTGCCGAAGCCGTCAACGCCATTACCGAAAACACCGGCGACAGCGGGAACAACTTTGACGATTCTACCGGGGTAGTGAGCGCCCTGGTGAACACACCCTACAGGCAGGACGCTTCCAGGTACGCCGTGGTATTCACCGGGGAAAGCATCGGCGGAGACGAGGGGACGGAAGTGGACGCAGCGGCTGCCGCTGCGCTGGCTGCAAGCCTGAACGCCGCAGGGGTCAGCACCTCCATTGTGGCTCCGGAGGGTTATTTTACTTCAGGGGCAGGCGCAGGGGATGCAGGCTGGAACAGCATCGCCGACGCCACGGGGGGGAAACTGTACAGCATGGATTCAGCGAACCTGGACGGCGTCATGGCCAGCATCAACAAGGATATAAACAGCGATGTCAATGGAAAAATAAGCTCGGTGGGTGGATCCAGCAATATTATACCTGATTTGAGGAAAAGGCTTAATGCCCTGGTCAATATCATGGCAAGGGAAGTGAATGCTCTGCACAGGAGCGGTACCACCATGGGAAATCCGGGCGGTCCGGGGGATGATTTTTTTACGGTCATCAACAGCGCCTACCCCATGGAAATGGGAAATATCAAACTGAACGACAACCTTTCGGACCTCAACAATATTGTGGCATCTTCCGCCGGGTCAAACGGGGACAACACCGTTGCCCTTTCCATTGCCAACCTGAGGAATGAATCGGTTATGAAAGAGGTGAATAAAACCCTGAGCCTGGATGAGTACTACCAGTCCATCATACTCAAGGTGGGCAGCGGCGGCTCGGAGGCCTCAAGGATTTCCGAAAGCCAGCTGAACCTGGTAAATTCCGCGGACGCAAGCCGGAAGTCCATTGCCGAAGTGTCCATGGATGAAGAAATGACGAACATGATGAAGTACAAGTACGCCTATGATGCTTCATCAAGAGTTCTTAACGCCATAGATGAAATGATTGACACCATAATATCAAGAATGGGATTGGCAGGCAGGTGATGAGAGATGAGAAGTTCCTTTTTCGGCCTTAATGTAGCCGCAACCGGGCTTTTTACGGCGCAGAAGGCCCTTGACGTGGTTAACCACAATCTCAGCAATATCAATACGCCGGGTTATTCCCGGCAGCAGGCGGTCATATCCGCCTCAAACCCCTTGTCCGTCTACGACGGCAGGGGCATGGTGGGAACCGGTTCGGACGTAGTTTCGGTGCAGAGGGTCCGGGATGAGTACCTGGACTTCAAGTACTGGAGCGAATATACGGCCCAGGGGGAGTGGGAGGCAAAAAGCGAAGTGCTGTCCGACCTGGAGGCCACCTTTAATGAACCGTCGGACAGCGGATTTACCACCATCATGAATGACTTTTACAACTCTCTCCAGGAACTGGCAAAGGATCCGGGCAGTGGAGCCACAAGGGCCCTTGTCAGGGAGAGGGGCGTGACCCTGGCCAAGTATTTTAACAGCACCGCGGTTCACCTGGAAAAGCTTCAAAGCGATTTGAACTACAGGATCAACACAAAGGTGGAGGAAATCAATTCCCTGGGCAAGCAGATACAGCAGCTCAACAGGCAGATATACACACTGGAGCTGGACGGCAGCAAGGCCAATGACCTGCGGGACCAGAGGACCCTCCTGGTGGACAAGCTGTCCAAGCTCATCAACATTGACGCCGGCGAAGTGGTGACGGGCAAGCTGCCCAACGGGAAAGACGACAAGCATTTTGTCATTACCATCAGCGGGAAAGCCTTTGTGGACCATTTCAATTTCAGCGAACTGGCGGTGAAGGAGAGGGATGAATCCCACAAGCTGAACGCAGAGGATGTGGACAACCTTTACGAAGTGGGATGGAAGGACGGAAACAGCCTGGAGGTGAAGAGCGGAGAGCTCAGGGGCTACCTGGACATGCGGGACGGCAATGACGGAAAAACAGGGCTTGACGGCACCACCGCCAGCCCCATGTACAAGGGGATCCCTTTCTACATGAACAAGCTGAATGAGTTCGTCCAGACCTTTGCCATGTCCTTCAATGAAGGCTATTCAAACCTGGTGCGCAACAGCGACGGAAGTGTGGATACCTCCGGGCTTGTGGACGGTGCGGGCCATGCCGACGGGTATGCCTTGAATTCTACAGCCGATACGCCCTCAGGCATAAGGTTTTTTACCTTTCTCGGAGAGGACGGGAACCCTGTCAGCAGCAGCACCCTGATTAACGGAGAGACCTCGGTTTCGGGAATTGTAGACCGGTATAAGAATATTACGGCAAAAAACTTAGCCGTCAGCAGCGATGTCATGACCGACTACAACGCCATCTCCACTTCCGGCGAGGCGGGGATGGAGGGAAATATAGACACCCTGAATGCGCTTCTTAAGCTGAGGAGCGACCCCCATATGTTTGCGGAAGGTACCCCGGAGGACTTCATGAAATCCCTGGTTGCCACCGTGGGCATAGATTCCCAGCAGGCCGTGAGACTTTCGGACAACCAGCAGGCCATCGTAAAGCAGATAGACAACCGCCGCCTTTCGGACTCGGGGGTGTCGGCGGACGAGGAGATGGCAAACCTGGTGAAGTTCCAGCACGCCTACAATGCCTCGGCCAAGATGATCACCACCATGGCGGAGATTTATGACACGCTGATCAACAAGCTGGGAGTGTGAAAAGGCGGCAAACATGGGTAAACGTTAAACGGAGGTTTTTCATATGCGGATCACAAACAATATGCTGATCAACAACATGATCAACTATATAGGAAACAACCTGACGAGGATGGAAAAATACCAGAGACAGCTTGCTACCGGCAAGAAGATTGCCGTTCCCTCCGACGACCCGGTGGTTGCGACAAGGGCGCTGAAGCTGCGCACCGATGTGTCCCAGGTGGAGCAGTATCAGAAAAACGTGAAGGACGGGCAGTCCTGGATGGATGTCACCGAGAGCGCATTGTCCGGCATCGGGGATATAATGCAAAGGGCCAGAGAGCTTGTGGTGCAGGGGGCAAGCAGTACAGCCACACCCGATGATACCAAAAAGATCGCCGAAGAGGCGAAACAACTGAAAACTCAGTTGATTCACCTGGCCAACTCCACCTATGCAGGGAGGTATATTTTTTCAGGCTATAAAACGGATAAAAAGCTGATCATTGACGATCCTAACGATCCCAATTTCGGCAAATTCAATATTCCGGTTTCCAACAGCGAAAATATCAGGTATGAAATAGGAATAGGCGATGACATAAATATCAACGTGCCGGGCGGCGACCTTTTCAACATGGGTGGGGCGGCTACGGTGGACACCAGCGGCACCGCCACAGGGAACCTGCCCATTTCCTCCCTTGACTTTACAGGAGGAAATACGGCACTGAACCTCACTGTAGACGGCGAAGCGGTGTCCATCAACATAACTCCCCAGGTTTATGCGGATAACAATGCCCTGGCGGCGGAAATACAAACCCAGATCAACAACGCCACAGCAACAGCGGCGGATGTTTCGGTTACCCTTGTGGGAAACAGCCTGCGGATCACAAGCGGGAGCCAGGGCGATACCTCGGCCGTCCACATTGACAGCTCTTCCAGCGCTGCGGGAAGCCTGGGGTTCTCTTCCACAACAGAGGTGAATGGGACTTCCCTCCAGGAAGGCAAGATGATCAAGGTCATGAGCGATTTTATCGCGGCCCTGGAGTCGGGCGACCACCAGACCATCGGCAATCTTTTGGGGACATTTGACGAAAACATCAACAACCTGCTCAGAGTCAGAGCGGATGTGGGCGCGCGGCAGAACAGGATTGACCTTACCTCCAACAGGCTGGACAACGACACCATAAACTTTACAAAGCTTATGAGCGACAATGAGGACGTTGATATGGCGGAAGCCATAATGAATTTGAAAAATGAAGAAAACGTATACAGGTCCTCGCTGGCGGGAGGAGCGAGAATCATACAGCCCACCCTCGTGGATTTCCTGAAGTAGGGAGTCCGCCGGGCCGGGAGCGGGGAACCGGACACTGGAAGGATGATTTTGCACCACGGATGGTGAAACAATGGGCATAATAATTACTCAGACGCATGCGCGGATCGGCATAGAAACCACTCCCGGCCATATGGAGATGCGCTGTAGAGCGGCAAAGCTCCAAATCCACCAGGAGCAGGCCAGGGTTAATATCCATACCGAACTGCCCAAGGTACAGATCGACCAGCATGATGCCTTTGCCAGTTCAGGTTTGAAAAACTTTCTTGAACTGGCAAGGGAGGCCGCCGGGAGGGGCTACCAGCAGGTGATGGAGTTTATAGGGAAGACGGCGGAGGACGGGGACAGGCTGGCCGCCATAGAAAAGGGCGGCAGCCCGCTGGCGGATATAGCGGAGCGGGATGCTTACCCGGAGCATGAATTCGGCATGGTTACCATGCCGGCAACAGGACCGAAGTTTGACGTAAAAGGCGGAGAAGTCATAATCGAGCCTGAAAGAAACGGGGGAAGCGGCCTCAATGGTGTGGAAATCAAATTTATTCCCGGAGGCGTAAGCTACAGCTACACGCCGGCGCAGGTGAGGATTTATATGAAGCAATATGCTTCAATAAGGTTCAGATATGAACCGGGGAATAAGGTGGACAGGTATATATGAGGCTATGGGCAACAGGCTGCGGGTTAAACGGGCAGAGAGTGTTGAAGATTTACGGGGAGGAAAAAGAATGCAACTGGATACCAAGCATTTTGGGGTTGTAGAAATTAATGAGGAAGGTATACTGGATTTTCCGGAAGGTTTGCCCAGCTTTGAGCATGTGAAAAAATTTGTTATTCTTGACGCCAGCAATGAGGAGACACCGTTTAAATGGCTACAGAGCGTGGATGAACCGGATCTGGCTTTTGTCATAGTCGACCCCTTCAAAATAAAAAATGACTATGAGGTCAATATAAAGGATGAAGTGCTGGAGGCTATGGGAATAGAAAAAGCGGAGGATGTGCTCATATACTCCATTGTTGTGATCCCGGAAGACGTTTCCCTTATGACCATGAACCTGAGAGCGCCACTGGTAATCAATGTGAAAAACAAAAGGGGGATGCAGGTGGTCCTTGACACCGACAGGTATAGTGTGAGACACTATATCCTGGAAGAGCTCCGCAGACAGGAGGTAGGCGCCCATGCTTGTTCTGACAAGAAAGAAGGAACAATCCATCATAATAAATGACAACATTGAAGTTACGATTATAGATATTCAGGGAGACCAGGTGCGTATCGGCATAAGCGCGCCCAAGAGCGTTTCTGTTCACAGGAAAGAGATTTTCCTTGAAATCCAGGAAGAAAACAGGAAGGCTTCCGAGGTGAAGGTGGTGCCTCTTGACGGGCTGCTGAAGGGCAAGGACGAGAAATAGGCTTGCCGGCCGGATAAAAATTCCGCAAAAAGAGCGGAATTTTTTCGTTTTTCTCTAAAGTGTTGGGAGAAATTGATCGATATATGTATTGTAAAGCCAATAATGCATTTTTTGTAATCCGGCCGGATAGAAAAATGTTTTATTTGTTTCGGTGAAACAGGGGGCATGGATGCCCCTGAGTTCCATAATAACAGGGAGGTAATATTCATGATTATCAATCACAACATCGAAGCGTTAAACACGTACGGGCGTTTAACCACCAACACCGCCAACACGGCAAAATCACTGGAAAAGCTGTCCTCCGGCCTCCGCATAAACAAAGCCGGGGATGACGCGGCAGGCCTTGCCATATCCGAAAAAATGCGCGCCCAGATCAGGGGCCTGGACCAGGCTTCAAGAAACGCCCAGGACGCCATCTCCATGATACAGACGGCAGAAGGCGCGTTGAATGAAACCCACTCCATCCTCCAGAGGATGCGTGAGCTTGCCAACCAGTCCGCCAACGGAACCAACACCGATGCGGACCGCCAGGCGCTGCAGGACGAGCTGAACCAGCTGACCTCGGAAATCAACAGGATCGGCAACACCACCGAGTTCAACACCCAGAAGCTGTTGAACGGCGGTCTAAGTTCCTCCGACGGCGCGAAGATCATCAAGGCCACAAGCGCTGTTGTTGCCGGGACTGTAGCATTTGCGGGCGCTTCATTTTCAGGCGGGCTGCAGGCAAAAATCACCGTTGACGATGTTACATTCGACTTGTCGTCCATTGCAATTGATACGGCTGCCGCCGCAACTATTGGCGCGGTTATCGGCAAGCTGAAGGATGTAACTTCGGGAGGGGTGAAGCTGTCCGATCTGGTGGACATCAAGGATGACGGCTCCAGCCACATCCAGTTTACGGCCAAATCCAGCGGCGATACCAGCAAGATTACATTGGTTACAACAGACGCCACAGCTGCCAGCATATTCTCTATGGCTGCCGCAGGCACTCTGTCGGCAACCGGCGACCCGACCTTGATGGAGAGGGCAGGAATACAGGCTACAAACGTTTTAACCGGCTCAGACGTGACCATAACCGCCAATTCCACCTTCCAGGTTACCGTTGGGTCGGAGAGCGCCGTAACAGTCAAGCTGGAAAACGGCAAGACCTATGACACCAGCAATGCCGACGCCAATGTGGCAAAGGCGGCCATGCAGGATCTTGTAAAAGACATCAATGCCGCGCTGCAGGGAGCCGGCCTGGATGGCAAGGTGACCGCGTCTCTCTCCAAAGACAACAAGCTTCAGTTTATTTCAGAGACCGGCAAGGATATAGTAATAAAGGATGGCACCAATACTCCTCTGGTAAGCGTCCTAGGGTTTACAGATAGTGGTTCGGACGGTGTTATTGACGAAACCGTCGGCAACATATACCAGGTGGTTGGCCCAGGTGCGGAAGGCAGCGGGTTTACGGCCAAATTCCAGATCGGTGCCAACAAAGGCCAGTCCATGCAGATGGTCATTGACGACATGCGTGCGGCGGCTCTCGGCATCTCGGGCAATGCGGGGCAGACCGGCTTCTCCAAGACCCTCAATGTTACCAACGGGACCAATGACGTCAATGCGGAGGCGGCCCTTGACATTACAACGGCGGAGAACGCTTCCAAGTCACTGGCCGTCCTTGATGGCGCACTTCAAAAGGTGTCGGCGGAGCGTGCAAAGCTTGGTGCTGTTCAGAACCGTTTGGAGCACACCATCAACAACCTGGGTACCTCTTCTGAAAACCTGACGGCTGCTGAATCCCGCATCAGAGACGTGGATATGGCAAAAGAAATGATGAACTTCACAAAGAACAACATCCTGACCCAGGCGGCCCAGGCAATGCTGGCCCAGGCCAACCAGGCGCCCCAGGGTGTTCTGCAGCTGCTGAGATAATTGGGACGGCGGTTCAAGTTTATGGCTTTAACAACCAAGTGAAGAGCTGTTATTGAAAATTTCATCAAAATAAGGGATAGAGCTTTCTATCCCTTATTTTACAATTAACATATGGCGGAAACCGGATATTGAAGGGGATGAGTCGATTTGGATTTAAGTATTTGCATGATGGTAAAAAATGAGGAAAAGAACCTGGACCGGTGCTTAAAAAGCTTAAAGCCCATAATGGAACAAATTGATGCCGAAATCATCATTGTGGATACCGGCTCCGAGGATGGGACCGTAGAAATAGCCAGGAAGTATACCGACAGGGTTTATTTCCACAAGTGGAACAACAACTTCTCCGAAATGAGGAATATTACTATAGGCTATGCGACGGGCAAGTGGGTATTTATCCTGGATGCGGATGAAGAAGTGGCGGATGCGGAAGAAATTATTGTGTTTTTCAAATCGGAATACCCTGATCATTTCAACACGTGCACCGTGAAGGTGAAAAGCCTTGTTTATAACAATAGTGACGACTTTGTGCTTCTAGTTTCACACAGGTTGTTTAAAAATGACGGCACTTTTGGATATAAAGGCGCCATTCATAATTTACCCGTTTACAAATATCCTGTTTTAGCGCTTAACACTTCGATTATACATTATGGCTATATTTCGGATGACGAAGAATTAATGGAAAGGAAGTTTGAAAGAACCGGCAGCCTGCTGAAGTCCGAACTGGAAAAGGATCCGGAAAATATATATTACAATTTTCAATTATCCGTGACCTATGCGATGCACAAGGACTATAAGGAGGCCCTGGAACAGGCGGAAAAGGCCTATAACTTGCTGCTGAAGCGTGACGAGGCGGAAAGAAAGCTGCATATTTATGTATACTCCCAGCTGGCAACCGCATATCTGTATTTCGACGACTTCGAAAGTTTTTGTAAAGCAAAGGAGGCCTGCCAAAAGGGGATAGAGCTGGAAAAGGAGTACATCGACCTGTATTACTTTTTAGCGAAAATAGAAGTTAATCTGGGCAATCCGGCTGAGGCCGCAAGGATTTATGAGAAATACCTGGAGCTGGTGAAAAACTATGACAGCCTGGCTATCAGACTGAACCCTTCGGTCCAGCTGCAGACGCTGTGCAGGGTGGAAGAAGTTTTCCATGATTTGGGCATCCTCTATTATAAACAGAAGAAATTCAATTCAGCGGCAGAGTATTTGAACCAACTGACGAGTGAAAAGCATATAAAAGACGCCATGGAGTTTATTGCGGGATCCTATGCGAAAATTGAGGATTACCGGGGCTTGAAAAATTTTTATAGAGAAAAGGTCTATGACCTGGATAAAGATACGGTTAAGCTGTTTTATGAATATCTGGAGATCAATATCAACAGCCTGGAAAAAGAGAAACAGATACCGGTAATGTCTTTGTTTGCCGGCGACAAGGATACCTATTCGTTTTTAAACAGGATCAGGGTTTCATTTTGGAGCAGCTCCGGTGAGGAATTGGGCCCGGTAATAGACAAGTTTGCCGGGCAGTTGGACTTAAACAAACAGCCCGATTATTTCGGGGACCTGATATATTTCAAGCTAAAAATGAAAAATCCCCTGGAGCCCTTGCTGGCCCATGTTTCCGAGTCCAATATAAACCGGTTTTTTAATTATTTAACAAGAAAATATGAGGATTTTATTTCCTCCGTTGTTGAATACCTGCAGGGTGACTTCAACAGCGGCGGACTTAGCGGCATTAAAGTACAGAAAGCCCTGCAAAGCTATGCCCTGCTGTTCGGCAATATGGACGACGGTGATTATTTAAGGCTTTTTAGAAAATATATCGGCACTTCCATAAAGAGTATCCGGGGTATTTACAGTGAGAACGTCATCAGGAATGAAATGGTCTATGAGGTTAAAAGCCTTGAGGATGCATTTATCCTCCTTATGCTGCGCGCGGAAGAGATTAAATCTTCCGACAGCCTGGGGTATGTCCGCTATTTGAGGAAAGCTTTGGATATATACCCTTATATGAAAAAAGGCATTGAACTGCTTATGAACGAGTTTAAAGAGCAGAACGGTCAAGAAAATGCCGATTTTGAGAGCTATAAAGCGCAGGTGAAAGAAAATATAGGCCGTTTAATCAATGAAGGACAATTAGAGGCCGCCGGGGCCTTGATACAAGAGTATGAGAGCATTGTCAAAAAGGATGCGGAAGTATATTCCATGAAGGCTGTGATGGCATTTATGGAAGGAAGGCCAGAGGATGCGGAAAAAATTATTCACTCCGGGCTTGAGATTGACGGCACAAGCTTTGACCTGCTGTACAACCTGGGTTATATTTATGAGCAGTCCGGCAGGTTCGACAGCGCCCTGCATGCGTATAAGAAAGCAAGGGAAAGCTGCAAGGACAAAGATATTATGGAAAATATCGATAGTAAAATAGAAAAGATTCAGAGGGAACATAAGGAAGCCATTAAAGAAGAAAGGCTGAAATTGGCTTTTTTTGTAAAACAGGGCATGGATAGCTTCCTGAACGATATCATTGCCGGCCTCTCTGAAGAATATGAGACAAGGAAAATTGTTGTTACAGAGTATCCTCAAATAGATAAAGGAATGGAATGGGCGGATATATGCTGGTTTGAGTGGTGCGACGAGCTTGTTATATATGGAAGCAAGCTGGAAATAGCCAAAAGAAAAAGGTTAATCTGCAGATTGCACAGGTATGAAGTATTTTCTGGTTTCCCTAAAAATGTGGCATGGGAAAATGTTGATAAACTTATTATTGTTGCAAGTCATCTTAAAAGATTTCTTGTTTCAAGTATTCCTGATATTGAGAAACAAGTCAGTATAGAAACAGTGGAGAATGGTGTTGATTTAGAAAAATATAATTTTAAGGAAAGAACAAAAGGGTTTAATTTAGCCTATGTAGGGTATATCCACTCGCGGAAAAACCCGGTTTTACTCCTTCAAATTATCAATCAACTGGTAAAAAGGGATAAAAGGTATAAATTATATATTGCAGGACAGTTTCAGGAACCATTAATTGAGGTATATTGGAACTATCAAATAAAGCAGATGGGCCTGGAAAACAATGTAATATTTGAAGGCTGGAAGGAGTATATTAGTAATTGGCTTGAGAATAAAAATTATATATTATCTACCAGCATCCATGAAAGTTTTGGATATGGTATTGCAGAAGCCATGGCAAAAGGGATAAAACCTGTTATTCATAACTTCATATTTGCTGGTGAAATATGGGATAAGAGGTATTTATTCAATACCATCGACGAAGCTGTCGGAATGATAGAGGAAAAGAGCTATCACTCCATGGAATACAGGAAATTTATAGAAGAGAATTATTCGTTAGCAAAGCAGTTGAAAACAATCAATAAGATGATAGATGAATTGGCAGTGAAAGATAAAAAAATTAGGGGATTTAATTATAAAGACTATTGGAATCAAAGACTTAATTCTAAATTTAATATAGAAGGCGTAGGCTATATAGGATTGGGGGAAATTTACAATCAATTTCTCTACCAGAATAGGATAGATATAGTGGAAGGCGTGATAAACAAAGCATTTGATGGACTAAGCAATAAAAAGGTTTTGGAGCTGGGCCCGGGAATAGGGATTTTTACCGAGTACTTTCACAATAAAGGCGTTAAAGAATATCATGCCATAGATATCGCTGAAAAATCTGTCGTTGAATTAAGCAGGAAATACAAAGACTACCATTTTAAGCAGGGAGATGTTTCGGACAGCTATAACTATGAGGGAACGTATGATTTAATTTTTGCAGCCGATGTATTGCTTCATATCACCGACGAAGACAATTATGAAAAAACAATAAAAAATATATCGGAACATTTGGAAGAAAATGGAATTTGCATATTGCTTGATCCGGTCAGTGTCATTCATACAAAAAGCAAATCACCTCATGTGGTAATACGGGATAAAGAGCAAATAAAAAAAGTTCTGGAAAATAACCGGTTAGAATTGATAGAAATGCTTCCGACTGCATATTTTATGAATTATCCGTTTGACAGCGAAGCGGTTGGCAGAAAGGGAAGCCTTGCTGTTGCTATTTTTAATTTAATTGGCCAAATATTTTCAGATAACTCCATCAGCCATGATGAAAAACGGTTGATGGGGGAGTATTTATCCTATAAAGATAAACAATTGCTGTATCAAAACAACTTTGGCCTATCTGAAAAATTATTGATTGTACAAAAAAAGGGAAGACAAAGGGGTATTCATTTTGACTTAAAGGATCTATTGGATATAGATAAAATAAGGGATGGCATCGGAGCGATAAGCGAAAACTTAAATCAAAGCAATATGGCATGCCGCAGTCTGCTTCATAAAATCAATGAACTTCTAAACCAATTGGAAGAAGACGGCAGTGCATCTTTAGAGTATATTCAAAAAAAAATGAATGAGTTTATAGCGTATAGCCACTATGATTTTGATGATTATGACTTTAGCACGGCCCAAGTGGCTATTGGCAGAAGGGAAAAAGTAACAGACAACTATGAAGTGATAGAATTCATTTTAAATAATAATCAAAACTCTAAGCTGATATTCAATAATATTTGGTATGATATTTCCGATAATAAATTCATTTTACCGGATCCAATGCAAAAAAGCAAAAATTCGGAATATATCATAAATTTAGCAAAAAAAATATTAGGTTATAAGTTGGAATTTGTAAATAATATAGCAGGATTCATTTTTGATCAAAGTATTATTGAAGATATAAGAAAAAATTCTTTAGCTTATGTTTGGGAGAGGGGTATACCTGCGTCACAGTATATGCCCTTATTGGGATATTTAAGAATCGTTGAAAGATATACTTTTGCCGCAGGTTTCATGGATAAAAGCCACAAAGTGCTTGAGGCACCTTGCGGATTTGGCTATGGCGCAGCTTACTTTTCAAAGATATGCAAACAAGTAGAAGCTTTAGATATTGAAAAAGACAATATTGTATTTGCTAAAGAAGCTTATAGACATGAAAATATCAACTGGGTAAATGGAGATGTAACAAAACTACCCTATAATGATAATGAATTTGACATATATGTTTCTTACGAGGTTTTTGAGCATTTACCGGTTGATATAGCAGTAAAGCATATTGAGGAAGGATATAGGGTTATTAAAAAATCGGGTAAATTTATAATATCCACACCTAACAGAGAGACAAGAAAACATATGAATAATCCATTTCATATAAAAGAATATGGATTTAATGAGTTGCAAGAAATTGTAAAAAGATATTTTAATAATGTTAAATTTTACTCTATAAGCAATTTTAAAGTAGAACAAGGAATGAAAGAAACGGCATATGATATGATTGCCGTGTGCGAAAAATAAGCAGGCACCCATGATGAAAATTGGTGCCCTAGAAGAAATACAAGGAGTTACAAATACAAGGAGTTATTAAATACTGCCGTTAATGGATCTAAACGAGAGAAGGCGAGTGATAATATGATGGATATATCTTTACTGAATCTCAAGGAGCAATATAAAAAAATTAAGGAAGAAATTGAAATTAAGATTATTGAGGTCATGGCTTCCGCCCAGTACATCATGGGACCCGAAGTCAGGGCCTTCGAGTCCGAAATGGCCCGGTACCTGGGCTGCCGCTACGCCATCTCCTGTGCCAACGGCACAGATGCGCTGGTTCTCGCCCTCAGCGCCCTGGGCATAGGCCAGGGGGATGAGGTTATAACCACTCCCTTCACCTTTTTTGCCACAGCGGAAGCAATTTCACGGGTTGGAGCGCTGCCCGTTTTTGTTGATGTGCTTGAAGGCACTTACAGCATGAATCCGGAAAAGATGGAAGAGAAAATCACAAAAAGGACAAAAGCGGTCCTGCCCGTGCACTTGTTCGGCCAGCCGGCTGAAATGGATTCCATAATGGCTGTCGCCGAAAAATACAACCTTCTTGTCATCGAAGATGCCTGCCAGGCAATAGGGGCGAGCTATAAGGGCAGAAAGGCCGGCACCATAGGAGATGTGGGATGCTTTTCATTTTTCCCCACTAAAAACCTGGGGGCTTTCGGCGACGGGGGCATGGTTGTTACAAATAATGAAAAGACCGCTAAAATTGTCAGGGCTCTGCGTGTGCATGGAAGCGGGAGCGCAGGCAAAGAGGCGTTTGATGCCATAAATGGAATAGAGGCCGGAGCAGTAGAAAGCCATGGGGTTAATGAAACTGTTTACAATCCCGAGAAGTATTACAACTATCTCATAGGATACAATTCAAGGCTTGATGAAATGCAGGCGGCAGTTCTCAGAGTGAAACTCAAATATCTGGATAATTGGAATGAGAAGAGAAAAGAGAAGGCCCTGCTTTATAATAGAAAGCTGGAAAAATCCTCACTTATTACTCCTGGGGTAAATGCCGATACAGAAAGTGTATACCACCTCTATACCGTACAGTCGGAAAAGAGGGATGAAATTACTGCATTCTTACGGGAAAAAGGCGTAGCCACGGGAATTTACTATCCCGTACCCCTGCATTTGCAGAAGGTGTACATGAATCTGGGCTATAGGAAGGGAGATTTGCCTGTGGCGGAGTATTTGTCCGGCAGGACGTTTGCGCTGCCCCTGTATCCCGAATTAACCGAAGAAGAGCAGAATTACATTGTCTCCTGCATTTATGAATTTGAGAGAAGGGGTTAGGGTGGAGAAAGGCTATTTTGTTCACGAATCAAGCTATATCGACCAGCCGTGCAAAATCGGCGATGGCACGAAAATATGGCACTTCTGCCATATCATGCAGGACTGCGTTATCGGCGAGAACTGCAATATAGGCCAGAATGTGGTGATTTCCCCGGGGGTTGTCATAGGAAACAATGTGAAAATCCAGAACAATGTATCCGTTTACACTGGGGTAATCTGTGAAGATGATGTATTTTTGGGCCCCTCATGTGTTTTTACAAATGTGATCAATCCCAGAAGCCATGTCAACCGCAAAAGTGAATATAAAAAGACGGTGGTCAGGCAGGGCGCGTCCATTGGCGCCAATGCCACCATTGTCTGCGGGCATACCATAGGGAGATATGCGCTTGTGGGCGCAGGGGCGGTGGTTACCGGAGACATACCGGATCATGCGCTGGCGGTGGGAAACCCGGCCAGGAGGATTGGCTGGGTGTGCAGCTGCGGGGAAAAGCTGGAGTTCAGCGGCAGCCATGCGGCCTGCGGCGCCTGTCAAAAGCGCTATATAAAGGAAGGGGATGCCGTTGTGAGGGAGGCTGGAATATGAGCGAGGTCCTTTTGCAGAAAATTTTAAATAAAACTGCCGTCATAGGCGTTGTGGGCCTGGGGTATGTGGGCCTGCCCCTTGCCGTGGAAAAGGCCAAAGCAGGATATAAGGTAATCGGGTTTGATGTTCAAAAGGAGAAAGTGCGTAAGGTAAATGAAGGAATAAATTATATAGGGGATATCGTGGACAGCGATCTTAAAGAGGTTGTGGCCCGGAAAAAACTGACGGCTACTTCAGATTTCAGCTTTGTTAAAAACGTTGACTGCGTAACCATTTGCGTACCAACCCCATTGGACAGGTATTACCAGCCCGATATTTCCTATGTGGTCAAGTCTGCAAGGGATATCGCCAGGCATCTTCACAGGGAAATGCTTGTAATACTGGAAAGCACCACATATCCGGGAACTACGGAGGAGGTTTTAAAGCCCATCTTTGAAAAGACGGGACTGGTCTGCGGCAGGGATTTTTATCTCGCGTTTTCTCCGGAAAGGGTGGACCCGGGAAACAAGCTCTATGGGACAAAGAATACGCCCAAAGTGGTAGGCGGGGTTGGAGAAGAAAGCACCAGAATTGCCGCCGCTTTATACAGAAGTGTGCTGGAGAGTGAGGTCTATGAAGTTTCCAGCCCGGCAGTAGCCGAGATGGAGAAAATCCTGGAGAACACGTTCCGGAATATCAATATAGCCCTGGCCAATGAAATGGCTATTCTATGCGACAGGATGAAAATAAATGTCTGGGAGGTCATCAATGCTGCAAAATCCAAACCCTACGGCTTCATGGCTTTTTATCCCGGACCGGGTGTGGGGGGCCACTGCATTCCCATAGACCCCTTTTATTTGACCTGGAAAGCAAGGGAATACGGCTATCATACGCGTCTTATCGAGACTGCGGGTGAAATAAACAATTATATGCCCGAGTTTATAACTCAGAGGAGCATGAGCATCCTGAACAGGTTCAAGAAGCCGATGAACGGGTCAAAAATTTTACTTTTGGGGGTCGCATACAAGCAGGATATTGACGATATCCGCGAGTCTCCTGCGCTCAAAGTATTGGACTGCCTTGAGAGAGAAGGGGCGGTTGTCAGCTATGCCGATCCGCATATTCCGAAGTTCAGGCGTCATGGGAAGACATACACCTCCGTACTGCTGGACAAGGACAGCATAAGCGCCGCCGACCTTTTGATTTTAACGACCATGCATACCAAATTTGACTATGAACTAATAGCCGCCAACGCTAAAATGATTTTTGACACAAAGAACGCTTTTAGCAATATCAGAGAACGCAGCAATATTGAAGTATTATAAATATGTCATTTAAGGAAGTGTACTTATGAGTGACAGCGATAAAAAATTGAGAGTTGCCCTGGTAGGCTGCGGCAGGATATCACAATACCACTTTGATGCCATTAAAAATAATTCCGACAGCCTGGAACTGGTTGCCGTTTGCGATGTTGTCCCTGAAAAGGCGGACGCGGCGGGACACAAGACCGGGGCGGATATTTACTATTCATTTAGTGAAATGCTGGAGAGAAAGGATATCGATATCGTATCTGTTTGCACGCCAAGCGGGATGCATCCTCAACATGGTATAATGGCGGCCCGGAAAGGCTTTCATGTGGTCTGTGAAAAACCTATGGGAACAAATTTGAAAATGGCCGAGGAACTCATAAATGCCTGCGATGAGGCAGGGGTGCAGCTGTTCGTTGTAAAACAGAACAGGTTGAACAGCACCCTGCAGCTGGTAAAAAAGGCTATTGACAAAAACAGGTTTGGAAGGATTTACATGGCCACTGTAAATGTTTTCTGGCAGAGGCCTCAGAGCTATTATGACGCAGCCAGGTGGAGAGGCACCTGGGAATTTGACGGAGGGGCGTTCATGAACCAGGCAAGCCATTATGTGGATATGGTTGAATGGCTGATCGGCCCTGTTGAAAGCGTTTCCGCAATGACTGCCACGCTGGCCAGGAAAATTGAGACGGAGGATACGGGAAGCGCAATCCTGAAATTTAGAAACGGGGCCATCGGAAATATTAATGTTACAATGCTGACTTACCCCAAGAACATGGAAGGCAGTCTTACAATTTTAGGGGAAAAAGGTACCGTAAGGATTGGAGGTACTGCGGTTAACAGGATAGACCACTGGGAATTCAGCGATTACGATGACGACGATAAGCTGGTGGACATATCCGGCTATACGCCGCCCAGCGTTTATGGATTCGGCCATACGGGATATTATAAAAATGTAGCGGATACCCTGCTGAAACGCGGGGAAGCAATGACCGACGGAAGGGAAGGAAAGAAGTCGCTGGAGATTATCCTGGGAATATATAAAGCGGCCAGGGAGCGCAGAGAAATACAACTGCCTTTGTAAAAGAGACGGTTCTTATAATGCGGAAGCCGACTTTTTTATACAAATTTTTTATTGTATAATAGTTCTTAAAAGAATCCCCAGAAGTGTAAGAATAAAGAGCGGTATGATGCAGTCTATGTTGAAAAATAAAAAAATTTTGGTCATCGGCGGCACAGGCACAATTGGACAAGCTTTGATCAGCAGGCTCATTGAGCAGCAGCCGGCGGTTATCAGATTATTCAGCCGGGATGAGCATAAACAGTTCCTTATGAGCAGGCGCTTTGCCGGGAATAATAATATCCGGTACCTGATTGGTGATGTCCGGGATAAGGAGCGGCTCCGCAGGGCTATGAACGATATAGATATTGTATTCAACCTTGCGGCGCTGAAACATGTGCCTTTATGTGAATATAACCCCTTTGAAGCGGTCAAGACAAATGTGCTGGGAACACAAAACGTGATTGACTGCGCTTTGGAAAACAATGCGGAAAGAGTAATCTATGCCAGCAGTGATAAGGCGGTTTCTCCGACGAACACCATGGGGGCAACCAAATTGCTGGCGGAAAGGCTTATGGCTTCAGCCGCTTATTCAAAAGGCAATAAAAGGACGGTTTTTGCGTCCGTCAGGTTTGGAAATGTAATCGGCTCAAGAGGATCGGTGCTTCCCCTGTTCAGGCAGCAGATAATTGAAAAGGGCTGTGTAACCGTCACCGAGCCTGAGATGACAAGGTTTATGATGTCGCGGCGGCAGGCGGTGGAGCTGATGCTGCAGGCGTGTGAGATGTCACAGGGAGGAGAGGTGTTCGTATTAAAAATGCCGGTAGTTGTTTTAAAGGATTTTGCCGAAGTTGTAATAGAAAATGTCTGCAGCGAAAAAAAACTGAATCCCGGAAATATTAAGATAGAAAAGATAGGACTGAGGCCCGGAGAAAAGATGTATGAGGAATTATTTTCTGAAGATGAGATGGCAAGGGCAGTCGAGACGGAAAACATGTACATTTTGCCGTCGATTTATAATGAATCCGTTTATTCACACACAAAAAAGGTGGAAAAGCACTGCTGCAGTTCAAGGTATCAAAAGCCGCTTGATAAAGATGAGATCAGAAATATTCTGGCAGAATAGCCGTTTTCCAAATGTGTGTTGAAAGGCATGCCTGAAAATGATATTGTAAAAAGTTCTATGCCGGCTTGAGATTCCGCAGAACAAAAAATATTGAAGGTGGAAGAATGAAAAAGACCGTGAGTATAATTCAGGCCAGAATGGGTTCCACAAGACTGCATGGGAAGGTGCTTCTAAATATATGCGGGAAAACTGTATTGGAGCATGTGATTGATAGAGTAAAACAGGCCGGATTCATCGATGAGGTTGTGATAGCCATTGCCGATTCACCTGGGAATGAGGTGCTGGCTGAACTGGCAGAAGCATGTGGAGTTAAATATTTCAGGGGCAGTGAAGAGGATGTCCTGAGCAGGTACTATTATGCGGCCAGGGAAAACAAAGCAGATACAATTGTACGTATAACCTCGGACTGTCCCTTGATCGACCCAAAAGTGGCGGATGAAATTATTTTCTTCTACAGGAAGAACCGCTATGATATGGTGTCAAATGCCGGTCCGGGAAAGGGGGACAGGACATATCCAAGAGGGCTTGATACCGAGGTGTTTTCCTTCGACGCGCTGGAAAATGCCTTTTTCAATGCATCAAAAAGCTACCAGAGGGAACATGTAACGCCATTTATCTATGAAACGAGCAATAGGGTTTTTTATTATAAGGATAAGGAAGACCATTCCGACTTGAGGTGGACGCTTGACACACCGGAGGATTTTGAGCTTATTGAAAGGATTTACCGGCATTTGTATAAAGGCAGGCATGATTTTTTCTACAAGGATATATTGAATTTACTAAATAAATTTCCTGCGCTTAGGGAGATTAATTCACAGGTCCGGCAGAAGAAATTACAGGATCGTAAATAGGTATTTCTCTGCTTAAAAAAGTTGTGAGCGATGGGTGGAGAGGTAAAGCTATGAAGCAAATTAAAATCAAAAATAGATCTATAGGCCAGGGGCATCCCTGCTATATCATTGCCGAAATGTCCGCAAATCATGCAGGAGATATCCACAGAGCCGTAGAGATCATCCATGCCGCCAGGGAGGCGGGTGCCGACTGCATCAAAATACAGACTTATACGGCGGATACATTAACTATTGATTCAAATAAAGAGTTTTTTACGATAAAAGGCGGCCAGTGGAATGGAGAAAATCTTTACGGTTTATACAAAAAGGCGTTTACTCCTTGGGAATGGCAGGGAAGACTGAAGGAAGAAGCTGAAAAGGCGGGAATTGATTTTCTTTCTACCCCATTTGATAAGACCGCCGTTGATTTTTTGGAAGAACTGGGCGTAGATTTCTATAAAATCGCATCCTTTGAGGTTGTAGATATTCCGCTTGTCAAATACATCGCGGCAAAAGGCAAGCCGGTAATAATGTCGGTGGGCATGGCCAGCCTTGGAGAAATTGAAGACGCAGTTCACGCAGTCAGGTCCCAGGGGAACGAAAATCTCTGCCTTTTGAAGTGTTCCAGCACATATCCGGCCCCTCTGGAAGATATGAATCTTAAAACCATCAGGCACCTTGAAGAGACTTTTGATGTGGCAGCAGGCCTGTCAGACCACTCCATGGGGTCCATTGCCGCTGTTGCGGCTGTCGCCGTGGGAGCAAAGGTTATCGAAAAACACTTCTGCATCAGCAGAAAGATTGAAAACCCTGATGCATCCTTTTCAATGGAACCCGAGGAATTTAAACAAATGGTGGATGACATACGGTCTGTGGAAAAAGCCCTCGGGAAAATCAGCTATGACCTCTCGGAGGGAGAAAAGGCCAGCAGGTCGTTGAGAAAATCCATCTTTGTTGTGGAAGACATTAAAAAGGGCGAGAAATTCACCGAAAAAAATATCAGGGTCATTCGTCCCGGATACGGGTTGATGCCCAAATATTATGAGGGTATTCTTGGAAGGCATGCGGCAAGGGATATTGATAGAGCAACCCCTTTAAATTGGAGCATGGTAGAATAACGGATGGCATGGGGGTGATCCCATATGTTGGAGACGGACAGGCTTATTTTAAAACTGCTTGATGAAGAGGACGAAAAAAGTATTCTCGCTTGGAGAAACCAAAAGGATATTATCGACAGCCTCTTCTGCCATAAGGGCATAACCTTGAAGGAGCACAGGGAATGGTATGAGAAGTATTTGAGGAGTGGCAACAGAATTGAATTTATTATTATAGTTAAGAACAGCGGCAGGAAAATAGGCACCGTAGGCTTGAGTAATATAGATTATAGGAATCAGAAAGCGGAGTACGGCATATTCCTGGGTGAAAAGGCCGAGAGAGGGAAGGGCTATGGAAAAGAAGCCAGTTGTGCGTTGATCTCCTATGGCTTTAATGAATTGAACCTGCGGAGAATTTACCTGAAAGTCTTTCGCGACAACCGGCAGGCGGTAAAACTTTATAAAAACTTAGGTTTTAATGAGGAAGGGATATTAAGAAAAGACGTATATAAAAACGGAAAATTCAAGGATGTAATGATCATGTCGATTCTAAAGGATGAGTGGAAGGTATAAATGCACAGCATCGCAATCAGGGCCGACGGCAGTCCGGCCATAGGCATGGGCCATATCATGCGCTGCCTGGCGCTGGCAAAGGAGTTTAATAGAGCAGGCTGCAGGGTCTGCTTTTTATGCCGGTGTGCGGAAGGAACCGGGCGAATCAGGCAGGAAGGATTTGAGGTATTTGAGCTTGGCTTAAGTTCAGCCCCGAACACTCCGGGTTCCGCCGAAATTGAACTGAAAGCCGTAATAGACCGGATACAAAAAGACGGCGTTGATATATTGGTCATTGATACCTATAATGTATCTGAAGATTATTTTCTCAAGCTAAGACCCTATGTAAATCAATTGGTTTATGTTGATGATATGAACCGTTTTCCCTATCCTGCTGACGTGGTGGTTAATGGCAATATTACGGGCAAGTATATGAATTATAAAAAATATTACGATGACGGTATCCTGCTGCTGGGTCCTGAGTATAACCTGATAAGGGAAGAGTTCGAGAACCTTCCCGACAGGGCTGTGAACAGGGAAGTAAGAGAGATCATGGTCACCACCGGCGGTTCGGACCCTCATGGCCTTTCTGTCGCCATAATCCATCGGCTTTTAGAGGACAGTGAATTGAGGAGCCTTAAGATAAATGCCGTTGCCGGAAATTTGTTTACCAACAAGGACAAACTGAGAGAACTGGGCAGAAATTATAACAATGTTGTATTGTATGAAAACGTTAAGTTCATGTCGGAGATAATGTTAAAATCGGATATGGCCATTTCAGCCGGAGGCAGCACATTATATGAACTGTGTGCCTGTGGAACTCCCACCCTGGCATTTATAGCGGCGGACAACCAGGAATTTGTTGTTGAAAAAATGGATGAGATGGGGTATGTTGAATCCCTGGGCCGGTATGGCGAGCTTTCGGGCGATGAATTGATTTTGAGGGTAAAAGCTTTGGCGCATAACTTTGAAAAACGGCGCTCCCTAAGTAAAAAGATGCAGAGGCTGGTTGACGGCAAAGGCGCGCGGAGAGTGGCGGGGATTATACTGGGAAGACGGTGATGGCCTTGCAGGTAGGAGGTTTTCAATGGGAAACAAAATTGCCGGACATAAATTCGTGCCCTATGGGCGGCAGTGGATTGAAGAAGACGATATTCAGGCGGTTGTTGAAGTCCTAAGAGGGAATTACCTTACGACCGGTCCAAAGATAGAAGAGTTCGAAAGCAAGCTGGCTGAAGCGGTGGGTGCGAAATATGCCGTGGCTGTATCCAGCGGCACCGCCGCTTTGCATGCGGCCTGTTTTGCTGCGGGAATAAACCGGGGAGACGAAGTAATCACGTCTCCCATGACATTTGCAGCAACGGCGAATTGTGTCCTGTACATGGGAGCCAGGCCTGTTTTTGCCGATATTGACCCGCAGACTTATAATATTGATCCTTCGGATATAAGAAAAAAAATCACACCAAAGACAAAAGCCATTATTCCCGTCCACTTTACGGGCCAACCCTGCGCTGTTGATGAGATCATGGATATTGCAAGACAGTATAACCTGGCGGTGATAGAGGATGGAGCCCATGCGCTGGGTGCGGAGTATAACGGCAGGAGAATAGGAGCTATAGGGGATATGACCACCTTTAGCTTTCACCCGGTAAAGCACATTACTACAGGTGAAGGCGGAGCAGTAACGACAAACAGCCGGGAGTTGTATGAAAGGCTTCTCATGTTCAGGAGCCATGGCATCACCAGGGAAGCCGCAAAGCTGACGGACAGCCACGGCCCCTGGTATTACGAGCAGCAGTTCCTGGGCTACAATTACAGGATGACCGACATACAGGCCGCTTTGGGTGTCAGCCAGCTGGACAAACTGGACAGGTTCCTCCGGAAGAGAAGAGAGTATGCGGATAGGTATAACAGGGCTTTCGAGGGATTTGACGGCGTTGTACCTCATTACCAGCCGCCCAATTCCATTTCTGCCTGGCACTTATATGTAATCCGGCTGGAACTGGAAAAGCTAAGGGCCTCAAGGAAGCAGATCTTTGAAGAACTGCTTGCAAGGAACATCGGGGTTAATGTACACTATATTCCCGTATACTATCACCCATACTACCGAAAAATGGGTTACGGCAAAGGTTTGTGCCCTAATGCCGAGACGTTTTATGAAAGGGCTATAACACTTCCCCTATACCCCAAAATGGAGGTGGAAGACATTGATTATGTAATAAAAAATGTGAAAGCCGTTGTTGGAAAGTACCGGGTATCAACCATTAAACCGGGAACTGACGGATGAAGGAAAAATGAGTTGCCGTGAAAGGATGATGGGGGTTGAACATATTAGTGACAGGCGGAGCAGGGTTTATCGGAAGATGGGTGGTTAAAAGACTCCTTGGCGACGGGCATAGGGTATGGATTCTGGATAACCTGTCCAACGGGCAAAAAGAGAATATAAGGGAATTTGAGGGCGATAAAAACCTGGCGGGGGTTATTTATGGGGACATAAAAGATATCCGGACCGTGGAAAGGATTTTTGAGAACAGGCTTGATATCTGCTACCATCTGGCCGCCAGCATAAACGTGCAGGACAGCATTGATGACCCCAGAACGACCTTTAAGAATGATGTGGTGGGCACCTTTAACGTGCTTGAACAGTGCAGGAGGCAGAATACCAAAATGGTATTTATGAGCACGTGCATGGTATACGACAGGGCAACCGATGAGGCCGGCATCGCCGAAAATCATCCTACAAAGCCTGCATCCCCGTATGCAGGCAGTAAGATTGCCGGAGAAAATATGGTGCTTTCCTACTGGCATGCCTATAAGCTGCCTGTGGTTGTAGCCAGGCCTTTCAACACGTATGGTCCCTTCCAGAAATCCGGCGGAGAAGGGGGAGTGGTGGCAATATTCATCAAAAGGAATCTTGAGGGACTGGACTTGAATATATATGGAGATGGAACACAGACAAGGGATTTTCTTTTTGTTGAAGACTGTGCTGATTTTGTTGTTGAATGCGGCTATTCCGACAAGGTGAACGGAGAAATTGTCAACGCCGGCCTGGGCACGGATATATGCATCAACGACCTTGCCGCCCTGATCGCATCCGACAGGGATAAAATAAAACATGTTTCCCATATTCATCCTCAGAGTGAAATACCCAGGCTTTTGTGCAATAACTCCAAGGCTTTTTCCTTATTAGGCTGGAGACCCAGAGTTCCACTGCAGGAAGGGATTAAGAGAACGACGGAGTGGATCAGTCTCTCCATGAAAAGCAATTTTCGCTAAACTCGTACAAATAACTCTCCGATATATAGTATAAGTAATCTAACACGGAGGGAATTTTATGAAAATTGATAGCACGGATGCTTCCAATGTTCTGTTTACAAAAGTTCAGGGCCCCAGGGAACCCAAACCGGATACCAAAGACAGCAAAGGGATTTCACAGAATGCAAATACGGACATTAATGCAGTGATTGATAATAAAAGCCTTTCTCAGATCACCGACTATGAAAAAAGGGAATTGCCTATAGCGGAAAGGGTTGTTATTGATGCTATTGAAAAGGCTAATAAGGCTATATCAGGCGGGAATAGGAGGTTTGAGTTTTCTATCCATGAGAAAACCAAGCAGATTATGATTAAAGTCATAGATTCGGATACCAATGAGGTTATAAGGGAAATCCCCCCCGAGAAAACACTGGATATGGTGGCGAGATTGTGGGAAATGGCAGGAATTATAGTAGACGAAAGAAGGTGAATTTATGGCTACCAGTGGAGTTTCTTCCAGCAGTTCCACCGGCGGGATGTTCACAAGCACGTTGCGCATAGGAGGTCTGGCCACCGGCTTAAATACGGATGAACTGGTCAGTAGTCTTATGAAAGCCGAGAGAATACCGCTTGACAAGATATATCAGAAAAAGCAGCTTGCGGAATGGAAGCGCGACGCATACAGGGAAATTACCAACTCCCTTGTGGGTTTTAAAAATGATTATTTCAATTTGCTGAAATCTTCATCCAACATGTTGTCCCGTTCCACGTATAAAAAGTTTTCCATTTCGGTGATAGACAGCGCTTTGGCCACAACAAGCACAACAGTATCCGCAACGGCAAATTCGGATGCGACCCCGGGAACCCATACCATAACCGTCAACAAGATGGCTTCTGCGGACACGGCTGAGAGTACGGTGAGTTTTTCTTCGGCACCGGTAACGGGTACGGTGGACCTGAGCGGGAAAAATTTCCGCATCTCCCTGGATGGAGGGACCACCTATTATGATATTCAATTTGGTGCGGGCAAAACTTATACTTCGGTCCAGGACATGGCAAAGGACTTGCAGGAATTGATTGATGCAAATTCAAACTTAAAGGGTAAAGTGGCTGCCAGTTACGGCTCCTCAAACAACCTGGTGATTTCAGGTATTGGGAGCACCACCTCCCTTACCCTGGCCGCAGGAGCGGATGACGCCCTGGCGGCTGTGGGAATCATCCTTGCCGGAGGACTGCCGTCCGAAACCAGGACCTATCAAGGGGTTACGGCTGATTTGAAAAGTGCGGGCGACATAACCGACGTAGCGGCGTTGAACGGCAAAAAGTTTAATTTGACCCTTGACGGGGTTACCAAGGAAATAACCATTGGCACCAATGCGGATATGGACGCCCTGGTAACCGATTTGAACAATAAAATCGGTGCGGCGTTCGGAAATAACAAGATCATTGTCAGCAAAACAGGAGATAATTTAAAACAGCTGAAATTTGATACGGTGGAGAACAGCGGTGTAAACAAGATAACCCTGAGCAGCGGTACCAGCCCTGACGACGGGCTTTCACTCATGGGTTTTTCATCGGGAGACAGCAACCGGCTCAGCACGGGTATGACCCTGGAAAAGCTGGCGAATAAATTTGCCGTCCCATTGAATTTTGTTGGCGGGACCAACGCTGTAACCAGTTCCGACGCCATAACCAACACCTCCTGGAAGGGCAAGACATTTAATCTCACGGTGGACGGACAGACCCGTGCAATCACCTTTACCACCGACCCAACGTCAGATTCCCTCGCCAGTACCCTGCAAAACCTGATAGATGGACAATTCGGTGCGGGGGCTGTGACAGTGAGTATGGGAGCGGATAATAAGCTGACCTTTACCAAGGGTACGGCCGGGTATTTTTCCTTTTCCTCTTCCACCTCCAACGACGCCCTGGCCGATTTGAAAATAGAGACGGGCACCACCACTTCGGGGCAGCTGAAGTTTAATATAAACGGAAAGGATTTTTCCTTCAGCGCTACCCAGACCCTGGCCAATATGATGTCCGCCATCAATTCGGACAGTACGGCCAAAGTAAGAATGTCCTATGACGAGTCTGCGGACAAGTTCAGAATTGTTTCCAACCAGCTGGGTGTGGGAGATAATATCAAAATTACAGAAAATCCATTGACAGGAGGCAACTTCTTTGACGGGGCGTCCGGAATCAGTACGGTAAACACCGTTACAAGCCGTGGCGTGGATGCCAGTGTGATTGTGGACGGGCAGCAGATGACCAGGAGCAGCAACACATTTACCGTAAACGGCATTTCGTACACCCTGTTGAATGAGAGGCCTGGCGTGCAGCAAAGTGTCAGCATAAGCCTGGATGTGGATGGAATCTATAATAACATTAAGAATTTTGTGGACAAGTACAACGAGATTATTGATAAAATCAATACGAAGCTTTCGGAAAAGTATGATAGAGACTATCCGCCCTTGACCAGTGAGCAAAAGGACGCAATGAGCGATGATGATATCAAGAAGTGGGAAGAGAAGGCTAAGACAGGACTTTTGAGCAATGATTCCATCCTTGACAAGATTGTTACCGACATGAGAAGGGCTTTAAGTGATCCAATCAGCGGTGAGTCGACGGTGCTTTTCGGCATAGGTATAACAACAGGGTCTTACCTGGATAAAGGAAAGCTTGAAATAGATGAAACCAAGCTGAAAGCTGCCATACAGAACAACCCTGACGGAGTTGCAAACCTTTTCAGCAAGCAGTCGTCCACGTTCCCGACATACAGCAGGTCGGCATCCGCCTCCCAGAGGGCCACAAGATATAGCGAAGAGGGTTTAATGCAGAGAATTTCCGATATACTGGAAGACAATATATCCACTTACAGAGACAACAACGGCAACAAGGGCGTTCTCCTGGAGAAAGCAGGACTGGTAGGTGATGCTTCCGAATTTGACAACCTCTTGTATGATGAAATAAACCAATATACGGAAAAAGCCAATGATTTGACGGAAAGATTGGCGGAGAAGGAAGAGAACTATTACAAAAAATTTACCAATCTTGAAGTGTTTATCAACCAGATGAATCAGCAAAGCAGCTGGCTTAGTTCCCAGCTGAGCCAAAACTGACAGGGAATGCAATATTGAACTTATTTTTGCGAATACCAATATTACTGCGGAGGAATGCTTATGGCCATAAATAAAGCCTATAACCAATATAAAGAGAATTCCATTTTTACTGCAAGCCCGGAAGAACTTACCCTTATGCTGTACAACGGCTTGGTTAAGTTTATTATGCAGGCCCAGCAGGCGGTTGATGAAGGAAATATGGAAAATGCCAATGAGAGTATAATCAGAGCGGAGGACATCCTGAGAGAGTTTCAATCCACACTGGATATGAAATATGAGGTATCCAACAATCTCATGCTTCTGTATGACTATATGTACAGGAGGCTGATGGAGGCGAATGTAAAAAAAGACAGGGCGATACTGGATGAGGTGCTGGATTTTTCCAGGGAACTCCGTGATGCCTGGACACAGGCTATGAAAACGGCCAAAAGAGATGCAGCGAAGTCCAAACTTATTGCCAAATAGGCTTTGACAAGGATAACGGACCGGCGGTATAATAGAGCAAAGCCCGTGAAAAGGAGATACCCGCTGCGGGACGGGTCAACGGAGGATTAAGGGATGGTACCGGATGAGTATATCCAAAGGCTGCA
Organism: Eubacteriales bacterium; assembly: GCA_024655885.1. Taxonomy (GTDB): domain Bacteria; phylum Bacillota; class Clostridia; order Acetivibrionales; family JANLFN01; genus JANLFN01. The sequence goes on along the minus strand of JANLFN010000003.1, from coordinate 87,199 downwards.
GGAAGCTTCAATGAAAAAGTATAAACTCCTTCAGGAAATGTTGCTGTTGACGCAGGAGCAATCCGAAAACATTACCGAAGACAGCATCAATAACCTGGAAGGGCTGATATCCCGGAAACAGGAAAAAATTGATGAGATAAACCGGCTTGACCATGAATTCAACGAATATTTTCAGAGGTTCAAGCAGGGGCTGGGGGTTGAACGGCTGGACCAGGTGGAAAACCGTGGGATCAAAGGAGTTAAGGAGCTGCAGGACCAGGTACAACAGATTGTCGAATTAATCAGGGAAATAAGCAGGATTGAAACTGAAAACAGCAATAAAGCCAAAAAGCTTTTAAAGCACTTTGGAGAGGAGATCGGGAAAATCAGCCAGGGAAAAAAGGTTCTTTCGGCTTATAGGCCGGCCCCGGTGCAGATGCCGTCCTATTTTATTGACAAGAAAAAGTGAAAACACGGTAAGTCTCAGGTGCAGGCCAATCCTGCGCCTTATTTTATGCCGGGCTTTAAGCTTAAAAGAACTTCAGGGAATGTGAAAGGTGAATGGGTATGGAAAATAAGGCATCAAAATGCGGCATGTGCCCGAGAGCATGCAATATAGACAGAGCTGCCGGGAAAGGCTTTTGCGGCATGGGCAGCCTCCCGGTGGTGGCCAAGGCTTTCCTGCACATGTGGGAGGAGCCCTGCATCAGCGGAAGCAGGGGATCGGGCGCGGTGTTTTTTTCGGGCTGCAATTTAAAGTGCGTTTACTGCCAGAACTATACGATAAGCCAGGAGAATTTCGGAAGGAAAATTTCCATTGAGGCTTTAAGCCGCATTTATTTGTCCCTCCAGCAAAAAGGGGCACACAACATCAATCTGGTGAACCCCTCCCATTTTACGGTGCAAATAAGGGAAAGCCTTGACGCCGCAAAGGAGTTGAGCATTCCGGTGGTATACAATTCAAACGGGTATGACAGCTTGGAGTCCTTAAAGCAAATGGAAGGCCGGGTCCAGGTTTACCTGCCCGACCTGAAATATTTCAGCCCCGGTACCTCCCGGGAGTATTCGGGAGCGCCGGACTATTTCCAGGTGGCCGCCCAAGCCGTGCTTGAAATGTGCAGACAGACCGGAACGCCGGTTTTCGACGGGGAAGGGCTGATGCAAAAGGGCTTGATTGTCCGACATCTTATTCTGCCCGGGCTGGCGGAAGAGTCCATTAAAATTTTGGACTGGATCAAGGCAAACCTGCCCGGACATGTTCTTGTAAGCCTTATGAGCCAGTACACCCCCTATTATAAGGCGGATTGCCACCCGAAGATCAACAGGAGGATTACCAGGAGGGAATATGACAGGGTGGTAAACCACTTTTTAAAGCTGGGTTTTGAAAACGGCTATATCCAGGAGAGGGATTCGGCAGAGGAAGGCTATATCCCTGATTTCAACCTGGAAGGCGTTGACGGCTGAGGCGCTTTCAGCGCGGGATGAAGAGCTGAGAGGCTGAGGCGCTTTCAGCACAGTATGCAAATTCTTTTTCGCAACATATATAGAGGGAGTTTTATGAAGGGTATAAAATATGTTTTTTTCGACTGCATGGAGACGCTGGTGGACCTTACAGAGTTGCCTGCAATGAGGGACTACGCCCTGTGGGCATACCAGGGGTCGGGCGTTGAAGGCCTGTGGAGGGGATTCGAGGAATTCCTTGAGGGGTATGCATGGGCCAAGGAGAGCCTTCATGCGTCTTTGGCCCAATATGAGGAATGCGAAATGTACCGGAGGCTGGAACTGGCTGTACGGCAAAAACTGGTCCACCGGGAGGAAAAAGAAATCTTTGAAGTTTCAAAGAGGTTGTACCATAACTTTTGGAAAACCTACCGGTCCAAATGCTATGTGAAGGAAGATGTAAAATCTGTACTTCCAAAGCTTAAAGAGAGATTCCCTCTGGGCGTGGTATCCAATTTTATGGTGGAAGACGGGATCGAAGAGCTTTTGAGCCAAAACGGAATTATCCGTTTTTTTGATTTTGTGGTGACCTCAATCCGTGAAGGATGGCGCAAGCCTCACCCGGCCATATACCATTCCGCCCTGTCCAAGGCCGGCGTACTCCCGGAGGAGGTAGTATTTATAGGGGACGACTATGTCAATGACTATGTCACCCCTGGGAGCCTGGGGATGAAAACCGTTTTGCTGGACAGGTACGGCAAGCACGGCGGCGCTGATCCCAGGGTGGGAGATTTTTATGAACTGATGGGGATTTTATTGTAGCATTTCCTTTCGCTGAAGACCATTCAAGCAATTCTATAACCGGCGCTAAAATATAAAAAATTAAAAAATTTTCAATAATTTTACAAAAATATATAGAAATCTGCAAAATCCTGTGCTATAATAAATTACAAATAATATAATTTATGTAATTTATTAATATATTATGAAAAAACATGCTTTAAGGCACGGGGGTAAAAATGCGGCAGGGACAGCTGTTTGAAGGAAAGTACAGGATACTGAAAGTTCTCGGGCAGGGAGGGATGAGCAGGGTTTACCTGGCTGAAAATGTGAAGCTGGGCACCCTGTGGTCCATTAAGGAGATAGGCAAAAAACCGGGCCCGGGGATGGACCTTTTGGTAGAGCCCAATATTCTGAAGAAGCTCAGCCATCCGGCCCTTCCAAGAGTTTTTGACGTTGTGGAGGACAGCCGCAGCATTTATATCATCGAAGACTATATCGAGGGCAGCTCCCTTGACAAGGAGCTGGCCTCGGCGGGGAAATTCCCGGAGGATCAGGTGGTAAGCTGGGCGAAGCAGATATGCGGGGTCTTGACCTACCTCCACAATTTCAAGCCCAACCCCATCATTTACCGCGACCTGAAGCCCTCCAACATCATTCTCACCGGCGACGGCTCCATAAAGCTCATTGACTTCGGCATTGCCAGGGAGTATAAAGCCGGCTCGGACAGCGATACCATCTACATAGGCACCCGGGGGTATGCGGCGCCCGAGCAGTACGGAATAGGCCAGACAAATCCCGTAACCGACATTTACAGCCTTGGAATTACCCTGCACCACCTCTTGACGGGAAAGAGCCCCAATGAGCCGCCTTATGAGATAAAGCCGGTGCGGTATTTCGACAAGAGCCTGTCTGCGGAAATAGAGGCCATCATAGAAAAGTGCACCAGATTCAATCCGGAGGAGAGGTACCAGACGGCGGCGGAGGTCTTGCAGGATATAGAGAGCATAGGAGGGCAGGGCGGAAATGCCGTTGTGGGTGAAGAGAGCCCAACCGGCTTGAGAAAAGAGGGCTCCGGCAGGAGGGTTTCCTTTAAAAAGCTGGTCCTGACCATGTGGGACAGTGCTGAATTCGGGTGCGAATTTGCCTATTTGGCCGCCAGGCTGACCAACCTGGAGATATTCCTGATTGACCTGGACCTTCTGGCGCCGTCCTGCGACATCCACTTAAATCTTCCCAGGCATCCCCAAAACATTATAAGCGACCATATCATCCCTAAAAGCGGTTTAAACATTGTAATGGATTCTATAGACAAAAACCTGCTGACCGCTGAAATACTGGCAGAGGCGTCTGTTGTGCGCAAGGATGTGAAGAATCTGCACGTATTGACGGGCAGCTACAGCCTGGAAAACTACGAGTATTTTAGCGACAGCAGCCTGATAAAGCTTATAGAGAAGGCATACCAGAGCTTTGACGTGACCATACTGCTGGTGAACAGGTCCATCTATGATTCCTATACCCTGGTTTCCCTGGTCAAATCCGATTACAACATTATTGCCCTGAGGGCCGATATGGGCAAGTTCAGGGAATTCAACCGGTATCTCATGTTTTTAAAAGAAAAACAGAATATGCCTTTAAACAAAACGAAATATGTGGCCTATGAGTACAATGGCGCCTTCAACCTGGGACGCAAGGTGATTATGGAAATAACCGAGCAGAATTTTCTGGGTTCTGTCAGGTACTCCGACAAGCGCGCAAGGTGCAGGAACCTTAAAGCTTCCTTTGTGAAGCGCATGGACGGCAAAACCTTGAATGATTATATGGGCATCCTGTCCAGGTTTGACATACTGGCCCCCCAATCCCCCATACAAAAATTAAAGAGGTGGTCCGCCGGCTTGAAGGCCTTGTGCAGGTCATTTCTACGGCTGGCACGGATCAAAGCCGGAAGGAGGTTAAAAAGGAATGCCCGTGGTAAGTACGCTTCATAGTCCCCTGATCACAGGTGCAAATTTCCAGGAGACAGACAAACACAACAGCGACATTAATATTCTCATCTCCAGCATCACCTACGACATTCTAAAGGAATCCCCCGGGCTTGTGGCCGATGTGGCCAATAACGCCGTAGAAAGGGCGGTGCTGGAGACGGCGGTCATAAAGGACATGGACAGGCACAAGTACCACTACGGCCTTTCCCGGGAGGACCTGATCAATAAGGTATTCGATTACATGTTCGGCTATGGCGCCCTGCAGCCGTACATAGACGATGAAAGCATCAGCGATATCGACGGGACCCGGTACAACGAGTTTGTCATAAAAAGGAATGGAATCAGAGAAATTATCCCCGTGAATTTCGGAAATGAACAGATATTCGATGTTTACTGCAAGCTGGTGGCCATCCGCAACGGAGGAATACTGAATGAAAACGACAGCCACTGCAGGGTGACCGATGAGAAGAACCGGCTGAGGATCAATGTGGCAATAAGGCCGAGGAATATATCGGGGCCCTCCATCAGCATAAGGAAACACAGGAAGGCCAGCTATACCCTATCCGACCTTACCATGCTGGGGATGATGAATGAAGAAATGGAAGGCTTCATAAGAAAGCTGGCCTGCACCGATGCAACGGTGTTGTTCTGCGGAAAGGGTGCGGCGGGAAAGACTACCCTTATGAGGGCTTTTGTAAACCAGCTTCCCGAAATGGAAAGGGTTTTAATTGTGGAGTCGGATGCCGAAATATACCCTGACAAGCCCTACTGCATAGAGCAGAGAATCAAAAAGCAGTACGAGGGCGGAAGGCATATTACCCTGAGGGACCTTGTCAGGGACGGGCTTACCATGTCCCTTGACACCTATTGTATTGGTGAAATTGTGGGCGATGAGGCATGGGAATACATTAAGGCGTCCTTTACAGGACACAGGAGCATCGCCACCACTCATGCGGAAAGCGCGGAAGATGCCTTTGCAAGGCTTCTCACCCTGAGCAAAGGCTCCAACACCGGAGAAAGTGAAAAGACCATCAAGGAAATGATGGCCAAGAGCATCGACGTCATTTTTTATCTCAAAAGCTTCAAGGTGGTGGATGTAATCGAGGTGCTGGGGTATGACGGCGGCAGTGACAGCTACAAATACAACAGGCTGTTCGGCTTTGAAATTCAAAAGGAAGACAGCGGAGGGTTCATCACAGGCACCTTCAAAAAATACGGGGATGTGGGCAGCCGGCTGAAACAGCAGCTTCAAAGGAGGGGACAGCTTTGAAGTATTCACTGCTCCTGATTGTGAATTCGGTGCTGCTTGCGGCTTTTACAATCCTCCTGGCCTACACCCTTGCATCCCGCATTAGCATTAAAAAGGCTTTATCCCTGGGCCTGGACAGGCTGAACGGGGACTACAGGAACCGGAGGCTTCAACGGGAAGCACGAAAGTACACGAGGACGATTTCGGTAAAACTGAGCCTGGTTGAAAGACTGGAATTAACGCTGATTGACAAATCGAACATCAGGCAGTATATCCCTTTCATGAATTTTTACGTCCTGCTGCTGGTTTCGGTTTTGGTTTTTATACTCACTTTTCCGCCTGTTTACAGGATTTTGTACTTTGTGCCGTCCACCGCCGTAATCTGCGGGATGTTTTCCCTCGTCCCCGCCTTCCTGCTTGACCTCCTGGGCAGGTATAACTCGGAAAAAATAAGAAGAAAGCTGGCGGAGTTTATTTCGGTCCTAAACCGGTGGTGCACCGTCAAGGAGGATATATTCTATGCCTTTGAAAGATCCACCGAATCCGGCATCGGCGAGCCTCTCCGCACCTTCATCCGGGACATGTGCATCCAGGTCAGATGCGGAATAAACCCTCTGGAGGCCCTGGACCTTTTGCAGATGAAAGTGGATAACGCCCAGTTCAAGGATTTCGTTATCAATATCAAACAGAATATTAAGTTCCGCGGGGATATTACAAAGCTGCTTACAAACATGGAGGCCCAGTTTTACAAACTGGAGGAGGAGTATGACAGGCGCAAGATATCCACCTACAAGGACAGGCTGCTGATATTTGTGTTGATGTTCTTGGTTTTGATCATAGGCTATTTTTTTCTTAAATTCAACCCCAGGGTTGAGCAGTATTATCTGGCAACGACGGAAGGAAAATTGCTGCTTGCGTTTTTTACCCTCCTCTTTGCGGGAGGGGTATACTTTTCCTTTGGCATTACAAGGTTCAAACATTGATGGGAGGAGGGATAAAACTACAAATGAGAGATATCGCTGTTTTTGCATCCGGCCATAAACTGTTCTGCCTGGCTATGGCTGCTTTAAACCTCATCCTTGCCCATGCCCTTCTTGTGAAGCTGAGTGTCTATACCAACCCACGGCTGGGTGAGGCTATGGCGGGAAGGAACAAAAATTACTCGCTTTACAGGAGAGCCGTCCATTCCGTAATGGAGCTCATCGGTGAATATGCGAGAAAAACCGGCCGCTGGGGATTCTATGCGGAAACCAGGGAAAAATTGGTGAAGTCGGGCTACAGCGGGGAACACTCGGCCACAATCTATCTTTTTTTCAAGTACGTTTTTCCCATGCTCGCATTCATCCTGGTCTACGTCCTTAACTATCCCCATGTCCGCTATTCGGTGGCGGTTTCCCTGATGATCTTTTTTACGGTGGAATACGTGGTTTACAGAGGAAAAAGGGAGATGTCCATGAAATTCGGCAGGCATGTGTATAAGATCTATAAATACCTGCATAACCAGATAAGCTCCGGCATTAAACCTACGGATGCGATAAAAACCGTTTACATGGTCATTGAGGACAAAAAACTCAAGGAAATCCTGATCCAGCTGGCGGCAAGGTATGAGCTCACCCTGGACATTGACCGGGCGCTGGAGGAGTTCCGGTCCAACTTTGACCTGCAGGAGGCGGAAACCCTCTGCGTTGCGTTGAAACAGGGCGTTGAAACCGGGGATAACCGGGAACTGCTGGCCAGGCAGGAGCAGTACATGTTCAATAAGTATTTCAACTACATCCAGGCGGAGACTGAAAGCTGCAAATGGAGGGGGACCCTTTCGGTTTTCATATTTGCATCCATCACCGTGATTATGATAACCGTACCGCTGATCAAGGATGTGGCCGATGCCGTGGGGAAGATATTTGTGAATTGAGGCAAGCATGGGCAAGCACAGGCAAACATGGGCCTGGATAAGGTTCTGAAAGAGTAAAGAATGAAAGGGGAGTGCAGGAATCCTATGGTAAAAAAAATGACAGGCTTTGTTAAAAAATGCGGTTCAGCGGCAAAAGCCGCGCTTAAAAGGCAGGACGGCTTCGGACGGGATGAAATTCTAGGGACGGCTGCGGTTTTGATCATCGCTGCCTTTATCACCATCCCCCAGCTTAGAAGCTTTGTAACCACCCTCATTGCAGCCTTGAACAGCTGGTGGGCAAACACTATATCCACCAGGATATTCCCCCCTTCCTGAAGGAGGGATCTGGAATGCCGGACAGGGGCATCGTTTTCGGGATTTTATTCGTGTTTACCATTGCCATGCTGGTCGCCATGGTGGAGATGTTCTTGCCCATTTCCGCAAAGATTGAAATGGATATGGACTGCCGGAAAACCCTGCTGGAAATGGAAACCGAGGGCGGGCTCTCGGATGCCGGAAAGGCCGATCTTTTGACCAGGCTGGGCGCAAGGGGCATGACCAATATTACGGTGGCGGGTTCTTCCGGCGCCAAGCAGGGAGAGGCCCTCAACCTGAAAGTGGAGGCCGACTATGTGTACAGCAGGTTTACAGGCCTGTTTTCCATGGAAAATGCGGTGCAGCACATGGTATACGATAAAACGTCAATCTCAAGAAGGGTGGTAAATTAGTGCAGCTGTGGCACAGGCCATGCCAAATTTGGGGATAGAGTATGATGGGTGTGAAAACGGAATTGTAAGGGGTGAGGGAAATGAGGGAGACTGAAAGGGGAAAACTGGGGAGTGAGAAGGGCAGTGCGGCCCATGACATCGTCATGTTTGCGGCCGTAATCGTTTTTGTGCTTTTACCCGTATTTTCGGTGGTTTTCGAAAAGTATGCCCTCCTGTGCAAAGGCCAGATAATTAAAGACGCCGTAGACATGACCAACGTCTCTACCTACATGGCCATCAATTCCCGGAACCTGGGCAAAAACAGCATTTCCTTTGACAGCCCGGAGGTTGCGGCCATTTACAGGGACCTTTTGGCCAGGAACCTTAATCTGAACCGGGACCTTACGCCCAGGGAAAATTCGGTGGCGGAGAATACGGTTACCATAGATTCACTGGTCTGCTATACCGCGGGTTTTCCCCTGGCCTGCCCCGAGGGAAAAAAACTTGCGAGGCCTGCGGTCCACAGCTGCGTGACCGTGCCCGTAAGGCCGGTCCTGCTCAGGCAGATGATACTGGAGCTGATGGGAAAACAATATATTGAATTGAAGGTGCATGTGGATTCGGATATTCCGGTGAACAATTGAGGGATTAAAACGAAGGAGAGCTTCTCAAAATGAAAAGAATCAATCTTATCCTTGTGACCCTGGCATTGGCGGCAGCATTTCTGGGGGTGGAGATAGCCGTGGTGAAAAGCGCGGCTAAGTATGAACCGGAAATCAGCGTTGTGTTCGCAAAGAAGAGGATTGCCGCACAAACGGAAATCAGTGCGGATATGCTCTATGAAAAGAAAATTAACGTAAGCCTGGCCCACAGGCTGTCGGTGAAAAGTATAAAGGACCTGGAAGGGAAAAAAGCCAAAACCGACATAGAAGAAGGGGAAATGGTTCTGAACAGCAGGATCGGCGGGGCGGACGAAATGGAGGAAATCAAGCTGGAGGATAAAAATAACAGGCTCTTTACTGTGGAGTTCAAGGGAGACCAGGTGAACGGATGGTGGCTTGCCACAGGACAGAGGGTGGACATCCTGTTCGTCCCGGATGAGAAGGTAAAACCGCTGTCTCCGGTGCAGGCGGCCTCCAAAGGCCCTGCTCAGGAGAGCGGGCAGGAGGGGATTGGGGCGGCGGCATACGCCCAGCCCCCTTTTTGCGATGTAGCCCCGTTGAGGGAGGGCGGCCTTCAACGGCTCAACAATATAAGGATCGCCGCCCTGATCGACGAAAAAGGCAGCCTGCTGAAGAATACAGGCAGGGAAACCCTGCCCAAGTACATATCCTTTGAAGTGACGGACAAGCAGGATGAGTTCCTGGCCTATGCCAAAAGCAACGGAAGACTGGAAGTTTCGGCATTGCCGTGGAAATAGGTGTTCTGTTCTCGGCTATGGCGTGCCCCCATGGCTCAATAGGAATTTTTATTTCTGCAGGTCCATAGCTATAAAAAATAGAAAAATTAAAAGTGGAGGGTGGTCAAAATGTTAAAAAAATTAATCTCTATTGTCCTTTCCATATCCCTGCTGTTGTGTGGCGGCAGCCTTGCAACGGCAGCGGATCAGCCGTCAAAAATCACCGTCAGGGTGGACAACGCCGTCATCGACTTCCCGGACGCGCAGCCGTTCATCAATGAGGACGGCAGGACCATGGTCCCCCTGCGGTTTGTGTCCACCGCCCTGGGCGCGGAAGTGGACTGGAACGGCGGCACCCAGCTGGTCACCATCACCCGGGGTGAGCTGCGGATCGCCTTGGTGGTCGGACGGAGTGAAGCCATTGTTCATACCGGCACCGGCGACACCAAAAGGACCTTTGACACCAGGGCGGTCATCAAAGACGACAGGACCTTCGTGCCTTTGAGGTTTGTGAGCGAAACCCTGGGGGCCGGGGTGGCCTGGGACAGCAGGAACAAAACCGTCATCATCCGCAGCGACGGCACCGTGGAGCAGGTGCCGCAGGAGGAGGGGAAACTGGTCCCGGACAATCCGATAGCCAAAGCCATCTGGGATGCCATCCCCAACCTGACGTATGCGGGGAATACTTCTCCCTATGCTTGCTATCTGACATTACCGGACAAAAACGTAAAGCCTGCGCCCACCGAAGCGATGAGAGTATCAGTCAGCTTGAAAAAACCTAATACAGGCACAATCACGACTTATGAAACCTCCGAAACCTTCCACCAGTACCTGAAAACCTGCCTTACGCTCCTGAATCCCGAATACGGGGAAGAAATCTACAAGCTGGCCGTGACCGTGGATGACAGCAGCAAAGATGTGTATGGAAAAATGTTCGGGGAGTATAAGGTATTGATTTTTTATGAGCAGCCCACGGCAGGCTTTGGGGATGGCACGGGCGGCGTAACGGTAATCATTGGTTAAGGATGGGGGGCATCGGTTCATGCGGAAAAACAAAATCATCGCCTTCCTTATGGTTGCAGCAATGGTGTGGGGGCTGCTCCTGCCTCCCATGAAGGCTTATGCGGCAACAACCCTTTCGGTAACCTGCGACATCGGCAGCGGGCCTCAAGCGGTATCCACCAACCAGACGGTAAACTACACCGGCTCCAGCGTTACGCTCTATTTTACCCAGGACCTGGGGACAGTGGCCTCCAGTGTGACCCTGTGGGTGAAGGCGGGCAGCGGGGGCGCCACCGCCCTTTCCCAGACCACGCAGTCCAATACCGCCACCTTTTCTGCCAGCTACATCATGAGTATGCCGTCGGGAGGCTATACCTTCTACACCGTGGCCGACGGGGTACAGTCCGACTGGTTCACCCTCAACCTGCACCACGATACGGCGGCGGACCCGAACGCCTCCTACACCTATGCCTCCCTGTCCATTACCGTAAAAAGCATTGATGGAGTGGATATTTCTCCCTTAATTGACATCGGGGATGTGGGGGATACCCCAAACCAGGCGGACGTGGACAACCTGCTTATGCAATACGGGAAGGCGGACGGGAGCTGGCACACCTTTGGTGGCTGGGTCAACGTCAATGTGTTCAATTCCAGCGGCCAGTGCGTAGGGACATACCAGTGCATGGATGGAGGACCCCATACCAGCCCCAACAATTACCCCAATACATACCCGTGTTTGCTCAATAACCTTTATACAGATATCAACTGGTCCGGGAGCGCACTGAGCGATTTTGCAACACGAGCCAAGTGGCAAGCAACCCTCAAGGCCAGCACCACCCAGGTACAGGCCATCGCCTGCTATTGGGGGATCAACACCGACGGCACAAAGGTCAATCTTGCCTCCAACACCACGGTCTATTCCGGCACCATCACCGCCGGGAATATCAAAAGCGTGCCGGTTAATTTAAGTAAAACCTTCACCGGGTATGACTTCAAGGAAAGCAAGCTTTCCTATACGGGAAACGGCTCTGATTACACCGGCACCGTGACGGGGGCTGCGGGGAAGAACCGGACGGTAACCCTGTCCGAGGCCCATCCCACCATCTATGTGTATTTTTTCTTTGACCAGACACCCCCTCCGGGCACTCCCACCCTGGGGATTGATGCGGACAAATATACCGTGCCCCCGGGGGAGAGCTACACCATTAAAGACCTCTGCAAGCCGTCCCAGGCGGCCACAAAGATAACCAAGTGGACAGTGCGGGAAGAATTCCAGGCAGATTCCGGAGAAACCCAGACCCTTCTTCCGGATACGGTGATTACAACAGCCTCCCAATTTTTTAAAACGTATACCAGAACAGAGAAGGGCACCTATACCTACTACGTAACCAGGGCGGAGGATGACAAAGGGAACTATATTACCGGCTCCGCCAGTGTAAGCGTGGCGGTTAAGGACGAGAACAGCGGGGGAAGCACCGAGCCTCCGGCCCCGTCCAACAAGCCGCCGACCGCCATCATAAGAGCCAACGACACGGTTATGGCGGGGGATGACATGTGGCTGGACGGCTCCCAATCCTTTGACGGGGACGGGACCATAGAACGCTACGAGTGGTCCCTGTCCGGAGTGAGCGGTTCCAGCTCCAGGTCAGGCTACCGCACCTCCGTGTGGTTCCCCAATGAGGGCGATTATACCCAGCAGTTGGAGGTCTGGGACGACCAGGGAGCCAGTGACAGCACCACCAAGGCCATCACTGTCCTGCCTCCCATACCGACGGTGGGAATTGCCTATATAGGCCATTTGAAGGAAAACCGGAAGATTACCGTCACCTGCACGGGGACAAGCCCGGCCCATTATCCCATCGACCCCTCAAAGACCCGGTGGGAATTTACCGCCGTGTCCGGGTGCAATACCGGGGATATCAAATACCTTGGGGGGTTAACCGGAACCGCCACAAAGGAATTTATCGTCAAGAAGGCGGGAAAAATCAGAATAACAGCCTACATGACCAACACGGCCAATTATACGGGAAGTGCAGCCGTCGAGCTGGATATCCGGCCCGATTTAGCCCCTGTGGTGGATTTTACTTACCCGACGGAGAATATCCGGGACCAGGTGGACGCCGGTGGGCATTACGCAAACATCCCCATCTATGACATGTCCTACAGCCCGGACGGGGATGCCATCGGCAGCAGGAAATACTTCTTCATGTACGACAGCGACAACGACGGCGATTTTTCCGATGAAGCCATCGTGCCCTTGAGCAGTGCCAACAACCTGGAAGATGTCATAAAAACTTATAGTGTAGGCACTTACAGAATAGGCATAGAAGTACAAGAAACCATTCCGGACAGCGATACCATCAAGGATTTTTTGACAGCAGAGGACTATAAAAAGAGCAGCTTCTGGAAATAAGCTGCTTTAGCAGCAAGGAGGAATCATATGGCATGATAAAAAAGATAAAACGGCAAATGGCAGTGATACTTGCCGTATTATTCATCGCAAATACCAATGTGTATGCGGACAGCCGGGTAAAAAACATCGCCCCTACGGCAGATTTTGACGCCATCCTGCGGAAAAAGGTGGACCTTGTGATCCTCACCGACTATACCGGGACCAAGCTGACCGACCTGCAGAACAAGCTGATTGCGGCCAAAACCGAGGCGGCGGGGAACCGGGTCAGCCTGAACTACACGATCATCAACAGCAGTACGGCGGCGGCGACCCAGCCCACAACCGTCACCAATTACCGGTATGCGAGAAGGGCCTGGGTGAAATACTACAGGGAAGGCAGCATCTTTAAATCAGGCGGAGAGGAAGTGGATGTCACCGGGTGGGTTACGGAGTATGGCGATTATGAATCGGTGTGGCAGGACATCCCTAATCCCCTGCCCGGATTTTCAAAAAGCCTTACCTGGAAGTGCGAAGCCGATAATCACGTCAGGCAGACCAATTACGGCAGGGATGAATGGACCAACTACTATTTCTTCGATCCCAATAACCGGGCGGCCACACAGGTAACCATATCCGTGACCACCTATTCGGAAAATTTCACAGGCTACCTGACCCGTTACAATATTTACGATGTCTCCTACGGCATTGAAACCTCCTGGACAAAAACAGAGAACTACCAGGATGTGGTCAAGTACCCGGCGGTGAACTCCATTGATTTCAGCAAACTGAACAATGTCAGCCTGAGAGCCGGCAGCGAGAAATACGTTTTGCTCATCTCCGATGGAACCGACACCGAAACCCTGACCAGCTCCTGGGGGAATTATTATGCCTTCGGAAATTTGAGAAGGGATAATGTATTGAATTTTGCCAATGCCAACAGCGCCCATGTGTACGCCGTGGTTCCCGGCGCCATAAGGAGCATGAATTTTTCAGACAGCGGCTACCGGCTTTCCTACAACAGCGCTTCATACAAGCAGGACCTTTCCCTGGCCCAGCTCATCGGCAGCGTGCAGGACGGCAAGTTTTACAGCCAGGGCGATACGGTAAAAGCCCTCAACGAGATTATCGGCGACAATACCAGGCCGGCAAATAACAAGGTTGACCTCATCGTGGCCACAGACCATACGGGGGCAAAGCTGGACAGCGACAAGGCCCAGCTGGACGGCCTGAAATCCTCCCTGGCGGTCAACGGCTATGACCTGCAGTACGCTTTAGTGGACGGCGGCAGCAAAACCGCCATCGGAACAAGCCAATGCATGGACGCCCAATTATTTACCACTCAAGGCGGCATCCTCATCGCAAAATCAAACGGGGAGGTGTGGGGGTATGGAACAAATATAAAGAATAGTTTAGCCCTCGGGGACACCAGTGTTATGGTACCCTATTATTATTGGCAACAAAGAACCTGGCCTGCCCTTTCCGAGCCCCGCAAATCCACCCTTATCAGCCATTTGGCCAGTGTGGCCGGTACATTAGATCAAACCGTGTTTGTCAAGAGCGACGGGACCGCCTGGATTACGGATGAAAGCTGCACCATGACGCAACTGCCTATCACAAATGTGGGGAAAGTTCTAGCAGCAGGAACCAGCCAATTCCTATTCCTCAAAAAGGATGGAACGCTCTGGATTCGGGATGCCAACGGCAATATAGGGCAGGTGCCCATCACAGGCATCAAGGAAATCGGCGTGGGAAGCGGGGAGTTCCTCGTATTGACCAACAGTGGTGCCGTCTATTATTGGGGCAGCCCGCCCTACCTTGGGAGCTACTATGGCCGCCAGTCCATATCAGGGCTGTTTCCGCTTGGCAGCGACTACGACACCATGTACGATACTCCTTATACGTCCCCCAGGCTTGTTTTGAGCGGCGTCAGCGACATATCCGTATCGGTATATACCGCAATGGCCATCGTCAACGGGACAGCTTACTATATTGGAGCGGGAAAAGGCCTTGACAACGCCAACAAGCCCAATATTACAGGTACATGGACGTCTTTAGGGATACAAAATGCGGCAAGCGTATCCAACAGCGGTAGTTTTATGTCCGTTCTAACTGCCGATGGCTCCGTTTACCTGAACAACACCGACAACAGCTACGGGCAGCTGTGCCAGGGGAACAACGAGGACATCTATGATTATAGTTCCTTTTACAAGGCAAGGGGGCTGTACGGAATAAAAAAGGTGGTCCTCAACAGCTATGGCGGATGGGCCTTTGACGCCAATAACAGGATTTATTTCTGGGGTGGCAACTTCTATTATATGTCCGGAAATACTTCCGCCTGTAATCTGCTCCCGGTGTTATATCCCATATCCGACTATACCTCTTATGTTATTTATAATAATGCATTTTATACCTTGCGGCCCGACGGCAGCATCTATGCCACAGGCCGCATAAACAACACCAACACGGCGACCCCTGCGGCATTAACCATGTTTGATGCTGCAAAGGATACGGTAACCGTCTACGGGCTGGACCAGGCAGCCGTAGCAAGCAAGCTGACCGGCCTGCGGCCCGGCTCGGACAGGTACTTCATCTATGTGTCGGATGGAACAGGCTTAAGGGCAAATACAGGCTACGGCAATTACTTCGGCCTGGGGAACCTGACGGGCGCCTTCGGGGACACCTTGAAGAACAGCGGCCTGGCCCTGTGCATGGCCCTGGACCCCTCTGACTATCTGCTCATGTTCGACGCCCCGTACATCAACGCCCGGGTGCAGGACATCACGGTGGAGAGCTTTGCGGCCAAGACTCCCCAGGGTGGCCTGTATACAAATCTGGCCGCCGTGTTGAGCCGGATCGCCGGCAAATACAAAAATCCTTTCAACGGGGGTGCCTCCAACGTGCTGTACGCCATCCTTGGGGAGGACGAAATTGACTATAATTCGGTGTATGACGACTTCGAGGCCGACCCGGTCTATGCGCAGCAGTGGTATTTCGACCATGATCCCACGGTGTTTGAAAACAATACCGGGGTGGCCGGTTTTGCGGGGCAGTGGATCGCAAGCCCGGTCAACGTCTTTACCAAGGTGGGGAAGTATGTGGTCAAGTGCAGGATGCGGGACAACCCGAAGGACGATAACCGGTTCGATAATTACAGGCTGTGGAGCCCGGAATCGCCGCCGGTTACGATTTATTTCCACCGGAGGCCCATTGCGGATTTTTCTTATTCACTGCGGGTAAGCGGGTCTAACTGCATCCTGGAAACGGTGAATACCTCCTATGACTGGGACCACCTTTCCCGGACCGACCGGGGGATTGCCAACAGCAAGTGGAAATACAAGCTGTCCACGGATACGGCCTGGACGGCGGGTTTGCCCACGTACCTTGCAAGGAGCCGGGTCTATCAGCTGAGCCTTGAGGTACAGGACCTGGAAGGGGCCTGGAGCACCCCGGCTGTAAAAAATGTAGACACAACAAACCTGCCGCCCGTGGTGGACTGCGACCCTAAAACCTATGACGGCAGCGGGCCTGTCAGCGTGGTGGTAACCGCCGACGACCAGGGGGAAAATGACTTTAACCATACCAATTACGCCTGGAGCCAATCCACGGCAAGGCCTGCGTCCTGGAGCAGCTCAAGCAGCAAGGTGTTTACCACCACATTATCTACCGACGGCACCTGGTATCTGCACATGGAGGCCTTTGACAACGCCGGCAACAGCTGTTATGTGTACCGGGGGCCGTATAAGATAACCACCTTGGCCATTACGGGAGTCACACTGACGGGGTACTGGAACCACTGGAGGGGACAGGTGGACATGTTCGGGAAGCAGCTGGCCAATGAGCCTCACAGGTTCTTAAGCCTGGAAACCGTAAAAGTGGACGTTCAGACCACCGGCGGGGCGGACAGGGTGGTCATCAGGTTCAGCCCGGAACTGGAGGCCATGCAGTATACCGATGCCAAGGGAGTCACTTATGACTATGGGAAAGACTACTTCGGGTACTATGTACTGTTTCCCGAAGATTCAACCTGCAGCCTGGACAGCGCTATAAAGGACAACCATGCGGTGTGGGAATATACCCTGCCATTGGCGCAGAGCTCCAAATCATGGGACGACGTGAGGCTGCGGGAACCGTACTCAATGACCGTTACGGCGTTTAAAGGGGACAGGAGCGCTACATATACCGTTAATGATATTGATATTACCGGAAATGTATATGATTTGACCTATATCCAGCCGGTACATTGAGGCAGAAAAAAACCACAGTTGAATAGACCCTTCGGAAAAGGTATAATTTTATCACAGGAGAATGTGAAAAATACGGCTTCCTGCAGGGTAAAAAGAATTGAAAAGGGGTGATGGTCTTTGGATAACGATGTTTTGCCCAAGACCTGGGAAAGCTTGATGAGTTCGTCCAGTTTTCTTCCTGTGATTGTTAAAACCATAGAGCGGTTTCACGATACCAGCTGGACTATGGAGCCCAGCAGGCATGAGTGCTATGAACTGGTATATATGAAAAGAGGGAATGTGGTGTTTGAGATATCCGGCACCCCGGCTCCTTTAGGACCCAACGACATAGTTATAATCAAGCCCGGCCAGCCCCATAAATTTATTGTCAAGTCGGAGCCGGGCTGTGACTTTATCGTATTGAGTTTCAAATTTGTCAATAAAATGGACGACGGGTATTCGGAGGTGTCCCTCGGCGATTTCCTCAATTTTGTCCGCGGAAAGAGGTCCGGCCCCTTTATAAGCCTTAAGGTAAGCCAGAAAAATGAAATCATCACACTGCTGAACAGAATTTTAAAGGAAAGGGAGAGCAGTGAAATAGGGAGCGAGTTTTTAAACTACCTATTGGTGCTTGAGCTGTTCGTACTTATTTCAAGGGCGCTCAAAATGGAGTGGGAAAGCAGTATTAAGGAAAAAAGCCCGAAACTCAAGGAATTGATACAGATATCCATCCGCTACATCCACAACAATTTTGAGAGGGATATTTCCCTCAAGGATATCTCGAAGTATGTCTTTTTAAGCTCCAGCTATTTCATCCGGGCTTTTAAGGACGAGGTGGGCATGAGCCCCATTAACTACCTTCTTAAGGTCAGGGTTGAAAGGGCTAAGGAGCTGCTGGCGGAGACCGACAGCCGGATCGGCGATATTGCCTTGAGTGTGGGGTTTTCCAATCAACAGAGGTTTAACGAGATCTTTAAAAAGTATGCCGGCCTTACCCCCCTGCAGTACAGGAAGCAGGCCTCAAACGGAAAATAGCACGGCAGGGGGCCTTTCCTTGCCCTGACGGGCTATTTCTCAAAAATGCATACCACCATCTTCACAAATACCTCCCGAAGAAGGGGAATTTTCGACGGCAGGCTCAAAAAGCCCCTTAAAGGCACGTGATAATAGTAGGACGTTTTAAAGGGAAGGGTTCTTTTGATGGATTCAAAGCGCCTAATGGTCATTTTGTTGATGTGGGTAAAGTACTCCTTCCCGTCGGCTGCGGTACCTATTCTGTAGTCTATCCGCATTTGAGCGTCAGGCAGGCCGGATACCAGGTCCTTATATACCCTGATCAGGGTCTTTTCAGAAAAAAACATATGGACCCAGGGGATTCCTATGACATCCGAAAGATGGGCTCCATAGGGATGATAATAGGGAGGGAAGTTGGTATAAAGCCGTCCTCCCTGTTTTAAAACCCTGTAGCACTCGTTCAGCACTGCGACGGGGTCATCCAGATGCTCCACGGCGTCATTCATTATAATGGAGTCGAAGAAGTTGTCCTCGAAGGAAAGCCTTGATGCATCTTCTATTTTGAAGGTCACTTTATTTTGAAGGCCTTTTTTCTCGGCGAATTCCGACGCCTCGGCGATTAGGCCCTCAGAAAGGTCGATCCCGTAGATGTGCCGGGGGTTAAAGGTTGCATAGTATACGGTTTTCCCTCCCGCCCCGCAGCCGATATCCAGGACGGTTTTCCCCTCAAGCATCTGCCTCTCGTCGGCCATCCTCTTGTAATGCTCAAGCGCCAGGTACCCTCTGCCGAACTGCCATTCCGAATAGGAAGAACAGCCGCCGGCGGCCAGGTTAAAAGGGTGTGTGGGCTTGGGAACCATTGAATTTATGGCTTTACATATTACTGCAGGGATATGCATGGGTGCTTCACTCCTTTTTCGGGTAAATCCTCTCAATAAGGAACCCGGTTTATATCATTTGCCGGCTTGCGGAATAATATGATTCGACGCAAAGCCCGTTTATAGAGAACGAACTTCAAAGCTACAAAATTGAGACATCAGGGACATTCCTCAAAAAGGAGTACCTGCTTGCCGAGGTGTGTCCCCATGGATCAATACCAATTTTTATTTCTACAGTTCCGTAGCTATAGGTCAATAATCGTTAATAATGCCAAAGCATATTAGGCAACTAACAGGAAGAACTGCAGGTATTAAAGTTTTATAATCTTTGTATTATAAACTGTTATATAATTAGAATTATAGTTTAGCATATATGAAAAGTGATTTCCAGCTGCAAATTGTCGGCTGGATTTACCGGGAGGTTATGGATATGGGAATGACAATGACCCAGAAGATTCTGGCGGACCATGCAGGGATGGAGAAGGTGGAGGCGGGGCAGCTGGTAAAGGTCAAGGTGGATATGGTTTTAGGGAACGATATCACCACGCCGGTGGCTGTGAAAGAGTTCAGGAAAATCGGATTGGACAGGGTTTTTGATGTAAACAAGATTGCCATCGTACCTGATCACTTTACCCCCAATAAGGATATTAAATCGGCAGAGCAGGTTAAGTTTATAAGGGAATTTGCCAGGGAAATGGGGATTGTGAATTTCTTTGAAATAGGGCAGATGGGAGTGGAACATGCGCTTCTTCCGGAAAAGGGACTGGTTGTCCCGGGAGATGCGGTCATCGGAGCGGATTCCCACACCTGCACCTATGGCGCTCTGGGAGCTTTCTCCACAGGGGTGGGGAGCACCGATATGGCTGCGGGAATGGCCACAGGCGAAGCCTGGTTCAAAGTGCCGGAGGCAATAAAGTTTGTGCTGAAGGGCAAGCCGGGAAAATGGGTGAGCGGAAAGGACGTCATCCTTCATATTATAGGCATGATCGGGGTGGACGGGGCCTTGTACCAGTCCATGGAGTTTGCCGGAGACGGGCTCAGGCACCTGTCCATGGATGACAGGTTTGCCATGGCCAATATGGCCATAGAAGCGGGCGGCAAGAACGGCATTTTCGAGGTGGACGACAGGACCATCGAGTATGTGAAGGAGCACTCTTCCAAGCCCTATAAGGTTTACACCGCGGATGGGGATGCGGCGTATGCCGCCGTTTACGAAATAGACCTCTGTGCCGTAAAGCCTACGGTCGCATTCCCCCATTTGCCTGAAAACACAAGAACCATTGATAATGTAGGGGATGTGAAGATAGACCAGGTGGTGATCGGGTCGTGCACCAACGGAAGAATTGAGGATTTAAGGATCGCGGGAGAAATTTTAAAGGGCAGGAAAGTCCATCCGGGGGTACGGTGCATTATCATCCCGGCCACCCAGAAAATATGGAAACAGGCCATGAGCGAGGGCCTGTTCCATATTTTCATCGATGCGGGAGCTGCTGTGAGCACGCCCACCTGCGGGCCGTGCCTTGGCGGGCATATGGGCATCCTGGCCAAAGGAGAAAGGGCGGTAGCCACCACCAACAGGAACTTTGTGGGCAGGATGGGAGACCCGGAAAGCGAGGTATACCTCGCCAGTCCGGCGGTGGCGGCTGCTTCCGCAGTAGCGGGGAAACTGGCTTCACCGGAAGAACTGGAATATTGAAGCTGAGAAGGCTGAGAAGCTGAGGGCTGAGACACAGAATCATTCAAGGTTTAAAGTTTATATTTTTGTCGAAGGGGTGGCGTTTGAAAGCGTAGGGGCCATACGAGTGAGAGCATATTTACAGCTGCGCGTTCAGCCTTAGACTTTTAAACCCTAGACGTTCAACGTTAAACAGTATCTAAAGCAGCATTTGAAAGGAGAGTGTGAAACATGAAAGCGAAAGGCAAGGCGGTTAAATACGGCAATAATGTGGACACCGACGTAATCATCCCTGCCAGGTACTTAAATACATCGGATCCCGCAGAACTGGCAAAACACTGCATGGAAGACCTGGACAGGGATTTTTTGAAAAAGATCCGCCGGGGGGATATCCTTGTGGCGGGTAAAAACTTTGGCTGCGGCTCTTCAAGGGAGCATGCGCCCATCGCCATCAAGGCCTCGGGAATAGCCTGCGTTATTGCTGAAACCTTTGCCAGGATATTTTACAGGAATGCCATCAACATAGGACTTCCCATCATTGAATGCGCCGAAGCCGCCAGGGGCATTGACGACGGCGACGATGTGGCCGTAGAGTTTGAAACGGGAAAAATAACCAACCTTACAAAAGGAAAGGAATATGCTGGAGTGCCGTTTCCTGAATTCATGCAGGAGATTATGGCTTCTGACGGCCTGATAGGATACATTAAAAAGCAGTTGAGAGTGGAGAGTTGAGAGTTCAAAAAGCGGTTTAGCGTTTAACGTTTAATAGAGAGAGTGGAGGTAAACAGATGAAATACGATATAGCGGTACTGCCGGGGGATGGAATCGGTCCGGAGGTTACGGCCCAGGCGGTAGAAATCCTCAAGGCCGTCGGGAGGAAATTTGGCCATGAATTTGTGCTGCATCAGGGAAAAATCGGCGGGTGTGCCATTGATGCCTGTGGTGAACCGCTGCCCGCCGCCACATTGGAGCTGTGCAAAAAATGTGACGCGGTGCTGCTGGGGGCCGTGGGCGGGCCTAAATGGGACAGCCTGCCGGGGAATATGAGGCCTGAAGCGGGGCTGCTGGGAATCCGCGCAGGCTTGGAGCTGTTTGCAAACCTGCGGCCTGCCGTGATCTATAACGCTCTTAAAAGCGCGTCTCCGCTGCGGGGGGATATTATTAAAGACGGCATTGATATTCTGGTGGTCCGGGAGCTGACGGGCGGCATGTACTTCGGCCACAAGGGGCGGCTGCGGCAGGAAGGCATGCCGGAGGCTGCCTTTGACACCGAAACCTATAGTGCGGAGGAAGTGGAAAGAATAGCCAGGGTGGCTTTTGAGGCCGCCATGAAGAGAAGCAGGAGGGTCACCTCGGTGGACAAGGCCAATGTGCTTGAGAGCTCTAGGCTGTGGAGGGAAGTGGTGGTCAGGATTGCCCGGGACTATCCCCGGGTGGAGCTGAACCACATGTATGTGGATAACGCGGCCATGCAGCTTGTGAGAAACCCGGCCCAATTCGACGTGATCCTCACGTCCAACATGTTTGGAGACATACTGTCCGATGAAGCTTCAATGATTACGGGTTCCATAGGCATGTTGCCTTCCGCCAGCCTGGGAAGCGGCAAGCTTGGACTGTATGAACCCATACACGGGTCTGCCCCCGATATAGCGGGACAGGATAAGGCAAACCCCATTGCCGCCATATTATCCCTGGGAATGATGATGAAGTATTCCCTTGAACTGGACCAAGCCGCGGACCTTATTGAAAGAGCGGTCAAAAATGTGCTGGACAGAGGGTACAGGACAGGGGACATTATGTCGGAAGGTGCCCGATTAACAGGCACCAGGGAAATGGGAAGGCTCATCGGAGAAGAGATAGAAAAAATAGGATAATTCTTGTTTGGACGTAAGCGCTCCTTTTTTATAATTCTTGGCATACCATGGAATTCCTGTTGAAAAGATGTTAAATTACTGTTAAACTATATTTAATGTGCGAAAATGTCCTTAAATCTAAAAGGACTCAAGGCAATTTAACCGACAGTGAAACGGTTTTCGGGAAATAAATGGTTTTACCGCTCAATGGGGTAAAAAAGGCTTATAAAAAATAAATATTGTGTTAGCATATCGACGTAAACTAAACACTCATCCGGAAGCGCAGCGGATCAACCAGGTTTGGGTGTTTAGTTTCTTTGCGGTTTGGGACAAGAGTATAATTATGCATTTTTATGACATGGATTTCATATATATGCATTTTTTAAAAGGGGTGCTTTAATTTGGCGCAATATTTGGTTAAAAGGTTTGCTTATTCTGTTCTGACTCTTTTTATCATTATCACCATTACTTTCTTTTTATCCCATGCGATACCGGGGGGTGTTTACACCACCGAGAAGCCCCTGCCCCAATCCATCGTCAACAACATCAAAGCGAAGTACGGCCTGGACAAACCCCTGTTCCAGCAGTATTTAATCCAGTTGAACAACATAGTCCACCTGGACTTCGGCATGTCCATGGTCAATGAGGGGAGAAGGGTCAACGATATCATCGCCCAGCATTTTCCCAAGTCAGCCCTTTTAGGCTCCTTTTCCATACTGCTGTGCCTGATTTTAGGCATACCCCTGGGAATCCTGTCCGCTTTGAAAAGGGACAGGTGGCAGGACAACGTGTCCATGATTATCGCCACCATCGGCGTTACCGTGCCCAGCTTTGTGGTGGCTACGCTGACCCAGTATTTTATATCGGTTAGGCTCAAGTGGCTTCCGGTTATGGGCTTCACTTCCTTCAAGCACATGGTGCTTCCGGCCGTTGCACTCTCGTTTTTTCCACTGGCGTTTATTGCCAGGCTTGTCCGCTCCAATATGGTTGAAGTCCTTGAACAGGACTATATCCGGACGGCAAGGGCCAAAGGGCTGTCCCGAGGGGTTGTGGTATTCAAGCACGCGCTGAAGAACTCCATAATGCCCGTAATAACCTACCTGGGTATGCTGATCGCCACCATACTTACAGGCAGTTTCGTCATAGAGAAAATATTCAACATTCCGGGACTGGGCAGGTTTTATGTGGAAAGTATATCCAACAGGGACTATACGACAATCATGGGCATTACCGTTTTTTATGCGGCTTTTTTGATATTAATGAATTTTGTTGTGGATGTGGTATATGTATTGATCGATCCCAGGATAAAACTAAAACAGTAGAGAGGTGTGCATATGCAATTGGCAGGTATGCAATTATCGGATGAACTTTTTATGCCTCTGGAAAAAGAGCAGATGGATATAAAAAAGACCTCGGAGCCTGGTCTCACATACTGGAGAGACGTATGGCGCCGGCTTAAAAAGAACAAGGTGGCCATGGTAAGCCTGGGGATTATCATCCTCATTTTTGCGCTTTCCATCATAGGTCCCCTCCTGTCGCCCTACTCCTATTCGGACCAGCTCAGAGGCCAGGAAAAGCAGTGGCCCAGCTGGCAGCATCCCATGGGCACCGACAGCCTGGGCAGGGATATGCTGGTAAGGGTGCTTTACGGGGGGAGGATCTCCTTAAGCATCGGCATAGTGGCCAGCCTTATAAACATTGTGATAGGAGTACTCTACGGAGGGATTTCCGGTTATGTGGGAGGCAAGGTCGATTCCATCATGATGAGGATCTGTGACATAATCTACAGCATTCCGCTGATGCTTTATGTCATCCTTCTCACCGTCGTATTGAAGCCAAGCCTTACAAGCCTGTTCGAGCTGCCGCTGTTCTCTGCCTTCAAATCCGCAGGGGCGGGCTTGATCAGCATATATATTGCCATAGGCATATCCTACTGGATCGTCACGGCAAGAATCGTGAGGGGACAGATCCTGAGCCTTAAGGAGCAGGAGTACATCACTGCGGCCAAAGCCCTTGGGGCAGGCGGCCCCCGTATCCTTTTAAGGCATTTGATACCCAACTGCATCGGTCCCATTATTGTGACAACCATGCTTCAAATCCCGGATGCCATTTTTACCGAATCCTTCTTAAGCTTTGTGGGCCTTGGAGTGGACGCGCCGGTGCCCAGCTGGGGAGGACTTGCTTCGGATGCCGTGGGCGGAATAAGGTCTTACTTTTACCTGCTGCTGTTTCCATCGCTTGCCATTAGCATCACCATGCTTGTGTTCAACTTATTCGGCGATGGATTGAGGAATGCGCTTGACCCAAGGATTAGAAAATAGATGGAGGACTGAAATGGGAAAGCTGCTTGAAATAAAAAATCTGAGAACCGCTTTCAAAACTTATGCCGGCGAGGTCTGCGCCGTCAACGGCATTTCATTCTGTGTTTCCCACGGCGAAGCCGTGGGTATTGTAGGTGAATCGGGAAGCGGAAAAAGCGTTACCATGCTGTCGGTTATGAAGCTGCTGGCCGACAACGGCCGGATGGTGGACGGAGATATTCTTTTTGACGGAGTCCGGTTGAATGATTATGATGACAGGGCCATGCAAAATATCCGGGGAAAGTCCATCGGCATGATCTTCCAGGATCCCATGACCAGTTTGAACCCCGTGTTTACAGTGGGAAACCAGATGGTGGAGGCTATACTCAAGCATAACAGGATTCCGCGGCAGCAAGCCTGGCAAAAGGCCGTGGACATGTTGAAGCTGGTGGGAATACCTAATGCGGAAGGCCGTATGAAGCAGTACCCTCATGAATTCAGCGGCGGCATGAGGCAGAGGGTTATGATTGCAATGGCGCTGTCCTGCGAGCCAAAGCTTCTGATAGCGGATGAACCTACAACGGCGCTGGACGTGACAATCCAGGCACAAATCATTGAATTGATGAAGGAGCTTAAAAATAAGATAAACATGGCCATCATTCTTATCACCCATGACCTGGGGGTTGTTGCGGATATCTGCGAGAGGGTGATCGTAATGTACGGGGGAATCATTGTTGAGCAGGGAAAGCTGGATGAAATTTTTTACCAGCCCCTCCATCCTTATACGGTGGGGCTGCTGAACAGCATTCCGCGGCTTAACCTGGGGAAAAACCGGTTAGAGCCCATCGAAGGGCAGCCTCCCGATATGATTCATGCGCCCCAGGGATGTCCTTTCGTGGCCAGGTGCCCCAGGGCCATGAAAATCTGTGATATGGCAAAACCGGAATACGTTGAGCCAAGTGAAGGCCATGGAGCCGCTTGCTGGCTTCTTTTAAAGGGTCATAGGGGGGAAATGTGATGGACGGTGATACACGGTATTTATTAGAGGTCAGGAATCTTACCAAGTTTTTCCCCGTTAAGGCGGGCCTGGGCGGCAAAGGGACCCAGATGCTTAAAGCCGTGGACGACGTGAGCTTCTCCATTAAAAAGGGTGAAACCCTGGGACTGGTGGGTGAAAGCGGATGTGGAAAAACAACGGCGGGGAGGACCACCTTAAGGCTTTACGAGCCCACAAAGGGCAGCATTATATTTAACGGACAGGACATAACCGGGGTTGAAATGAAACCCTTTAGAAAAGAAATGCAGATGATATTCCAGGACCCTTACGCTTCTCTCAATCCCCGCATGACGGTAGCGGACATCGTGGGAGAGCCCCTTGACATACACAGGATTGCAAAGGGAAAGGAGAGGATGGACAGGATATTTTCCCTGCTGGAGATGGTGGGTTTAAACAAAGAGCATGCCAACCGCTATCCCCATGAGTTCAGCGGGGGACAGAGGCAGAGAATCGGAATAGCGAGAGCCCTTGCGGTGCAGCCCCAGTTCATCGTATGCGATGAACCCATATCCGCCCTGGATGTATCCATACAGGCGCAGATCGTGAATATGCTGGAGGATTTGCAGAAATCCCTGGGACTGACCTACCTGTTTATAGCCCACGACCTCTCCATGGTCAAGCACATCAGCAACAGGGTGGGTGTTATGTACCTGGGCAAGCTGGTGGAGCTGGCGGATAGCGAGGAGCTTTACAAAAGGCCTGCCCATCCCTATACCCAGGCGCTGCTGTCGGCTATACCTGTGGCTGATCCCGCCCTGAGCAGGAAAAAGGAGAGAATTATCCTGGAGGGAGATATTCCCAGTCCGGTAAA
Organism: Eubacteriales bacterium; assembly: GCA_024655885.1. Classification (GTDB taxonomy): domain Bacteria; phylum Bacillota; class Clostridia; order Acetivibrionales; family JANLFN01; genus JANLFN01. Next base: position 60,564 of record JANLFN010000003.1, on the reverse strand, counting down.
TCCGCCTTCAGGCTGCAGGTTCCGCACAAGATGCCTGTACGCCACAGGGAGGTGTGCCGAAGAGGAGCCCTCTTTTGAAGAAATCGCACCGGGACATATGTGTGCATGCCATTTGAACTGCCAATAAGCGGGGAACCCTGCTTATATGCCCGGGAGTAAATCCGGTAAGGGCATTATTGCAAAATGCCGGGTTTGTTCCGGAAATAAATTATATATGAGATAGGAGGAAAATTATGGTAAAAAAGATTATGGCTTTTTTACTGGCAGCGGTTATGCTGGCTTCAGTGCTTGCCGGATGCGGACAAGGCGGGAACAAGCCTGCCGAACCGGGAACCGGCGCACCCAGCAGCACTGCCGCAGGCGCCGGAGGGACAGTGAATGCAATTATGGGTGAAGAGCCGCAGACGCTGGACCCTGCAATGAACCAGTCTGTAGACGGGGGAACTTATATCCTGCACGTCTTCGAAGGACTGACCAAGGTTGACAAGGACGGCAAGACTGTTCCCGGCATTGCCGAAAAATGGGACGTATCCGCCGATGGCTTGAAGTATACCTTCCATTTGAGGAATGCCAAGTGGTCGGACGGCAAACCCGTTACCGCAGGGGATTTCGAGTATGCCTGGAAAAGGGCGCTTGACCCTAAGACCGCTTCATTGTATGCTTTCCAGCTGTACTATCTGAAAAACGGCGAAGCGTACAACTCGGACAAAGCAAAGGCAGAGGATGTGGGAGTAAAGGCTGTGGACGACAAGACGCTGGAAGTCACCCTGCAAAATCCTACGCCCTATTTCCTTGACCTTATGCATTTCCCCACCTATATGCCTGTCAGGAAGGACATCATTGAGCAGTACAAGGACCAATGGACTCAAAAGCCGGAAACCTATATAGGTAACGGTGCCTTTAAGATGAAGGATTGGAAGCACAAGGAAGAGCTGGTGCTTGAAAAGAACGAAAATTACTGGGATAAGGACAAAATACAGCTGAAGGAAATACACTGGAAGCTTACCAGCGATGACTCCGCCGCATTAAACGCTTTTGAATCCGGTGAGATCGATTTCGTCAACCAGTTCATACCTCAGGCGGAGCAGCCCAATCTCATAAAAGAGGGAAAAGAGAAAATATACCCCATGGTAGGCACCTATTACCTTTACTTCAATACGGCAAGAAAACCGCTGAACGACGTAAGGGTGAGGAAAGCCCTGGCCCTGGCCATCGACAGGCAGTATATCTGTGAAAAGGTGACCCAGCGCGGTGAAAAGCCTGCCGTTGGGGTTGTGCCTTACAATGTTCCCGGGTCGGAGGCCGGAAAGGATTTCAGGAGCGAAACAGGGACATACCTTCCCACAACCCCCAATGTAGAGGAAGCCAAAAAACTTCTCGCAGAAGCTGGATATCCGGATGGAAAGGGTTTCCCGGAGCTTGAGATATACTACAACACCATGAGCAGCCACAAGGCTATTATGGAGGCCATACAGGAGCAGTGGAAGACTAACCTGGGAATTACCGTAAAACCCCCCAACATGGAGTGGAAGGTGCTCCAGGGAATGCTGGACCAGAAGAACTTCACCATAGCAAGAATGGGCTGGATCGGGGACTATAACGATCCCATGACCTTCCTTGACATGTGGACCACCACCTCCGGCCAGAACAAGACCAACTGGAGCAATAAAAATTACGACCAGCTGATTGAGACCGCCAAAAAGACGGCCGACCCGAAAGCAAGGTGGAAGGCTTTGGACGATGCGGAAAAGATATTTATGGATGAAGTGCCCGCATGCCCCATCTACTATTACGTAAATCAAAACCTTGAAAGCCCGAAGCTGAAAGGTCAGATAACAGATATGCTCGGATTTATCTACATGCATTATGCAACCATAGAGAAGTAAAAATTGCCCTGAAAAAGGGAGATGCTTCACAGCCCCGGGGTGTAGCCGCACTTGCCGGGGTTTGTTTTTCCTGGAATTTTCCATAAAGAGGTTGATAAAATTAAAGTTTGTTATATAATTATTAATAATTGAAATAGGCTAATGCTATTTGAAATGCCGGGAGCGGAGATGTTTCATGCGCTATAATATCCTATGCGTAGATGAATTGGGTTTGGCCAGGCTGGAATTCGCCAGCATGTTAAAAGACCTGGAGCTGAACATCATTGATATGAAAGATGAAGAAGAGGTAATCAAGTGCTTGCAGGCAAAAAAAATGGACGTGAGCGCGGTGATGTGGGTTGTCAATTCATCTGAAGACGCAGAGGACTTTAACTCAATAAGAAAATTAAAAAGCAAAGAGGTGTGTAAAAGCCTTCCCATTGTTGTAATCTCAAAGTTTACGGATAAAAAGCATATCATCAAGGCGGTGGAATCCGGTGCGGCTGAATTTATTGCAAAACCCTATGACCAGGCGGTGGTGCGGAAAAAGATCTTCAAAATTTTAGACATCCCTGTTGAAAGCGACAAGGATAAAATGGCAGAGGAAGACTTCATAACCTTTAACTTTCCGGAAATGTTCAGCAGGGAGATGAAGGGAGCCAGCAGAGGAGGATATTCGCTGACGCTCGCTCTTGTTTCAATCCAGGACCCGGCACAGGACCCCATGGCTTATAGAAGCATCAGCGATATCGCCTATTACTTCAGCAAGGTCCTGAAAATAAAGCTCAGGGAAACGGATTCGGTGTTCCGGTACAGGAGCAACCAGTTGGTCCTGCTGCTCCCCTTTACTGCAAAAAGTGGAGCGGAACAGGTGGAAAAAAAGATAGAGGAACTCTACTACACTCACAGTGTCATAAAAGCAAAGGATAAGGGCTATAAACCGGTCATAGCCAGTGTGACTTTTCCCGATGACGGCAGAATCAAGGAAAAACTGCTGGAAAAACTGGAGAAAGCCATATCCGATTCTATCAATATCTTGTAAATTTACCTGCCAGTTTGCCTATGATTAGCACTTCTTCCAGGGCAAAATCCTCTTTGTTCAAAAGATCACTATCCGCCTTCAGCTTTATGTAATCTTTTTGGCTGCCCTGATAATAGCGCCTGAGAAGGGTGTGGTTCTCATACAGCACCAGAAGAATATCTCCTTCATTAAGAACGTAGTTCCTGTCAATCACGAGAATGTCGTTGTAATTTATGCCGCTTTCTTTAAGACTGCCGTCGGGACACTTGACCAGAAAGCAGGATTCATGGGACGGGACCCAATCGGACGAAAGAGGCTGGTACTTGTTGATGTTGTATATGCTGAGCAGGTCGTTGGCACTACGCCTGCTTACCTTTTTGATTTCTGGTATATAAACAGGAGCCGGGTAATTTGTATTTTCTTGTATGAGCTGAATTGACCTCGCCATGCCGATTTCCCTTTTAATCACACCTTTTTGCTCAAGCCGGTTTAAAATACCCTGCACCGCACCCGGAGTTTTTTCCCCGACCATTTCACCTATTTCCCTTACGGTAGGGGGTATGCCCTTGGCCTTGATGAAAGCTTCGATGGCTGTATAAACCTTCTTTTGTTTGGCAGTTAATGAAATAAAATCTGCAGGCACCGTGATCATCCTTTTTATAATTAATATTAATTCGTTTATACAAATTTACATAATAGCCGGCGGTTATAGTTTAACAGACTTAGTTCCCATTTTCAAATTATATAATGCTAATAATGTAAAAAGAATACAAATGGCCGCACATCCATGCCGGAAACACAGGAAAAATATACGGAATAATAAATTCAGGAATCATTTCCGCATTTTAGGGCATCCTAATCCTCTGAAGCCTGACAGACAAGGCACCGGCAAGTGAAAAAAGCTTTATGGCTTTACCTGTCTATATAATTATGAAAAAAATATTCATAAAAAGCAAAGGTATATATTTGTACTGTTTCATTAACCTGGCAGCGGGAGGGAAGGATCATGACCCATGGCAATAGAGCTTTCAAATTGTTGAAAGGCGGACACTGCCTGGCGCCGGAGGACATGGGCAGAAAAGACCTGCTTTTGGTGCTGGACAAAATATACAGGGTAGAGGAAAATATCCCTTTGGACTTCATACCGGATATGGAAGTCATCGATTGCACCGGTAAACTTATATGCCCGGGATTTATAGACCAGCACCTCCACATCACCGGGGGAGGGGGTGAGGAAGGTCCTGCAAGCAGGATTCCGGAGCTTATGCTGGGAGACATCATATCTTCGGGTATAACAACAGTGGTTGGGGTGCTGGGGCTTGACGGAATCACCAGGAGCATCCCGGGGCTTCTGGCTAAAGCCCGCGCTTTAACGGAAGAGGGAATAACCGCCTATATTTATACCGGAAGCTATGGACTGCCTGCAATCACATTGACGGGAAAGGTTTCCACCGATATAGGCCTTATTGATCAAATCATAGGAGTAGGAGAAATTGCCATTGCCGACTCCAGGTCGTCCCACCCCACGGTTCAGCAGTTGAGGGAGCTTGCCTGCGAAGCGAGGACCGGCGCTCTTATCGGGGCAAAGGCCGGTGTGGTCCACATTCATGTGGGGGACGGCAAGGAAGGGCTTGTCCCTTTGTTCAGCCTGACGGAGGAGTCCGATTTTCCCATGGATATGTTTGTGCCCACCCATTTAAACAGGAACAAGAGGCTTTTAAACCAGGCTGTAGAGTACGCCGGGAAGGGTGGGAAAATCGATCTTACGGCAGGTGAAACGGATGATACCGGCTATAGTGTGCCCAGCGCACTGGAACTGCTTTTAAAAAACGGCGTCCCTGTTGAAAATATTACTGTATCGTCGGACGGAAACGGGAGTGTTCCATCGAGAAACGGGAATCCCCCGGGTGTGGGTAAGGCAAAACAGCTCTACGAGGATATCCGGGGGTGCATTCTGGGCAGAGGGATGGATGCCGGGACCGTTCTAAAAACGGTTACTTCCAATGTGGCCAGGACACTTAAAATCTACCCTCAAAAAGGCGTGCTGTCTTCGGGCAGCGACGCGGACATCCTGGTGCTGGACAAATACGATTTCAGCATTCACACCCTGTTGGCGGGGGGGGAGGTTTTTATTGAAAACGGCCGTACAGTAAAAAAGGGGAGATTTGAAAGCTGACGTCAGCACAGGGAATTCTCCCCTGCCCTGATGCCTGCACAATTTTTAAAAACCTGAATACAAGCGGAGGAATGGGACAATACTAAAAAGGGTGATTTTATGGTAGAAATAAACGGTGCAAAGGACGGCCAAATGACGGCAACCAGGGGTAAGGGCCTGTTTTTGGCCATAGGATGGATTTCGGCAATCTTATCTTTATTTATATACCCCCCTATCTTTGGCGTGCTGGGCGTCATCATGGGCATTCTTTCCACGAAGGGAGGCAGCCGGGCAGGCCTTGCCGTAATTGTTGCGAGTATCGTCTTGATGGGTATCGGGTTAATCTACAGCGGGGTTCTTTTAAACTATTTGAGGCATTTTATGGGACTATAACCCCGCGGTAAGGAGCAAGGGCAGAGAAGTCCTTGCCTTTATTTTTTTCCACAATTTCTATATAATTCCATAAGTTTTTGAATAATATGATAAGCCGCGGAAAAAATATCATTTGTTATACTTTTTATAATATTATTTTTTTATGCCTGTTTAAGTTATTTTTATTTTAATGTGAAATTTAAAACAGGAGGCTGAAAATGGGTGAGAAAGTAAAGGGTAATTTGCTTATTATCGGGGGAGCCGAAGACAAGTACGGTGACAGCGAGATTTTAAAGAAGGCTGTGGACATCATCGGAGGCAGCAGCGCAAGCCTGATGATTTTGACTACTGCAACCCAAAACCCGGAAGAAGCCGGCAGAGAGTATAGAAATGTTTTTGAAAGGCTGGGAATTCATAACATAGAGGTTATGGATATAAATACCAGGGATGATGCCAATATGGAAGCAAATGCAAGCCGGGTAGAAAATTCTACCGGAATTTTTTTTACCGGGGGAGACCAGTTGAGGATTACAAGCATCATTGGAGGGACAAAGCTCAACAGAGCTTTGCAGAAGGCATATTCACAAGGTGTGATGATTATCGGCACAAGTGCGGGCGCTTCGGTAATGAGCGGCACCATGATCGTGGACGGAAACAGTAATGACCCTGCGAGAAAGTGCACGTTAAAAATGGCACCCGGACTGGGGCTGCTGGAGGAAGTCATTATCGACCAGCATTTTGACCAGAGAGGCAGGATAGGCAGGCTTTTGTGCAGTGTAGCCGAAAATCCGTACATGCTCGGGATAGGCATTGATGAAGATACGGCTATAAGGGTATATCCGGACGCCCACTTTGAGGTGATAGGGACAAACGCGGTTACAGTCATTGACGGAAAATCCATTAAAAGCTCGAATGTGTCAGAGCTGAAACCTGATGAAATACTGGCCATTTCCAATGTCACCCTGCATGTCTTGCCCTCGGGGTATGGATTCGACATGATCAACCGGGAGGTTATGCGTCTGCATTGAAGGTGCGCGGAGCAGGGAAAAGCGGCGGAGAGCCGCTGCCTGGAAAATACATGAACACATAAGAGCACCGAAGGCTGTTGCGCAAAAAATGCGGAAACAGCGGCAAGAAGGGTTTAAAACAGGAGGATAGGAAAGTGCAAATATACAGTATTCAGAGTTTCAGCGGAAAAAATATTTACAGTCACCGGCCTGTCATTAAAATGGTCATAGATCTGGGTGACTTTCACGATGTCACAACAAATAACCTGGGCAATTTTAATGATAAAATTCTGGAACTGTTTCCAGGACTGAGAAAGCATTACTGTTCCTTAGGATACGAGGGGGGCTTTGCTGAAAGGCTTAAAGAGGGGACGTACCTGGGACACGTCAGCGAGCACCTCATCCTTGAACTGCAGAGTATGATGGGCTATGAGGTGTTTTACGGAAAGACCAGGATGCTGAAAGAGCCAGGGCTGTATTACATGGTTTATGAATTCGTCAATGAGAGATGCGGGATGGAGTGCGGCAGGGCAGGCGTGGATATTGTGTCCAGGCTGGCTTCCAATAAAGAGGTGGATATCGGGAAAATTCTCGCCGATTTAAGAAAAATAACGGTTGAATCGGAACTGGGGCCAAGCACAAAAGCAATATACGATGAGGCTAAAAAACGGGGGATCCCTGTTTCACGCATAGGCAATGGGAGCTTGATACAGCTGGGTTACGGCAAATATTCCAGACTGGTTGAAGCTTCCCTCACCGATGCACTCAGCTGTATTTCAGTGGACATAGCGGGAAATAAACACCTGACAAAGCAAAAGCTGATGGAAAATAATATCCCCGTGCCATATGGAGATGTGGCATACACTGAGGAAGGCGCAGTCCAACTGGCCAAAAGCATAGGTTTTCCGGTAGTTTTAAAGCCCTTTGACGCAAACCAGGGCAAAGGGGTTACAGTGAACATATGGGACGACAGCCAGGTGAAAACAGCCTATCACGAAGCGTTAAAATACGGCAGGGCGGTTATTGTGGAAAACTATATTAAAGGAAAGGATTTCCGTGTACTTGTGGTGGGAGGCAAAGTATCGGCGGTAGCCGAGAGAAGGCCTCCGTCCGTGACAGGGGATGGAGTGCACACCGTAAAGGAGCTTGTGGACAGCGAAAACAGCAACCCCCTTCGCGGAGACGACCATGAAAAGCCTCTCACCAAAATCAAGCTGGATATTCCGGCGAAGCAGGTGCTGTCAAGGCAGGGCCTTGATGAAAACAGCATACCCGCCCCCGGTGAAATTGTCAGGCTGAGGGACAACGGGAACCTGAGCACCGGCGGCACCGCTCGGGACTGCACCGACGAGATTCACCCCTACAATTCAATGCTGGCGGTAAAAGCGGCTAAAAGCTTAGGTCTGGATGTTGCAGGGGTTGATATTGTTGCAGAGGATATTTCCAAACCTATCAATACCGTATCCCAGGGAGCCGTTATTGAAGTGAATGCCGCTCCCGGCCTCAGGATGCACCTTTGCCCCAGTGAAGGGAATTCCCGCAACGTTGCGGCGGATATTGTGGACATGCTTTATCCCGCAGGGAAGCCCTGCTCCATCCCGGTGGTATCGGTTACCGGCACCAACGGAAAAACCACCACCACAAGGCTCATAAGGCACACCCTTGCTTTGACGGGCAAAAAGATAGGCATGACCTCCACCAGCGGAGTGTATATCGGAAATGAGTGTATATTGAAGGGGGATAACACAGGCCCCTTCAGTGCAAGGATGGTACTGTCCAACAGGGAAGTGGAAGCCGCGGTGCTTGAGACGGCGCGGGGAGGGATTATAAAAAGAGGGCTGGGCTATGACCTGGCGGATGTGGGGGTGATCGTAAATATATCGGATGACCATATCGGCCTGGACGGCATCGATACCCTGGAGGACCTGGCTTTTGTCAAATCCCTTGTGGTAGAGGCTGTTAAGCCGGAAGGCTATTCCGTCCTGAATGCGGATGACCTTATGACAAACAGATTTCTGGAACGCGCGGCAGGGAGGATCATCTTTTTCTCCAGCCAGAAAAGCAATTCGCTGGTTATAAACCACATAAAAAATGGGGGGACCGCTGTCTATGTGAAAAATCAATCCATCTATATATGCTCCAACAAAAAGGAAAAGCACTTGATCAAGGTCCATGAAATCCCCATTACCTTTGACGGCATGGTTGACTGCAATGTAGAGAATTCCCTGGCGGCCGTCTCGGCTCTTTACGCTTTAAACCTGCCTTTGGAAATTATCCGAATGGGGCTTAAAACCTTTAAACCGGATGTGCTCTTAAACCCGGGGAGATTTAACATATTCGACATGGGCTGTTTTAAAGTAATGCTTGACTATGGCCACAATGCAGCCGGATATAATGCGGTGCTGAATTTTGTCCGGAAAATGAACGCAACCCGGCTGGTGGGGATCATAGGAGTGCCCGGAGACAGGATTAACAGAAACATCAGAGAAGTGGGAAAAATATGCAGCAAGGCGTTTTCCAAAATATATATAAAAGAAGACAATGACTTGCGGGGAAGGCAGCCCGGAGAAGTCGCCCACATCCTCTATGAGTCGGTGATGGAGGAAGGGATGGAAAAAGAAAACGTGGAGATCATCTATTCTGAACTGAAGGCTCTGGAAACAGCGATGCTGGATGCACAGCCGGGGGACCTCATCGTTATGCTCTATGAAGAGTTTGAGCCCGCCGTAGAGATGATCGGCAGGTTCAGGCAGGAACTGGAGCAAAACACGGTCCAGGCGGCGATTGCCATTGAAAACACCGTTGGATAGCAGCGTGACAGGGGACGGTTCTTTGTCACACTTCTTGAAGTGTGACAAAGAACCGTCCCCTGTCACGCTGTCACGTAATTGACTTTTGCAAAAGAATAGGTATAATCATATCTATATGCTTTTATGCTCTAAAAAAATACTGAGGGTGGCTGCTAATATAAAGGGGAGGAATTTTCATGGTGGACAGGGAGCGCATTAAAGCGGCGGTCAGAGAAATTCTTATAGCGATCGGGGACAATCCGGACAGGGAGGGTTTGCAGGAAACTCCGGACAGGGTTGCACGGATGTATGACGAGATATTTGCCGGGCTTCACAACGACCCAAGGAATGAGGTTAAGGTTTTCCGGGAGGAAAACCATGAAGAGGTAGTGCTTGTAAAGGATATACCGCTGTATTCGGTTTGTGAGCACCATTTGCTTCCCTTTGTGGGAATTGCCCATGTGGCGTATCTGCCACGGCAGGGGAGAATTCTGGGCCTGAGCAAGATCGCAAGAATTGTAGATATGCTGGCCAAAAAACCGCAGCTCCAGGAGAGGCTTACAAGCGAAGTGGCCGAAGTGATTGTGGATACCATTGACCCAAGGGGAGTTGCCGTGGTCATTGAAGCCGAGCATCTCTGCATGACCATGAGGGGTATAAAAAAGCCCGGTTCCAAAACCGTGACTTCCGCATTGAGGGGGATTTTTAAAACCGATGTCCGCTCCAGGGCGGAGGTAATGGCCCTGATAAAATAAGACGCCATGGGACAGGCCCTGTCTCATGGCCGTAAAAACAACATCCGGCCCTGAGCCTGGTTTCTCCGGAAAAACCAAGTTTTTACGGGGACGGCTGCCTGCAAACCTGCCTGATGACGGCCTGGCGCCGCTTTTTCCTGCGGTGCCGCCGTTGTCCTGTCTTCGGGAGTTCAGAGATTTTTTCTCCTTAATCGAAAAATTAACAAAACAGCCGTGGACCGCCGTTTTCACCCTTGAATTTTGCCGCTAAATATATTTTATTAAGCTTTATTATATATTATAATAAAATAGTATAATATTCGTCAGCGCTTTTCCCATGGAATACTGAAGTGGAAGGAACTGGGGTAAAAGGGGAAATAATATATTTCAAATAGGCTGCTACAGGCGGTTTTCACAAATAAGGAGGTAGCTTCAAAAATGGTAGGTGCGGTGGGACGGGGGAAGCCTGAATTTTTTCGGTGCGGTAAATACGAGCTTCCTATCGGCGGAAAAACCTATATTATGGGAATATTAAACGTCACGCCCGATTCGTTTTCCGACGGAGGAAGGTACAATAACATAGAAGCTGCGGTAAAAAGAGCAGAAGAGATGGTGGCGGAAGGTGCGGACATCATTGATATAGGAGGGGAATCCACAAGGCCCGGGTATGAGGAGGTGGACCCCCTTGAGGAAATAAGCAGGGTGGTGCCTGTCGTAGAAAGACTGTCCGCAAAACTGGATGTGCCCCTTTCGGTGGATACCATGAAGGCGGTAGTGGCGGAAAAGGCCTTACAGGCGGGTGCCCATATAGTGAATGATATATGGGGCCTGCAAAGGGATCCGGCTATGGCGGAGGTTGTTTTCAAATACGGCGCGGGAGTCATCCTCATGCATAACCGGGAGGACAAGATGTACAGGGACTTGATGGGGGATATTCTGAAGTTTCTGAGGGACAGTGTGGAGATTGCCCGGAAAGCCGGCATCGAAAGAGAAAACATGGCGGTGGACCCCGGTATAGGTTTCGGCAAAACCCTGGAGCACAACCTGGAAGTTATGCGCAGGCTGAAGGATTTGGAGGATTTAAATCTTCCTGTGCTGCTGGGTACGTCCCGGAAGTCCCTCATCGGGAATGTTTTGAACCTGCCCGTGAGTGAAAGGCTGGAGGGAACGGCGGCTACCGTAGCCCTGGGTATTGCGGGCGGAGTTGATATCGTGCGTGTACATGATGTAAAGGAAATGGCCAGGGTTGCGAAAATGACCGATGCCGTAGTGAGGGGTTGACGGCCTAAAGCACAGCGGCCTATGGATCTGGTGGAGGGAAATGGTTTTGGACAAGATCACGCTTAAAAACATGAAGTTCTATGCATATCACGGGGTGTTACCGGAGGAGCAGGCCAGAGGCCAGTACTTTTACATCGATGTTGAAATGTATGTAAATCTGGACAAACCCTGCACTTCCGACTGCCTTGAAGATACTGTGGACTATTCCGCCGTTTATGGTATTATTAAAGATATAACCCTGAACAACACCTTTCAACTGATAGAAAAACTGGCCGGAAGCATTTCAAAGGGCATACTGGATCAATACGGGCATATCGCCCGCATCGTCGTAAGGGTGAGAAAACCGGAAGCGCCCATAGGCGGCGAGCTGGACTGGGCGGAAGTTGAAATAACGAGGTATGGAAATGGCATATAAAGTGTTTTTATCCCTGGGCTCCAACATGGGGGACAGGGAGGGATATTTGCGCAGAGCGATAGAAGAAATATCCCGGCTGGCCGGTACCGAAACGGTAAAGGTATCCAGCATCTATGAAACGGACCCGGTGGGATACACCGAGCAGGATAGGTTTCTAAACATTGCGGCGGCTGTAAACACCCGGCTTGAACCCCTGGATATGCTGGAAAAGCTCCAGGGGATCGAGGCGTCCCTGAACCGGGTGAGGAATATCCGGTGGGGACCCAGGACCATCGACATAGATATTCTGCTTTTCGGCGGCCTTAAACTGGATTTGCCCCGGCTGACGGTGCCGCACCCCAGAATGTTTGAACGTGCCTTTGTGCTGGTGCCTTTGAAGGAGGTTTACCCGGGGGATACCCTTCACGGAATGGAGATATCGGAGCTCATCCGTCAATGCCAGGACAGGGAAGGGGTAAAACTGTATAAAGAGTGGGGAAAGGTGGGGCTGTAGGTTGATAGAGGTCTATTACTACCTGCCTTCCAATGAGATAGAACAGGCGGTGGAGTGCGGCATAAAGCTTTCCCGGTGGTTTGATAAAGAGGTTCTGATCCGCGGTGAAAGCAAAAAATGCCTGTCCGCTTTGCTGAACCCGAAGGATGACCCCGGAAGATACAGGTCGGGCCAATACAGGTGCGTTAAACTCCAATTGCTTTCAAACTACTGCTTTGTGGCAGATAAGTACCTCTATGATGCAGGGCTCCATTACCCTGGGATCATGAAGCTGTATGAAGAGTCGGTGGTGCCTGTGGAAGAGTATATTTTCGGTTCCTACAGGCTTCCCGAATGCCTTGTCACAAGCACGGTGGTGCCGGGGCAGATAAGCCTGCTTGACAAAAGGCTGGACTCGCCCGTGCTGTTCAGTAGCTCCGAGGAGCTTTACGTGAATAATATCATCGAAGCCTATAAAGAGGCCCACCAGGACTTTAACGATACCCTGCTCTATTATTTCTACTGCAGGCTGGCACAAATGGGAAAAGTGGATAAAATGGAAGACGATAAAAAGAAGATCGCCATTTTTTTAGATAGGGAAAATAGAAAGAGCTTCACGGTAAAAATTCCTGATATGGAGGATTATTAAGGCCATGCTTCGGGTGTCGGTAAGGAGATGCTCATAAAACCGGCCTGCTCCGCATCAAAAAAAAGACGGGATTATGGGACAGGTTATGAAACATAGATTATTACAGGTGTTAAAGGAAAACAGCGGCCGTTTTGTATCCGGGGAGGAGCTGGGCGAATACCTGAAGGTTTCAAGAACCGCCGTGTGGAAGCACATCAAGGAATTGAAACAGGAGGGGTGCCTGATCCAAGCTTCTACCAAAAAGGGGTATAAGCTCATTTATTCACCGGATGTCATTACCGAAGATGAATTGAAATATGATTTAAATACCGAAATTTTCGGCAGTAAGATATTCTGCTTTAATGAGATTGATTCAACCAACAATTATGCGAAAAAAATTGCTTTGGAAGGGTGCGACAACGGGACCGTGATCATTGCAGACAGACAGCTCTCAGGAAGGGGAAGAATGGGAAGGACCTGGCATTCCCCGGCAGGGAAGGGCATATGGATGTCTGTGGTTTTAAGACCCTCCGTCGGTCCGGAGGATGTGCAGATGATTACGTTGGCGGCTTCGGTTGCCGTTGTGGACGCCGTCAGGCGTGCGACGGGAATTGAAGGCGGCATTAAATGGCCCAACGATATTGTTCTGGATGGGAAAAAGGTTTGCGGCATATTGACGGAAATGAGTTCGGAACTCGATCAGATCGGCTTTCTGGTGATCGGCATAGGGATCAATGTGAACCACGGGCGTGAAGACTTTGATGAGATGTTGAGGGATAAGGCCACGTCATTAAGAATATACGCCGGGGAAAAGGGAGTTTCCCCCCGGTACGGCGAATCCGGAGGCACCTTTGCCAGGATAGGGATTGTAAGAAACCTGCTTCAAGAGCTGGAGGCTGTGTTCAAAAAGGTTGAAAACAACCGGATACCCGAAATTATTGAAAAGTGGAAAAGATATTCGGTAACCCTGGGAAGGGAGGTACGGGTTACTTCCAGGGACGGCTGCTATACAGGTGTTGCCCGGGACATAACCCCGGAGGGGAAACTGGTGGTATACGGCCGGGATGGAGTGAACCGGGAGGTTTTATCCGGTGAGATACAGGTCAGAGGATTAATGGGGTATGTTTAGTTGAGGATACTCCACTGGAATACTATGTACAAAACGACAGGGGGGGCATTTTAGTGGTCAGAAGGTATGAAAATCCAAACAGGAACAGCGGCAATGCAAAAAGCAATAACGGAGGCGGCAGCAACACGGCCGGAAATAGCGGCAGTGGGAACAATAACGGCGGTGGAGGCGGCAACATAAGCAGCAGCAACGGACACGGCAGCGGTGGCGGTAATTCCGGCAATCAGCACCAGAGAAATACCCATGAGCAGAATCCCCGGAGGGAAAATTTTCAGAATAGAAATTATCCCAGGGACGGCGCTCCCAGGCAAGGCTTCTCAAGCCAGCATTCACCGGCAAGGTTCACCGGCAGGATAAAAGCGGAGGAAACGGTTGAGGATATTAAAGAAGATATCGTGCGTCTGGAAAAAGAAATCGAACTCGAAATCAAGGAAATAAAAAGCCTGAGGTTTTGATACCGGCCTTTCCATAGGATTAAACTCAATGGCTGCAGCATTTCGCTGATGGCAAATATAATGAGTTTAAGCACTGAATTGTTTTCAGCGGTAGGAGGTTAAGCTATGATACTCGTAATCGATGTGGGAAATACAAACATCGTACTTGGAGTTTATGAGGGGAAAAAACTTCTTGTGCACTGGAGGATGGGGACGGATAAGGAAAAAACCTCCGATGAGTTCGGCATGTTTTTTGTCAGCCTTTTCAACCATGAAAGGCTGAAAATTGATGAGGTGGAAGCAGTCATCATCGCGTCTGTGGTGCCCCCCATCATGTATTCCCTTGAACATGCCATAAAGAAGTACTTCAAGCTGGATCCCATATCCGTCGGTCCGGGCATGAAAACAGGGATTAATATAAAGTATGAAAACCCCAGGGAAGTGGGTGCGGACAGGATTGTAAACGCCGTGGCTGCTCTGGAAATCTACGGAGGTCCTGTGATTATCGTGGATTTCGGCACGGCCACCACTTTTTGCGCAGTTTCCTCCAGGGGAGAATACCTGGGGGGCGTTATCAGCCCCGGCATCAAGATATCTGCCGAAGCCCTTTTCCAGAAGGCCGCAAAGCTTCCCAGGATTGAACTTGTCAAGCCTGAAAGCGTCATAGGCCGCAATACGGTTGCAAGTATGCAATCGGGCATAATATTCGGCTATGTGGGGCATGTGGATTATATCGTCAGGCGCATAAAGAAGGAGATGAAGGAGGATAACGTCAAAGTGGTGGCTACGGGCGGCATGGCCAAGCTCATTGCCAGTGAATCCGAAACCGTTGATGAAATCAACGGTTTTTTAACCCTGGAGGGGCTGAGGATCCTGTACGAGAAGAATAAGTAGATAGGTGGGACGTCTTACGGCCGGAACTTTACCCGGAGGAATGCGTCAAATATTATAAATTCCAACAGTGCAAATCTGTGACCGTAAGGAGAGGATTGTCTATGAAATGGACGGCAAAACTGCTGTGTGTCTTCATCTCCGCTGCCCTGGTTTTAACCTTCGCAAGGTTCACCCAGATCAAGGCTTCATCCGCGGCGGAAGATCCACAGGAGAAGCTTAAGGGGGCGGTTGTCCTCTACGTGGGCAGCTCCGGGGCCATTGTCGACAACAGAGACACCCGGATTGACCCGGCCAACCTTGAAGTTCAGCCTGTCGTAAAAAACGGCAGGACTCTTGTTCCCGTGAGATTCATAACCGAAAGCCTGGGGGCCAGGGTGGACTGGGACGCAAAGAACTCCGCCGTGGACGTGGATTTGAACGGCAAGACGGTAAAGCTGGTTATAGGCAGCCGTGAAATGAAAGTGGACGGCAAGGACACGGCTCTTGAAGTGCCGGCAGAAATTATCAACGACAGGACATTCGTCCCCCTCAGGCAGTTGGCCGAAGCTTTAGGGAAAAAGGTATTCTACGACAGGGGACTGATTGTGGTGAGCGACAGGGAGGACATTTTTGATGCCGAATCGGATAAATTATGGATGGACGGGGTCATTGCCCGTGTCAACAATCTTCCTGTGGTGGGCACCTTTGAAAACCTGAAGAGCCTGCTGGAAAAGGCTCAGAGCACCAGTGCCTCCATGCTGTACGGCGGTGGTGTGGAGAAGCGGAAAACCATAAACGGCGCCACTATAGTGCAGGATGCCAAAATGAGCACGGCTGCGGCGGATACGGCAGCGGCGGGGCCGGAGGCAAATCCGGGCTATTCGGGAGAAGAAAACTCGAAAGCGGCCGGCGACTATTCCGCCACAAACACCCAGGTCCAGGGGGTGGATGAGGCGGATATAGTAAAGACGGACGGAGAATATATATATCAGGTGAACAAGCAGAGGGTCATCATTGCCAGGGCCTATCCGGCGGAAGAGATGAAGATTTCCAGTGTACTGGACTTTACGGATAAGAACTTTATTCCCCAGGAATTGTACCTGGACGGCAGGAAGCTTGTGGTTATAGGGTCTACCTGTGCCAATGTGCCGGTATATACGCCTGAAACCAAAGACAAGGCTGAAGTATATCCGCCTGCCTACTACTACCGGAATACGGTAAAGGCCGTGGTCTATGACATCACCGACAGGACCAAGCCCGGCAAGCTGCGGGAGCTGGAAGTGGAGGGGAATTATGTCTCCTCCAGGAAAATAGGCTCCACCCTCTATATGATTGCAAACAAGGCTGTGGATTATTACACAATCCAGCAGCAGTCCCAGAGCGCCGCACCCTGTTACCGGGACACGGCGGTAAAGGAGGACTTCATAAACATTGATTATGGAGAGATCCGCTATTTCCCGGGGCTGCTGGACACCAACTACATGACCGTTGCCGCGCTGGACCTTGACAAAATGGATGAGAAAGCGGGGATTTCCACCTATTTAGGCGCGGGGCAGAATATATACGCTTCACCCGAAAACCTGTACGTTGCGGTGACAAAGTACAGTCCGGCGGAGGTTAAACCGGCCGAAGCCGCGGGAGAAGTGTCCATACTGCCCGCTAAGCGCCGTGTAATAAGGGCCTATGATAATAATACCCTGGTCTACAAGTTTTCATTGAACAACAGCCAGGTCACCTATCTGAACAAGGGTGAGGTGCCGGGAACCATACTGAACCAGTTTTCCATGGATGAATACGGAAAATACTTCCGCATTGCCACCACCAGGGGAAATATATTGGGGACGGGCGAAAATGCCTCTACAAACAATGTATACATCCTGGATGAGACCTTGAGCATTACGGGAAAAATCGAAGACATGGCGCCGGGAGAAAAAATATACTCCGTAAGGTTTATGGGGGACAGGGGCTATGTGGTGACTTTCAAGAAGGTAGACCCGCTGTTCGTCATCGATTTGAAGGACCCGTATAAGCCCGGTATCCTGGGCGCTCTGAAGATTCCCGGGTACAGCGATTATCTGCACCCCTATGACGAAAACCATATTCTTGGCTTTGGAAAGGACGCGGTGGAGGTGTCGCAGAAAGATTGGCAGGGGAATGATGCAGGCACCACGGCTTTTTACCAGGGAATGAAAATCGCCCTGTTTGATGTTACGGATGTGAACCATCCCAGGCAAATGTTCTCGGAGGTTATAGGGGACAGGGGAACAGATTCCGAGCTTCTCAGGGATCATAAGGCGCTGCTTTTTTCCAAGAGCAAGAACCTGCTGGCTTTTCCCGTCACACTCATGGAGATCAAGGAAGGGAATAAAATAGATGCAGGGGGCTTTCCCCAATACGGGCAGTTCACCTTTCAGGGAGCTTATGTGTACGGCATAGACCTTGAAAAAGGCTTCACCCTTAAGGGGAGAATTACCCATCTTACCGACGAGGAATACCGCAAGGCGGGAGGCAGCTGGTATGACAGCGATAAAAACGTGGAGAGGATACTGTATTTGGACAACACGCTGTATACGCTGTCCAGGGGTATGATTAAGGCAAACGACATAACCGACTTGAAGGAAAAGAACACGCTGCGGATCCCGTAGCAGACGATAAGTAAAACAGTAAAACAGGGGACGGTTCTTTGTTTCATTTTGAAACAAAGAACCGTCCCCTGTTTTATTTGCGGTTTACCGGCTTTTGTGATAAGATTGAGGTATTTAATGGGAAAGCTGTTTTAGTACACGGAAAATAGGTTTACCATCGGGAGAGATCTATATGAGCAACTGGAATGTTCCGCTGTATAATGCCGTAATGAGATATTCCAATTCAGCCCCCGTGGCCTTTCACATGCCGGGGCACAAGCTGGGCAAAGGCATACCGGAGGAGCTTTTAAAAAATCCGGCTCTGCTGGATGTGACCGAGATTCCCGGCACCGATAACCTGCACTTCCCTGAAGGCCCCATCAAAGAAGCCCAGGACCTGGCGGCGCAGGTCTTTTTTGCAGATAAGACCTATTTTCTGGTAAACGGCTCCACTGGTGGAATCCATTCCATGATGATGGCGGTGTGCAGGCCGGGAGACAAGCTGATCGTAGGGCGTGACTGCCACAAGTCGGTTATAGGAGGCATGATGCTTGGAGGCATAAAGCCGGTTTATGTAAAACCGGAATATGAGAGTGATTTCGGGGTTCCGTCCGTTATCTCCCCTGAAAAGCTGGAGGAGGCCCTGAGGCAGAATCCCGATGCGGCGGGGGTGCTGATAACCAGGCCCAACTATTACGGCATATGCTCGGATATTGAGGAAATCGCCCGCATTGTACACGCCCACGGTAAAATCCTTATGGTGGATGAGGCCCACGGAGCCCACCTGGGATTCCACCACAGGCTCCCCGTCTGTGCCATGCAGGCAGGGGCGGACATATGTGTCCAGAGCGCCCACAAGACCCTTCCCGCCTTTACCCAGGGGGCCTATTTGCATGTAAAATCCCCACGGGTGGATGTGGACAGGCTGGAATTTTATCTGAGGACACTGCAGACCTCCAGCCCTTCCTATGTGCTCATGGCATTTCTGGACATTGCCAGAGAAATCATGGCGCAAAGAGGCAAAGAGCTTATGGAAAGACTGCTGGGGCATATTGACTGGTTTAAGGCCGCCGTAGAAGAGGACGGGCGGATGGACTTCCTGGACGCGGTCACGGCCGGGAGAGGACGGCTGGACAATACCAGGCTGGTTGTGCACATGAAAAGAGCGAAAGTGACGGGTTTTGAGACCGAAAGGCTTTTAAGGGAACACTTTAACATACAGGTGGAAATGTCCGACTATTACAATGTGGTATGTATAGCCACCACGGCGGACAGGCGGGAGGACTTTGAGAAACTCCGCAGGGCTCTTGGAGAGGTCTGCCGGCGATCTGAGGATAATCCGCCTTTAGACCGTATGGGCTTTATGGGATGGGATATACCGGAAATAAAGATTGAACTGAAAGATATAATGAAATATAAGGGGGTTAAGGTGAAGCTGTGCGATTCGGTGGGTAAAACCAGCCTTGAAATGGTCACCCCTTATCCTCCGGGCATCCCCGCCCTGTGCCCGGGAGAGACGATATCGGCGAGGACGGTGGAGCATATAAAGAGGATTGCGGATTTGGGCGGGATTGTGAATGGCCTTAGCAGTCAAAGGGAAATCAGGGTGGTTGAGTAAGAGGACAATGTGGTATAATGAAGTCAGGAGATGGATAAAAGAGGACCGTAAACAAACGGTGCCGGGTTTAGGATGGGAGTAGATGACTTTGAAAGGCAAGCTGATTGTGATTGAGGGCGTGGATTCCAGCGGAAAGGCGACACATACCGCAAGGCTGTGCCAGAGGTTGTCGGAAGAAGGGTACAGGGTAAGAAAGGTTGAGTTTCCCGACTATAAAAGTCCGTCTTCCGCGCTGGTAAAAATGTATTTGAACGGAGAATTCGGGAGCACGCCGGAAGAGGTGAACCCCTATGCTGCTTCCACATTCTATGCCGTTGACCGGTTTGCCTCCTATAAAACTTCATGGGAGGACTTCTACCTCAGCGGAGGAATTGTCATTGCAGACCGGTATACCATGTCCAATATGATCCACCAGGCCTCCAAGGTCAAAGACGAAAAGGAAAGGGCCGGCTTTTTGGACTGGCTGCTGGATTTTGAGTTTGTGAAACTGGGGTTGCCTGTGCCGGATTGCGTGGTCTTTTTGGATATGCCTCCCGAATATGGGCAGAAGCTCATGCAGGATAGGAAGAACAAGTTTACGGGGGAAAGTGAAAAGGATATCCACGAGAAGAGCTATAAATTTTTGCTGAATTCCTACCGCTATGCGTGCGGTATGGCGGATACTTACAGGTGGAACAGGGTTCCATGTGTTGGCGATGGCGCAATAAAAGGGATCCATGAAATTCACCAGGAAATTTATTCTATTGTCAAAAGGGTTTTGACTAAAGACAGCCCACCTTAGACATTAAAACAACCGGCTGGAAACAACGGGTCTTGGCGCTTAAACCTGCTATGCTCACAATAAGAGTGGATTTCCGAATTTGAGGGAGTGGTGGACATGAAGGTTAGGGAAACCATGGGCAAACCTCCGGGTTTGCCGGAAATTGCTGAAAAAGAGAACAAAAAAGTGCCGGGCGCCATGGATGCCTCTTTTCACAGCCGGCTTAAACAGGTTGAGAGCAGGAACTTTGAAGAGAAGGCCAGTGAGCTGGTGGACTTGATTTCCCGGCAGGGAGAGAAGCTTAGTAAAAAAATGGATATTAGAGAATTGAAGCTGTACAAAAGCCTTATCGCCGAGTTTTTGGGTCTTGCGGTGGGAAACTCCTATAAGTTTTCAAAGCAGAACTTTCTCGACCGGAGAGGGAGACACAGGGTATACGCCATCATAAAAAAGATAAACGAGCAGCTTGACCTTTTAACGCAGGATGTCTTAAGTGAAGAGAAGGATAATATAGGCATACTGAAAAGGCTGGACGATATCCGGGGGCTCATCCTGGATTTAATGATGTAGGCCGTGCGGCGCGGATAACCGCTGACAGGCTGAAAAAGCCGAAGAGCTGAAAAAATTGAGAAAGCCTGAGAAAAAGGCGGATATCTCAGCAATTCGGTGTTTGCAAAGCAAACCCCTCGGCCATGCCCGGCGCTTAGTTCCCAGCTCTCAGCTATACTCAGCTTCTCAGCCACACACAGCCATGTTCGGCTATACCCGGCTGTAGATAGAAGGGATAATCAACGGCATGAATTTCAACGATATAATAGGCCAGCAGGAAGTTGTGGAAGGCCTGAAAAACTCCATAAAAACCAATAAAACCGGACATGCCTATATATTCAACGGACCCCGGGGCATCGGAAAAAAAACGGCGGCAAGAATATTCGCAGGGCTTATGCTTTGCAGCAAAGCGGACCCAACGGGAACCTGCGGGGAATGCACGCCCTGCCGCCTGTTCGCCAATAACTCCAATCCTGATTTCCGTGAGATTGAGGCGGGCGGTGCAAGCATTGGGGTTGACGATATAAGGAGCATCCAGGGAGACATCATGGTAAAGCCCCTGTATTCTCCCAGGAAGGTTTATTTGATCCTTGATGCGGAAAAAATGACGGTGCAGGCCCAGAACGGCCTGTTAAAAACCCTGGAAGAGCCTCCCCCTTATGCAACCCTCATCCTGACCACTTCCAATGCAGATGCGCTGCTGGAGACGGTCAAATCCAGGGCCTTTAAGTATAACTTCAAGAAAAACACCCCCGAGGAGGTTTTAAGGGCTCTCGCTTCCCGGCCGGGAAGCAGGGACAAAGACATGAGATTTATCGCCTCTTACGCGGATGGTGTCATAGGCACGGCCCTGGAATTGGTAAATTCCGAAGAGTTTTTTTCCTTGAGGGAGAAAACCCTGGAAATCTTCCTGGAGTTGAGGAAGGCAAAACTGTCCGACATCTTTGACATGTACCGCTTTTTTGAGGCCAATAAGGACCATATGGACACGATTCTGGATACTCTGCTTCTACTATACAGGGATATGCTGGTCTTCAAGGAGACTGGGAAAGAAAATATATTGATTAATTCGGATAAAAAGGATATCATATTAAGAAATGTGGGTAATTTTACGGTACAGAACCTCATTCACCATATGGGTGCAATCGATACGACCCGCAGAATGATTAAACAAAATGCGAATTTTCAGCTTGCCATAGAGGTAATGCTTATGAAACTTCAGGAGGAGTCCGCTGAATGGTAAAGGTGGTAGGAGTAAGGTTTAAGAAGGCCGGGAAAATATATTATTTTGATCCGGGAGATTTTAATATAGCCAAAGGTTCCCATGTAATTGTCGAAACGGTCCGGGGCATTGAATTCGGGCAGGTGGTTGTGTCAAACAGGGAGGTTCCCGACGAGGAGATCGTTGCCCCCCTTAAAAAGGTCATACGGATCGCTACCAACGAGGACGAGCAGCATGCGGAAGAAAATAGCAAGAGGGAGAAAGAGGCCTTCAACATCTACCTTCAAAAAGTAAAGGACCACAACCTGGACATGAAGCTCATTGATGTTGAATATACCTTTGATAACAATAAGATTCTGTTTTACTTTACCGCAGACGGCAGGGTGGATTTCAGGGAACTTGTGAAGGACCTGGCTTCGGTATTTAAAACAAGAATAGAACTGAGGCAGATCGGAGTCAGGGACGAGTCAAAAATGATGGGCGGAATAGGGATTTGCGGCCGCACCTTATGCTGCAAATCCTTTCTTGGGGAATTCCAGCCTGTGTCCATCAAGATGGCCAAGGAACAGGGGCTGTCCTTAAATCCTACAAAGATTTCCGGGATATGCGGAAGGCTGATGTGCTGCTTAAAGTATGAACAGGAGGCCTATGAGGAAATCCTGAGCAGGGTTCCCAAACAGGGGGCGGTGGTAGATACCCCGGAAGGTCAGGGTGTGGTTATGGAAATAAGCCTTTTAAAGGAATTGGTCAAGGTAAAAATGGATAAAGGGAACGAAACCGACATTAAAGTTTACAGGGCAAACGAGGTGAAGGTGATTAAAGACGCAGCGTCCTGCTGTGATGACGAAATTGAAATAGATATGGAAACATTGAAGCAGCTGGAGGATTAAATGATTGTTTGTAGTAAATAATTATATTATGTAAAAAGTTGCTCTCTTTATAAAAAGTAGTTTTCTTTATTGAATTTTGGTGATAAAATGATATAGTTATTAGGAAAATGGTATTAGATAAAGTATATGTTACAAATATCACTAAGGAGGTGTCCCAAAATGGCATACTTTATTACTGATGCATGTGTAAGTTGTGGCTCATGCGAATCAGAATGTCCGGTATCCTGTATCTCGGCAGGGGAGGACAGATATGTTATCGATGCGGATGCATGTATAGAATGTGGTTCGTGTGCAAATGTGTGTCCTGTGAACGCTCCACAGCAGAAATAAGTATAAAGATCAATGGGCCAAACAGGGGGGTAGCTTTGGCGTATACTCCGGTTTGGCCCATTATTTTTGCATGGTTAAGACAAGGCGGCGGAGGTTGGATTTGAATACGGATAAAAAAGGAATGGATACGCAAATTGACATTCTGGAGAATGAGATGGTGGACGACCTTCAGTACAAAGGTTTGCGGCTTATACAGAGAAAGGACGGATTCCGCTTTGGGATGGATGCCGTACTGCTGGCAAATTTTGCAGATATAAAAAAGGGCGACCGCGTGATTGACCTTGGTACCGGCACAGGCATTATTGCGGTGCTGCTGGCGGGCAAGACGGAGGCCGGCACTGTTGTGGGCCTGGAGATACAGCCGGAGGTGGCCCGGATGGCGGAAAGAAGCGTCCGGCTGAACGGGCTGGAGGACCGGGTCAAAATAGTGGTCGGAGACATTAAAAAATGTCATGAATATTTTGGAAGGGCAAAATTCAATGTGGTCATAACCAACCCCCCCTATATCCCGAACGGCGGGGGGCTTGTAAATCCTTCAGATACTAAGGCGGTTTCCCGGCATGAGCTCAAATGTACCCTGGAGGATGTGGTCGCGGCGGGCAGCGGGCTGCTGGTTCCCGGAGGACAGTTTGTGATGGTGCACAGACCTGAGCGGATTGCGGATATTATCTGCCTTATGAGAAGCTTTAAACTGGAGCCCAAATATTTAAGGTTTGTCCATCCCTCTCCCTATAAGAAGCCCAACCTTTTGCTGATCAAGGGGATGAAAGGCGGAAGGCCGGAGCTTAAAATGATGGCCCCCCTGTATATCCATGATGAAAAAGGCGGTTATTCGAAGGAGATCAATGAAATATACGGCAGAGAGGGAACCCCCATTGAGTGAAAAAGGAACTTTATATCTTGTGGCAACTCCCATAGGAAACCTGGACGATATTACCCTGAGGGCTTTAAAGATATTAAATGAAGTGGATTTGATCGCTGCGGAGGATACCAGGCAGACGGTGAAGCTGCTGAACCATTTTGACATAAAAAAACCTATGGTGAGCTATTACGAGCACAATAAGATAGGAAAAGGAAATTACCTGATGGACCTGCTGCTGGAGGGCAAAAGCATTGCGGTGGTGTCGGACGCGGGTTCCCCGGGCATATCCGATCCCGGGGAGGACCTGGTAAGGCTCGCCATAGAGAACAACGTGAACGTCACTATGGCCCCTGGACCTGTGGCCGCCGTCATGGGGCTGGTATTGTCCGGTTTGCCTGCGGGAAGGTTTGTTTTCGAAGGCTTTCTTCCCATGAATAAAAGGGAGAGGAGAGAGCGGATCCTTGCGCTTAAAAATGAGGTGCGCACTATTGTCATGTATGAAGCCCCTCACAAGCTGATTTATACATTAAAGGACTTGACGGATATGCTGGGCGACAGGAGAATTGCCATAGGCAGGGAGCTCACTAAAAAATTCGAACAGGTGGTGAGGTGTACCCTGACCGAGGCTATAGAAAAATATTCCAAAGAGCCGCCAAAAGGAGAATTTGTCCTGGTGCTGGAAGGCGCCGCTGAACAGGAGCTCCTTGAGGAGGAGAGAAGAAAATGGGATGGCATGACCATGGCAGAGCATGTGGATTTTTATACAAAACAGGGAGTGAGTAAAAAAGAAGCCATAAAAAAGGTGTCCGAGGATAGAGGACTCAGTAAAAGAGAGGTTTACAACCGTGTGCTGCGGGACCCGTGACATTCGATACAATAATAAAAAGGCGCCTGACTATCATCAAACGCCCTTGTATTCGTATACACCGCCCTATTTCTTCAATTCCCTCATGCAGTCGGGGCATATGTTCTTTCCCTTGTAGACATTGACGTCTTTTGCATTTCCGCAGAATATACAGGCAGGTTCATACTTTTTAAGTATTATGGTGTTGCCATCGACGTAAATTTCCAGCGCATCCTTTTCCGCAATGTCAAGAGTCCTTCTTAATTCGATAGGTAGTACAACTCTTCCCAGCTCATCCACTTTTCTTACTATACCAGTAGATTTCATATTAAATCCTCCCTAATTTTACAGTATTCGACAAACTTCTCTAAAGTTATAGTACCATAAATTCCAATATACGTCAACAATAAATTAAAAAAAATTCAAAAAAATGTTATAAAAAGTTTTGAATTTTATATGCAGTATATATCAACATATTGCCAAAATCTGCTTATATAGCGAATTATAAGGCTTTACGGGGTATGGATGAGCTGTCTCGAATGGTTGCTATCGGTTACAGATTATACAGAAATTAACTGGTAATCCGGAAACCCTGTCAAACTGTAAAATTCGACAAATTCTTTTGCACACCGTGCGGAAAATATAGGCAGCAAGGACTGAATAGTCTATATCCCGCTTTCATATAAATGTAAAAGGCGGGTTTTAAAACCCGGGTCACTGGAAACCGAGATGGGCTGTGAGGAGGGTTTATGCTTGATTATATATGGTTTGGACTGCTTGTGTTAGGATTTATTGTGGGTATTTTCAGCGGGAGGGCGGAGACGGTTACAAAGGCGGCCATTGATTCCGCTTCCGGTGCCGTCAGTGTCGGCATCGGGCTGTTGGGAGTCATGTGCCTGTGGACGGGCATGATGGCCATTGCAGAAAAAAGCGGTCTGGTCCAGAGGATTGCCGGTCTTGCAAGACCTGTGCTCAAGCTTCTTTTTCCCGGGTTAGCCAGGAGGCATCCGGCCTTGGGAGCCATTGTCATGAACCTTGTAGCTAATTTTTTGGGCCTGGGGAATGCGGCCACACCCCTTGGAATTAAAGCCATGAATGAGCTCCAGAAGCTGAATCCGAAGAAGGATACGGCCACCGATGACATGAGCATGTTTCTGGTGCTGAATACGGCGGCTGTCCAGCTGGTACCGGCTACGGTCATTGCCTTGCGTTCCGCCGCAGGCTCCCTCAATCCTGCGGAAATCACCGTTACGGTATGGATTGCTTCCATCTCCGCCACACTGGCGGGCGTTACAGCGGCAAAAGCCCTGTCCGCATTGTGTAAGAGCGGCTTTCGGCCTAAAAGGCGTTAGGTTTTATGGATATGATTAAAAACGCATCCGTCTATGCAATTCCCGTAATTTTCCTGCTCATTTTATGCACAGGAATTTACAAAGGCGTAAAGGTATTTGATGTCTTTGTGGAAGGAGCAAAGGAAGGGCTCGCAACCGTCATAAGGATTCTTCCTTCTCTGGTAGGCCTGCTGGTCGCCATTGGGGTCTTTAGAGCTTCCGGCGCCCTGGACCTTATTGTTTTTGCAGCCGCTCCTGTGGCGTCCGCCCTGGGCATTCCGGCAGAAGCCCTGCCTCTTGCTTTTTTGAGGCCTATTTCGGGAAGTGCTTCCCTCGCCCTTGTGTCGGATATACTCAAGGCCTATGGCCCTGATTCCTTTATCGGCCGGGTGGCGTCCACCATGATGGGGTCCACCGAAACAATTTTTTATACCCTGACCGTATATTTCGGGGCTGTCGGAATAAAGAATATAAGGTATACATTGATAGCGGCGCTGGCGGCGGACGCTGTCAGTGTCCTGGTGTCTTCCATGGCCTGCAGGTATATTTTTGGAATAAATTAAATTTTCACAAAAATGTAATCACTTCAATGATAATCCAGACTCTTATCGGCAATACTAAGGACAGTTCTGAATTCACAGAATATGCAATATGGAAGAGTTGATGCTTTTGAACAATTTTCAGCAGGATACGGGTTTGGGATTTCTGGAACAGGAGCCTAAAACAGTGGATTTGCCGGAGCTGGAATTCCTGGAAAGGGGGATATGGGAGGCTTTATCGGACAGCGAAGGCCCTGTAAGGGAAATGTGCAGCCACATATTAAACGGAAGGGGCAAACGCATCAGGCCTCTGCTGGTATTACACAGCGGGCTTATATTTTCAGGCCTTACCAGTGAATTGAGGAATGCGGCGGTAGCGGCAGAACTGATACACATGGCTTCACTGGTCCACGACGATGTTATCGACAACTCCAGCATCCGACGGCATAAGCCTTCGGTAAACAGCCTCTGGGACAACACCTATGCCGTTTTATGCGGCGACTACTTATTTGCCAAGGCCTTCAGCCTTATGTCCTCCAACACGCTTACGGGCTGCATGAATTACATGGTGGAGGCCATCGGGAACATGTGCCGGGGGGAAATTGAACAGGCCAATAACAGGTTTAACTTTGATTTAGGGCTGGACGCCTATTATGACTGCATAGCCAAGAAAACAGCCATATTTCTTGCCTGCTGCTGCAAGTCCGGAGCCCATGCGTCAGGCGCGGACGAGCTTTATTTGAAGCTGGTGGGGGAATATGGATTAAACCTGGGTTTTGCCTTCCAGATCATTGACGACATCCTGGACTTCAGCGGACGGGTTGAAGTCATGGGAAAAACCAGGTATAACGACCTGCGCCAGGGCAACATAACCCTGCCTGTCATACTGCTGCTGAACCATGACCGGCATGGGCCCAGGGCCAGGGATATCATAAAAAGGCACACCTCCGTTGAACAGCTGGTGGACCATCTTGTAAACCTGGTCCACAAATCGGGAGTGATGGATAAAGCCTTTGACGTGGCCAGGACTTATATAACAAAAGCCAAGCAGTGCCTGAGCCTGCTTCCCGGGTCCCGCCACACCGATTTTCTCCGCAATCTGGCGGACAAGCTTCTGCTGAGGACAAGCTGAGCTTACGGCAGGTCACAGTTTCCCCAGGGACCTCAGCATGCGGCACAGCCTGAAATACAACCTTGTGTTTCCTCCCCCGCGCCCTAAAAGCCGGAGGGTTGCAGCCCTGTTGAATTCCTTCAGGGCTTTGGCGTCGGAGAGGTACATGGCAAGCAGGCCCATGACCACGGTGCGGTGGAAATCGGGGAAATTCAGCCGGCAGCAGGCTGCAAAAGAACGGTTTATAAAAAAGGAGAGCCTTTCTTCGCACTCATCCATATTTTTATAGTATTGTACAAAGTTCAAATCGCCGTGCTGCAGATCTTCCTGCAGGTCGATGTAGTAGTCTAAAAGGATGTGCAGGCCGCATATCCAGGGAAAGTAGGCAGAGTCCAGCTCTTTCACGTCCTGGGGCGTAAGGGAGGGATTAAAGGCCGCGGCCGCCATAGCAAACATGCCCAGGGTAGAGCCGGAAGCGGCGGAAAATTCCCATAAGCTGATTTCCGGGTATTCCTGCGCAAACCTGCCCGCCCAATTTCTCATGCGGTCCTCCCTGACTTCCTGGGGCAAATGCTTATAGACCTGCAGGTCGCTGTAAAGGCCCGCATATTTTTTTATGCATCCCATGACTGCGCTGTAGGCGGGAATCCCTTCCACCTGCTCCCTGCATTTTTGCACCAGCCTGTTGAGGTAAAAGTGGTCCCCCTTGTGGGGGTACAGCCTGTAATAATCGCTCAATCCCCCCCGGGGGTCGACGGCTTCCAGCACGGCCAGGTGAAGCTGGCGCAGGGCGGCTTCCTCCTGTGTTCCCATCCTGTCGCACAGGTTATCCAGGTAGTCGCTGATGGTCTGCAGGGAAACAATCAGCTTTACGGAAGGCGACAGGGGGGTTCCGGGGTAAAGGGCATAGACGCTTCCGCCCTGCGCGTGGAACCTTTTATGCTCTATGCTGGACGCCGCCTGCAGGGCCAGCTCCCCATCCTCCATCTCACCGCACAAACCGCGCCAGCAGGCGAGCTCACGGTCAACCTCGGGGAAAACCCGGGTCACCAGACTGCACACCAGTCCTATGCCTTTTTTATATCCTGTTCCCGTATTTTTTCCTCCTTTATTTGGTCGGAAAACGATATCTTCCGCAATCCAAAGGGGACATTCCTTAACACAAAAGGAATACGGCCTGCCCGGAAAGGAGTGTCTCCTTACCCATCAAAAGGGGACATTCCTTAGCGCAAAAGGAATACCGCCTTGTTCAGAAAGGTGTGTCCCCTTACCTTAATATTTTCCCCATTTTTGCACCAAATTTTCTTGAAAAATAGCGGCTTAATATGTATAGTATATTGTAAGCAGGCTATTTACAGGGTTAAACCGACGAATTAGGTCAATAATAGATATCATAGATGAAAAATGTGCCACAGCGCATTGCTATAAAGGAGGAACAAGAATGCCGAAAAATACATTCTACATAACCACGCCCATATACTATCCCAGCGATAAACTCCACATCGGGCACTCCTATACAACCGTTGCAGCAGACACGGTTGCAAGATATAAAAGGCTCAGGGGCTATGACGTAATGTTTCTCACGGGAACCGACGAGCACGGGCAGAAGATACAGAGGATAGCCGAGGCCAAGGGAATTACGCCTCAGCAGTATGTGGACAATATTGTTGAAGGAATACAGGAACTCTGGAAGCTCATGAAAATAACCAACGACAGGTTTATCCGGACTACCGACAGCCAGCATGTGGAGACGGTACAGAAAATGTTTAAAAAACTTTATGACCAGGGAGATATATACAAAAGCCAGTATGAGGGCTGGTACTGCACTCCTTGCGAATCCTTCTGGACCAAGACCCAGCTGGTGGACGGCAAATGCCCCGACTGCGGCAGAGAGGTGGAGCTGACCAAAGAGGAGAGCTATTTTTTCAGGCTGTCCAAGTACCAGGACAGGCTTATAAAGCATATAGAGGACAACCCGGATTTCATTCAACCCGCTTCAAGGCAGAATGAGATGCTCAACAACTTTTTGAGGCCGGGTCTGGAGGACCTGTGTGTGTCCAGGACCACTTTCAACTGGGGCATACCCGTTACTTTCGATGAAGGCCATGTGGTCTATGTATGGGTGGATGCGCTTTCCAACTATATTTCCGCCCTGGGATATATGTCTTCGGACGATTCCGCCTACAGGAAATACTGGCCGGCGGATGTGCACCTGATGGCCAAGGAGATTGTGCGCTTTCACTCCATCATATGGCCCGCACTGCTTATGGCGCTGGGTGAACCGCTGCCCAAGCAGATATTCGGGCACGGCTGGCTGCTTCTGGAGGGCGGCAAAATGTCCAAATCCAAAGGAAATGTGGTGGACCCCGCCGTCCTGGTGAGAAAATATGGGCTAGATGCTGTCAGATACTTCCTGATGCGTGAGGTGCCTTTCGGTTCGGACGGTATTTTTTCAAATGAGGCCATGATTAACCGCATCAATTCCGATTTGGCCAATGACCTGGGCAACCTGGTCAGCCGTACGGTGGCAATGATAGAGAAGTATTTCAACGGCTCGGTTCCCGGAAAAGGGGAACCCGGGAGCTTTGACAACGACCTGAAAAGTGTTGTGGCGGCTACTCCTGCCAAAGTGGAAGAACTGCTGGACCGGCTCCAGTTCAGTTCGGCCCTGGCTGAAATATGGAAAACCATATCCAGGATTAACAAATATATTGATGAGACCATGCCCTGGGTGCTGGCGAAAGAGGAGGAAAACAACCGAAGGCTTCAGGCGGTGATGTACAACCTGGCGGAAAGCATCAGGATCGTATCTGTGCTGATACAGCCCTTTATGCCTGAAACGCCTGAAAAAATATGGCACCAGCTGGGAATAGAAGACCTGTCCCTGGTATCGTGGGACAGCGCCAAAAATTGGGGAGTCTACCCCATTGGCCTCCGGGTCAACAGGGGTGAAGCGATTTTCCCCAGGATAGACCTGAAAAAGGAGCTGGAAGAACTTAGCAAGCTTACGGGGGGTATGCAGCCTTCCGCAAATTCTTCGCATGTTCCTGAGACGCAGGCTGCGGAAAAACAGCAGGAAAAGCCTCAAGGGGAAGAAGACCTGATTTCCATTGAGGACTTTGCCAAAGTGGATTTAAGGGTGGCAAAGGTTCTTGAAGCCGAAAAGGTGGAAGGCGCCGACAAGCTCTTAAAGCTGAAACTGGAGGTGGGGGCCGAAGTGAGACAGGTAGTGTCCGGCATCGCAAAACACTATGCTCCCCAGGACCTCATAGGAAAGCATGTGATCCTTGTGGCGAATTTAAAACCCGTAAAGCTTAAGGGAATTGAGTCCCAGGGAATGATCCTGGCGGCTTCCGCCGACAGGGACCTGGCGCTTGCGACAATCGACAAGAACATGGACAGCGGTTCAAAAATAAGGTAGGATGGATGAAGGCTTCCCGCCCCCCTGTAAGACAGGGGGATTTTGCTTTCGACGGGCATTGCTGTTCTTAAATCGAAACTTGTTGTTGGACAGGTCTTATTAAGTTATAATTATATTGGCTGAAGAAAAGCGTACATATTTAAAAATATAGGAGAAAAGAATGCTGTTTGACACACACGCCCATTATGACGATGAGAGGTTTAACACCGACAGGAAAGAGACCATTCAAAAAGCCCATGACAGCGGCGTGGGCTACATAGTGAATGCGGCGTCGGATATGGAATCCGCCGCCCATAGTATAGGCTTAACCCGTGAATTCCATTTTATCTATGCCGCTGTGGGAATCCACCCTCACAACGTGGGGGAAGCGGACGACAGTGCCCTGGCGGCTCTTGCAGACCTGGCAGGAGATCCGAAAGTGGTGGCCGTCGGGGAAATAGGACTGGATTATTATTACGACCATGCTCCCAGGGAGGTGCAGAGGTACTGGTTTTCCCGGCAGATTGACCTGGCCGTGAGCCTTGGGCTGCCCGTGGCCGTCCATGACAGGGAGGCCCATGAAGACACCCTCAGCATCATTAAAAAAATGAACGCCAGAGCGGTTGGCGGCGTTCTTCACTGCTATTCGGGCAGTGTGGAAATGGCCAAGGAACTGCTTGACAATAATTTTTATATTTCGGTTGGAGGTCCGGTGACGTTTAAAAACGCAAAAAAGCTGGTGGAGGTTGTGAAATTTGTTCCCGGGGACAGGCTGCTCATTGAGACCGACTGCCCGTATTTGACCCCTGAACCGCACAGGGGAAAAAGGAATGATTCCAGCTATGTGAGACTGGTTGCAGAGAAGATAGCGGAAATTAGAGGCACAACTTTCGAAGAGATCGCGGCGCTGACTTTAGAGAATGCAAAGAGGCTGTTTAATATTGTCGATAGATGATGGGGGTACGCCATGAAAAAGTTTATACTTGTAATGACGAGCATTCTGGTTTTAACCATATTCGCTGCGTTTAACTACCTGGTATGGGATAGGGAAAACAAAATCCGTGGCATTGAGAGCATCAACGGCGGAAAAAGTACAAGTATAGATGCATTGGGAGAAAAAATCAAAAATCTTACTGAGGAGAATAAGCGGCTGAATGAAAAAGCAAACCAGCTTGACGGTGAGAACAGGGGCCTTACCGAAAAAAACAGGCAACTGGAGGCCGAAAAGCAGCAGGTTGAGGAGACCCTGGACCGCAAAAACCAGGTGATAGACAAACTGAAACAGCATTTGGACCCAAAGCATTTTGAGGACATAATCAAAAAATGGGCGGAAGGGATCGACGAGGGGCAGTATGATATTGCGTATGACCTGCAGGAAAAAAATCCGCAGAATCCATATGGTTCGGATAACCTGAGCGGTTTTTCCGACAAATATAAGGGGACGGTTAAAAGCATAAAGGTCATGTCTGTCAGTTACATGACTGAAGGGGTTCCGGACAGCCGACAGGGGGATATTCTTTTTAAGGTGGCCATGGAAGTCCATAAGGTGGACGGTGCGGATAATACTCTGTTTGAAGAGGGGCGGAATGACAGGTTTTTCACCTTTTCATTCAGTAAAGAGAAGAATGATTGGCTGATCTGGAGCATATCGGACACCCTTTAAATTGACGTAATGTTATCACTATTCTGCACACCGCTCATATAATGTTAGTAAAGAAAGCCGATTACAGGTACCGGAGGGAATTCGATATGAGCGATGAAAAAAAAGTAAAAAAAGAAGAAAATAGTGGGATAAAAACGGAAATGAATGCGCCTTATACGCAGCAAATGCCTCAAATGTCTCAGATGCCTTATATGCAGCAGATGCCTTATATGCAGCAGATGCCTTATATGCAGCAGATGCCTTACATGCAGCAAATGCCCTATATGCAGCAAATGCCCTATATGCAGCAAATGCCCTATATGCAGCAGCCCATAACCTGCTGCCCGTTCCTCATGAATGCGCAGTGTCCCATGCTGTACTACCAGGGAATGAATGGGGGGATGCCCTATATGATGGGTCCCATGATGGGGATGCCGTATTAGTACTTATTCAAGGAAATATTTGTTCGGGTGGCAAAACAACAAAAAGCGGATAAGACCGGCGCTGGAGCTGTTTTTTATGTAAAAAGCAGCTTCGCCCTGTGTCTGTCCGCTTTTTGCTTTTTACCCTCCGGTTTTATATATGGATGTATAACCTGCAGATTTTGGGTAAATAATCTTTTGTAGAGGTGGATATCTAGATTATGGCAATTTGTTTGACAAAAATGGAAAACTGGCATAAAATAGTCACAGTCCCTTATAATATTTTAACAGGAGGTTGAATAGTGATACCGCTTGCGAAAAATATTAAAAGGTATTTTTCATTGAAAAATATTAAGGCGTATTTTTCTGTTAAAGAACTGGTTATGGTGGTATTGGCCATCGTTATTTCCGTTTCTGCGGGAGTGGGAGTTTTTGTAAGTTTGAAAAAGGAGGTTGTTATTGACGACAACGGACATCAACTGGTGGTAAAGACAATGAAAACTACGGTTGGAGAAGTTTTAGCCCAGAATGGAATTAAGGTTGAGCCATACGATTATATCAGTTTAAACCCGGACGCCAAGCTACAGAAGATAAGAAAGAATGAGATACATATAAAAAGAGCAGTGCCTATCAATGTTTACGTGGATGGACAGCAAAAAAGGTTTATGACTTATAGGGACAACGTAAGAGACGCCTTAAACGGCGCCTCCATTGTATTGAACAGTTCCGACAGGCTGGAAGGGGCAACCCTTGACGAGAAAATTGTGAAGGACATGAGTTTTAAAATCGTAAGGGTCAAGGAAGAGGTGCAGACCGAACAGATTGCAGTTCCCTTCAAGGTTCTTACCAAAGAGAACAACCACCTGGACAAAGGAACTGAAAAGATTGTAAAGGAGGGCAAAGAGGGAGTCAGAGAGAGATCTTTCAAGGTTTTATTTGAAGACGGAAAGGAAGTCGCAAGAGAACTGATCAATGATACCGTGGTTTTGAAACCCATCGACAGGCTTATTGAAATCGGTACGGTAATGAATTTCAAGACCTCGAGGGGCGAAACGGTAAGGTACAGAAAGGTGCTCAATATGAGGGCTACCGCCTATACTTCCTCATATAAGGATACCGGGAAGAACCCCGGGGATTACGGGTTTGGCATAACCTACACGGGAATGAAGGCAAAAAAAGGGGTTATTGCAGTAGACCCTAAGGTAATACCTTTGGGCTCCAGGGTTTTTGTAGAAGTGGTAGGGAGAGATGATTATGGCTTTGCTGTGGCAGGCGACATCGGCGGCGCTATCAAAGGAGATCTGATCGATTTGTATTTTGACGATCAGAAAACCGTGGACAACTGGGGCTGCAAGAGAGTAAAGGTGTACTTGCTGGTAGACTGATTATTGGGAATAGTGAAATAAGGGACTGAAAATTTGGCCGGTGTGTAATCATGATCACCGGCTATATTTTTCTAGGACTAAGCTGCATCTTTGTAAAAAATTATTTTGACACTGGGATGGAATCAGGTTATGAATACCAAGGAAATAGTGAAAAAATACAATATCCGGCCGACGAAGTCGCTGGGACAGAATTTTTTGATTGATGACGGGGTGATCAAGCGGATTGCGGCTTCTGCGGACATTTCCCGCAAAGACCTTGTGATTGAGGTGGGCCCGGGCATAGGGAGCCTAACCAGGGAATTGGCCGAAAGGGCGGGAAAGGTGGTGGCTGTTGAAATCGACAGGCACTTGATACCCGCATTTTTGGATAATATGAAGGATTTTCCGAATGTGGAGCTGATCCATGAGGACATCCTCAGGGTCAATGCCGGTGAGGTTGTGCATAAAGTCCGTGCCGGCGGGGAGGGGGACTTGAGGGACGTCAAGGTTGTAGGCAATCTCCCTTATTATATAACCACTCCCATCATAATGAAGTTCCTGGAGGAGAATCCGGGGATCAAGGCTATGGTCTTTATGGTGCAAAAGGAGGTTGCGGAAAGAATGGTTGCGAAGCCGGGGGGGAAGGACTACGGCGCTTTGTCGGTGGCAGTCCAGTATTATTCGCTGCCCCAGCGGCTGTTTGAAGTGGCTCCCCACTGCTTTATTCCCCAGCCCGATGTGTACTCTTCCGTAATAAGGCTCGATATACTGAAAACGCCGCCCGTCGCCCTCTTAGACAGGGAAATTTTTTTTAAAACGGTAAAAGCCGCCTTCGGACAGAGAAGGAAGACACTGCTGAATGCGCTTCATAATTCAGGAATTTTTACAGGAGACAAGGAAAGCCTGAAAAAGGCACTTGAAGATATGGGGATCGATGCCGGCCGGAGGGGTGAAACATTGACCATTGAACAATTTGCACAAATTTCCAATGCACTTTCAAAAAAAACGGTTGGATTATAAATCAAAAAAGAGGCATTTTCAAAAAACCGCTTTTAAAAGAAAGCCATTTAAAGTATAATAAAATGTAATATATTCAGAATTAGTATATGGTCATAATAGTTAGTGACAAAACGATTTTATCACGCAAAAAATAGTTTTGCCACTCTATGCTTAATAGATAACAGGAATTCTTATCCTTATAAGAACAAGCCAAGATAGAAACTATACATGAAAGAGGCGGTGTGATGATGTATTCAAACAGAGCGGTGAAAGAATGGGTCGAGGAAATGGGGAAACTGACCAAGCCGGACAACATTGTTTGGATAGATGG
Source organism: Eubacteriales bacterium (assembly GCA_024655885.1). Taxonomy (GTDB): domain Bacteria; phylum Bacillota; class Clostridia; order Acetivibrionales; family JANLFN01; genus JANLFN01. Next base: position 24,551 of record JANLFN010000003.1, on the reverse strand, counting down.
TTCCGAAGAGGAAAAAGAAAGGCTGATCAAACAAGCCCTGGCCACAGGCGAACTGCATGAGCTGGACCAGAAGAAACTGCCGGGCTGTTATCTCCACAGGACCGCACAGAACGACGTTGCCAGGGTTGAACACCTGACCTTTATCTGCACCGAGGATAAAGAGGATGCGGGCCCCAGCAACAACTGGATGTCTCCGGCAGAGGCCTATGAAAAGCTGGGAAAACTCTTCGACGGTTCCATGAAAGGGAGAACCATGTATGTGATCCCCTATTTGATGGGGCCCGTGGGTTCCCCTTTCAGCAAGGTGGGAATCGAGCTTACCGACAGCATCTATGTGGTGCTGAACATGAGAATAATGACCCGTGTCGGCAGGGTTGCAATGGACCACCTGGGGGATTCGAAAGAATTTGTGAAAGGGCTCCATTCCAAGGGTGAACTGGACCCGGAGAAGCGTTTTATCTGCCATTTTCCCCAGGACAATACCATATGGAGCATCGGATCGGGCTACGGCGGAAATGTGCTTCTGGGGAAAAAATGCTTTGCGCTGCGCATCGCCAGCTATATGGGAAGACAGGAGGGGTGGATGGCGGAGCATATGCTCATCCTGGGACTGCAGGACCCGGGAGGTGAAGTTTCCTATATTGCCGCCGCATTTCCCAGCGCTTGCGGAAAGACCAACCTTGCCATGCTTGTTCCCCCCGAGCCTTTTGAAAAGGCGGGCTACAGGGTGTGGACTGTGGGCGACGATATCGCGTGGATGAGAATCGGTGAGGACGGGCGGCTCTGGGCCATCAATCCTGAGGCCGGGTTTTTCGGAGTTGCTCCGGGCACCAGCATGAAAACCAATCCCAACGCCATGCGCACCGTTCAAAAAAATACCATCTTTACCAATGTGCTGCTAACCCCTGAAAACACCGTGTGGTGGGAAGGAATGGACGGGGAACCTCCAAAGACGGGGGTGGACTGGAAGGGCAACCCTTGGACGCCTGAAATGGGAGAAAAGGGTGCACACCCCAACTCAAGGTTTACCGCCCCGGCGAGCCAGTGCCCTTCCATATCGCCGGAATGGGAAAATCCCAAGGGAGTGCCCATCTCAGCCATCATTTTCGGCGGACGCCGTGCCAGGGTGGCTCCCCTGGTTTACCAGTCGTTTAACTGGGACCATGGAGTATTTGTGGGGGCTACAATGGGCTCCGAAACCACGGCGGCGGCTATGGGAGCAGTCGGGGTGGTAAGGCGTGACCCTATGGCCATGCTTCCGTTCTGTGGGTATAACATGGCGGACTATTTTGACCACTGGCTTGAAATGGGCAAGAAGATACCCAAGCCCCCCAAGATTTTTAACGTGAACTGGTTCAGGACCAACGAGCAGGGGAAGTTTATCTGGCCCGGGTACGGAGAAAACCTGCGCGTGCTGAAATGGATCGTTTCAAGGTGCAAGGGTGAGGTGGATGCGGTAGAATCGCCCATCGGATACCTGCCGAAGGTCCAGGATATTGATACCGACGGACTGGATATATCCGGAGAGACCATGGAGGCCCTGCTGAGTATCGATAAGGAAGCCTGGAATGAGGAAGTGAAGGACCAGGCCGCCTTCTTCGAAAAATTCGGCGACAGGCTTCCGGCAAAGCTGAAGGAGGAATACGCCGCACTGGTGAACAGGCTGGGCCTGCGATAAAAAATTAAAATTTTAAAAATAAACCGCTGACTTTAGCAGTTAGTGGTTTATTTTTTTTATCCTTCCTCATATATATATATATTAATAGGCTTAATAATTCCAATTTCCCACACCGGGGTCCTGGGGCAGCCGTCCGTTTTTCTATAATATTACAGGGCACCGGACAGTTTAAAGTTGTCCGCCTTCATCCGCAGGGGATAAGCTGTAAATCATATAGTCTCTAATATGGGGGGAGTAACATGGGAAACAAGGTTAAAAACCAAAGAATCTTTTATATGTTTAATAAAGAAGAATCGGGATTCGGAACGGCCCATGAACCGTCAGGATATGTCAAAATCGAGGTGAGGGACGGCAAGGGCCAGCTTTCGGCCATGGTTCAAAACCTGAAAGAGGATAAGCTGGATTATGAAATATACATGATGAAATGCGTCGAAAACAAGGTTTTTCCCGTACGGCTAGGGAGAATGCCCCTTCATAAGAACAAGGGAGAAATCCAGTGGGAATTTGACCCTGAAAATGTAGCCGGTACGGGAAATTCCATTGATGAATACAATGTGGTGGCCGTGCTGGTTAAAAGGGAAGGGAAGGGAACAATGCCCATCCAATGCCCTCTGGCGGCTTACAAGGACAAAAGGGTCCCCTGGAGGGAGGGGATGAAGAACTTCCTGTATGCCGGCAGGGATAGGCCGGAGCCCCTGGAAGACACCGACCGGATTCCGGGGGACATGGACATAATCAGCAAGTTTGACGCCAAAATAGAAAGCAAATACCAGGTGAAGGAATCTTCCGCGGCCTCCAATATACAGGAACTGCTTGCCATGGAAGCTCCGGAACAGCCGGCGGAACCCGCCTCCGGCGAAAGCGGGGGCAGGGAGGAGGCAGAGGCCGACAGCGGGGTTGAGCCTGATGCCGTGCGGCAGGAAGAGGATTATGGGCCTGAAGAGGTTTATCCCCAACTGCAGGATTCCCGGACCGACGGAGGGGCGGAAGACTTGAATCCGGAGAAAGGCAGCCCCGAAGAATCCAGGGAGGACGGCATGGAAGTCCATGAAGAGGATAGGCCGGAGGAATCCGTTAAGCCTCCCCTGTCTCCTCTGGTCAGCGATGAAAGGGTGGAAATGAAACAGGTGGAAGAGAAACAGGCGGAAGAGAAACAGGCGGAAGATTACAGCGACCTGTTTGGCAGGAGCCCGGCCGAAAATGGAGGCAGCGGACCGGCGGCGCCCAAGACCCAACCGGCCACGGGATACAAAGATGGCATAGCAAATTGTACATATAAAAATGACGGTTTTTGTGTCCCGCAGTACGACAGCAGCGGCTACAGCCCTTGCACCTATTGTCAAATGAACGCCGGCAGGGAGGACGGGAAGAATAGCGGCGTAAAAAACAGCGGCACGGGAAATAACCGCCTGGAAGTATTGATCAAAAACCTGGATAACTACTTTGAAAAGTGCGACCCTTTCAACAGCAGGAGGAGGGACTACAGGTGGTGGAAGGTGAACAGCCCGGTTTATTTAAATAACCTGCTCTACCAGTGCAATATTAAAACACCCCTTCTTTTCAACCCCAGGGTTATGATGGCCCATTTTAAGTACAGGCACCTGGTCGTGGGGATTTATTCCGACCGCATAAGGAGAAAGGAGTATATTGTCTGCGGGATACCGGGAGTTTACAGCGTTGACGACGTCCCTTTCGGCGATTTGTGCCGATGGGTCCAGATAGAGGGAAGCAGGCCCAGGTATGGCGCTTTCGGATACTGGCTGGTATACATTGATTATGAAACCGGAAAATTTATAAACTTTTCCTGACCAGGACCGGAAATATAAATTTGGTAAATGCTTAAAACCCTGAGCGATTTCAGGGTTTTTTCTTGACACTTTTTCACAAAAGAGATATGATTAATTCAGTAGAGTAATATACGTCATTATATAGATGATAAGAACATAGGATATAGAGGTGAATAACACATGGTTAAAGACATGGGCAAGGAATCACTGCTAGAGCTTGCAAACAGCATCATTGAAAAGGATGACCAGGTGAAAATCGCTACCCTGAGCGATGAACTGACCATTTCCCAGGTGGTAAAATTCTTTGAGAAGCAGGGAAGAAGCTTTACCAAGACGATGATCCAGAACTATATAAGGGTGGGGGTTCTTCCTCCTCCTGTAGACAAGAGATACTATACAAGAAACCACTTGATCCTGCTGACCTTGATAGACAACTTGAAGTCCATCTATTCCCTGGACGAGATTAAAACGGTTCTGGAGCCCATACGCAATGACCCCAGCATTTTTGAAGACGACATCATCAAAACCACCGATGTGTACAACAACTACCTAGCAGTGCGCAAGGAAACGCTGGGCAAATGGAAAGAATCCCTTCCGGATATTTTTGACAAAATCACCGGCCTTCTAGACAAGGACGGCATCCGGGAGGATGAAAAGAATGTTGCTTCCGCCTTTATGCTGGCCCTGGCCATTATGGCGGAAACCATAGCCCTCAAGGACCTGACCAAAGAGATCATCCACGAGTATATTCAGATGTAACGCACAAAAGAGCCCCTACAGTCAACTGTAAGGGCTTTTTTTTGCCAAGGCGGAGGCGACTTTGAATCAGAGAGGCCTGTCTCTTGTTTACACAAAGAAAATGAGAGAAAGGCGGAGAAAACAGAAGATAAAATTAAATAACGGGAAGAAACTCATGTGAGGATATGACCTATGGATGCACCTCTATTTGCTTTAAAAAACGGAGAATGGTAATATAATATATAGTATTATAATACACAAATTACAGAGTAATACACTGCGGTATTTGATGTAAGCATGCGCATCAAGTATAATAGTATCCATAAGGGGGGTGGGTTTTTGCTTTATGTATATATAGGCTGTCTTACTTTTGGACTTCTGTTTTCAGTGATGTCCGCCTTTTTCGGCGGGCACGGCTTTGACCACGGAGGGGTGGACCACGGCGGCTTTGGACATGAAGCCGCGGGGGGGCAGGGGGCCGACGGACATGCCGATGCGCCTTCTCCCTTCAACCCTCTGGTTATCGCCAGCGCCGTCGCTACCTTCGGCACTGTCGGAATTGTCAGCAAAACAGCCTTTGGCACGGGGGATCTGCTAAGCCTTATTTTTGCTCTCGCCTTTGCAGGGCTGGTGGGTGCGGCGATTTTTTTCGGCGTTGTCAAGCTCATGTATGGTTCCCAGTCAAACTCGACTTTCTCCCATGAAGACCTCATCGGAATTGACGCGGAGGTTGTGACACCCATCGGTTCCAGGGGGATGGGAGAGGTGGCATATGTTTTCAACGGAGAAAGGCATAATATGCCGGCACGCTCCGCGGATGACGAAGAAATGGCCAGAGGGGAAGTCGTAAGGATTAAAAGCATTTCAGGCAACGTCGCTTTGGTAAAGCGGAAGGTTACTTTAGAGGATATTGACTTAGTGAACGGCTTTTCCAATGAAAGCCGCAGGGGAAATAAAAATGAAAACGCATAAGGGGGAGTTTTATGTTTACATTGTCCATTTTACTTGGAGCCTTGCTGGTATTAGCCATATTTCTTCTGATATCGGTGTTTACAAAGAGGTACGTAAAGGTTGGGCCGGATGAGGCCCTCATCGTGTCGGGGCGGAAGAAAAGACTTTCAAGCGGGCAGACGGTGGGATTTAGAATAGTCAAAGGCGGGGCGACCTTCGTGTGGCCGGTACTGGAAGTGGCTAAAACCATATCCTTGAGGATTATGCCCCTGGATGTAAACTCCAGCGCCTACACCTCCCAGGGGGTCCAGCTGACGGTGGACGGCATTGCCCAGGTTAAGATCGACTCCACAGAGGAAGCCATCGCCACCGCGGCAGAGCAATTCTTAAGCCTCAAGGAGGAAGAGATTAAGCGGATAGCGACCCAGACCCTGGAAGGCCACCTCCGTTCCATTGTGGGAAATCTTACCGTTGAGGAAATCAACCAGAACAGGGACGCCTTTGCCCAGAAGGTCCAGGAGCTGGCAGCCGCCGACCTGGCAAACATGGGGCTTCGCATCATATCCTTCACCATCAGGGAGATTGCGGATAAAAACGGGTACCTGGACAGCCTTGGAAAGGCTCAGATCGCAAGGGTGCAGAGAGATGCGGTTATAGGCCAGGCCGAGGCAAAAAGGGATGCGGACATCAAAAGCGCGGAAGCCATGCAGGCCGGACAGACGGCGAAGTTCATTGCGGAAACAAAGGTGGCCGAAGCCAACAGGGACAAAGAAATGAAGATTGCCGATTACCAGGCTTCCATTAATGAGCGAAAGGCCGAGGCGGATTTATCCTATGATAAAAAGAAATACGTGGTTGAACAGGAAGTCCAGGCGGAGGCGATGCAGGTTGAAATCGTAAAGAAGCAGAAGGAGATCGAGCTGCAGGAGCAGGAAGCCCTCAGGAAGGAAAAAGAACTTGAAGCCACGGTCAGAAAGCCTGCGGAGGCTGAAAAATTCAGGACCGAGGTTCAAGCGGAAGCGGACAGGGTAAAAAAGTCCAAAGAAGCGGAAGGCCAGTCCTATGCCATCAAGGCGGAAGGAATGGCCAGGGCTGAAGCCATCAGGGCGGCAGGCCTCGCAGAGGCGGAAATTATCAGGGCGAAGGGTGAAGCGGAAGCGGCTGCCATGGTTAAAAAGGCGGAGGCATATAAGCTGTTCAACGATGCGGCCATAGTCCAGATGATCATTGAGAAGCTGCCGGATATCGCCGCCGCCATCTCACAGCCCCTGTCCAAGACCGAAAAGATTGTTATGATCGGTGATTCGGGCGCATCAAAGCTTACCAAGGACATCACAAACGTGATGGCGCAGCTTCCCGAGACGGTGAAAGGCCTTACGGGGATAGACCTGACGGACATTGTTAAGAATTATGCCCAGCCCGATAAAAACGCGGAGAGCAAAGCGGAATAGAATTCTTAAGCTGGAGCTTGAAAAAAGAGGCCCTCATCATAGAATGAGGCCTCTTTTAGGTTTATGACAAATTATTTTAAAATATATGATTTTTTTGCCGAAATATAGTATAATAGAAAAAAATGCACTTTTATGCTGTAAAATGCATTCAAAGGAGCTGGTTTTGTGGCGGTTAAAAACAAGGTGGATGTGCGGATTGCGGGAAAGGATTATACCCTGGTGGGCGTGGAAGCCGACGAGTATATACAGAAGGTCGGCTTGTATGTGGACAGGAAGATGAATGAAATCACCAGGATGAACAGCAAATTGAGTACGTCGATGGCCGCCGTTTTAACAGCGATCAATGTAGCGGATGACTTTTTCAAAGCCCTTGAGAGCGAGGCCCATTTGAAAAAAGAGCTGAAGCACGTGCAGGAAGAGCTTGAAAGGTTGCGGAATGAAGTAAAGCATCTGGCCAATGAGAACAGTGCCTTAAAAAGCAGAAACACCGAAATGCAGATCGAGCTTGTAAAAAAAGAGACCGAATTGAATGAAGTGAGGAATTCTTTGGATAAAGCCGCCAGGAGCGTTGTGTGATTTAAGGTGGAATTCCCGCAGCTTATCGGGCTTTAAACGGGGTGGGCATTCGTCGGTTTTTAAGACTGGAGATGATTGAAGTTTGGGTTCCATACGTCTCGCGGACCTTGCAGCAACCACGGCAATAATTGGGGGTGCTGCGCTGTGCATATACCTGATCGGCTTTATCAGAAACCTGACCGACAGTATAAAAATATTGAAGGACATTCTCCGGACCAATAAAGATGGAATTAATGAGAGCTTGAAGGAACTTCCCGCCATTACCAAAAACCTGGCGGAAATCAGCGAAACGGCAAAAAATGAATTGAAGACTATGAAAAATGCTGTAAAAAGTGTGGGTGAAGCGGCAGAAACGGCTGCTGCGGTATCCACCGTCACCACCGACCTTATTGGTAAAATCAGGGGATTGCTTGAACTGATAGAATTGGTTAAAATAGTATTATTAAAGAGCAGTGAAAAGGACGGCATACAGGTAAAAAAATAAGCGCAGCAGCGCTTTTTTTGCACCGTTTAATATCACTGCGCCCATAAAAGGGGGAGAGGTTTTTTGAAAAGATTTATATCCGTCTTTACCGCGGTTTTTCTCGCTGCAACTCTTTTTTCATCTTCAGCCCTTGGGCAGGAACCCGTCAAAGTGGTCTTAAACGGTGAAAACCTGAGTTTTGATGTGCCTCCGGTTATTATGGACAACAGGACCATGGTGCCCATGAGGGGCATATTCGAGGCCATGGGGGCGAAAGTAAACTGGGACCAGGGAACAAGGACGGTGACAGGGACCAAAGGGGGTTCCACCGTAATCCTTAAAATAGACAGCAAGGACGCTCTGGCGGATAACAGGCACATCGCCCTGGATGCGGCCGCCGTCATTGTGGACGGAAGGACCCTGGTGCCTCTCCGCTTCATATCCGAAAGCCTGGGAGCTCTGGTGGACTGGGATCAGGCCTCAAGGACCGTCCGCATTTCCACAGCGGTTTACGGCTCCCTTTACGACACCGTCAAGGAAGGGCTGGAGGAAATGAAAAACACCATCGACGTTTCTTACTTTGTCAGAAAGGGCGCTTCCAAAGATGAGGTGGAGTCGGTGCTTTACAGCCTGGTGGAGCAGACTCCCGATTATTTCTATGTATCCCTGGGAGAATCGAAATACCGGCCCGAAGGGGTCCTTGAGATATCGTACACCGGTTCAAAAGACGCGGTGAGGGCCATGAAAAACAGCCTCAAGGAAAAGGTGGAACAGGTGGTGGGCTCGGTGATCAAGCCGGGCATGGACGACTATGAAAAAGAGCTGGCCCTGCACGAGTATATTGTCACCCATACCAGGTATGATGAGGAAAACGTAAAAAACAACACCATCCCCCAGGAATCCACCACTGCCTATGGCGTCTTGATGAAGGGCACAGGGGTGTGCGGGGGCTATTCCAAGGCTATGAAAATGCTGCTGGACCAGGTGGGGATAGAAAGCATGATTATCGTGGGGGATGCGGACAGCGGGGGAAATGTGGAAAAACACGCATGGAACCTGGTTAAAATCGGAGGAGAATACTACCAGCTGGATGTGACCTGGGATGACCCTGTACCTGACGGAAACGGCAGAGTGCACTATGCGTATTTCAATGTCACCGATGAACAGATTTCCGCCACCCACCGGTGGGAGAAGGATCAGTATCCCGCCTGCAGCAGTACGAAGTACAATTATTTTTACAAAAACAGTCTGGTGGCAAACAGCTACAGCGAATTCTATTTTCTCTTGCTGAAGGCGGTGAGAGCCCGCCAGACCGATATCTTCGTCAAGGTCAACAATTACAGCGACAGCGTATACACCTCCGATGTGCTGCAGCAGGTGGACAACGACCCCACCCTCGAATTTTATGCAAAGAGCTGCTATTGGGGGGTAGACAAGGACATGGGAATCATTGAGATTACCGGTATTGAATATATGCCTGCAAGGTGAGAAGAAGTATGAAAATGATCTTTCTGTTTATAGACGGGTTTGGGATGGGGGAGAACGACAGCCGTAAAAACCCGCTTTATGCGGCCTGTGCTCCAAATCTGGACTACATGTTTAAAAATTTTACGGTGATGCCCACCGACTGCACCTTAGGCGTGCCGGGGCTCCCCCAGAGCGCTACCGGCCAGACCGCCATTTTTACGGGCGTCAATGCGCCGGCCGTGCTGGGAAGGCATCTGAACGGACAGCCCACGGCTACGCTAAAAAAAATCATCTGCAAAAATAACCTGTTTAAGGAATTGATCCGCCGGGGGCTTAAAGTCACCAATGCCAATGTATACATGCCCAAGTACCTGGATAAGATGCTGGACCCGAAGGAGAGAAAGCACCGCCCTTCAGTCACCACAGTGATGACCATGGCTTCCGGCTTAAGCTTCCGGCTGGTGGAGGACTACGACGCAGGCAGGGGTGTGTATCACGATATTACGGGGCAGATTATTGTGGACAACGGCTACATGAGCAAAGCCGTAACGCCCCGGGAGGCTGCGCGCAATTTGTACAATATCAGCCGGGAATATGATTTTACCCTGTTTGAGCACTTCCTGCCCGATATCATAGGCCATACCATGGATATGGACCTGGCCGTGCGGGAAATAGAGCTGCTGGACGCTTTTGTGGGGGAGCTCATGAAAAGTATGGACATGAAGGAGGACATCCTGCTCATGACCAGCGACCATGGAAACATTGAAGACCTCAGTGTAAAGACCCATACATGCAACAAGGTGCCCACCGTTATGGCAGGCGCCCTGCCCCAGTCCTTGACGGTAAAGGTTGAATCGCTGCTGGACATTATGCCCCTGGTGGTGGAGATTTTTGAAAAAGCGGGGTGAATAGTCCCGCCTTTTTTTACACATATTTAAACTGTAATCCGGATGGGGAAGACGGACGGGTACGGGCCTATGCCCTGTACATCCGTTTTCAAAGCGGGAACAAATGGATTTGAGGAGATAGGAAATGAAAGGCAGGGTGGAACTACTGGCTCCGGCAGGAAGCCGGGAGGCATTCCTAGCCGCCGTTGAAAACGGCGCCGATGCCGTTTACCTGGGCGGAAAGCTTTTCAATGCCAGGCAGTTTGCGGAAAATTTTGACATGGAGCAGTTAAAATGGGCTGCGGACTACGCCCATGTGAGGGACGCAAGGGTGTACCTCACCATGAACACGCTGATGGCCGACAGCGAGCTGGGGCAGGCCATGGACTTTGCGCAGGAGGCCTACCTTGCAGGAATTGACGGGGTCATTGTTCAGGATGTGGGATTCGCAAGCCTTTTAAGGGAGGCGTTCCCTGACCTTTCGCTCCATGCCAGCACCCAGATGACCATCTACAGCCTGGAGGGCGTAAAAACCCTTGAAAAGCTGGGGTTTAAGCGAGTGGTGCTGGCAAGGGAGCTGTCCATGGAGGAAATAAAGCATATTGCGGCCAATACGGAGGTAGAACTGGAAGTATTCGTCCACGGCGCTCTCTGCATAAGCTACTCGGGTCAATGCCTCATGAGCAGCATGATTGGCGGCAGGAGCGGAAACAGGGGCAAATGCGCCCAGCCGTGCAGGCTCCCCTATGGGCTGGTGGGAGGAAGCTCGGAGGTTCAAAGTAAGGCCGGCCATGGGGGAAAAAAGCAAGGCCCGGCCCATCCTTCGGCTTCAGCCCGGGCCGGGGTCCGGGAGCCCTTCCGGTACCTGCTCAGCCCCAAGGATTTATGCGCCGTTGAGCTTCTGGGCCCCATGGTGGATACCGGGGTGAAATCCCTGAAAATAGAGGGAAGAATGAAGAGCCCCGAGTATGTGGCCACCGTGGTAAGGGTGTACAGGAAATACCTGGACAGGGTGCAGCGCCATAGAGACGGGAACGGCTTTTGTACGGTGGAGGGGCAGGACCTGAAAGACCTGGCGCAAATTTTTAACCGGGGGGGCTTTTCCCAGGGCTATCTCAGGGGGAAACCCGGAAGAGAGGGGATGTGCCTTGAAAAGCCCAAGAACTGGGGCATTTACCTGGGCGAAATCCTCTCCTACGACAGGCTTTCATCCGCATTTAAAATAAAGCTGGAAGAGGAGCTGTCCTTAGGGGATGGCGTAGAGGTATGGAATGGGGAGGAAGGGAGTCCGGACACCGTTGTCAGCGAAATAAAGCTGGACGGGAGCAGGGTAGACCGGGCCGCCCCGGGACAGACAGTGACGGTGGGCCATTTGAAGGGAAGGCTTCAAAGGGGGAATAAGGTTTACAAAACCTCGGACAAAAATTTAAATGCCCAAGCCAGGGAAACCTTCTCGGGAAAATTCTTAAAGAAGATAAAAATTAGGGGCAGGCTGTCGGTAAAAAGAGGGGAGCCCGTGGATTTTTGGGTCAGGGACCCGGAGGGGAACCAGGTCTGCGCCGGGAGCTCCGCGGTGCCCCAGGAGGCTTTGAACAGTCCCCTGGTGAAGGAACGCATCGCAGAGCAGCTGAAAAAGACGGGAAATACCCCTTTTGAATTTGAAGAGATAGAAATTGAACTGGACGAAAACCTGGCGTTGCCCGTCCGCGTGATCAACGAGCTGAGGCGCAGCGCCCTGGAGGAGCTGGAGGCCTTGAGGGCCCGGCGCTTCCACCGCAAGCCGCCCCCGAATGCTGAGGCCCGGAGGGCCCGGCTTCCGGGGGCGGGAGGGGGCGGGCCCCAAGCCTCCATGGGCCCGGGCCCGGCGCCCGCGGTTGGCGGGCAGGACGGGATGCCCCTTCCCCGGAGGGAAGGCGGAGCCGCAGGCCTTTCCCTGCTTTTCCACAGCTGGAATGAAGCCTTCAACGGCATGGACATGGCCGGGGACAGGGTGTACCTGCCCTTGGGTGCGTTTGTGGAGGGCAGGATCCGGGAAGCATCCCTGTGCTCCTGGAGGAAAAAGGGTGTGGAGGTTTTTATCCACCTGCCGCCCGTTACCCGGGGCCGCTGGGACAAAATTCTCAGGTCGGGCCTGGGGGAGATTGTGGAATCCGGCATTGGCGGTTTCATGATAGGAAACCTGGGGCACATGGAATATGTAAAAAGCCCCGGGCCTTTGAAAATCGTGGGCGACTTCTCCCTCAACGTGTTCAACAGCATTTCCGAAAAAAAACTGCTTGACCTGGGGCTGGACGGGATAACCCTGTCTCCGGAGCTGAACCTGGCCCAGTTGGCAAGGCTTCAAAGGTTTGAAGGCCTGGAGAGGGAAACGGTGGTGTACGGAAGGCTTCCGCTGATGACCAGTGAGTACTGCCCTGTGGGGAGCACCGGGGGAGGCCCGGGCGCCGCCGGCGCAAAATGCAGTGGGGCCTGCAAAAAAGGGACTTACAGGCTAAGGGACCGCAAGGGGATGGAGTTCCCGGTGTTATGCAGCCCGGAGGACTGCAGGAGCAGAATTTTCAATTCCAAGGTGCTGTTTGTGCCTGACAGCCTGGAAAAGCTGAAACGCTCGGGGATAAACAGGATACGGCTGGACCTGCTGGAGGAGGAGCCGGAGATGGTGGAGAGAATCACGGGAATGTACCGGGATGTCTGGGAAAACGGGCAAAAAGCGCTGGAAAAATACGGCGCGCTGGTGGACAGGATAAAGGGCGAAGGATTTACCCGGGGACACTACTTTAGAGGAGTGTAGAGGGAGGTTGTGTGGTGAAAAATGAAGTGGATGTGTTTATAAAAGTGGAAGAAGGGGGAAGGCTTCCCCATTACGCCTCGGTGCACGCCGCAGGCTGCGACCTGTACGCCACCGAGGACATGGCGATACGGCCCGGGGAGACAAAGGTCATGCCTTTGAATTTTTTGATGGCCATGGAGGAGGAGATGGAGGCCCAGATAAGGCCCAGGAGCGGCCTTTCCCTTAAGACCAGCCTTCGGCTTCCAAACAGCCCGGGGACCATTGACAGCGATTTCAGGGATACCGTGGGGGTAATCCTCCAGAATACATATAATATAGCCGATCTGCCGTACCGGATTGCACAGGATCCGGGACTGCTCCTCACACTGGAAAGAGAGTACAGGGAGGTGGAGCTGGGAGAATATCTGAAAGCCCAGACGGCCGGAGATTTTCCCGGAATAGGGAGGTTCGCCGTGTTGAAGGAAAAGATTTACATAGACCAAAACGGCAATCCCTTCGGCACGGTATATATCCATAAGGGCGACAGAATTGCCCAGATGGTGTTCTGCCAATACAAAAGGGCCAGATTCATACCCCACCCTAATCCCAGGGAAATCGGTGAGGACAGGGGGGGAGGATTCGGTCACAGCGGATGACCGCTGGTGTCTAATCGTATTTGTTCCCGCCGGCTTTTATAGGGTGTTGATTTTTATGACCTCATAGAGGACCGCTTTAAATCTTAATGATGCAGATATTGAAATGATGGTATTATAATTTAATACGCTATTGAATGAGGCTTGGCTTTGCCAGGCTGCGCAACGGATTCCTCAACCCGCCGGGTTATTTTTGCTCCAGGCTTTGTTTGGGCGGCCTTTCCTGGTAATAAATACAGTCGGATACGGTAGAAACGGAATTTGCTTCAGTGTTATCAAGGGTACATTTACCGTCATGCTGGTGAATACAGTTGGATGAACAGTTTATTGTGGTCATAATAACACCTCCTTTTATAGTATGCCCGGAAGAGGAATAAATATTAGTACTGCCTATAAAAGACCGCTGCGCCTGGAACAGGTCCCAGACGCAGTTTATTTAAATAACCGCCGGCTACTTGGTAGAACCGACAGTTAGCTCTAATATATGTTTATGAGTAAGAGGATTTTCCTTTTGTATAATATGAATAATTGTACCGAATTGTTACTGAATTGATTACAATATTTTGAAAAAAGGGGTCCATATGGTTTCTCTTACCTGGGGCCGGGTTTTTGATATGGTATCGGTGATTCCTCTCGTGATAAAATAATCTGGTTTCTGCTTTTGTACGTAGGAACTAACTTTCTTTAATTTCATATAATATAAATAAGCGATGTTGTAAAGAAAGCACGGCTTTTTGACTGTATAATTTGCGGCAGAGTATAGCTAATGTAGAATTAGCTGCCGAAAAGAATATCAAGGAAACCGAAGTGGGTTTCAGCGAAGCTTAAACCTATTCGATATAAAAGCAAATGTTTGAAGCAAAAAGAATTCAGTGGCTCAAAAAGTATTTTAATTCTAAATTTTTACATTTTGGATACATATGGCAAAAAAATGGAAAAAATGTGGAAAATATTGCATACTTCGATTGCTGCATACAACAATTTGCTAAGACATATACTACTTTTGAAGGGATGTGAAGTTGATGCAGTTTCTATCTATTGGAGTTAACGAATGTGTAAATGACGTAATTCGACATATAACCGACGAACTACAACAGTTGAAAAATAAAAAAGTCAATTATTCAATAGATGAAGTTAATTCCGAAGGTTCGACTTCCATTATCTGCAGTATCAATGAAGATAAAGTGAGCGATGAAAAGCCAGGACAGCCTTATAATCTGCTTATACTCCATGTTTCAAACGCTCTTGCCGATTATATAATAAAACAGTATGAGGAAAGGCTTATAGAAAGGGTTATAAACAGCAACTACTGTTACTTCAATTCGACGGAGAAGAACGAAATACTGAAGCTGACGCTGAAAATCATAAGGAATGAGGATAAAAGCTTTTTAAACAGCATCTATCAGGTGAGAAGGCGCAACGTCATTGTGCGCAAGCTGCTGGACTACTTTGAAGGATCAAACAACTTGATCCTGGACGGGTTTGTAAACTTCAGGCTGAAGGATTACGTCAAAGACCTGGAAGAGGTTGTGGATAAAGCCGTAGACGATTTTCTCATGGAAAGGGAATATAAGGAATTCATTCGACTGCTGAAGTATTTTGTCGATGTACAGGACCCCAAATTGGAGATGGTGCATATCATTGTGGGGTATGACAGCAAGTATGTGCTGCTTGACGAGAATAAAAGGGAAATTACTAACGAATGCATCCAGGAGTTTGTGAGTGAGATTACCGGAGGGGAAATAAACTATGACGACCTGCTTGTGAGCTCCCTTATCACATTGGCGCCAAGAAAGCTGGTGATTCACTGCGCCGGACAGTTTAGGAACAAGGAACTGCTTGAAACAATAAAGAATGTTTTTTACGGAAGGGTCCAAATTTGCGGCGGATGCGATATCTGTGTGCTGAATATAGTGAAAAGTGAGAACAAAAAGTAGGTCGGTTGACCTACTTTTTCTCTTTTTTCTAAAAATATTTACAGTACTAATTTCCTATATTTTTTTTCATAACATATATTGACAAGACTTGTACATATGCTACAATATATTGTGTAACACAATATGATGTATAAAATTGGAATTCTAAGTACATAATATGGATGGTTTTTTGTAATAAAGTGTGATTCAGGCTTTCTCATTAAAGTTTTATACAAAAGATAAAATGCGCAAAGATGCAAAAGATGAGGGCGTTGAGAAACAAAAGAAGAATTGTCCGGGGAAAGAAAGAGAGTCAAAAGGCTCTCTTTTTTCCGTTTGCAGATTTAAATGAATTGCAGTGTGGTTATCCGCCGTTAATTGTGCTACAATAAGAATTGCTTCAACCTTTCTAGATATAAACGGAGGTAGCATCTTGCAGGTAGTCGGTTTTGTAGGACCAAGCGGCACCGGTAAAAGCCATAGGGCTTCTTGGGTTGCCCGGGAAAGAGGAATAGAATTTATTATAGATGACGGTTTGCTTATCAAGGGAAACAGGATCATTGCAGGAACTTCCGCCAAAAGAGAGAGCACAAAAGTCGGCTCCATCAAACGGGCCCTGTTTACCGAAAAAACCCATGCGGATGCCGTGAAACAGGCTATTGAGCTAAACCAGCCTAAAGCGATCCTGATCCTGGGCACATCGGACCAGATGGTTGAGGCCATTGCAAAACGGCTGGACCTGCCTTCGGTGTCGGACAAAATATACATTCATGAGGTGGCAAGCGAATTTGAAATAAGCCAGGCCCTGTCCACGAGAAGAGAGCAGGGAAAGCATGTGATCCCTGTCCCCACCTTTGAGATAAAACAGGATTTTTCAGGGTACTTCCTCGATCCCCTCAAGATATTTAAAAGAAAGGGGAAGGGAAGTTTCCAGCTTATCGGGGAAAAATCTGTTGTGCGGCCTACCTTCAGTTATTTAGGGAAATATACCATATCGGATTATACGGTATATCAAATTGTTGAATATGTGACTTCCAACATCAAGGGCGTCAGCAGAATTTCCAGGTTCAGGGCTGAGAATCATGCCGAGGGGATCTACATCGAAATGGACCTGGTATTGGTTTACGGCTATATAATAAGGCCGCTGCTCAGAGAGGTGCAGAAAAGGGTGAGAGATGAGGTGGAAAGGCTTACCGCGCTCAATATCAAGTCCATCAAGCTGGTTGCCAAAAGCCTTGTGGTTGAGCCGAAGAAGGCGGGCACCCAGACATGAGGCATAATGATGCGCACAGGGCTGTCCCCTATGTTTCGGCAACAATTTTTCCCGTTTCCTTCAGATCATACCCGCCGATCCCTTCCATCTCCATCCTGAATTCCCGTGAACGGAGGATTTCAATGACAGCTTGAAAAGGCGGTTTTTCAATGTCTTCCTTCCGCATAACCAGCTCGTACCTTTCCACCTGAAGGGGAATAAAATCAATACCCTTTACCTGAAGGGCGGATTTCTCGTTTCCCATTCCCACATCGGCGCCGCCGCGTGCCACTGTGCTTGCGATGGCAAGGTGGGAGGTGCTTTCCCGCTCATAGCCTTTGATGTTTTTGGGTAAAATGCCCAGCTTTCTCAGGTGCTCGTCCAGCAAAACCCGGGTCCCGCTGCCTTTTTCCCGGTTAATCATGGTGATGTCGTTCCTCTTTAAATCCTCCCAGCCTTTGATATCTTTCGGATTGCCCTTAGGGACATAGAATCCCTGCATGCGGCAGGCAAGATGAATGATGACTGCCGGAACACCGGGCAGCAGCCTTCTCACAAAAGGGGTGTTGTACTGTCCGCTGTCCCCGTCCCACAGGTGGGAGGCTGCCATTTGAACATTTCCCTGGTACAAATTGTACAAGCCGTTATAGCTCCCCACATACAGGCGCAAGGCCTGCACCCCGTCAGGGTGCATTTGAAGGTACCCTGATAAAATATCCAGCATGATATCCTGTCCGCAGATGACAAAGCCGCTGCTCCTCGGAATTTCTTCATAGAGCAAAGGGTTCGCTTTTGCCGGAAAAGGGGCGCCCGGAGTTTCCAGGAGAGAAGGACTGCTTCTAAAGCTTTTTGTCCTGTTTTTATACTCTTCCACATCTTTAGAATCCACCCTTACTTTTTTTCCTACCCGGTAAGCGTTAAGCTCACCCCTTTTTATCAGCTCATAGACCGTGTTTTTTGCTATTTTCAGTATATCCGCCACTTCCTGGGGAGTTAAGGCCGAGTTGTCAACCATATCCTCTCTCCTTTCAACGCATGCATACTGTTAAGGGCATCCAACCATACCGGAGGAGTTAGGTGCCGGTATAAAACATAACATAAACGGACGTTATATTTATGGAGGCTACATTACATTATATCACCTAACAATTTTGTATATATTATAGCATTATTTATATTTTTTGCATACAGGCATTTGAAATTGGAAATAGACCTATCCTCTTACATAAAAAATTTATGAAACTTTTTATATGTTTTTGTAAAGAGGTATTGATTTTTTATCTCATTATATTTTATAATAAAACATAATATAAAATAACAAAACATTATATAAATGATAGAAAATGTAACGCCGTCTCCCTAGACACCGGGCCGTGTCAGGGAATGCGTTCATTTCACTTTACCCCAATGGTGAGAGGATGAGCATAAATTCATGACTTCCACCATTGTTTTTTTATCAGATAATGTTTAGAAAAGTATGGAGGGGATTATTGATGATGAAAGTGAAAAGATTTTTAGCGGTCCTTATTGCCGCCTTGATATTGACGGGCATAACGGCGTGCGGCGCAGGCGGCTCCGGCCAGTCACAGGCACCTGCGGCACAGGAAGCTACAAAGGGAACTACAAAACAAACTAAAAATGTGGCTTTGACGGTTTCGGCGGCAGCCAGCCTGAAGGATGCCATGGAGGAAATCAAGAAAAATTATGAGAGCGAGAAACCCGGTACTACCATTACATACAATTTCGGGGCTTCGGGGTCTTTGCAGCAGCAAATCGAGCAGGGAGCCGATGTGGACGTATTTGTTTCCGCAGCGGAAAAGCAAATGAATGCACTGGAGGAAAAGGGCCTTCTGCTGGACGACACGAGAAAGGATCTGCTGGGAAACAGGGTTGTCCTGGTGGTTCCTAAGGACTCCACGGCTGTGGGGGACTTTAAGGACCTGACAGGTGAAAAGGTCAGGAAGGTTGCCTTGGGCGAACCGGCAAGCGTACCCGCAGGACAGTACGCAGAAGAGGCTTTAACAAAGCTGGGTATGCTGGATGCCGTAAAAAGCAAGGCGGTGTACGGGAAAGACGTGAAAACGGTACTGGCCTGGGTTGAAACGGGAGACGCCGACGCCGGAATCGTTTACGAGACCGACGCAAAGGTTTCGCACAAGGTTAAAGTTGCGGCGGCAGCTCCCCAGAATTCCTACACTCCGGTCACTTATCCGGCTGCCGTCATCAAGGCCGGCAAAAATACCGATTCGGCCAGGGAGTTTATAAACTACCTCTATAGTGAAAAATCAAAACCGGTATTTGAAAAGTACGGATTTACTTATATTGCAAAGTGAAACTGACACATGGTATGGGGGGATTTTACTTGGATATGGATTTTTCTCCGTTGTGGATATCTGTAAAAACGGCATTGACGGCCACCCTTGTCACATTTTTCTTCGGACTTGCCGCCGCCTGGCTTGTAGCAGGCTATAGGGGAAAATTGAAGGGATTGATTGACGGCGTACTTACCTTGCCCATGGTTTTACCGCCTACGGTGGTGGGATTCTTTCTTCTGGTTTTTTTCGGAAAAAACGGACCTGCCGGCAAACTGCTGCACGCGCTGGGAACACAGGTGATATTTTCCTGGCCGGCCACGGTGATTGCGGCTTCGGTGGTCGCATTTCCCCTGATGTATAAAACATCCAGAGGGGCTTTGGAGCAGATCGACGAGAACATTGTCAATGCCGCCCGCACTTTGGGTGTATCCGAGTGGAAAATATTCTGGAAAGTGACGGTCCCCCTGGCCTGGCCCGGCATTGCCGCCGGCACGGTTTTAGCCTTTGCCAGGGCTCTTGGGGAATTTGGCGCCACGCTGATGATTGCCGGCAATATTCCGGGGAAAACCCAGACCATTCCGCTGGCCATATTTTTCGCCGCGGAGGGCGGGGAAATGGAAAAGGCCCTGGCCTGGGTGGTATTCATATTCGCTGTTTCCCTAGTGGTGATGACACTGATGAACTACTGGACCGAATACCAGGCAAAAATTATTCCCCGCAACAGGAGGCGATAGGATGGGGCTGTTTGTGGACATAAAAAAGAGGCTTCCAGGATTCACCCTGGAGGCCGGTTTTGAATCGGGCGCAGAGGTATTGGGGCTGCTGGGCGCCTCCGGCTCGGGAAAGAGTATGACGCTCCGGTGCATTGCGGGGATTGTAAAGCCGGATAAGGGAAGGATTGTCTTAAACGGCCGGGTGCTGTTTGACTCAGACAAGGGCGTCAATGTCCCCTGCCGGCAGCGGAAAATAGGTTTCCTGTTCCAGAATTACGCCCTGTTTCCCAATATGACGGTGGAGGAAAACATCGCCTTCGGCCTTCAAAACCTGGATAGGGAACAGAAAAACCGGATTATCCGCGCCAATGTGCAAATGATGAAACTGGAAGGCCTGGAAAAGAGGTATCCCTTTCAGCTTTCAGGGGGACAGCAGCAGAGGGTGGCGCTGGCGAGGGCTCTGGCCATAGAACCTGAGGCGCTTCTCCTGGATGAACCGTTTTCCGCCCTGGATGAGCATTTGAGGAGCCATATGCAGAAGCAGTTTATGGATACCCTGGACCATTACCGGGGGGTCACCCTGTTTGTCACCCACAACATAGAGGAAGCCTATGGATTATGCGGCAAGCTGGTGGTCCTGTCCGGCGGAAAAGTGGGTGCGGAAGGGCTGAAGGAAAATATGTTCCTGAAGCCGCCGTCCCTGGAGACGGCACAGCTGACCGGCTGCAAAAACTTCTCGGCAGTCCGGCGCCTGTCCGCAAATGAATGGGAGGCTTTAGACTGGGGCATCAGGCTGAAGGTGGAGGAGGAGCCGGAGGAGCGGGTCAGCCATATGGGCATTCATGCGCACCACATCCGGCTGGCCCGAAGGGAGGACACGGAAAATATTTTCAAGTGCTGGCCTGCTTTTACCAGCGAGTCGCCCTTTAAAATGACGGTTTATATTTCGGTGGGAAGAAAGCCGCTGAGTCCGGAGGACTACCATCTGCAGTGGGAGATTGCAAAAGAAAGATGGCATGAATTGAAGGACCGGCCTCTTCCGTGGGATATATGCCTGGAGCCTGGAAAACTAATGCTTTTAAAAGATAAATAAAAAGATTTTACGCAGGATGGTCAAAAGGGCAGTTTGTTAATGGATTCCAGCATTAAAAAGGACAGATACAGCCGGTGCATGATATTGAAATCGTCCAGGTTAATATTCATGATGGCTTCAATTTTCTCGATCCGGTAAATCAGCGTACCCCGGTGGATCTGTAAAGCGTTTGCCGAATCCATTTGATTGCCGTTATGCAAAAGATAGGTATAAAGGGTTTGCGTATACGAGGTGCTGTTTCTGCAATCATAGTCCATCAAAGCAAAGAGGGAAGGATGGCAGAATTCCTTCAGATCCTCATAATTGGAGCATATGTGCAAAAGATGGCTTATGGCATAATCATCATAGATATACAGGGTTTTTTTTCTGTTGCTGCGGGTGCCGAATTCTATAGCCTTCAACGACTGCCTGTAATGATAACGGATATCCTTCAGATCATGGAAGCAGCGGCTGAGCCCTCCCACCAGCTTGTTTTTCCTGAAAAATTCCTTGAGCTCCTTCAAATTGGCATCATCCAAAAAATTTGAATGGCTGCAGCTGATAAGCATGACAATATGGTCTCCATACAAAACGGACTTGCTGTTCGCCAGAATATTTTCCAGAAGACTCACCAAATAGGATATGGAATACTTTAATTTGTCAAAATGCTTAATATTTACCGTAAGGATGTAAAGATTTCCTTTTAAATCCAGGCCAAGAGAGTTAACCCTTTCATCCAGCAGGTCATTTTCCTTTACATCCTTGTCCAGCAAGCTTCTTATAAGGGTTTCATACAGGACGCCTCTGGAATCTCTGGAGAATTTGCTTTTCTGCATTTCTGCGCCGATAACGTCGCATAAAAGTGCGACCAGTTCCCTGTCACCTTCTTTAAAGGGATTTTCCGCTTCCACCACCGTTAAATACCCTTCTATGACGTTGTCAATCGTAACCTTTCCCGAAATCTTATTGTATTTTTGCACTCCTTTGATAAGGACCGGAGAGTTATTTTTAATGGTTTTTTCCAGACTGGTCCTGAATTCTAAAGAAGCCACGGCCTCATCAGAAAACTGTCCGTTATTGACAAACTCATCCCAGTAAGGCTCAATGGTTCCCGCATATTTTGTATGGGCAATCAGCTTGCCGCTGGAATCGCCAAAAATGATGGGATTCCCGAGGAGCTCATACCCTATATCGATGATGTGCTGAATCCCTTTTCCGTGCATAAGGGTATCCAGCAATTTTTCGGAGTTGGAGGTAAAATTAAGGCAGGCGGATAAGATATCCTGTATTTCATTAAAAATTTCCAGCATATCCACATCTTTAGCCAGCACCATCAGATTCAGTCCGGGACTTTTTTTGCATTCCGGCGGAACATCCATGTCCGGAATGCAAAGGATATTGGCGCGGATGTTTAAAGAAAGCGGTCTTATCAGTGTGGACGCTTTCCCAACATACAATGTATCCGGCTCAAAAGGAGCCATATTCTCCGCAAACAATTTAACAAACCGGATGGGTGTGAGATTTTCACCGGAAATATATGTTTCAGGGCAATAACGGCATAATCTGTCGGACAGCATTTTAAAATTTAAATCCATATAGGCCACACCTCTTGTATAAAATGTTACTGCAAAATCATATTTTTTGATCCATAAATACTTTTCACTCAGGTGCGTCAGCCGGAGATATCGGTGGCTTGGGTTAACCTTAATTCATTGGAATACTCGAGGATGGTAAAGGAAAAATATAAAAAATGCATGGTATAGATATTATCCAGTTTTAAATCCATGATCTCCTCTATTTTCTCAATGCGGTAGGCTATGGAAGCACGGTGAATGTTTAATGCGTTGGCCGATTTTATCTGGTTTCCCTTGTGGGAGAGATATATATAAAGAGTCTGGGTATAAGATGTATTATTTTTACGGTCATACTCCATAAGCTTGAAAAGGGCGGGGTGACAAAATTCTTTCAAGTCTACATGGTGGTCCGAGCATATATCCAAAAGATGGTTTACTGCATAGTCCTCATAGATAAAAAGAGCCTTTTTCCCATTATGGTGCATACCCAATTCTATGGCTTTGAGCGCTTGCTTGTAATAATAGGGGATGTCCTTGAGATTATTAAAGTGCCGGCTTAAGCCTGCGTGTAATTGTTTATTTGCAAGGAATTCCTCCAGCAACATTAAATCCCTTTCCAACAGGGTATTTTTTTCACCACAGTTCACAATCAAGACTACATAATCATAGTATATAACAGACCGGCTGTAGGCGACCAAATTTTCCAATGTATTCCTTAAATGAGACAGAGAAGTTTTTTGAGCGTTGAAGTGCTTGATATCTACCACAATGAGGCAAAGGTTTTCCCTTAAGCCCAGTTCCAGGGATTTTGCCCGCTTCTCTATGACTTCCGGGTCATTTACGCTTCCATCCAGTAAATCCTTTATAAAGCTTTCATAAACGGCTCCTTTGGTATTTTTATAAAATTTGTCCTTTTGCATCTCCAGGGATATGACCTCGCATAAAAGCGCAACGAGTTCGATATCGCTGGTTTTTAGCGGCTTTTCCGATCCCATGACCGTGATGTAGCCTACAATTATGCCGTCAATGGTGACTTTACCGGAGATGCAGTCATATTTCCCGGCGTCTTTTAGCAAAACAGGAGATTTGCTTCTGTTAACCAATTTCATCATATTTTTAAACTCAGGCGAGCACATGGCGTCATACGTCAAATATCCGTTTCTAATGTGTTCATCCCAGATAGAGTTGATAGGTCCGGTGTATTTGGGGTAGGCGATGATCTTTGTGCTGAGGTCGCCAAAGCTGATGGGATTCCCAAGGAGCTCATACCCTATATCGATGATATGCTGCACTCCTTTTCCGTGGATCAGGGTATCCAGCAATTTTTCCGAACTCTGGGCAAACTTTTGGTATGTGGATATAATGTCCTGCACCTCACTAAAAACCTGGAATATATCCGCTGTTTTAGGTAAAACCACCAGGTTAAGCTTTGGATTTTCTTTGTATTCCGGGAAAATATCGGCGTCCGAAATGCAGAGCAGATTTGCATGCCCTTTAAGAGGCAACAGACTTGCAAGGCCTGAGACTTTTCCAACATACAAGACCTCAGGTTCAAATACTGTGATGCTGTTAATGAGGAATTTGGCAGACCTGACAGATAAATTATTCTTATCCGATATAAATACTTGAGGACTGTAGTGGTTTAATTTATCTGAAAGAGTTTCAATGCTTAACCGCATAAAACAAGCACCTCCTATGTAAAGTATATTACAATATGTATAGTTTTGTACACTACTTTTTTTACCTTTTGTACAATAAACTTCTTGCATGCGCTTAACCGTATAATTTCTTATGCATGCAAATTGCAGAGGAAAAGTATGAATAAATTGAATACCCTCAGGAATTCCCATGGGGTGACGGGAATTCAATAAAAACCAAAGAATATTATTTTACGAAGCCGTATTCGAATATAAATAGTATTATTAATAAAATGTAGAAAAAACCTGCTCTTTTCAGCACGATTTCCAAAGGGGAGAGTTCGCCTCGGATAACAATCTCCAACGGCTTTTTGATGCATAAGGCCCCATAAAGTATTTTACATTATGTATGATTATATAGACTTTTTTTCTGCTTTATGTATAATGCTTTACTCAAAAATGTATGGTATTATAGTTATATATACAATTATAAAAGGGGGATACTTATGAGCAAAAAACTGGTTGACGCCATGGCAGACCTCAATGAAGACGCGGTATTGGAAGAAGTCAAGGCCTTAAAGGCAAAGAATGTGCCCGCCCTGGACATCATCGCATCCCTGCAGGAGGGGATGGGCATCGTGGGAAAGAGGT
>JANLFN010000018.1 GCA_024655885.1 Eubacteriales bacterium | reverse complement strand
ATTGACGGATGATCAATAGGCTAGCTGATATAAATATATGATAAAAAAACAGGAGAAAAAGAAGGAGTGTCCCTATTTTGAAAGAAAAAACGCCAGACCATAGGCCTAACGTTTTTTTCCAGTTCTTATTTAACAATCTCTATATACCCGTTGATTGTTTCCGCATTTATATTAACCCTTTCGGGATAATTGCTGTAGTCCCTGGTTTCCGCTTCTATAAAGCTGCCGTTTATCTGCTTGTTGATGTTATGGTAAATGATCTCGGGAATGAGCAGGTTCACGCTGCCATTTACCGTCTGGGCCTTGATTTTGTAGCCTTTATTGTCCATATCGTTCATATTGACCTTAATACTGTTGTTGGAGGTCTTAAGCTGCAGGTTGACTTCCTGTGAGTCCCGGTAGTTTTGCACATTCTCTACCGATATCTTCCCATTTGTAGTAACCGCTTTGAGTTTTTCCGCTCTAAGGTTCTTTATGTCGATAAGGGAGTTGCTGGTGTCAATGGAAATATCCCTGCCGATGACATAGCTGAGCTGTATCCTGGCATTTTTTGTGCTGACGGCTATTTTCTCGCTGTTAACCCCCATCAGGTCTATATGGGAGTTCCTGGTGGCTGCTTCGAAGCTTTCGGATAGGGAATCCTCCACATAGATTTTTCCGTTTGTGGTTTCCAGTTTGATTTTTTTAAACTTCGCCGCAGGCAGGTACACTTCCTGGGATACGCTTATATTCCCATATTTGTTGAGTTTTAAGGATACATTTCCGCCATTGGAGCTGAACCTTAAAATTTCATCCGCATTGTTTACTGTGCTTCTTACTCTTGACTTAATAACCACCTTGTTTTCAAGATGCTTTTTTACAACAATCTGTCCATTTACACCTTCAACTTCCAGTTCCATACCTTCGTCCGCCGGTGCTTCAAAAGACCTTTCCTCTACCGGCAGGCTTCCAAAGAGGTTAAAAACGTTGGTATCCACAAAGCTGCCCACAAAGTCCACAACCTTGTCAACCACTCCAACCGTAGTCGCTGCCAGGTTCTTTCCCAGTTTTTCCGCCTTTTCGCTGAACTCGTCCAGCAGGCGGTCAAAATCCTTCTGGCTGTAACTGCTTTTAAATTCCTTTTTCCACTGCTGAATCCTTTCCCTGACCTTTGATACCTCATCCTGAAAGTTGGGCTGCTTCTGCTGTCTGGCTCCGCTATCCCCGCCCGCTGGCCTTGTATTTTCTTCCAGCGCCTCAATAAGCTTTGCCGCTTGCTCGCTGGTTATTTTTCCTTCTTCAAGCATTTTGAGTATAAGCATTTTTTCTTCACTAAATGACATACTTAAATTCCCTCCCGAAATAGTTAATGATTTATGGAGAATTGACAATGATCGGCCCAAATCAGTCCTTTAACAGGTCTATGGCTTCATCTACGGTAATTTCACCATTGTTCAGCCTGTCCAGTACTTCCTTTCTTTTGCCTGTATCCGCAATCTCAGGCTGGGATTTGTATCCAAGGGCTCCTGCCGCATCCTCCAGTCTGTTTTTAACTGTGGGATAGGAAACTCCCAGCTCTTTTTCCACCTCTTTGATGTTACCCCTACACTTTATAAACACGTCGATGAATGACCTTTGCTCCTGAGTGAGCCTGCAAAACTTGCAGGGTTGAAAATGTCCTTCAATGACCGTGCCACAGTCATTGCAGCTTATTCTAGTCACTTCGAGGTTGTTGCCGCAAACAGGGCACTTTCCTAATGCTTCTCTCGTCATAAAACCACCTCTTAAAATTATTGATGTATTGCCAAAAATAAATTAAATATTTAAATAATGTGATAAATAATATTTATAGAATTATGGTAATACTATTTTTGGCAAATGTCAATTGTTTTTCTTAATTTTTTTAATGCTGTCATTAATTAATTTAATACTCCTTCGCAAAAAATAAACTTCTTTAGTTTTTCCTAAAGAAGCTTCCATTATACAAAGCCTGCACCCATGTGCCTTATTTTTAGATCTTATATATTATATAGCAATTTCATCAATAAATCCGCAAAAGCCCAGCACTAAATTGTTTGTTTCCATTTTAGCCCTCGTCGAAGCAAGGCTGGCTATGTTTATGAGGTCTGATACCGTTTTCGATATGTCTGTCTTTCTTGAGCCACGCCTCCTTCCTCCTGCGATCCCTGCTGAAACATTTACCGTGGTGTTTTGGGAGAATTCATGATCTTTTATGGTTCTTATCAATTTTTCCGCAAAAGCTTTACAGTCTTCGGCACAGCAAGCGATAAGCAAGACAAACTCGTCTCCTCCGTATCTGCATAAATACGCCTCATCCGGCGTGTTTTCCTTCAGCAGCAAGGCAATTTCTTTTAAAATCTTGTCTCCTATGGCATGTCCAAGCTCTTTGTTAATATAACCGAAATTATTGACATCAAAGAACACAATGGATATTTCGCTGCCCTGTCTCAAAAGTTCAACCGCTTTATAGTAAATATAGTCACTCTTATTTAAACATGTAAGTAAATCAACATGTTTGCCAAGTTCATAATTAAGCGCCTGTCTTGTAATGACTCCAACAACTTCATTTTCACGGGTCACCAGTAGCATGTCAGTATCCTTTGCATCCAAGGCCTCTTTTGCTTTCCAGATGGATTCGTCATGTTCGATATACTTAACAGCTCCAGACATTGCATCTAATGCAATCCTGTTGGGATGGGCTTTTATCAGATCATTCCGGGTGAGAACACCGATAATCCTGCCATTATCCGTTACCGGGAAGCACTCCACACCCGTTTCTTCCGCAATATCCTGAATACGCCGTATGCCCCAGAGTGAATCGATGGTTATATAATCCTTAATCATTATTTCAGAAACTTTTCTCATCATAAATCTATAGATTTGCTAACCTGAAGCACAATATTGACCTGTGCTTTGACTATTGTTGGCTCGTTAGCAACCTTTTCCCCCTCATCCAGCAGTAATGCAACCAATTTTTCATGCGGCAGCATATTAAAAAGAGCTTTCCGTACCACCAGCGCCTCTATAACAGGGTGATCTACTTTAATTATCTCATATTGGCCAGGAGACAATATATCTACCATGCGTCTTGCCGCCTCCGGTCCAATAGGCGCCCTTCTGCCGACAATGAGAGCGTCCTGCATGGGGGGCATTTCAAATTCCGCCAAACGCATAGTAATTTCAGCTTTTTTAGCACTATGTATACTTTTCGACATTTCCTTTCCTTCTTCCGTTTAATTTAATGAGCATTTTATTATTTTTTAAGCAATATTACCATTTAAATATTTATAGAAATCAACAAATTTTCTTTTACAAGTGAGCAAGATGACCTCCTCAAAAACATCCCATTCACTCTTTATAACATATTTTTAAACTCCTTCTTTATTGAAAAATATGAATTCATTTTATTGATATAGAGGTTATATTCTCATGGTCATCAGCATTTCTCCCTAATATTTTATACTAAAATACAGATAATGACAAACAAAATTAACTTTTATATTATTAATTTTATATACCCTATGGTCATATTGTTACATGGATATGCAGGAGAACTCTTCCTTCTTATAAAAATAATACATGTAAGAGAATTATAACATAAAGGCAGAGTAAAATTAGACTTTTTTTACCTGTTTTTACTATTATTAAGGCATAAAAGATAAAGCAATCCCAAGAAAATGGCAGTGCCGATTAAGGCTGACATCTTCTTGAAGGGAGGCATGTCTCTGGCATATCTCCTATAGCCCACCTTATATACTGCCAAATGCGTTTGCATGCCTTCCGATCACATTCCTTAAAAGCGCAGCCTTATGCACTATGTAGACAAGATTCAATACTTGAAAGAGCCGCAAAAGAATTAGTAAGATGCTGCTATCAGAATAGAACAATGGATGAAGAGGGAGCAGGAAATAAATATTATGCAACTGCAAGACTAAATGGAGGAAGGCGGCTGCCGGGTTTTAACTGAAGCTGCGGACGCAATGAAAAACCGCACCGCAGGGACACAACAAACACCGCAAATTCAAATTTCGCGTCTCCCTTCCAAAGCCTTGGCAAGGGTGACTTCATCCGCATATTCCAGGTTTCCTCCCACAGGGATTCCGTGGGCGATTCTCGTAGTCTTGACCCCTAAAGGCCTTATCAGCTTGGAGATATACATGGCCGTCGCTTCGCCTTCAATATTAGGGTTGGTGGCAAGGATAACCTCCCGCACGTTTTCCCCGCTTATTCTGGCGAGAAGTTCTTTTATTTTAATATCCTCCGGCCCGATTCCCTCCATGGGTGATATGGCCCCGTGCAGCACATGGTAAAGGCCTTTGAACTCCCTGGTTTTCTCCATAGCCACCACATCCTTGGGGTCTTCCACAACACAGATGACCGACCTGTCCCTTGTACCCCCCCTGCATATGCTGCACGGATCCACATCGGTCAAATTGCTGCACACCGAACAGTATTTAATTTTCAGCTTAGCTTCTCTAATAGCGCCCGCAAGGCTTTCCACCTTTTCCTCAGGCAAATTCAGTATATGAAATGCCAGCCTTTGGGCCGTTTTATGGCCGATCCCCGGAAGCTTTTCAAACTCCTCCACAAGCCTTGCCACAGGCGCCGCATAATAAGTCATCCGTCCACTACCCTTCAGCAGCCATTGGCTGTTAGTCAATGGTCAGCCGTGTAAAATTAAAACATTCCCGGCAGTCCGCCCAGTCCTCCGGTGATCCTGCTCATTTCGGAGCTGGCCATTTCATCCGCTTTCCTCATGGCCTCGTTGACAGCCGCCACAATCAAATCCTGCAGCATTTCTACGTCATCAGGATCAACCACTTCTGGCTTTATTGTAATCTCTTTCAATTCCTTCTTGCCGGTGACCACTACGGTGACGGCTCCCCCGCCTGCCGTGGCATCCACGGTTTTCGACTGCAGCTCCTCCTGGAGCTTCTCCATATCCCTTTGCATTTTCTGGGCCTGCTTCATCAAATTACCTATATTACCGCCCCCGCCAAATCCGGGGAAACCGCCTTTTGCCATGACTTCATTCCTCCAGTCTGAATATTTATGCAATGCTGCTGATCCAAATATGTCGTTTTCCTCACAAAAATTTCACTTTTCGACCTCATGCACCGTTGACCTGTTGTTCCTGTCCCCATAGAAGCCAGCAGGGCCAGACATGCCTTGAATGCCGTGGATTTTCCCTGCAAGGTATATTATACAGTAACACCCATGCCTTATACAACAGGTTGACTCAACTTTCCCGTCCGTCACTCATCGATGATGTTTAAAGGCACATTCAGCTTTTGGGCAATATCCCGGGCCTTCTCCACCAGTTCATCCTTTTCTTCCGCTTCCTGCACGGCTGGTCCGTCATTTACATCGGATTCTTCCAGGCATTTAACCCGGACTTCCCTGCCCAGGCTCTTGCTCAATGCCGCTTCAATAACTTCCATATTTTCCAGTTTGGAAACAAAAGTCTTATTAAAGCTGCTTCCCTCTTTAAAAACAATCCCCACAAACTTATCATCCAGTATCAGGGCCTTGGTATCCATCAGGTATGTGTAAAGCACCATTTTTCCGGTTGATTTCAGTTCCTTTACCGTCTCGCTCCAACTTTCCAGGTACCTTTTTCCGCCCCCGCCCTGTCCCACAGGTTTATGGGGCCGTACAGCGGCCGTCGGGGCTTTTCGCTTCTTTATCCCGGTTTCGGCCTTACCCGGAGGAATGGCTTCACCCGGTTCAGACCTGGGGACAAGGTCCATATGATTCACCCTGGCTTCCAGTGCCGCAAGCCTCCGTGCCATATCGGCCCCCTCCGGACTTGTCCTGTCTTCGCAAAGCTTGATTAAAGAAACCTCCAGCAGGATTCTGGAATTGGAAGTCCATTTCATGCTTGGCTCCAGTGCGGACAGCTCCTTGATGATTTGGATAATTTCATCCTGGCTGAAGCCTTCGCTTTGTCTTTTCATGGTCTCCAGTTCTTCTCTGGAAGCCTCAATTACGGCACCTGGATCCGGGCTGATTTTACATACCATCAGGTTTCTGAAATAGTGGACCACATCATCCACAAAATGGGCGATATCCTTCCCTTCCATCACCAGCTTTTCTATGAGCTCCAGAATTTTGCCCACATCCCTTTCCCTCACGGCATCTGCCAATTCGGCAATGAAACTGTCGTTTACCACACCCGCAACCGTCATGACGTCTTCATAGGTTACCTCTCTGCCCCCCAGGGAAATGCACTGGTCCAATATGCTGATGGCATCCCTTAGAGAGCCCTCCGACATTTTTGCAATCAGCCTCCCCGCATCCTTTTGCAGAGTTAATCCGCCGGCGCCGGCTATTTCCTCAAGCCTCTTCACAATGCTTTCCACCGAAATCCTTCTAAAGTCAAACCTCTGGCAGCGCGATAAAACCGTAGCCGGCAGCTTATGGGGTTCGGTGGTGGCAAGTATGAAAACAACATGCCGGGGCGGTTCCTCCAGCGTCTTTAAGAGCGCATTAAAAGCCCCAGAGGAAAGCATATGCACTTCATCAATAATATATACCTTATACCTGGCTCTGGAGGGCGTATATATAACTTCGTCCCGTATTTCCCTCACGTTGTCCACGCTGTTGTTGGAAGCGGCATCAATTTCAACAACATCCAGCAGGGTCCCGGATAAAATGCCCCTGCACACCTCGCATTCATTGCAGGGATCCCCGTCTCTCGGGTTGAGGCAGTTAACAGCCCTAGAAAAAATCTTTGCTATGGTGGTTTTCCCCGTGCCCCTTGTACCGCTGAACAGGTAAGCATGTGCAATGCGCCCGGTGCTTACGCTGTTTTTAAGGGTTTTGACAACATGCTCCTGCTCCACCACATCTTCAAATACCAGGGGCCTCCATTTTCTGTATAATGCTATATATGACATAACTCCTCCATACTTGTGCATAAACCGGCAGCATTGATAAAAATAAAATCCGATAGCTCTTCTCTATATTCCATCCGCTAAAAAATCTCGTCCTATCCATTATAGCACAAAAATGCACCGTAAGCTGTGCATTTTAAAGCTGAAGATGACCGCAGCGAAGCAAGGTTTGAGGTCGAAGAAGGGCTGTGCAATTCTCCCTCCTTAAATGCGCTGCGGCACCTTTTCCTCTATCCGTTCACTCTTAAGACTGTCTTTCAATTTAATCATCGCATCCACGACAACAGGATTGAACTGCCTTGACTTGTTGGCTACCAGTTCCTTCAAAGCCTCGTCCACACTCATTGCCTCTCTGTACGGCCTGTTGGAGGTCATGGCGTCAAAAGCATCCGCGACAGCGATTATTTGGGCCTCTAGTGTTATCCTGTCCCCCGAAATACCGAAGGGATAGCCCTTTCCGTCATACCTTTCATGGTGGTAGGCTATGGCCTTCAAGGCATTTTGAGGAAACCCTATATGGTGAAGGATCCTGTTGGCTATGATGGGATGGCGCTTAACCTCCTCATATTCATCTTTGGTCAGTTTGCCCGGCTTCATGAGTATACTGTCGTTTACGCCTATTTTTCCTATGTCACGAAGGATTCCCGCCATTTTGATTTCCTCTATCTGCTCTTTAGACAGGCTGAGCTTTTCAGCAATGTGTACCGTATAATTTGAAACCCTCTGGGAATGGCCTTTGGTATAGCGGTCCTTTGCTTCAATAGCCGCAATCAATGCATTGACGGACTGGACAAAGTACTTTCTGCAGCGCTCGTATAAAATGGCATTATCAATGGCCATGGCAATGTTGTTTGAAATTGAATAAATCAGGCTTACGTCGCGGCTCTCAATCGGGGAACTGAAGCCTACCGCCAGAACTCCCAGATTCCTGCTTTTAACACTTATGGGGACATAGAGAATTTCCTTAATGCGCTGGCTTTCAGTCAAGTTCTTGTTTATTCTACTGATAAACCAGCTATTCAGCTCATCTCCTTCCCCGATGCTTTCGCTGCTGATTACCTCCCTTTCCGCCAGATAACTGTTAAAGCTCATACCGGAGGATATAAAGGTGCTGTTTATGGTTTTTTCCAGGTATTTTCCGGAAAATGCTTTAATATGTATGTTTACCCCGCTGTCATCTAAGAGTCCCAGTACACAAAAGGGGAAACCCAGCTTGCCGCTTATTTCGTCAACAATAGACCTGGATAGGTCTTCCACATTGCTGTTCGCCGCTAACGACTTGCTGAACGCATTCAAGCCATAAAGCCCTTGGTTTGCCTGTAAAAGCTTTTCCTCCACGTCCGTGCCCGGGTCTGCGGCTTTTATATTTACCTCCATGCCCACAGGGATGCCGTTGGATATATAGAGCTCTCAAACCTGACCTGGGTATGGGCTGTTGTGCCGTCTTCCTTGATAAAGTCCAGCCTTCTATTCTCGGAACCGCCCTCCCTAACTCTGGAAAAAACCTCCTGTAGAGAGACGGGAGTGCTGTTTGTGTCAATAATGCTGGCCAAATTCAAACCGATCAGGTCGGACCTTTTATACCCCAGCAGGGATGTACACACGTGGTCAATAGCGCAGATCACCCCGAAGGAGTTAAAATGGATTTGTTGATATAAATAAACATGAGACCTAAAAGCAGGACCAGGACCGCCAAAGTCAGCAGTTCATACCTGTACATGCTTATATAGCTGAAAAATACAGACGATTTACTTTCTATATGGGAAGTAATTCTGGCAATCCAAAGGAACTTTGTAAAAACAAGAGAAACGGGAAGAAAGATTGCAACTGTAAACATTACAGTTACCCGCGTTTTTAAAGCCATCCCCAGCAAAAGTACCACTCCGTAAATTTATCTTTAGTATAAAGCCCATGTCTGCCATAATTTAAATGGCCGTGCACCTATCGTTGACTTACTCCTACAAGCGTAACCTCCGCAGTTAACTCTAACCAGGCAACCCTACGGCACACGAAAGTGCCTGCTTACCGCTGCTTTCTTCCGAACCTGACGGGGTTCACAGGGTTCCGTTGCGTAAGACCCGGTTTTCATTGTCACTTGCGAAGGGCTGACCCTACAGGAATAAAGCCTATAATAGGAATTCAACCCCGCTATAGCGGATTGCAGGTATAGGGCACCGCTACCTCCCCGTCTAGCACGACCAAAGATAACAAATATAAAGAGCCTTTTTACGGCTACATCCTATTATACTCAAAATCAAACCATAGATCAAGTCATTTTAACGGGATTGGACAGGAACATATTGCATTTTTTCAAAAGAAAAAGCACTTGGTATAAAAATGAATGATTCCAATCTGGTAAGTGCTCTAACACAACTAAAATAATTTAAGTTCTATATCAAAAGGAGGAACAAAAATAAAAAATTAGTATAATTGATTGTGGCAAGATTATTATACCATATTTTTCATTGGAGAAATATTAAATTTGTATGACAAATTTGTAAAAATGCCTATTTCTCCTCCAAATCTCCTTTTTTGGGGATCTGTGCCCTGGCTGTGCCGCTTTCAATAAAGTTTGTATAAAAGCTGGTGTACTTGCCCAGCACCTCCCTGTCTTTTTCATTTAATTTGGTTGTGGGGTATTTGGCCTTTTTTTTCACAACATCACTTCCGGTTTTCTTTTTATTCCTATAAAGCATATCCAGTATTATGTTATGAAAAAAGAGCATATATATTCATTTTTATCCTTCCAGCGGACGAAAAAGCTGGCTTTCATAATATTGTTGTATATTGGCATCAAAATCTGATAGAATAAAAAAAAACCGGCACATCATTCATATACGATTCAAAGGGGCTGCAAGCAGTAAGTTTTGCGGCTCGAGAGAGAGGTGTATAACTTTGAAAGTACGCAAAGCAATCATCCCGGCCGCAGGATTGGGAACCCGTTTTCTTCCGGCAACAAAGGCCCAGCCCAAAGAAATGCTTCCGATTGTGGATAAACCTACAATCCAGTATATTGTGGAAGAAGCCATCGCTTCCGGCATTGAAGACATCATGATCGTCACCGGGCGGAATAAAAGGGCTATCGAAGACCATTTCGACAAATCCTTTGAGCTGGAAGAGGAGCTGAAAAAAAAGGGGTCCCAGGACCTGTTGAACCTGGTACAGGATATTTCAAACCTTGTGAACATCCATTATATAAGGCAGAAAGAGCCCAAGGGATTGGGCCATGCAATCCAGTGCGCAAAATCCTTTATTGGAAACGAGCCTTTCGCCGTTCTTCTGGGAGACGACATTGTGGATTCCGAGGTGCCGTGCTTAAAGCAACTGATTTCGGTATACGATGAGTACAGGACCACAGTGATCGGCGTACAGCGTGTTCCGGAAGAAGATGTGTCCATGTACGGCATCTTAGATTGCAAGCAGATAGACGACAGAGTCTACAAAATCAGGGAGCTTGTTGAAAAGCCCGAAAAGGAAAAAGCGCCGTCCAATATAGCCATCCTGGGTCGGTATATCATCACCCCCGAGATATTCGGATTTTTGGAAAACGCAGTTCCCGGCAAAGGCGGGGAAATACAGCTTACCGACGCACTAAACAAGCTGGTGGAAATTGAAGCCATGTATGCCTACGATTTTATAGGAAAAAGGTATGATGTGGGAAACAAAATGGGTTTCCTGAAAGCTACCGTAGAGTTTGCCTTAAAGAGGGACGACTTGAAAGATGAGTTCAGCCGGTACCTTGAGACCGTGATAAGGTAACGGGACACTCTTCTGAGTCACGGGGATTCCTTCTATAGTGAGGAATGTCCCGTTTGGTTCACCCCTATCTATGGGGTGCCTGCTTTTCTATTAACCGCAGGGACGCGGCAGCACCCCTCAAGAGCGGATTTTCCGCTCTTATATTATGGGCTTAAATTCATAGGTTACGGTGTCTCCTTTGACGGTGACCAGCACGTACTTCACAATATCCGTGTTGCTGCCCGTCAGTCCCTGGACATCGTATCCCGCTGTTGAAATATACTTGATGCCTTTTTCCATGTAGCTGGCATTCGTATCCCCTTTATAGAACACCCATACGTTCTTTCCGGTTTTCTGCTTGAATTCGGTCAGCACATCCTGGAACAGGTTTGACTCCAGGCTGTCTCCAAAAGCCTTGTGGGAATTTTCCATGAATATGAACACATGATCTCCCGCCGCGGTATTCAACTGGTCTCTAAACCAGTTCCACTGCGCCGGGTCCACCGACCTTATGCCTTTGCTGTCCACATCCAGCTGGATAAACCGGCTGTTCTTTATATCAAAAGACTTGTAGCCCTGGTTTGCCGAAACAACAGGTTTTTTTACCAGCCCGGTAACCTCATGCCTGTTGCTGCCTACAAACGCACCCACTTCAATATAGGCATTTATTTTTTCAGCCAGCTTTTTTGTGAGCATTTCTTCCACAGGGTTTTGAGGGTCCCGCGCCTGTCCGAACACCGAAAAACGGAAGGAATCCTCGCTGGGCTTGTAAACAATGCTCTTGTAGTCGCTGTCCACAACCTGTGTGGCCTTGGGGATGCTGCCCATATCCACCGCCGGGTAGGTCGAGGTGACGGCACTCAGGTCATCCAGGTAAATACTCCCCGAATCTGCCACCGGCGACGGCTGCGCCAGATACAGCCTGGTAACCGCCGAAGGCGAGTCGATGCCCTCAAGAGAGGCTTCTACATACTTCCAGCCGGTCCAGTCCAGGTTCCTGGTGAAATCCACCAGGTGCTTTTTTCCGCCGGAATCCTTGACCTCGGCCCGCAGCCAGTTTGCATTGGCATGGCTGTTATAGACCCACAGGCCCAGTCTTACCGTATTGCCGGCAATAGGCATCCCGCCGTCGGCAAAAACCATGTAGGCCGCACGGGTGCCTTCGGTGTTGGTGAAGTCATAGGTAAGCTTGCCTGAAGACTTGCCCGAATGCTTTTGTTCGGTGGAAATCCCATAGCTGCCCGGGACCGTTGCAGGATAGGAAGTAAAGGAACCGTTGACAGTTTCAAATCCATCTTTTAAAACACTGGTATCTCCGCCTATCGAAACCGCGCAGTACGCATGGGCATCTCCCACAGCCCCATCGACATATCCCGTCCCTGTTTTAGCCGCGGTAAACACATTCCCGTCCATGCTGCCCATGCCTCCCACAGCGGACCAGTGGACATCCCCGGGATTGATCGCTGCGGAAAAGCCATCCTTGTTTTTTCCCGTCACATAAAAATCCTGGGACCCGCCTACAGGGAGCTTGACGGATTTTTTGTTGATGTCCAGCTGCACCGGAGCGCTTAAAACGCTGATGTCAAATTCGCTGCTGATATCGCCCACAGACGCCTTTACCTTTCCCTCTCCCACTGATGTGGGATAAAAAGTGCTCCCCTTAAAATACCCCTCTACGCCTGAGACGCTCCATGTCACCGAGGCGGGGTCCACAGCCGCCGGATTGAAGTACTTATCCACTCCCTTTACTGTAAACGAGCGGGAGGTATTTACAAAAACATTCCTGTCCTCCGTCCCTATCAATAAACCGTTCAGTTCGGACGCCGGCGCTGTGGAGAACACTCCCACCGCCGTGGATATGGACCTGGGATATCCGTCCGAAGGACTGTTTACCACATTGATCTCGCTTGTCCCCGGAGTTCTGGCCACCATTGTCGTTGAACCCCCTCCGTCGAGATTCACCGCGTTGTACGCACCACAGTCGATCATGAACCGTGCCAGCTCGTCCTGGGTCATCCCGATGCTGCTGTTCTGCCGTCCGTCCACGGTAACAATAATCAGCTGCTTGCCGTCCTGCGAACTTCCCACCGCCGTCCGCGGCTGTCTTCCGGAAATGTTCATGGAAAAGGCGGCCGGTATCTGACCGTCCTTTACCAGGATGGCACTGCCCGTTACAGCCATTTTCACCGTCTTCCAGTCGGGATTGGTGGCAATGTTCAACGAAACCTGGTCCCCAACCTTGAAATTGTCCGTTAAAAACTGGTATCCTGCCTGCCTGGTCACCACCACATACCCGTTTTCAGGAATGGAAAAAGCAGGCTGGCCCTGGCGTATTTCCTTCACTTTCCCGTCCACCACCAGCATTTCCGCAAGATCGGGACGCTCCGCATCCGCTCCGATGGAAGTATCCCCCCACCTCCTGTCCAGCACCGTAAAGTCGCAGTAGTCCTTGCTGGTTTTGTTGTAATGCATTACCACAGTAGAATTCCCATTGGGGGCCGCCAGCGAAATATCCGTCTTCCAATAGCTGAACAGAGCCTGGTTCAGGTTGTTGATCGCAAAAGTAGCCATGGAATCGTTATACCTGTTATACTCGTTATCCGCCGTGATAATTTTCCCCGATTCAACCACAGGACCGTCGGGATAACCGCTTCCAGCCTCCTTCAGCCAGTTGAAAAATCCCCCGTTGATGGCTGCGACAGCCCCTCTTTCCTGGGCGAGAGTTTTCACAGGAGACAGCTTCTTAACCGAATCCTGATTAATCATGGTGTCGACATTAATATACGGGTTGGTCAAATCAACCCTTAAGACATAGATATTCACCCATCCGCTGTCGGTAAACCGGACGATGTTTTCAAGTGTTGCCCCCGATGTGACCGTCTGCTTGGTAGAAGTTTCATAAAGGGTATAGGCATAAGCCTCTCCCGTGTTCAATGCAAGTACGGCAAAAAAAACTGAGATCAGCGTTACCGCCAACCCTTTTCTTATGTATTTCATTTTGACCTCCCGTAAAATTTGATTTGCTGCTCTGTGTTGAAAACGCTTACCAGCCGTCCAGGTGGGAACGTTGAACAGCCCCGAAAATATTGCTTTTTATATCCCTGTTTTCCCTGGACATTTCGGTCAAAAGTTCCTTCATATACTGCCGTTTTGTCCTCCCATTGGCGCGGCACGGATTGTTGACCACTGTCAGCCCGCTGTCCTTTACAAAGCCTTTGACCTCCTTCTCTTCTGTATAAATCAGAGGCCTGATGAGAAAAATTTCCTTGCGCTCCAGGTAGGTTACAGGGGAAAAGGTATGAAGCCTTCCCTCATAGAAGGTGCTCAAAAGCATGGTCTCAATGACATCATCCCGGTGGTGGGCCAGCGCCACCTTGTTGCAGTTCAGGCGTTTGGCCACGTTGTGAAGCGCACCCCGCCTCAGATTGGCGCAAAGGGAACAGGGATTTTTTTCATTCCTCTCGTCAAATACGATTTTTCCTATGAGAGTTTCTTCAATGGTATAACGGACGCCTATCTCGTCACACAGCTTTTGAACAGGCGTTAAATCCATCTCTCCTATGCCCATGGTAAGGGTTACGGCTTCTATCTCAAACCTCCTGGGATAAAACCTCTGCAGGCGGTTTAAGGCAATAAGAAGCACAAGGCTGTCCTTGCCCCCCGACACTCCCACCGCGATCCTGTCCCCATCCTGAATCATGTCGTAGTCCTGTATGGCTCTCCTTATTTTCCCTAATATTCTCTTTATTTCAAAAACACCTCTCTACAACTGCTATATGCGGCAGTATCCATGCAGCTTATGGCCGGTAATCCACCTGTCGGACACAAACAGCAAACCTTATAGTTTACATAATACTATATATTCTCTCTTTTAATTATAAAACAGAAGAAAACACGAATCAAGTTACCATCGTATTTCAAACATGTTACAAAATAGTAATAAAACATATTGATTAATTTCAAAATTCATGGCTTAATATAGGTGGAAAATATTGAAGACCTTTTGAACGGAGGTTTTTCTATGGCCTTAAGAAACATACGGACCTTGGGAGATGAGATATTGAGAAAAAAGAGCAGGGCGGTGGAAAAAGTAGATGACAAGGTGCTGCTCCTGCTTAAAGATATGGCGGAGACGCTGCATAGTTCCCCAAACGGGGCCGGTTTGGCCGCACCTCAGGTAGGAATTCTCAAACGGGTGGTGGTCATTGATATGGGACAGGGTGTGATCAATTTAATCAATCCTGAAATAGTGGAGACCCAGGGGAGTCATGAAGTGATCGAGGGGTGCCTCAGCATTCCCGGCAAATTCGGCAAACTGTTAAGACCTGAAAAGGTCAAGGTCAGAGCGTTAAATGAAAGGGGAGAAGAGTTTCTCCTGTCCGCCGAAGGGGATTTGGCAAAGTGCCTGTGCCATGAGGTGGACCACCTGGATGGAATCCTGTTCATAGACAAAGTCACGGAATATGTGGAACCGTGAGCCGGCGATTTCTGGAAAAACAAAAAAGCTTCGTGCTCGTTTAAAGGCATCGGGACACGAAGCTTTTTTTGAGTTGAAATTATGATGATCCGTTCCGCCATCAGTTGGACAGGACACGTCTTGCCGTAATGAATTTACGGCTGTAATAACCGCTGGACATGTCGGTTATGATCACCTTATGGGTGGAATAGCCCGACGAAGCTTCAATAAACTTCCCACCGCCCACATAAATGCCGACATGGCTTATATTGTTGCGTCCCCCATCGGTATCAAAGAAAACCATGTCCCCGGGTTTCAAATTGTTCCTGCTCACCTTTATTCCCTGTGTAGCCTGGTCCGCAGCCACCCTGTTGAGCCTGACGCCGAACTGCCTATACACGTACTGGACAAAGCCCGAACAGTCAAAGCCCCTGGGAGAGGTGCCTCCCCACACATACCGGACACCCAGGAATTTCCTGGCATAGTTTACAACCTGCTGCCCCCGTGGGACCACTTCCTTGGGCTTTTCAAGAGGTATGGGCTTTGGTGTGGAGGGAGCCGCAGAATTTTCCGGCGCATTTGCACCGTCAATACGTATCAGGTCATTCCTAACCCACCCTATGGTTTTCCCCGATGTTTGCACCTTGTACCAATTCTCCCAGCGGCTTACTACCCTGACTTTTTCCCCTTCTTTCAAGCTTCGGATGACATCTGAAGCCGTTGTGCTGGGATAGTTTCTCAAGTTTATACTTTTGTCCGTTATTACCCCTGTTAAGGTATCCGGGTCTGAAGCCAAAACCGGATCATTGGTACCCCTGCTTGGCAGACTGCTGTAGCCGGGGTTAGAGGAGTAGCTTAAACTGTTTGTATAGGTGATTTGCATAGCATCCGCCGGTTCGGAGGGGGTACTCGATAAAGTGCCGTTTGGAGGATCAGCGGCATCCATACCAATCCTCTCGCTGATCTTTTTATCATATAGATTTGGACCAATAAAACATAAAGAAGTAAATAGGGCCAAGACCGCCGTACAGTACAACAAAGTTTTAATGTGAAACATCCTAACCTCCTATTTTCAGCTTCCGAAGTTAGCTGCCGGGTTCGGGTAATAGGATCACCCCTACCATCCCGGAAGTTGGCTGCCGGATAGACAGCGTCCCGCTTCCGATTTGGATTAACCCCATCGTTTTGGTTCCTCCGTACCTCTCTTGCTTTCGAGAGGATTCAGCTGTATAGCTCAGCAACACGATTATACTTTTCCCGCTACCGGGTGTCAAACAGAGGACAACCGCAAAAAAAGCGCTTATGCAAAGGAAATCATTCCTATCTTACCTATTCAATGGTATTTTACTTTTTTCAAAAAAATATGGAATAAATCTGGAATTTCTTTAATAGTCATGTAAAATAGATTATATAAAGGAATATTAAGGAAAATATTTTTAAAATATTTCCCCATCTGGACGTAGAAGCAATTTGGGAGAAGCTCCGTCGTCCCCCTGTCCAAAAGTACAATAGCAAATATAAAATGCACTATAATAAAGTATTGAAGAGAAACCCCGGCATAAACATGTCACAGCACAGTAATGTGGGATTGAATACGGCGGTTTTTTATAGTAAAATATAATCCGTCTCAAAAAATCGGGGTATAGCGCAGCTGGTAGCGCACGTGGTTTGGGACCATGGGGCCGGAGGTTCGAGTCCTCTTACCCCGACCAGAGGCAAAACAGGGGCTTGCAGAATTTGCAGGCCCTTGTTTTTTTGTGCTGAAATGGGGAAAATGCACCAAACTATAGCATCCTGCCATAAAAAAGCTTATAATTTTAAAAAAAAGGAGTGTTTATGATGAATAGGAAAGAGAAACCCAGTTTAAATAAACTTAAGCCTTCCGGGATCGCCATTATATCCTTTATACTTTGTATAATTTCCTTTACACTGATTGCTGTCAATATGATTACGGATGGAATTTTCCTCAGGCTTTCCCCTTATTTATCCGCGGTTTTAAGCTTAATCACCTTAGTCTCTTTATTCTCTTCCTTCATACTTTCCATCATCGATATAAGGAGGAAGGAAAGAGCCAAGCTTTTGTCCAAGCTTGCATTGATTTTGAGCAGTATAATTATTGCATTCCTTATTATAACTTCCTTGCTATTTGCATTTATCACTTAAATTTATTACAGAGCAATTCAGCTTTCCCATTTTAAATGTATGTTATCTGCAAATCCCTTGAATAAAATATTGCCTAAAGAGCCGGTATATGATAGGATTAAAGTAATATATCCTCGTCAGTCTGTGATAAGTCCTGTTTGAAAACCAACCTGCAACCGGCGGATGTCCGGCGGAGTCACATCTTTCTTTATCCACGCGCGGCAAAAGAGGGATGGGAGCATAAGCACACGGGACAGCATAAAAATTTATAGAATTGATTTGTATATGTGGGGTAAAAACATGCCGATTAAACGTATCAGCGGAAAACGCATCTATTATGCATTTTTGTCCGGAGCAAGAGAAATCATAAGACAGCAGGACCACCTGAACAAGCTCAATGTTTTTCCGGTGCCCGACTCGGATACCGGTACAAACCTTGCCTCAACCATGAGGTCCATGATTGAAGGCACGGTGATATCCAAATGTGTCAAGGATACCATGAAATCCATAGCCAATTCCGCATTAACCGGGTCCAGGGGCAATTCGGGCATTATTTTGTCCCAGTTCTTTTATGGTCTCAGCGCCGAATTGAAAAAAGGCGTATCCATTGATACGAGTGCATTCGGAGAAGCGGCACTAAAAGCGGTAAGCTATTCCTATAAAGCCATCAGCCATCCTGTGGAAGGCACAATTATAACGGTTATGCGGGAATGGGCGGAATGTGTAAACCGTTTGAAAGAAAAAACGGATGACTTTGACGTGCTTCTGCCCGAATCCTTAAAGGCGGCCAGAGAATCCCTGATCAACACCACCCGCAAGCTTAAAAGCCTTGAATCCGCCGGCGTTGTGGATGCAGGCGCCAAGGGTTTTGTGAGCTTTATCGAAGGCATTGTGAATTTTATCCTTCACGGCAGGCTGAGAGAATTGAAGTCCGAGCTCCCTGAGAGTGTGAAACCGGGCGAAACGGTTTTTTACGATACTCATGAAAATTTTAACTACAGGTATTGCACCGAAGCGTTGATAGAAGGAAAAGACATCGACAAAGATGAACTGCTGAAAGACATCAAGGGCTTTGGAGATTCAGTCATTGTGGCGGGTACCGACAGCAATGTCCGGGTCCATGTCCACACCAATACGCCTGCCCAGCTGTTATTCCATTTAAAAAGGCATGGAAGAGCCCTGCAGCAAAAGGTGGACGACATGGAAAAGCAAAATGTCCTCAGTAAAAAAGCAAAGCAAAAAATCGCTCTGGTCACCGATTCCACCTGTGACCTGCCCAGGGAGCTGCTGGATTTTTACCAGATCAGCATCGTACCCCTTACCATTATAATGCAGGACGGCGAGTACCTGGACGGAATTACCATCAATCCTGAGAGCTACTATAAAATGCTGGATGAGCAGGCCAAGTACCCCAACTCCTCACAGCCCTCCGAAATCTCTTTCAGAAACCTGTATTCCTTTCTTTGCAGCCATTTTGACTCGGTTATTTCCATTCACCTTTCGGGAGGAATGAGCGGGACCTTAAATGCCGCCAGGCTGGCGGCGGAAAAAGTGAACCCCGGCAAAATTACGGTCATCGACTCCAGGTGCCTGACGGGAGCCCTGGGGCTTATCGTA
Source organism: Eubacteriales bacterium (assembly GCA_024655885.1). GTDB lineage: Bacteria > Bacillota > Clostridia > Acetivibrionales > JANLFN01 > JANLFN01. The sequence goes on along the minus strand of JANLFN010000018.1, from coordinate 28,676 downwards.
TTAAGGGCAGCCCAGGCCATAGATGACGGAAAAACCCATGAGGAAGTAGTAAAGCTGACGGAGGAATATGTGGAGAGCACCAAAATTTACGTGGGCGTCAATTCCATAAAATTCCTGGTCATGAGGGGGCGCCTGAGCCCGTGGAAAGGTTTTTTTGCAAACCTCCTGGGCATAAGGCCCATTGTATCCATTGACGGTGAGGGCAAGGCCTTTGCTTTAGGAAAATCCTTCAGCTCAAAAGGAACTCTTAAAAAAATCACAAGCTATATTAAAGACGCCAAAAGGAAGAAACCCATTTGGAAGTATGTAATTATGCATGCGAACAACCCTAAAATGGCGGAGATCTATAAAAAAGCACTGACAAAAACAGTAGGCGCGGAGCCCGCGTTTATTATGGACGCCGCTCCCTCGGCAAGCCTGAATACAGGAGCTCAGGCCGTTGCCGTCGCATTCATGTACGAATAGGAAAAATCAGTGCAGAAAAGGCATCTATCCTTTATTTTCCGTTATACAATGGTCCGGATAAAAAGATCCCAAGGGATTTTTCCTCTCTTTTTTATCCGGACAAATTGCAAAGCTGATCCTGTAGAGAAACTCCTCCATGTCATTGCAGCATTAATTTGCAGGCAAGATTTCAAGGTCTATATTTTTGCCGGTCTTCCCCGCTTACATCCACGTGGGCCGCTAAGTTGGGCAATGGTGTTGTCCCACCGTGCCGCCGGCAACCGTAATATTTGCTCCCGCCGCCTCCTCACCGACGGTGAGTGTGCCGACGGAGCCGTCAACCACCAGAATCAATTGCGTTTTTTGGGAAGCGTTATTTTAAATACAGCCCCCGGAGTATCCTTGCTTAATGCGGCTATGGAGCCGTTATGCTCCCCTACTATGCATTGTGCAATGGCCAACCCCAGTCCCGACCCTCCCTGGTTTCTTGAACGGGACGGATCAACCCGGTAAAACCGGTGGAATATTTTATCCAGGTGCTCCTTCGGTATGCCCTCTCCCGTATCCGAAACCTCAATTTCCACAAAGTCTTCGGCATCCACCAGGGAAATGGCGACCTCACCGCCCCTGGGCGTATGCTTTATGGCATTGTCCAGGAGGATGGCAATCAGCTGGCCCAGCCTTCCCTCATTCCCATAGTACAGGATGTGGTCCGGGCCGTTTACTTTTAAGCGGATTCCCTTTCCGCTAAAAATAGGCTCAAAAGGCAGTATTACTTTTTTCACCATATCTGCAAGGTCGAACCGGTCCATGGGCAGCGCTTCCTCGCCGGAATCCGCCCTGGCCAGGAAAAGCAGGTCATTTACCAGTTTTGTCATGCGCTGGGTTTCAGCCTGGATATTCTCCAGCCATTTTATCTGGCTGGATACGCTTTCCTCTCCATTGCCCAGCACAAGTTCAAGGTTGGTCCCGATCACCGACAGAGGGGTCCTCAGCTCATGGGATGCGTCGGCTACAAAGGCCTTTTGCCTTTCCCATGCGGCCTTGACGGGCACAAGGGCTCTGCTGGCTAGGAAAAGGCTGCTGAAAAATACAAGCAGCAGGCTGATAATTCCTATGACCAAAGAGGCAAAGATCAAGCTGGCCAGCATGCCTTTCTGGGCCTGGGTATTTAAAAAGGCGTACACGGTGTCCTGTCCCTGGGAGGTTTTCAAAAACTTATAGCTCTGCCCGTCATAGCTCAAGGAACCGGCGCCTTTTTGCGCCCCATCCGCTTTTTTCATAAGCCATTGGGCTTCCTCGTCCGTAAAGGGGAAATTCGGCGAAAGTGTTTTAATCCGGCCTTCACTGTCTGTTTTGATAAAAGAGGCGTCCCGGATGGGGGGGCGCAGCGGAGGCTTTGGCTGGACCGGTGCAAAGGCTTCTCTTGTCACTTCCCGCAGGGTGTTTTGCGCTTCCCTGTCGAAATTATGGCTTATCAGCCCGTATACCCCTAAAAATAAAAGCAGGAGTATCATGCCTACCGAAAACAGGTTGATCAACACCAGCTTGTTTTTTAATTTCCGGAACATGTCAGCCCTCCTTCAGGCAGTATCCGACGCCTCTCACCGTTTCAATAACAACGCCGCAGTTTAACGAGGCCATCTTTTTTCTGAGATAGGATAAATACACATCCAAATTGTTGATTTCAATATCCGAGCCCACGCCCCACACCTTGTCCAGAATGAGGTCCTTGGTAATCACCTGGTTTTTGTTCCGCATGAGAAGCTCCAGGATCATGGACTCTTTCAAAGTCAGCTTGACCGCTTCCTCTCCGCAGGCAATTTCAGCCTTTAAAGGGTCGAAAACAAGAGAGCCCAGCACCAGCGGGCCGGCCTGCAGAACCTCACCCTGCCTCCTGCTTAAAGCCCTTATTCTGGCCAGCAGTTCTTCGGTGGAGAAGGGCTTGACAAGATAGTCGTCGGCCCCGCTGTCCAGTCCTTCCACCCTGTCACGGACGGCATCCCTGGCTGTAAGAACAATCACCGGCGTATGGATGCCCTTTTTCCTCATTTCCTTTAAAATCTCCAGCCCTTCTTTTCCCGGGAGCATCCGGTCAAGGATGATCAGGTCGTATATTCCGGTTTCCGCCATTTCAAGGCCCGTGATTCCGTCATAAGCGGTATCAATACCGTAGTTGTTCTTCTTGAGAATATATGCCAGGGCTTCGGAAAGCCTGACTTCGTCTTCTATGAGCAGCAGTCTCACCGCATCCACCTCTCTTCTTTGATAGCTATGGAATTCTAAAGCCAAAAATTGGGGTTTAAGGGGCGAAGCCCTTCAAAATTGAGACATCGGGGACATTCCTCAAAAAGGAATACCTGCTTGCCCAGGTGCGTCCCCATGGCTCAATACCAATTTTTATTTTTATAGTTTCATAACCATATCTACTATATCATAAACCTCTTACCTTAAAATTTTATTAAAAAAAAGTTCACAATTGTTTTAAGCCTATTTTAAGGTTCATATATCAAAATATACATCATCGGCAGGACAGTTTGAAAGGAGACACAAAAGGATGAAACTCAATAGAAATATTTGGTATAGAATTGCTCTGGTTTTGATCCTGGCAGCCGCCGGATTTTTAAGCTTCTACGGCGTCTGGAACGAAGGCTATGCCAACAGCTATTATTCGGCGGCCGTCAAAAGCATGCTGACCAGCTGGCATAACTTTTTCTTCGTCTCTCTGGATCCCGGTGGGTTCGTAAGCGTGGATAAACCGGCTCTCGGTTTATGGCTGCAGGCGTTGAGCGCCTATATTTTCGGGTTTCACGGCTGGAGCCTTATTCTTCCCCAGGCGCTGGCAACAGTCCTATCGGTAGCCGTACTGTACCACCTGGTGCAGAGGACCTTCGGCAAAGCGGCAGGGCTTCTTTCAGCTTTGGCCCTCGCCTTTACACCCATCCTTGAGGCAGTGAGCAGGACCAACAACCTGGATGCCACCCTTGTGATGCTCCTGCTCTTTGCGGCATGGGCTTTGACGGTAGCCGCCGAAAGGAGCAGCGTTAAGCTGCTGCTGCTCTCCATGGCGCTTGTTGGACTGGGCTTTAACGTGAAAATGCTGGAGGCTTTCATGGTTTTGCCGGCCTTCTACCTTGTCTACTTCCTTACGTCGTCTTTGAAGACAGGCAAAAAGATACTGCACCTTACGGCAGCTACGGTTTTGCTGCTGGCCGTCTCCCTTTCCTGGGCGGTCATCGTGGACCTGACGCCTGCGGACCAGAGGCCCTATGTGGGCAGCAGCCGGACCAATTCGGTCCTGGAGCTGGCCCTGGGCTATAACGGGATACAAAGGGTTGTCCCCAACGGAAGCGCCATGGGTATGGGAACGCCTGACGGCGGCGGGAACGGGAGAGACAGGCTTGACTTTGAAAACAGCTCGAGCAGGGCCGGCGGAGAAGACGACGCCGCCGGCTCCGCCGCCTGGGGCAATGACATGCAGGGGAATGCTTCACAGCCCAATGGGCAGGTACCGCCGGACGGGGATGCCCAAGGGGGCGATATGAGGCCGGATGGGCAATTCCCTGACGGCGGCGGAAGTTTGCCGGAGGGGATGGACGGCCGGGACGGCGCCAATATGCCGGACGGCGGGGGCAGAAGCCCCGGAGGGTTCGGAGGGCCCGGGGGGACAGGAGAAAACGGGACCCAGGGTGTTTTCAGAATTTTCAACCGGCAGCTGGCGGGGCAGATCAGCTGGCTCATCCCCCTGGCCCTGTTGGGCCTCCTGACCGCTTCCTTAAGAGCGCGCCGGAGGGCGATTACGGGTAAGAGGGCTGCCCGGAGGTCCTTGCTGCTGTGGGGGGCATGGATCGCGCCCATGTTCGTGTACTTCAGCATTGCAGGCTTTTTCCACAGATACTACCTCTCCATGCTTGCGCCGGGAATCGCCGCCCTGGCCGGCATCGGTGTGGTTGAAATGGGAAGGGCCTATGGGGAAAAAGGCAGGAAGGGCTTTATGCTTCCGGCAGCACTGGTTGCAAACGCGGCGCTCCAGGGCCTCATGCTGTCCAGATACCCCCAGTGGGGTAAAATACTTATCCCTGTGGTATGCGGGATGAGCACGGCTTCGGCACTGGCCCTCATAGGACTGAGAATATTCAAAAAGGGCGGCCTCAAAAAATCCGCCAGGATATTGGCGGCGGCAGGCTTCGCCGCACTGCTTATAGCGCCTGCCCTCTGGTCTTACACGCCCATTATGTACGGCTCCCAGACCACTTTGCCCTATGCGGGGCCGGAGCTGGCCTCAGGCGGCTTTGGGGGAGGAGGTAATCAAGGCCGGGGGGGAATGAATCCTTCGCCGGAAAATGCCCAGACTTCCGCGCTGATTGATTTCCTGTTGCGCAACAAGCAGGATGAGAAATACCTGGTTGCGGTATCCAATGCCACAACGGCAGCGCCCATTATCCTGGAAACCGGCCAGCCGGTGATGGCAGTAGGCGGATTCCTGGGGTCGGACCCCATATTGACGGCAGACAAGCTGGAAAAAATGGTGCAAAACGGAGAGATAAGGTATTTCCAGGTATCGGGTATGGGGAATTCACAGTCCGAAATAACCCGATGGGTCATGGAACACGGAACTGTGGTTTCTTCCGATCAATGGACAAATACGGCCTCAGAGGCGGATAGAACCGATAGGCAGGACGGGTTCGGGCAGCCGGACGGCAGGATGGGAAACGGGACCGTACTTTATGACCTGGCGCCGGAAAAAGGCACAAAGTAATGGAGAAAAAGCTGAACCAAAGGAGGGATCCTATCGTGTACAGTCAGGAGCTTCAATACTCAGTCGTCGTTCCGTTATACAACGAAGAGCTTGTGATTCATGAAACCTACAAAAGGCTGAAAAGCGTGATGGATTCAACAGGAGAATCCTATGAAATCATTTTCGTCAATGATGGAAGCAGGGACAAGACTCTTGAAATCGCAAGATCCCTGTGCCGTGAAGATAAAAGTATAAAGCTGCTGGGCTTTTCCAGAAATTTCGGGCACCAGGTGGCCATAACCGCCGGCATGGACTATGCCGGCGGGAAGGCCGTCATTGTCATAGACGCAGACCTGCAGGACCCCCCGGAAGTTATTTTGAAGATGATTGAAAAATGGAAGGAAGGCTATGAGGTGGTCTATGGCCGGAGGATTAAAAGGATGGGCGAAACCTTCCTCAAAAAAGCCACTGCCGCTGTTTTCTACAGGGTCTTAAAAAGCATGACCTCGGTGGATATCCCCGTGGATACGGGAGATTTCAGGCTCATCGACAGGAAGGTCTGCGATGCGCTGAAGTCCATACCCGAGCGCAACCGGTATGTAAGGGGCCTCATAAGCTGGCTGGGCTTTAAGCAGACCGGCGTGGAGTTTGTGCGGGAGGAGAGATTTGCCGGAGAGACAAAATATCCCCTGAAGAAAATGGTGAAATTTGCCGCCGACGCCATCACTTCCTTTTCATACAAGCCCTTGAAAATTGCCACTTACGCAGGCACAGTCCTTTCACTATCCAGCTTTGCCTATCTGCTGTTTCTGCTTGAAAAGCTGTTTACGCGCCGCCCTGTTGCCGGCTGGGCCCCTGCCGTCACCCTATGCCTGCTCTGCAACGGGCTCCTGTTTATCCTGCTGGGCATCATCGGCGAGTACGTAGGCCGTATTTACGACGAGGCTAAGGGCAGGCCCCTCTATATTATTGATGAAAAGGAGGGGTTCTAAATGTATAAGGCCGTCAAGGCCGGTCCCTACGGCAGCATCCTCAGCTTATATGAAAAATACAGATCCGTATTCCGTTTTTTGCTTGTGGGCTGCCTCAACACAGGCGTGGATTTTTTGACATTCACTGCCCTTCACGGCCTCTTTGGCCTTGATAAGCTGATATGCCAGGCCGCGGGATATGGAGCAGGCATTGCCAACAGCTTCATTTTGAATAAACTGTGGACCTTCGGAAACAGGAAGTCCGGATTGAGCACTGCCGGTCAGATGGTGCGGTTTGTGGCTGTGAATGCCGTTTCCCTCGGGGTATCCCTTTTAGGCATCCAATGCCTCAGCGGAAACCTGGGAGTCAACCTGTATATTTCCAAAGTGTTGGTAACAGGCCTAATACAGGCTGTAAATTATACGGGCTACAAGCTGTGGGTATTCGACAGGCGGTAACTTTTTGAAAGGAGGACGCATATGAAGGCAGCCGCAGCGGGAACAACTGTTTTTAAAAAGCGCATATTCGGCCTGAGTCTGCTTTTTGTCCTATTGACATCCGTTTTCTTATGCATATATGCCCTTTGGAATTATCATGGGAATACCACTCCGGTGCAAAGCAGAATAGAACGCAGCAATTCCTTGGCAGGTGAAAGGAGTCAATCCTCCAATGCCGGAGCCCAGAGGCCCCAGGGACCGGTCCCCCATTCCGGCACGGCCCGGCGCGGGGCGCCTTCCGGCGGACCCCTGTGGGGAGGAGCCAAAAGCGGGGGCACTTCCTATGCCCTGCCCCTGATCCTTTATTCAGTCCTGTTTTTATGCGTTTCTGCCGCCGCCTACGGACTTTTGACCGAAAAAAAGATCCAAATCCGCCCCGGACGCGGGAAATGGCTGATGCTGGCCCTGCTCTGCACCGGCCTGCTTTTGCGGATTGCTTCAGCCACGCTGATGGAAGGACACCCTTTTGACCTGAACACCTTCAAAAACTGGGCCACAGCCGCCCTTCTCCAGATTGCCGGGGTATTTACCTTTTCCGCCCGCATGCACGAAAGATATTTATTCCCCGCCGTTGCCCTGTCCCTTTTAGCCTTCCTATACCTCAGGGACAAAAGGCTGCTGCTGTTAGCCGCCGGCTTCAGCGCCACCGTTTACCTCAACACCCATTCCGTCCTCTTCGGGACGCTCAACGGCATCAATTCCGCCTCTTACGGTCCTGTTCTCATATCCACTTCGCTCCTGAATGTGCTGCTGTTTGTGTACCTTGTAAAGGTCTTAGCGGATATTGCTGTCCGGAAAAGGACATATCTCTGGGAATGGAAAAACCGGGCAGGTGTGTTGCATATAGAAAAATCCGGCATTCATATGTGTTTAGTCCTACAGGAGGCTGTGAAAAATCTAGGGGCTCTTTTCTGCGGGCCGCTTTTCGTACACTACATGCGGCGTAGCAAAACCTACAGAGCCCCTTTTTTCACAGCCTCCCACAGAATCAGTTTTCTACCAGCTGCACAAACCGCGGGTCATTTCTGATGGGGTCAAGGTCCTTCTCCCTTTTTGCCACATCCTTAACCCCGGGGTCGGTTTCTATGGCTTTTTTCAGGTATTCCAGGGCCTTGTCCGCCTCCTTCCACTCCGCATAGATGCAGGCTATTCCAAAATAGCTCCAGGTGTCCCTGGGGTCGTAGGACAGCGCCCTGTCAAACCACACCAGCGCCTGCTTGTAGTCCTTTTGCAGCTTGTAGGCCAGGGCCATGTTGAAATTTGCATAGACAAAATCCGGTTTCATTTCCAGGGCTTTTGAAATCAGGCTCATGCCCTCCCTGTAATTCTTCTTGTAGCAGAGCACAATTCCCTTGCCGTTATAGGCCTTATAGCACCCGGGGTCCAGCTTTGCAGCCCTGTCAAAAAGCTGCACCGCCTCATCCAGCTTCCACTCCATATAGGCCTGGAATCCCTGGTCATAGAGCTTTTCAGCCTCTTCCACCTGTTGGGGGTCCGGGGCTTTTGCCGGAATTTTATTAACGCCGGACTCGCTGCCACCGCCTTCAGAAGCCGGCTGCACCGGCCCGGCAGCCGGGCTTTCGCCCGCAGGCGGCTTAAACTGTTCACTCTGGTTTGCCGCCCTTTCCGGCCCATTCCCGGGCATAGTTTCCCGTACATCGCCGCAGGAACAAAAAAAGAGTAAAGGCAGTGTAACGAGAAGCATGGCGCCTGCTCTAAAAATTATTTTCATAGACAGATCACATCCGATACAGACATCTCTCTTTAAAAAAGTGCGTTATCCTCAATTCTAAATAAACTCAAACCATGGTTTTTACATTTTTCCGTCCCACCTATATTCTACATGCACCATAAAAATTCCTTTTTATCTGCTGAAAACAAAAATTTTTATTGTAACGGATATTACATTATGTTATAATAATATTGTAACGGATATTACATTTTAAGGTGAAGAAATGGAACAGAAAAAATGGCTGGTCATTAACTATAACCTTCCCACAGAGCCGTCAAGAATCCGGGTGGCCACATGGAGAAACCTGAAAAAACTGGGTGCAGTCAATACCCAGCAGTCCATGTGGATACTGCCGTACAGCGACGACAACTGCTCCGCCCTGGCTTCAGTTTCACAGGATATACGGAAAAACAGCGGAGAGGCATTTTTGATGCAATCGGTTTTTCTGGATGAAAAGGACGAGGAGAGGGCGATCTCATATTTTAACAGGGCACGTGACGAAGAGTATAAGGAGCTTATAGAAAAGTGCGGGGATTTTTTCGCAGAAATTGAAAAGGAAACCGCAAGGAAAAACTTTTCTTTCGCAGAGGTGGAGGAAAATGAGGAAGAGCTGGATAAGCTCTTATTATGGTACCGCAAGATAGAATCCAGGGATCTTTTTAAGGCTTCCCTGGGAAAAGCTGCTAAAGAAAGCCTGGATAAATGCAAAAAGCTGCTGGAGGATTTCAGTAATACGGTATATGAGTTTATATTGGGTCACTCACTATAAATTTTCAGGGGGAAATCACATGACTGAACAAAACGATGCCAGCCAGGGGAAAAAAATCGCCGGTCTGGAAAGAAACGTTTTTTTTTCCGGTCTGACCAGCTTCTTAACAGATACCACAACGAAAATGATCTACTGCATTATGCCTCTTTTTCTCTTATCCATAGGGGCCACCAAAACGGATCTCTCCCTTATCGAGGGCATAGCGGAAAGCACGGCCTCGGTACTCAAGGCATTATCCGGCTGGTGGAGCGATAAAATAGGCAAAAACAAGCCGTTTATGGTTATCGGCTACGCCATTACTACAATTATTGCGCCCCTGTACTCACTGGCGGGAGTGCCCCTGCAAATACTGTACCTCCGGTTTATAGAAAGAGTGGGAAAAGGTATAAGGACAGCCCCGAGAGACAGTTTGATCGCCGGTTCGTCAAAGCAGAAAAAATCAGGCAAAAATTTCGGCTTCCATAAGGCAATGGACAACTGCGGCGCTATTGCGGGACCTCTCCTTGCCTATTGTATTTTAATGGTTTTTCCCAGTGAATACAGGAAGATATTCCTTATATCTGCCATACCCGCCTTCGCAGGTGTAATAACCATTATATTTTTCATCAAAGAAGCTAAAATAGAAAAGGAAAGCTTGCCTGGAAAGATTGTCCTAAAGGATTTTTCAAGCAGGTACTACATCTTTTTGTTTATCACTTTTATATTTACCCTTGGCAATTCTACAGACGCACTGTTGCTGGTTAAAGCAAACGACATTGGGATCAACGCACTTTATATCCCCCTGGTATACCTGATATACAACTCGGTTTCGGTTTTATTCGCCGTTCCCATGGGCACGCTGTCCGATAAAATCGGGCGCGAACGTCTGATCATCCTGGGCTACCTTTTATATTCCGCAGTGTATTTCGGATTCGGCAGATCCAATGTAAAAGCGGTTATTATACTGCTGTTTGCCCTCTACGGGTTATACAGCGCCCTGACGGACGGAGTACAAAAGGCCCTGGTCTCCGACCTGATCCACAGAGATAAAAGAGGAACGGGCCTGGGCATATATAATGCGGTTCTCGGAATTACATTGCTTCCGGCAAGCCTTATTGCAGGCATCCTTTACGACAGGGTAAATTACAGCGCTCCCTTCTATTTCGGCGCCTCAACAGCTCTGCTGGCCGCCGCCATGATGTTTCTTTTTTATAAAGTTCATAAAGGGAAGCCTGATACAGTCAATTGAGCACCGTAGAACACCTCCCTTCTTTTTTATATTCAATGGAACTTTAGGAATTCTTATCCGTCTTTCTAATTAATAAAAAATACTCAAAGAGGTGTTGGTATGAAAAGAAAGGTCGCCCTGTTTTTATCCCTGGTTCTTGTTGCGGTTATGATTGCGCCGGTCAATATATTTGCCGCAGCGGACAAGGAACTTGAAAACGCATTAAACACGGCAAAAAGCAAGTTTACCATTCCCGACTCGTTAAGCGAGTTCAGCTACAGCTCCTACAACCAGGGGTCCAAGAAAGTCTGGAACCTCAGCTGGAACAGCAAGGACGGGACGGACGGCAGTATAAACATATCGGTAGACGTCAATGGAAATATTTTGAATTACAATTATTATAAGCCCAGTGACTACAACAACCAAAGAAAATTTCCTGCAATAACCCGGCAGCAGGCGAAAGCAAAAGCAGAAGAATTTATAGGCAGGATAAGCCCCTCCCTGTTGAGCCAGATAAAGCTCCAGGAGGACAGTCAGCCCCTTAATCTGAGCAATGAGTACTATTTCAACTATGTTCGGACAGTCAACGGCATCCCCTTTCCGGATAACAATGTGAGCGTCACCGTGAACAGCGGGCGTGGAGAGGTTGTCAACTATTATATGAACTGGACGGATGGTTTAACCTTCCCCGACGCCACCAAGGCCATATCCCTTGAAGCCGCCCAGAAGGCTTATAAGGAAAAGCTGGGACTCAGGCTCCAGTATAATTATGTCTACAATGGCGACGTTTTAAAGGTTTACGCCGTATATGCCCCCAAGTACAGTTCCATGTATTACATTGACGCCCTGACAGGGGATAAGGTCCTGTTGAGTCCCTATTACGGCTACGGCGGCGGCGGGGGCGGCGGCGTCTATTTTGATAACGCCAAAACAGAAAGCCGGGCTTCCCAGAACCTTTCTCCCCAGGAGCTGAAGGCCATTGAGGATGCATCTAAGCTGATGACCCAGGAGGAGGCGGAAAAAATTGCCCGGGGGGTGAAAGAGCTTGAGCTGACCTCTGATTTCAATCTGACCAATGCCAATCTCTTCAAGGACTGGATGTTTAAGAACAGCTTTTCCTGGAATTTAAGCTTCCAGAAGCCGGCCGCCCAATCGGGCCAGCAGGGGCTATACGCCAGTGTGACCATCGACGCGGCCACGGGGGAAGTCAAGAGCTTTTACCGCAGCACCCCCTATGATGCCAATGCAACCGCAAAATATGACGAAGCCGCCTCAAAGGCAGCTGTGGAAGCGTTTTTAAAGACTTTTAAGCCGGATAAGTACAGCAATACCACCTATGAGGAAAACACCGAGGCCGTCTACTATCAAAAAATGGGGAAGATTCCCCCGCAGCAGTATACCTTCAACTATATAAGAAACGTAAACGGAGTCCCCTTCCCCGGCAACTCCATGACGGCAACCTATGATGCCGTTAACGGAAAGGTCACAAGCTTTAACCTGAACTGGTTTGACGCCTCCTTCCCGTCCGTTGACAAGGCGGTCTCCCTTGACAGCGCATATGACACGCTGTTTAAAGACATCGGCCTGGAGCTGGAGTACAGGAACAATTACTACGACGAGTCCTCCGATAAGGTCGTGATAAGGCAGCCGGACGCCAAGAGCATAAAGCTGGTTTACGCCGTAAAGCCCGGCAAACCCGTATCCTTTGACGCAAACACCGGCGTAATTCTGGACTACAACGGACAGCCCTACAAGGAAGTGAAACCCGCCGCGTATACCGATATCGCCGGGAATTTTGCGGAAAAGCAGATCACCGCCCTGGCAGAATATGGGGTTTCACTGGAGGGAAAGGAGTTCAGGCCCAATGAGAACATTACACAGGCAGATTTCTTCCGCCTCCTTTCAAAAACACTGAACTACTATATTCCTTACAGCTCTGCCAACGCGGACAAGGAGCTGGATGACATCTATAAGCTTTTGATAAATGAAGGAATCGTGAAAGCCGGCGAAAAGGCTCCCGATTCCGCCGTATCCAGGGAAGACGCCGCAAAATTCATTATAAGGGCCCTGAAATACGACAAGGTGGCCGACATAAAGGGGATTTACGCCAATCCTTTCAAGGATGCCGCAGAAATTAACCCGGACCTGCTGGGCTATGTAACCATTGCCCAGGGACTCAATATAATCAACGGCGATCAAAACGGGTATTTTTATCCCAAGAACGCCGTGTCCAGGGCCCAGGCCGCAGTCATCCTGTACAACTACCTACAGAAATAAATGGGACCCCCCCCCTGCAAAAGAGCCGCTGTTTTTAAGCGGCTCTTTTTGTCAGGGCAAAAAATGCACACAATATTTGCAAATAAAAAAATCAGGACTCTCTGTTGAATTTTGAATCCTGAATTTTTATACTGGCTTTCTTCTCAAAGTTCTTATGGATATCTCGTGTTCTCCAACAACTTCATGTATAGACTTATTATCTTCCATTATGTTATCAAGTTTCATATTCATTTCTGTCCTAAACTCTGTCAAATTAGCCGTCTGGTTATATACTGCATCCAATTTCTTTTCCATCCGTTGTTGACCTTCCGCAAGATTTCTTTGGCCTTCCTCAAGACTTCTCTGACCTTTCTCAAGAATCCTCTGGCCTTCTTCAAGGTTCCTTTGACCTTCTTCAAGATTTCTTTGGCCTTCCTCAAGGCTTCTCTGGCCTTTCTCAAGAATCCTTTGACTTTCTCTCAAGCCCTTTACATCACTCTCAAGGCCTGTAAGCTTTTCTAACACTAATTTTTGAAATTCCTCGTTAGTCACTTCCATCCCTCCTTTTCCCCCTTTATATTTTATCAGATATCATTTTAAAATACTATACCTCCAGGTTTATTTTTGCTTTTATTCCGTATATATCCATGTTTTCTGAAAAAGTCCATCAAAGCCGCCCGTATTATATCTTTTGAGGATATGCTTTTTCTTACCTTATCCCAAAAATTTTAGGTGATGTAAAAAATCAAACTTATACAGAACAAATGATACAGCTTCTACGTCTAATAAATGAAAAAAGAATTTAAAGAAAGGATGAGGAACATTAGGAGGTAAAGTTTGTGAAGTCCATGGGAGTTGTTCAGAAATCAATTTTTGTTGGATTACTTGCTGTAATTGTGTTAATTGCCCTTATCGTTTTTCGGCAACAAAACAATACATCTGAGTCAGCAAGTTCTGTTAAGGAAAAAAATGAAGCATATGCTAAAGTGATTGAGACTCTGAGTCAATTCGGTAAGAAAACAGATGGTCTTGCTGCTATAGTAGCATGCGTTGATAGTCATTTAATCAATGAAATTGATTCGAATGATGGAGTTTCGTGGAAATATATTTTATATGATACCTCTGAGGATTTGAGTAAAGAGGAAATGAAATCAGTCTACTTTGCACATGTCAATGCGTCGGGTGAAATCAAGTATATTGGACAGGGCCGGATGATGAACAGTGTATTGAAGTCAAATATCAGTAACAACGGTATAGTTCTGTCTCCTGAGTCAAGTTACGCTTTTGTTCTACCTTTTCCCACAGAAATGTATTTTTCCAATACCGGGTTTATACGTTACTTTAATGAAGTTGAATGCGTAGAAAAGGATGAAATTAAGCGTATAGAGGTTTATGATTATGATCCATTAACCAAAACGAAATCAAAAATAAAAACAGTATCTATGAAAAAAGACTATTTACTCATAGATATGCCGGCTGATGGTGAATCGTATGAATGGACTCAAGAAAAAGGATGGGTAAACAAAAACACTAATCAAGAAGCCAAAGTAGATTCATATTCATGGGAAATTTTTAGATAATCGCAAAACACCTTACCTTGGGAAGCTGTAAACCTCTGATTGGGTTTTATAACCTAAACCAACCACTTTATAATCATTAAAAAGGTCACGTCCCTCGGATCATTTTTTGGACGTGGCCTTTTTTTCCGATTTGCTACTGTTTACAACAATATTTTTCTTCATACCTCGTAAAAAGCACAACACCGGAGTATTATGCCAATACGTGTACAAATTCAGGGGCAGTGGATCACTGTCATCACTTGGTAAACTATCCTCTGAGTAAAACCGTCCCCATTGGCTCAGGCAAAAAAAGAGGCCAGTCCTTGGACTGGCCATGTAAAGGGGGTCAAAATGTATTTTGTGAGGTCATTCATTATTATTGACCAAACTTCACATTTTATACACCTCTTAACAAATTTTTAAAAAAATTTTTTATTCCCCCTCATCCTTTCCTGGATCTCATCCACCACCTCTTCTATGTGCTTCCCCGAGCAGCGGATGGTCAAATCCGCATATTTTTCATACAGAGGCACCCTTTCGTTATATAGGTCAATCAGGCTTCTGCCTTTATCCATGACAATGCCCCTGCTTTTTATGTTATTGATCCTTTTTTCAATTTCTCCATATTCAAGCTGCAGGTACAGGAGGATTCCGTTTTTTTTCAGATGCCGCATTGCAGCTTCCCTGTATACGGCACTCCCGCCTGTGGCAATGATATATCCGCGGACGGACATTTGCAGGATGGCATCTTCCTCAATGGAGAGAAACGGGCCGATGCCGTCATAGTCAATAATCTCCTGCAGCAGCCTTCCCTCCCTCTGCTGGATGATCAAATCGGTATCCACAAAAGGCATATTCAAGGTTTTTGCAAGCAGCAGCCCCGTGGTGCTTTTTCCGGCCCCCGGCATCCCTATCAACACAATATTTTTATCCATCCCATCCTCCTAGCTATAATTTGCTCATTTCACCAAAAAATACGTTGAACCTCCTGTATTATAATAACATAGAACTGCAAATAATATTAGTGCGGAATCCTGATACTTTCTATAAAGAAAAGACTAAATTTATTCTATTGATGCGAGGAGAATGAATATGAACGGCCATGAAAAAATCGTTGATGCAGAGCAGGCGTACATGCAGGACAAAATAGAAAATTTGCCCCTGGAGCTTAAGCCGGATGAAACCCTGGTCCTGGATATAAGCAATACCACTATCCACCATTCAAATATCATTTTTGACAAGCTTTCATTGACGGGATACGACGTGAGAAAGCAGCTGAATAACGAGGAAAGCGCCATCATCGTCAACGTAAAGCAGTGAAACTATGCAGGGCTTATACCTTACACATTTTTCATGGTATACAGGATGGTGCATGGCAGAGCCCGGTTCTGCCATGCCGTTTTTCATATCCCGAAAGGCCAATAAACACAAGGAGAAGACCCATGGACCACAACGAAAAAATCATCAATGCGGAAAGCCTGAATATCGACTCCACCCTAAATGAAATTTCCCGGGAACTCAAATCCGGCGAGACCCTTATTCTGGACGTAGGCAACAATTATTTCCACCAGACGGATGTCATATACGACACGCTTGTGCTGAGAGGCTACGATGTCAAAAAGTCCTTCAAAAACGGAAGGAACCAGATCATCGTAAATAAAAGCCGCTGATTTTTGATTATAAATTATTTTATACCAGGTTCTCCGGGTTCAGGCACTGCAGCTCCTGGGGGACAAAGACCCCGTCCTTCCTTATCAGTACGTCGTCAAACCAGATTTCCCCGCCCCCGTACTCGGGTCTCTGAATCAGTACCAGATCCCAGTGGATGGCTGATTTATTGCCGTTGTTGCACTCTTCATAGCAGCTTCCGGGAGTAAAATGGATGCTCCCCTTTATTTTTTCGTCAAACAGGGTATCCTTCATGGGTTTTTCAATATAAGGGTTCAAGCCTATGGAAAACTCTCCCACATACCTTGCTCCCTCATCCGTATCAAATATTTTATTGATTTTTTCGGTATTGTTTGCCATAGCCTTTACAATTTTGCCGTCCTTGAATTCAAGCCTGATGTTTTCGAAGGTGATCCCCTGGTATACGGCGGGAGTATTATAAGTGATGACCCCGTTGACCGAATCCCGGACAGGGGCGGTATACACTTCTCCGTCGGGAATGTTCCGCTTGCCTTCGCACTTTATGGCAGGCAGCCCTTTTTTGCTAAAGGCAAGGTCGGTATCCTTCCCCGTGATTTTTATCCTTTCCGCCTTTTCCATCCATTTCGCCAGGCTGTCCATGGCCCTGGACATCTTGGAGTAATCCAGGTTGCACACCCTGAAGTAGAAATCCTCGAATTCCTCGGTAGCCATGTCCGCCAGCTGGGCCATGGAATGATTGGGATACCGGAGCACGCACCATTTGGTGTGCTCCACCCGGACGTCGGAATGCAGCGGTTTTAAATAATGGGCCATATAAATTTTTAACTTTTCGGGAGGGACAGACCCCATTTCACTCACATTTTCCCCGCCCCTGATGCCGATATACGCGTCCATTTCCTTCATCCTGGCAATTTCATAGGAGGCCATGGATCTGATCTGCTCCTCGGTGCAGCCGTTCAGCAGCACGCGCAGCAGCTCATTGTTTTTAATGGATATAAACGGAACTCCTCCGGCTTTATACGCCTGCCTTATAAGTTCCCTGGTCAGGGGCACCTCATTGCCGAAATTTTCAATCAGGACCTTCTCTCCCGGTTTGAGTTCCACCGAATAGTGAATCAGGTTTTCCGCAAGTTTTTCAATGCGTGAGTCCTTCAAATCAATCCCTCCAATTCGTTTAATATTTCCTCAAACACATTGAACGCATCCTGTACGGGCTTTGGCGTGTAAAGGTCCACTCCGGCTCTCTTCAAAAGCTCAAGGGGATAGTCGGAGCTCCCGCTGCGCAGAAATTCCAAATACCGGTTCACAGCCGTCCCGCCTTCATCCAGAATCTGCCGGGAAAGGGAGGTTGCCGCCGAAAAGCCGGTGGCATACTTGTAGACATAAAAGCTTGTATAGAAGTGGGGAATCCTCGCCCATTCTATGTCTATATCCTCATCCACAACCACCCGGTTGCCGAAGTACTTCTGGTTCAGTTCCCGGTAAATGCCGTTCAGGGATTGTGCCGTGAGAGCCTGGCCCTGTTCCATCCATGAGTGGGTTATTTTTTCAAACTCTGCGAACATCACCTGCCTGAAAACGGTGCTCCGGAATTCCTCCAGATAATGGTTCAGCAGATAGGCCTTTTCGCCTTTGTCCGAAGTGCTATTCAACAAATGCCTCATTAACAGCGATTCGTTTACCGTGGAGGCCACTTCCGCCACAAAAATTTTGTATTCGGAATAAATATAGGGCTGGGTCTTGTTTGTGTAAAAAGAGTGCAGCGCATGCCCCATCTCATGGGCTATGGTAAACACATCGTTGATTGTTCCCTGGTAATTCAGCAGCACATAGGGATGGGTCTTATAAGTGCCCCATGAGTATGCTCCGCTGGTTTTCCCTTCATTTTCGTATACATCAATCCAGCCCGAGTTGAACCCCTGTCTCAGGTAGCCTAGATATTCGTCCCCCAAGGGCTTGAGCCCATCCTCCACCATCGCCAGCGCTTCTCTATAGGGGATATCCGTTTTCGGCTCTTCAACCAGCGGCACATACAGGTCGTACATATGGAGCCGATCCACCTTCAATGCCCTTTTGCGCAGCTCCAGGTACCGGTGCAAAAGGTGCAGGTTTTTATTCACGGTGTCAATCAAATTATCATAAACGCCGGTAGATATGTTATCTGAATCCAGGGAGGCTTCCAGGCTGGATCCATACTTCCGCACACTGGCAAAAAACCTGTTTTTCTTTATATTGTTGATCAGCATGGATGCAAGTGTATTCCTGTGTGCATGGTAGGAACTGTATAGGGCGTGGAATGCATCCTGGCGTACCCTTCTGTCCTTGCTTTCAAGAAGCTTGATATACCGGCCCTTTGTGACTTCGATTTCTTCCCCGCTCTCATCCTTTATAAAGGGAAACTTAATATCCGCGTTATTGAATATGGTGAAAATATCGTGGGGGGCCTGGGCTACCTCGGCCGCTAAAGCCAGCAGCTCCTCTTCCCTTTCGGAAAGGATATGCTGCTTCTGCCTCAGGATCTCATCCATAAACTGCTTATACGGCTTCAGGGCATCACTGCCCTCCATATAATCCCGCAGGGTATCTTCAGGGATTCTCAGGATTTCGGGGACAATAAAGGAAACGGCGGCATAGGCTTCGGTGCTTAAGGCCATGGCGCGGTCGGTAAGGGCCTGGTATACGGGATCCCCATTATTCTCATCCCTTCGCATCCTGGCATAGACAAAAACCTTGTCATTGAGCGCCAGCAGTTCATCTTTCTCCTTTAAGCATTCCAGCAGGGTTCCGGCACTTTCGGCCAGATGGTCCTTGAACCGGATTATTTTCCCCGAAAGCGCCTTCACTTGAGAAAAATCTTCTTCCCACCGGTCATTGCTGCTGTAAATATCCTCCAGCTTCCACTTATATCCTCCGCTTATTTCTTCCCGCTTAGGAAGTGTCTTGTTCTTTGGTCCCGCCATTCTTTTCCCTCCAAAAACAATTTATGGCTCCACCGGTCCGGGACAGTATTTTTCAAGCCCCGGACGACCGGTATTTACCCGAAAAATAGGTCTCCTTCTATTATAAGTATATATTATATAATTTGCCAGTAATAAATTTTAATACTATCCTGCTTGGTTTATTTCCTTCTGTCCGCATCATAAATCGTCGTACTTGTTGTGCCTGCCCCTGCTCTTTTCCAACGGATATTTCCGCTCATTCTTTTTTATCTTTTCAAGGATGGCCTGATTCAGGTTTATCCCCAGGTCATGGGACAGCATCAGAAGATAAGCGGATATGTCGGCGATCTCCTCCTTGACCTTCTCCACTGCCTCTGTTTTGAGGTATGTGCCGATTTCATCGTCGTTTTTCCACTGGAAGTGCTCCATAAGCTCCGCCGCCTCAATGGCCACAGACATGGAAAGGTTTTTAGGGGTGTGGAACTGCTCCCAGTCCCGCTCTTCCCTGAATTTTAACAATGCCTTTACAGCTTCGGACAAATCCAAACCCTCGGTGTATTTCATTATTTTATCCCACCTTAAATCAATATGGCAGCTTTCAATACCTCTATTTTACAATACATGGATTAAAAATACACTTGAAATTTGTAAAAATTTTTAGTATACTATTATACGTTCCTTAAGATATGCGCCCGTAGCTCAGCAGGATAGAGCGTCGGTTTCCTAAACCGCAGGTCGCACGTTCGAATCGTGTCGGGCGTACCAATCCAGGCCTTGAGGCAGTAGCTTCAGGGCTTTTTTATATCCCTCTTTATCCTGTAGGAAGTTTGGCATTGCCGTCACTACGTGTCCATCGCATTGACATTTTTTATCCATCATGGTACATTGCAGTATAGTAAGAGCTAACTTTTTTATTGTAAAAGGCTGGAGGCAAACCATTATGAGAGCATTATTATATGGCAGCGGTGCGGTAGGACTTGGCATAGCGGCCTCTCTTTTAGATTGCGGCTGGGAAGTGGACATAAAAGCTTCCGGTAGAACGAAAGACCTTATAAATGAAAAAGGTGTGAAGCGGGTCGGCCTTTTTAAAGAAATTGATATACCGGCGTCAAGGGTAAAAGTTTTTGAACGGCTATCGGATATTCCATATGGAGAGTACGATTTCATATTAATTTGTATAAAGTCAGTCTCCAATGAAGAAAGCGCGTTGGACCTATCCCATAATAAAAATTTATTAAAGGCCCATGGCAAGATTGTTATTTTCCAAAATGGATGGGGAACGGATGAATCCTATCTGCGATATTTTGATAAAAGCCAGGTATATAGCGCAAGAGTGATTACAGGTTTCTCAAGGCCTGAAAGAAATATAAGCGAAGTTACCGTGCACTCTTCACCTATCCTTATCGGAAGCCTGTACAACCAGCCGGCGGATCCGGTAAAGTCTCTGGCAGATGCTATAACCCAAGGTGGAATTCCATGTGAAACTACAAATGAAATACACAAAGCCCTCTGGGCAAAAATGCTGTATAATTGTGCCTTGAATCCCTTGGGAGCAATACTGAATGTATGCTATGGCCGGCTTGCGGAGTGTGAGAGCTCCATATTTATCATGAATCAGGTTATAGAAGAAATATTTGCAGTTATGACTGCCGCAGGATACCAGACATATTGGCGTAGTGCGAATGAATACCAGAAGGCATTTTATGGGGAGCTAATCCCTTCAACATACAGCCATAGGTCTTCCACCCTTCAAGATATCGAGAAAAAGAATAAAACTGAAATTGACAGCTTAAACGGAAGCATCGTAAGGCTAGGTAAAAAGTTGGGAATATCTACGCCATATAACACAATGCTGTATAATCTGATAAAAGCCAAAGAAAGTTATTTTTAGGCCGGTGATTGTGCTCTCAACAGCTTTTCCGCTGTTTCAAAAGACCTAAGGTCAACCATCCCCTTTATAAATTGGTTTATGCTTGGATCTACAGCCCCAATACTTCCTATTTGGCAAAATAGCCGTCAACCCCGCGTCCGATAGCCTCCGCCGCTTTTTTCTGAAACTCGGGGTCACTGAGCAGCTTTTCTTCGCTCTTGTTGTCGATGAATGCCGTCTCTACCAAAATAGCCGGTGCATTGGTCTCGCGGCATACGTATAGGCCTTCTTCATTGACTCCCCTATCTGTCAATCCCAGGGCTTGTACAAGCTCACTTTGCACTAACCGGGCCAAACGTTTGCTGTCCTCTTGCTGCTTATAAACCGGATTACCTGACATCGGTTCGGTAAAGGTTTCGGTTCCGCCGGCAATATGATTGTATGCATTGCAATGGATGCTGATAAAGGCGTCCGCATGTGCATCGTTAGCTACTGCGGACCTGTCGGCCAGAGAAACGTATTGGTCGTCCTGGCGGGTCATGATTACCTGATATCCGGCATTTTTTAAATAGTCTGATACCATCAGTGCGATATCCAGGGTTATATCTTTTTCCTTGGTTCCGCTTTGACCAATAGCTCCAGGGTCAGAGCCACCATGGCCTGGATCGATAACAATTATCTTTTCTTTGCCGGCGTCGTCTCCTGCGGCAGAGTCGGTATCCGTGCCGGGATTAGCCTCCGTGCCGGGTTTATCAACTGTGCCGGGCTGGGCACCCGTATCCGTGCCTGTTCCTGCAGCAGGATCAATGGCCTCGTCCTGACTCGCTTCTACCCCTGAGTTGGTTTCACTGCCGGGGTCAGTCCCCGTATTGGAATTATCTACACTGCTGCCATCCTCTTCTCTATCAGTATCCGACCCTCTATTGGCATAACTGGGTTTCACATATTGGTCCGTTATCCAACCTGTAGAGTTATTGAATTGGACCCTATACCAGCCATTGCTTGAGTGCTCGAGGGCTGTCAAAATGCTTCCCCGCTTTACTTTGCCAATCACATCGGAGGAAATGTCCGGACCGGAGCGGATATTTACTATGCTGCCGGTCACGCTAAGAGTAAGATGAACAGGAGTACTGCCGGTAATGTTTTTAGTCCTGTTAACCAGCACCACCGCCTCCGCACGTGTGAGATTTTGTAAAGGGTGCAGGTACCCGCCGGAATCCCCGGATAGAACGCCATTGGAAGCAAGGGCATTTACTGCCTGCTGCGCCCAGGGTGCAATTTGATTACTGTCCTTGAACTTTTTAGGAAATCCGTCCGCCATTTTGGTCAGAGCTGCAATCGTACAGGCCGCTTCTTGTCTGGTGACAAATTGGTTAGGTCTAAATGTGTGATCGGGATAGCCATTCGTGTATCCCGCTTTGGCAGCGGACCAAACATTTAGGGCAAACCAATCGCCGCTGTGAACATCTTTAAAGTTGATATTTGCTCCGTTTAGGGGCACCGAAAAAGCCGTATTAAGCATGGTAATAAATTCAGCACGGGTAATCCCGTTATTGGGCCTGAATGTGGAATCGGAATAACCACGGACATACCCGGACCCCATGGCTTTTTCAATATCCGGTTGAGCCCAGTGCCCTTGTATATCTTTCAATATATCGACAGCATTGGCAAACACCGTAAAATTATTACAAAATAATACCATAATCAAGACAATGAAAAATATGCTCCAAACGGAAACCGGTTTGAGTTTATATGCCAACCTGTGTTTATACATTTAAGTACCCCATTCCATTTATCTTTCGTGTAACCCTAACAGAAAATTTCATGCAGTGTTTTATCAATCTACATAATATAACAATATTGATGTTTTTTCTCCATTGAAACTGAACTTTAACGGAATTGTAATAAATATGTAATGTCGGACAGGTAGAAATAGACCCGGGCGAACAGGGAACGCGCTCCTAAAATGCCATAATCCCATATTTGAATATTCTCAACGCATGAAACCCGTTTTCACAATTATCCTTTATTTTTATCACTTTTTAAACCAATTCTGGTCCATTGCTTGCAGCCGCAGGCACAGCAAAACTTCCTGAGGAAGTGATGCCAAAAGCCCCGGCATATGCCGGGGCTTTCTATAGTAAGTATAGGGTAGAGGAAAAAGAAAAAGAATGATTTATTTAGTCTTATATTACAATCTATATATTAAAAAAGTGTGTAGATTCTATGAATATTCTGTAAATAGTAATAAAACAGTTTTGCCGCTGGAGAATAAACCCCTGGAACAATACAGTAAAAGCCTATATAATTTACCTGCCTGGCGTATAAGGTAAAAGGAACTATCAAAAAGCAAATCCGGCGAATTTACAGGGGCGATTGGAAGGAATAGAATTTCCAGCCTGATTACTGCTCAACTCGCCAGGCCTTCACAACCTTGCTTCCCGGTATCCTCTCTTCAACTATTTTTTTTGCATCGGCCGCTGTCGATGCCTCTATATAGGCGCATTGCCTTGTATACGATCCTACAGCTTTATACCAGACCCTATATTTTTTTAAAGCAGTTCTCATACCACTACTACCTCATAATTAAGTCTTTGTACGATTATTATAACATTTGTATGAAATTTCGCAAACGGAATTTGCAAAAAAACGGAGTCAATCAATCTTGGCCTTTGGCACCCTTGTACAATATATGCTTTATTTTAAAGTATATCATAGGCTTAAAGCCTTATATAATAGGTCAAAAGCCCCAAGCATAATTTTCCTCAAAAATTTATTTGATTGTGGCAAAATGTTATAGTATAATAGATGTGCACTAAATGCTTATTCTCTGGATACACATTTATAGCGGTGCGCGTCATTTTTGTTTTTGGAGGCTGTAATTTGAAACTTGGGACCGGCGTACAATCTCAAGCAAAACCCTTATCGAATGAAGGGTTTATGAATGAGGCCCTAAAAGAAGCAAAAAAGGCATATAAAAAGGGTGAAACCCCGGTTGGCGCAGTTATTGTAAAAGACGGCGCAATACTGTCCCGGGCACACAACGAGCGGGAAACAAAACAAGACGCCACACTCCATGCAGAAATGTCCGCTATAAGAAAAGCCTGTAAAAAAATAGGCAGCTGGCGATTGAACGATTGCGACATGTATGTTACTTTGGAACCATGTGTCATGTGCGCAGGCGCTCTGATAATGTCAAGGATACGCAGATTGTACATCGGAGCCGCAGATCCAAAAGCCGGTGCGGTGGGTTCGTTAATAAACGTACTGGGCGTTGAAAAATTCAATCACAAGGTAGAAGTTATATATGGCTTGCTGGAGGATAAGTGCTCGGGTATTTTGAAAGATTTTTTCAAGGAACTGCGGGCTGTAAAGAAAAATAGGCAAGGTTCTCTATACGGAGATATGGCCGGTCCGGTCTGAGGCGCATGACCGGAAATCAGATGCAGGCAGCACAATTTCATGTGGAGAGGTATCGAAGTGGTCATAACGGGCCTGACTCGAAATCATGTGATGGGTGCATAAAAAACTGAATAATTATACACGGAAGAGTATCGAAGCGGTCATAACGGGCCTGACTCGAAATCAGGTGTACGGAAACGTACCGTGGGTTCGAATCCCACCTCTTCCGCCATTCAGAACGCGGAAACCCGCATAAACACTACGTTTGTGTGGGTTTTTTCATGTCCTTCTCATGGCGGAAAAAGAATCCCCTGCCCTAATTGTTATTAATGTTATCTAAATTGTTATCAAAATCCATCCTTTTTATTCCATATGTGTAACAATGATCTTCAAGAATTGTTGTAAAAATGTTATCAAACTGTGCGGACGGCTATAAAAGCCTATGGGAAAAAACAAGGAAAAACGTGTGATTGCAAAGGAGGCAAAGACCATGAACGAAAATAGCATCAACTATGACGCGCTCATAAACAAGGGCATCCTCAGTTCAAAAAATGAAATCAGCCAGGACAAAATCAACCTCATCTCCGGGGCCACGACCGCCCCATTGCTTGAAACGGTAGACAATTTGAAATGGAATGCTTCACTCTTGCAAACCATGTTGAGTGCGTGGTATTGATGCAAAATGTAAAAAATAAATAAGAGCCTGAAAAACGGCTTGAATACAGGGTTTTCCGGTGATTTGCTACTCGCTGAAGAGGAACATTCTGCTTAGTGAAGACTGCTTAAAACAGCGCAAGGTAAATATAGGAGATACAATCAGATTGAGCTGTGACGGTAAAGTACACGAGTATAAAGTCGTCGGCAGTTTTCAATCAAGGGCTGACAATTCCGAGGCCATAATTCCCGCCAGGTATGCTGAAAGCGACTTTGGCGTGGAGAATTATGGGATGCTTACCTATACTGCCGCTGATCCGGATGCCGTAATGGCACAGATCCGCAATTTGTTCGGAAACAAGTCAAATTGGAGCCGTACGGTTGAGGAATTCAACAATGACGCCCTGAGCACTGTCAATTCATTTTTGGAGCCGATGCACAAGCTGACTTATTTCATCCTGCTGCTTGCCGCTATAGGAATTATCAATAATCTGCTCATCAATTACATCCAAAAGAGACGCGCCATCGCCATGTACAAATCTGTCGGCCTGAGCAACAGGCAGAATGTCAAAATGACAATGACAGAAGGCTTTACATCTGGGTTAATCGGCGCGGCAGTTGGGCTTTTTGTTTCATATATGGAGATAAAGACAATATTTATTGTGGCGGGTCCAAGGATTTCCGTGGAACCTGAGCTTGATGCCGGTGTATTTATCATGGCCGGCCTCGCGGGAATCATCATTACTTTGATCGGCTCTGTCATACCGATTTTGAAAGGATCCAAAATGCAGCTTGTGGAAGAAATAAAATTTGAATAGATTATAGGAGGCTTACATATGAATAACAACCATATTATCATAGAAGGCAGAAACATAACGAAAGAATACAGAATGGGAGATACCGTTATCAGAGTTCTTAAGGATATCTCGCTGCAAATTGCGCAAGGTGAATTTGTATCCATTATGGGGCCGTCCGGCTCCGGAAAAAGCACCCTGCTTTATATCCTGGGAGGCCTGGACAGCCCAACAGGCGGAAGTGTATTTATAAGCGGCGAGGACATTTCAAAGTTTGACGACTATAAAAAAAGCATCATGCGGCGCAGAAGCATCGGCTTTGTATTCCAGTTTTATAACCTGATTCCCAATTTGAATGTGGAGGAAAACATTCTTCTTCCCATTCTCTTGGACGGAAAGAATGTTAGGGATTATAAAAAGCAGATGAATGACATTCTGGAAATCGTCGGCCTTGCCGATAGGAGAAAGCATACGCCAAGAGAATTGTCGGGCGGACAGCAGCAGCGTGTGGCGATTGCCAGAGCGCTTATAAGCAGCCCTGAAATTATTTTCGCGGATGAGCCGACCGGAAATTTGGACAGCAAGACCGGCGCTGAAATTATGAAGCTTCTGCAGGAAATCAATAGGGAGAGCAATAAAACGATTATTATGGTAACGCACTCCGCCGATGCCGCAGAGTACAGCAACCGAATCATCAACGTCAAGGATGGCGCGATTATTTAATTTCAAAATTTAATATAGTTGTATTAAGGGCAAACTTGCCGAAAGGCAAGGACGCAAAGCCATAGGATCTAAGATGCGGAAGCATTATGATAGCCTGGCTGCCGCGTAGGTTTTGGATTTAACCTGCCCTTGTTTATCGGCAGGTTTTTGTATTTTGAATAGTAAAGAGAAACAGGCAGAACAAAAATTTAAAATGCAAAAAGCATATAAAAACACCACCGCTTTCCAATTTGCAATCAGGAAACGATAGTGCTTAGGTATCCAATTTTTAGCTACTTGGTATCCAGCAGAGCTTTCACCGTGGCTGTTGCAATCTTAAGGTCACGCTCATCGCACAGACGAAGCAACCGGGTCAACTGCTCTACTTCGGTATTAGCGGATTTATTTTCAGGAAAGAAGATTGCATCAGCAGAAATGCCTAATTCGCGGATGAGGCGAAAAAGAACATTATAACTTGGCTTTTTATTTTCATTTTCAATGGACATCAGGTAGCGGGGTGATATGTTTATTTTTTCTGCTAATTGTTCTCGTGTTAGATTATTATTTTTGGTTCAATGATAAATTTTGTGGCTCCTTGACAATTCCATAAAGCACCTTGGCAAAGAGTTGGTAAAAAGGGTACAAAAAAATCCGATATCCCGTTTATTCTGAAATACGCCAATAAAACAAAATAAGGGGTGATATCGGATGGTTAAAACCAACTATGATTTTATAGAAAAACATATTAGCTTGCAAGGAATTGAGGTACTTTATACCAATGTAAATAATGGCATATTTCAGGTGTTCGCATCATCAGCTCATAACTTTGCTGTATGTCCTCGCTGTAGAAGGATAACTCAGAATGTGCATGACCGCAGGTGGCAGCCTTTAAAGCATTTGCCTATCTGGGGAATGGATACGGTTGTTATGCTTTTAAAGAAACGCTATATATGTGACTGTGGTCCTAAGCATCCATTTGATGAACAATTTGATTTCGTCCGCAAGTATCAGAGGCAAACAGTGGCTTTTGAGAAGCGTGTATTTATACTCACTCATAAGAACACCATCAAGAATGCTTCTGAAATTGCTGGTATCAGCGAAGGCAAGTGCCAGGGGATATATAATCACTATGCCCAATTCGTGCTAGAAGCCAGGGAACCTGAATCCTTAAGGTTGTTGGGTATTGACGATATTGCCCGTAAGAAAGGACACAATTACAATACTGTAGTGTATAACCAGGAAACAGGCAATGTTGCCGCCTTGATAACCGGTAGAAAAAAGGAGGATGTGATTACCTATCTTAAGGAATGGCCGGAAGAGGTAAGGCTTAATGTTGAAGCAGTCTCGTTAGATATGAGCCGCAGCTATTGCCACTCTATCCTTGAGTGTTTCCCCAATGCCAAGCCGGTAGTTGACCGCTTCCATCTGGCACAGAACTTCCGTAAGTGTGCGGATAATGCAAGAAAGCACATTCAAAACCATATTCGAAAGTACGGCAAGAAACAAGAGGTTTTCAAGATCCGCTGGGCACTTTTAAAGAATGTAGAGGATCTTAAAAGAGATGAAGCCCTACCACTGATCCTGGCCTGCACCAAGTATCCTGTGATAGAAGGGTTGCATTACCTAAAAGAAGAATTCAGGGAATTCTTCAATCTTGAAACAAAAGAAGATGCAATCGCCTTCATCGAGTATTATAAGGGCTTGGTTGCAGAATATGATATTCCCGAACTCAAAACCTTCTGTAAGACCCTGGATAACTGGCTGCCGTATATTCTGAACTACTACGATTACCGGATATCCAACGGCCTGACCGAGGGTAACAACCACAAGGTGAAGAATATCAAACGCAGAGCTTATGGATATCGGAATGATCATACCTCCACAACATTTAATGTTGAATCTAAAAAGATAGAGGTATTTTTAAAATAGGCCTCTTAATTACAGTCACAATTACACCTTGCTTTCAAATATGAGTTCAGCCCTATATCTATTATATACTAAAATTTCATCTGCCAATTCTGAATTTATATTTTTACAAGTAAGAGTAGCCCAACATTAAGCTATTCTCCATTATAATTTGCAGGATGAATTCCTGTAAAAACCAGTTTATAAAGGTTTATTCTGCCTTGACAAAAGGCCAGCATTCCATTAAAATATAATAGTCGTGCAGATAGAGGATAAGTGGTAGAGTAAAATAAATGGTGTACAACTGCATAAAGACATTCTTGCCGTATATTGAGTTATAGACGAGCACTTTAAAATGGAGAGTTGTCCGAGCTGGTCGAAGGGGCATGACTGGAAATCATGTGTACGGGAAACTGTACCTAGGGTTCGAATCCCTAACTCTCCGCCATCAATTTGTCCGAAAACCCTTGAATTTCAAGGGTTTTCGGTATTTTTATACACTAATGTCTAAAATGTACCCTATAGAATAGGCAGCAGCAGTTTTCAAATACCCTTAGTTTCGGACAAGTGTGTTTTAAAAATCCTT
>JANLFN010000044.1 GCA_024655885.1 Eubacteriales bacterium | reverse complement strand
GGTAACGTCCGAAACTAAAATGTCTGACCAAGATATCTATAACACTTATCATAATGGATTCGCTACGAATTAAGTATACCAAAAATGATACCGGTGCTATGATGAAAGTATACCAAAAATGTGGTATACTTTTTTTAGCGTGCTACGAAAATACATAGCCGCAAAAAATACTGCTGAAATGAGGACGAGTCTTGAAGGTTTATGTTAAATGTTCACCACATTTAACCCTTCAAGACTCCCAAAAAGACACTTTGATAATAACATTGATTGACGCTAAAATCAACATCCATAAGGATAGTTTTTACTGCAGTTTTGACCATGAACTCCTGAGTAAGCTTAAAAGCTTCTTCTTGCTCAGGCGTAAAAGCCTGACTTATAAATTTTTAGTAAGTGGTCAAGAAAAGCAGTTAAAGTGTCCTATGCTTAAATTTCCTGGCAGAAAAAATGTTGCTTTGTGGCCATCCATAAAACTTCCGAACAGAAAATACCCTATATATGTATATATTTATGCGGCAGCATTGTATTTGAGTTCAAAAATCAGCATGAGAGAAGCTGCTTTAAGAACTCGTCAGAAATTTGGACTTGAAAGCTTCAGCCACTCTACACTATCAAGGGTTCTTAAAAAGCTTTCTCTGAACATTTATGACATTCTGCCCACCGTAGTTCCAGCGCCGCCTAGTTCCCCGTTTGTTGAACGTGCTCACTGGAGTGTTGCTCAAGTCTTAAGGCATAAAAAACTGCTTTCACTTATTGAACCTGTGTTAATCAAAGGAAATGAGATTGCATTCTGCAGTATGTTAAATTACAATTTCTTCAATCGAACTCAGAAATTTTTGCTTTGAGAATTTCAAAACCCTATCGCCATGCACCAACATAGAAGGTAATATGCTTCCTGGGAGGTGGTATATACGTGAAAATAATAAAATACCCCATAAAGGAAGTAGATATTAAAACAATTCCGGAAAACAGGATGCTAGGAATTGGAATATCCGGAACACAAAGGGCGCTGTGCAAAAAAAATATCAAACAGTACGGACTTGTCATGCCCATTGTTACGGTTGAAAAGCCGTCAGGCACAATGATGGTCCTGAAAGGGAACAATGAGCTTTCGGTTCTAAAAGAAATGAAAGTGGATAAGGCAGATGTTTTTGTCACAAAAATTCAGTCTCCTGACGACATCGGCAAGGCAATTATTCTCTTATCATCTCTTCGCAGGGAACTAAACCACATATCAGAAGGCTTGATTTTGAAAGAGATTTTAAACCTGGGACACTGCAACCAAAAGGAACTGGCAGAGCAGCTTATGAAGTCAGAGGCATGGATTTCGAAAAGGCTCTCCCTGGTGGAGAGACTGAACGACAATGTGGCAGCCATGGTGACGGATAAGGCGCTATGCCCGTCCATTGCACAGAATATCGCACGTATTCCAAAAGACCGGCAGCATACTTTTGCCATGAATATCTATGCAAACCGCATTCCGAAATCCATGGTGGAAAGACTTGTGAGCGCTTATACCGACAAGAATACGCCGGATGCGCTGAAAGAAGAAATCATCAATAATCCTCTTTGTGCTATGGAGAATATAAGCACTGTAAGTATTAAAAGCACCAGGGGTAAATTGGATGACGATGTTAAATTTCAAAATGCGCTTAAGTTAATTCTGAACGTTATCCGTGATATCGAGGTCTTCTTTGCAGTTTGGGAGAAGAAAAAATTCTTCAAGTATGCATCTTTGATTCAGGCCGTTGAAGATTCCGTTAAAAAATTTCTCACATTGCTTAAGTATTGGGAAGTTTCCCCGGGGAAACCGGATTCATATGAAGGGAGTGATATAAATGATTGACACAGATACCTACCGGATGATACGAAGGCTTTACACAGTTGAAGGCTTGAGTCAGAGACAAATCGCAAAACAACTGGGAGTATCAAGACCCACGGTGAAAAAATATTGTGAAGGCTCCCATATGCCCGGTGAAAGGAAAGAATATCAAATTAGCAAGGGTCCCTTAAGGTTAACCCTGGAATCAGAGATTATCCGGATCATCAATGAAAACAAGGACGCTCCGAAAAAACAAAAACTTAATGCGAAAGTTATTTGGGAAATGCTTCTAAAGTCTGGGTATACCATAGGGGAATCAACCATACGAAAGTATATACAGGAGATGCGGGTAGACGAGCCTGAAATATTTGTGCCGCTTGAATTTGAACCGGGTGAGGCTATGGAATTTGACTGGGGTGATGCCTATGCCTACATAAAAAAGCTTAAGACGCGGGTTTCCGTATTTTGTGCTGTTCTCCCCTACAGCTACGGCATATTCTCGGCGGTATTCCCGGATAAGACAAGCTCCAGTTTCTTTATGGGCCATGTGATGGCCTTTGAATATTTCGGAGGTGTTCCTCGCCGGTGTATTTATGACAACCTGAAAAGCGCTGTTCTGGAGGGTTCCGGTAAGGATGCGGTGAAACAGGAGAAGTTTAAAAAGCTTGAAGCGCATTATGCTTTTGAAGGAATATTTTGCAATGCCGCAAAAGGTTGGGAAAAAGGCTCGGTCGAGAACCTTGTTTCAATCATCAGAAAAATCGCTTTTACTCCCATACCATGGGTGGAAAGTTACCAGGAACTCCAGGAGCATGTGACTCAAAAATGCATCCAATATTGCATGTCCCACAGGATAAAGACCCGGACGAGAACGATTAAGGATATGCTTGATGAAGAAAAGGGATATCTTCTTCCCCTTCCGACATATCCCATGGATCCGTCCGAAGAAGTAAAGGCCAATGTGTATCCTGACCTCACCATAAGGATTGGCGGGATAAAATATTCCGTTCCGCCCGAATATGCGGGGATGTCTGTTACAGTAAAGGTTTCACCTTTCCATGTGGATATATATTATCTTGGCAAACTGGTATGGCAGCATAAAAAAGGTATGCACCCCTCTGATCATCAATATATCCCGGAGCACTATCTTGAAATCCTTCAAAGAAAGCCTCGGGCTATTAGAAATGCAGTTCCCATCAACAAGGGGGTTATGCCTGTCGAACTGGCTGACTTCCTTAAACTGTGCAAGGATTGGGATAAAAACGTCCAGTTTGTCAATATCCTGCTCCTGGCTAAAAAGCTGGAACCGGATACCCTTCTGTGGGCCGTAAAACAAGCAAACCTTACCGGATGCCCTTCCTATGATAGGGTTTGTTTTTACCTTGAAATACTTGGAAAAGCGGATCCATGCAGTGTTGATGACGTTAAGGTTCAACCTGCCAACCTGGAGCAATATGACCAATTGATCGAAAGGAGACGAAATCTTCATGAAAAAGATAATTCCTAACCCCATATCCTTATCCGAGGATATTGTGTCCATATCAAAAAACCTTAAGCTTCATGCCTTTGCAAGATACAAAGAATATGTAAAAAATGATTTGTCTACTGAAGAAGTTCTTCATCAGCTTCTGAAAGCAGAACAGAATATTAAGAATGAAAACAAATACAAATACCGTATCAAAAATGCGGGATTCCCTGTTATCAAAACGCTTGATACCTTTGAATTCGACTCAAAGCGCCTGCCGGATTTGAACAAGGATATAGTTATGGAACTTGCAACCTGCAGATTTGTTGAAGACAAGCGGAACATAGTTGCTATCGGCAACAGCGGTACGGGTAAAAGTCATTTGCTGACTGCTATTTGCATTGAAGCTATCACCCGGGGGTATACTGTCAAATTCAAAAGAGCATCGGATCTTGTTACCCAAATGACGGAGGCGGCAAACGAAAGACGCCTGTCGCAGTATATTAAGAATGTTAATACCTGTGATATTTTATTGATTGATGAACTGGGCTTTTTATCCTTTGATGCGGCAGGAGCAAGCCTTTTGTTTCAAATATTTGCAGCACGCTACGAGACAAAAAGCACGCTTGTCACTTCAAATCTCGAATTCTCAAAATGGATGACATTTCTTGGAAAGGATGAACAACTGGCTTCTGCCCTGATAGGACGGCTGATTGATCGTTCTACCATTTTGAATATGAATGGTGAAAACTACAGGCTGCAGAGGTGCAAAGGTGGTGAAAATGAGCAGTGAAGAAAATTACGACTGACAGACTGACTGACTTTTACGAACTATCCGGAGTCAATTATTTCTGCGATGACTTAAGAAATCTCATTATTGAAGTGATTAATGAATTGTACGCGGCAAACTGCGAATCACTTTACAGGCTTCGTTTAAATCATATTGACAGGGCAGTTTTCAAGTATCGTCAGGCTAAAGAAAAAAGACCTATTTGGAATACAAAACAATATTTCAAAGCTTGTCTTTTAAGCGCGATAAATGAATCCGGAATTGACGAATTGGATTATGATTAAATTGATTGAATCATTTTCCATAAAGCCTATACTCAAGTGTAGGCTTTTTTTGTTGGAGTTGAACATAAAAAGCAGGCAAGTATAATTATTTCCACCCGGAATGAAATTTATAGCAATAGTACTTATGCAAGCATAAAATTACAGTGGTCGAAAGTATTGAGAGTAAAGGGATTGAGGTGGTATACTTTTACATAGCGTTTTTTTATGATTTTCATTTTTTTAGTGGTATACATGGAACGTAGCGCATCCATACAAAGAAAAAGGAATTAGTCGGTAATTATAAGAATAATGGAAAGGAATACTGTCCAAAAGGACAACCACAAAAAGTAAATGTCCACGATTTCGAAGACAAGAAAAAAGGGTCAGTTAGGCCTTACGGGGTATATGACATAACGAATAATGAAGGCTGGGTTAATGTAGGGACTGACAAAGACACAGCAGCGTTTGCTGTTGAGAGCATACGTAGATGGTGGTTTACAATGGGTAAAGGTAGCTATCCGGAAGCAACGGAACTGCTCATTACAGCCGATGGAGGAGGGAGTAATAGTTCAAGGACAAGATTGTGGAAGTATGAACTGCAAAAGCTTGCTACAGAATTACAACTTGAGATTACGGTTTGTCATTTTCCTCCTGGCACCAGTAAATGGAATGCAATTGAGCACCGTATGTTTTCTTATATAAGTCAAAACTGGAGAGGAAGGCCACTTGAGAGCCATGAAGTAATTATTAATCTGATTAGCTCTACAAAGACCAGAACAGGTCTTAATATTAAGTGTGCTCTTGATGAAAATAAATATGAGAAAGGCTTAAAAATATCAGATGAGGAAATGGAATCAATTAACATTATAAGGCATACATTCCATGGTGATTGGAATTATACAATAAAACCGTTGACATAATGTTGACGGAGTTAATATATTCAAATTGCTTAGCTCCAAAAGATGGTGGACAAAAGCAGGGTCATCATATATATCATAAAAAATTTGGTCGCCATATACAATATGCGCCGTA
>JANLFN010000017.1 GCA_024655885.1 Eubacteriales bacterium | reverse complement strand
CCAGGAAACGGTGGAGTATTCCAAGAAGTACATGGGGGTGCAGTAATATGAAAACCGGCAAGGAATTATATGATGAGCATCTTGCCAGGCTGACCAAGGCGGTTAAAAACGAGAAGACCGACAGGCCGCCCATCACCCTGAATGCCGATGCCTTTCTGGTGCAGTATGGAGGCGGTAAGGTGTCCGACCTGGTAAACGATCCGGAGTACGGCAACGACCTGATTATTAAGGCATTGCAAAAGCTTGGGGATATCGACTGCGGAGGGCCCGGCTCCTTTCCTGCTATGCCCATGGGAGCCTTTTTCTTTTCCAGGACAAAACTTCCCGGGCGTGAACTCCCGGACAACATGATTTGGCAGATTGATGAGATCAGGCCAATGACGGTAGAGGACTACGACCTGATCATTGAAAAGGGATTTGCCTATTATTCGGAGCAGTTTGTGAAAAAGTACCTTCCCGAAACCGAACAGTCAAAAAAGGATATGGAAACCGCAATGCGGCTGTCACCTCTGGTGGCGCAAAAGTATATCGACGCGGGGTATGTGACCATGACGGTTCCGCAGGAGGGGGGCACACCTTTAACCGGCTTTCTGATGGCTGGATCGCCTTTTGGGGGATTATCTGCCGCACGTGGTACGGGGGAATTCCTGAGGGATATAAAAAAGATGCCCGACAAGGTCACAGAGGCATTAAACGTAGCCCATGAGGAAAACTTGAAGAATTTAAGAGACGCCATCCGCGCCTCCAAGCCCCTAACCGTATTCACGGGCGGAGGCCGTGAAGCGGGGGATTTCCTCTCCATAAAAGATTTTGAGAAATTTTCCTGGAGGTATCTGAAGGAAGCCGCGAACACCGTTATTGAAGAGGGATCGTACTGCTACCTGCACCTGGACTGCTGCTGGGACCGCTTTGTGCATTATTTCCTGGAACTGCCTAAAAACAAAATGATCTTCGGGCCTGACGGCACCACCGACATGTTCAAGGCCGCCGACATCTTGTATGGGCATACCGCCTTTTACGGCGACGTTCACCCGGCATTGTTGACGCTGGGGACACCGGACGAGGTCTATGCTTACTGCAAGAAGCTGATGGACAGGGTGGGAGATAAAGGGCTGATCATGTCTACCGGGTGTTCGGTACCTTCCAATGCTAAACCGGAAAATGTTGAGGCTGTGGTTGCAGCGGCTTTAGGAAAATAACATGGCTGCGCCCTGCTTTTCCTGGCATTTTATCAGGAGATCCCTAGTTTTAAGGGTCTCCTGGCATTTTTTATGCGTGATTTTATGAATTACCGGCACTCCTCGCTTTCTGAAACAACTAGTGCTTTTTAACATAACAAATTTCTAGTGCGTCCAAAATGTTAAAAAGTACATCAATATAAATTTTGTAACGAAAGGATTTGCGGTTTCTCGGAAAGCTTGTCGGCTCCCTTACCGAAGATTGATTCAAGGCGTATTCTCATTTCCCTTCCACCGGTGCTCCGGGGGAAGGGGCAGGGGGATGAGGGACAGGTCTGGTAATTTACTGGCACACTAAAAGCAAAAAGACACTTCGGATAAAGTTCGGCTTGTAAATCTTTTAAATAATTTGTTATAATATATATGTTATAATATATATAAATATAAGAAAACACTTGTCCGGGAAAATTACATACCTGCCGCTTCCGTAGAGGGAAATACATCATCGGAGGAAAGCTCCGGCGTTGTTGGCTGTTGTCTCTACAAGGTTTAACGATCCTTTACTGTTATCACATTATGTCAAGAACATACTACATAATGTAAAATTTTGAACGGGGTTTTTTCTTACTTTTTGTATAATGATTTACTTGTACAAGTATGATAACATGGTCATATACATGGTCATATATACATTAAACGGTAGGATACTTAAAAAAATATATGGGGGTGCAGTAACATGAAAACCGGAAAAGAATTATACCAAGAGCATATGGATAGGTACATGAAAGCCTTAAGATTCGAAAAGCCCGACAGGACACCTGTAATCATCAATGCAGATTCCTTCTGCGCAGTGCACAAGGGCGTTAAGATGTCCGACTTCGTTTCCAATCCCGAACTCTCCTTTCAGACGGTATTTGACACGGTACAGGAGCTTGGAGACGTGGAAGGAAGCGTTAGCCCTGCAAATCCCTTGTGCTTTACAGCCCTGCTGACCAAGGTTAAACTTCCGGGAAAGGAACTTCCGGATAACGTCATGTGGCAGATTGTGGAGGAGGAAACTCTGAGGGTGGAAGATTACGACGCCATCCTTGAGAAGGGCTGGCAGCCGGTTATGCAGGATGTACTGGCAAACAGGCTTGGCTTGGATATGGCCGCCATGGGGGATTCCATGAAGTTTATGCCCATGGCTACCCAGAAGGCTATGGATGCAGGGTATATCGGGACTTCCTCCGCTTTTATGGGAAATGTAACCGAGCATTTGAGCTTCGGGCGTTCATACCCCAAGTTCATAAAGGATTTGTACAAAATGCCGGATAAGGTGGATGCGGTTCTGGATGTCATTGAACAGGAAAACCTGGAACAGTTAAGGCAACAGATAAGAACGGCCAAGGAGAACAATTCCATGCCTCCTGTGGTGTTCGGCGGCTCGGCCCGCGGCGCCAGCGAGTTTTTCACGCCCAAGCTTTGGGAGCGTTTTATCTGGAGAAGAGTGAAAAAAGTTGCTGAGACAGCCATAGAAGAAGGTTTTATGATCAGCTTCCACGTAGACTCCGACTGGACGAGGGACCTTGAATATTTCACTGAAATACCCGCCAAAATGGGTATCTTTGAGTCTGACGGCGTCACCAGCAAGGAAAAGTTCCTGAAGTTGCTGGAAGGAAAAATGGTCTTCAAGGGTGACGTTCCGGCGGGTCTGCTCGCTCTGGGCACTCCGGATGAAGTGTACAACTACTGTATTAAACTGAAAAGTGATATAGGAAACGGGCTCATTCTTTCTTCCGGCTGCACCATACCCATGAATGCCAAGTTTGAGAACGTAAAAGCGATGGTTGCCGCTGCATCAGGAAAGTAAAGACCCTGAAAAAAGGATAAAAGGGTGAATGCCTATATTCTTTTAATTTTAATTTGCTTTAGTAAAATTCCCAGAGAAAGCTGCCTGTATTTCCGGCAGCTTTTTTGGGAATTTCATGCTGTTGGAGCTTTTCTAACCCAGCCTGTGGATGGGCGAGGCAGTTTTTTTGCAGTAAAATCGTTATGCGGATGTTACTTTTCTGATCCGGAGTTTTTGAATGAAAAATATGGGAAAACCCTTCAACTCATTTTATTCGGACAATCAAACCTCAAATTACAAAACAGGGAAAAATTTAAAAATATTACCATAACGTTTTCCGGAGCGGCCACCAGGTTCACTCTCTCTATTGCACTGATCATAACGGCTGCCGGCTATATTTTCATGACCTGGGGCAACAACCTGATGATTCTCACCGTAGGCGCCACCATCGTGGGAATCGGTTTCGGGTTTGTAATGCCCTCCATCACCATGGCTACGGGAGCCCTTGTGCCTCCGGCGGGAATGGCATTCGCAATGCCCCTGCTGATCGCTTTCATGAGCATCGGCGGCTTTGGCTCAGGCTTCTTTTTCGAATTTATCATGAAGTCTTTTGGGATAACCTCCATGAGGTTCCCATACTTGTTCGGACTCATATGCCTTACCGGTTTTGCGGTAGTATACACCCTTATGAACTTAAAGCTCAAGGCCCCGGCGCAGGGAGCCTCTGCGGGCGTAGGACACTAAAAGCACTGCGGCCATAGGGCTGCAGGAGCGCTTGCTTTTAACACAAAACCCAAGATGGGCTGCTAGTTTATTCGCAGCCATCTTGGGTTTTTTACAATATCCATTTCGACAAATATTCCGAAAAACATCTCTAAATTTAGAAGAAAGCTTCAAATACATCAAATGCATTGACCCAAAATAGTGGCATTTTATGTTGGATTTTATACATAGTGCAAGAAAAAGTGGGAATATTTTTTTCACATTTTGTATAATGCTTTACTTGCGTAAATATGTTAGTATTTTTTAGTATGTTGAGCATGAGTTTCATGGCCACATCATGCAGCAGGGTAGCCCGGGCATAAAGCCGGGACTTATGCTACCGCATCTTAAGCTGTTTCCAGGCAAATCCCAGGACTGCCTCAAAGTATTGTGTGGAAATGGACTCCTGCTTGTATAAACATACATACTTTCAAACACCAAAGGGGGTAATTATTATGAGTCAAAAATTGGTGGAAGCCATGGCCGAGCTGGATGAAGACCGCGTGCTGGAAGAGATTAAAGCATTGAAGAGCCAGAATGTAGCACCACTGGACATCATCGCATCCCTGCAGGAAGGTATGGGCATTGTGGGAAAGAGGTTTGAGGAAAAGGAATACTTCCTGTCCGAGCTGATCATGTCGGCGGAAATATTCAACGAGGCTTCCCAGCTGCTCGGAGGCATGGGGGGTGCGGGGACCGCATCCAAGTACGGCACTTTTGTCATGGGCACCATCTATGACGACATCCATGACATCGGCAAGAACATTGTCACCACCGTTATGAGCAGCAACGGCTTCAACGTCATCGACCTGGGTGTTGACGTGCCCACGGCGAAATATGTAGAGGCCATCAAGAAGTACAAGCCTAAGGTCATCGGAATTTCCTGCCTCTTGACCACTGCTTTCGACAACATCAAGGAGTGCATCCAGACCCTGGAGAAAGAAGGGCTGCGCAAGGACATCAAGATACTGATCGGTGGAGGCCCGGTGGACGAAGCCACCTGCAAGTATGTGGGAGCCGACCATGTATGCAAAAACGCCCAGGAGACGGTGGAGTATTCCAAAAAATACATGGGGGTATAGTTCGGGAAGACCCGGGATATACAGCTTGGTGCCGGGGTCGAAAAGGCAAAGGCCATGATGGCGGCGTCTGTATAAAGGCAATTGGAATTATGTATTAATTTTTGAATAATACCATTCATTACTGCTTACGACTGTATGCAAGAAAAAATAAAGAAAGAAGGGATGGTTTAAAAATGAAAAAAAGTCAAACAATGATCATTATTGCCATATTCGCACTCTCATTTCTCGGTATGGGCATCGGAGCAACTTCTCCCGCCCTCGCAAGCATTGGTCAGGCCTTTCCTGATGTGCCTTTTACTTCGATATTGCTGATTGCCACACTGCCGTCTTTGGCCATGATTCCATTTTCCCTGATAGGCGGAAAAATAGCTGGTACCGCCATCAGATACAGGACTCTTATATTTATTTCCATTATTTTATTTGTTGCTTCGGGCTTCGCCCCATACTTCTTAAATGATATAACGGTTATTTTAGTTACAAGGTTTATCTTTGGCGCAGCTACCGGCCTTATGTCACCCCTTGGAGGCGCATTGATCTTTAACCTGGTTGAAGAGAAGTCAAGGGCAAACATAATGGGTTTAAACGGCGTTGTCATGAACATCGGCGGTATTGTATTTCAGATGCTGGGAGGAATTCTGTGCGCAGTGAACTGGCGCTATACCTTTTTTACCTATCTCTTAGGTTTACTGTCGCTGATCCTTGTTTTCTTCCTGCTGCCTGAGCCCCAGAAATTTGAGGCGCCTGCAGGTCCGGCGGGCGCTGCTCCTGAGAAAGTTAAAATTCCGGGTTCGGTGTATGGATGGTCTCTCCTCATTGCGGTTTGGACCCTGATGATGTACCCCATGCTGACGGGGATGTCGTCTTTGATACTGGCCAACAATTATGGAACCGCCGCCGGTGCAGGCGTTGCCCTCACCTTTTTCACCGTAGGCGGAATGGCCGCCGGTGCGATTTTCGGTGCGGTCTACAAGAGATTGACCAGGTTCTGCATACCCGTGGGGCTTGTACTCATGACGGCCGCTTTTGCCTTGCTGGCCTGGGGTACTAATTTGACCATGCTCACAATCGCCACCGCTCTGTATGGAATAGGCAACGGTATTGCCAGTACGGCTATCATGATGTTTATAGGCGCGTCTGTTCCGCCCTCTGCAACTGCCTTTGCCATGTCCATTATGATGGCCTTCATGAGCATTGGCGGCTTCTTGTCGGCGTACTTCTTTGCCCTGATCCAGGGAATCTTCCAGATCACGTCCCTGAGATTCCCGTTCCAGTTCAGTGTGGTAGGCTTTGCGGTTTTTACGGTGATCTTCCTGATCATCAACTTGAAACCGAAGCCACAGGCTTCCGGAACTCCTGCAGGCATGGGGCAATAAGGCTCAAAGGCACTGTGAGTACAGTGTTGCAGAAGTAATTCCTTAAAATAATAGGTATAGACAAAAATTTCCGGGATTGCACGCGGATGATGATTTATACGGGCAGTCCCGGATGTTTTCATTTACATCCTTGAAGCAAGCCTGTTTCATTTATTGCATTATACACAGTGCAGAGTTCCATGCCCTGGTTTTTAGCTTTTTGTTTAATGCGTAATATAGACAGGAATGATAATATTATATATATACATATAAAATGCTGGGGGTGTAAATAGTATGAAGACCGGACAAGAACTGTACAATGAGCACTTGAACAGGATTAAAACCGCGGTTGCCATGAAAAAAACCGATAGGACCCCTGTGATGCTGCATGCGGGCGCTTTTTGTGTCAGGTATGCAGGTGGGAAGCTGTCGGACCTTGTCAAAAATTTGGAATACGGACAGGAACTGGTCCTTAAAGGCCTGCAGGCCATGGGGGATATTGACTGTGTGGTAGGGACTGCCGAATATCCGCCCATTATGGGAGCCTCTTATCTGGCCCATGTAAAGGTGCCCGGGCGCGAGCTGCCCGACGATATGCAGTGGCAGATCGACGAAAGAGGGGTCATGACTGAAGAAGACTATGACACGGTGATAGACAAGGGATGGGATTATTTTTTTACGGATGTCTGCAAAAACAGGCTGGACAATGTGCTGGATGAGATGCAGTACGTGGGGAAATTTGCAGCCAAGGCGGCCAAGATGTACGAGGATGCGGGCATCGTAATACTGCCTCCTGTTATGACGGGGCTGCCGTTTTCCGCATTTTGCGGGGGACGCACCATACCCAAATTCATGAGGGACCTGCACCGGATACCCGATAAAGTGCAGGCTGCCATAGACGCCGCCATGGTGAGCAGGGTGGAAAGCTTAAGACAGCAAATACGCACCGTAAACCCCTATTCCGTATTTATCGGGGGAGGGCGCGGAGCGGGAGATTTCCTGTCCATAAAGGCATTTGAACGGTTTGTGTGGCCTTACTTTAAAAAGCTGGTGGAAGTCATGGTGGAGGAAGGGGCCAATGCCTATCTGCACCTGGATTTGAGCTGGGACCGTTTTCTGAATTACTTCCT
Organism: Eubacteriales bacterium; assembly: GCA_024655885.1. Lineage (GTDB taxonomy): Bacteria > Bacillota > Clostridia > Acetivibrionales > JANLFN01 > JANLFN01. The sequence goes on along the minus strand of JANLFN010000017.1, from coordinate 42,655 downwards.
TGAACTGCCTAAAGGCAGGTGTATTTTTCATCCAGACAGCACTACCGACATATTTAAAGCGAAAGAGGTGCTGCAGGGCCATATGTGCTTTATGGGCGACGTCTCTCCTTCACTTTTAACCCTGTATACACCGGATGATGTATACGAATACAGCAAGAGACTGGTGGATGAATTCTCGCCTATAGGCTTTATTATGGCAGCAGGCTGCTGTGTGCCTGCCAACGCGAAGCCGGAAAATGTAAAAGCCATGCTTGCCGCGGCCTTTGACAATTAAAAATTGAGTGCGCTATAAAAAGGGGTAACAATATCCCCAAAATGTATGGAGGTGCAATGCTATGAGCAATAAAACAGGTCAGCAATTATTCAATGAACACATAGAAAGGCTTAAAAAAGCAATTTCCACCCAGAAGACAGACAGGCCTCCCATCGTGTTGAATGTGGACGCCTTTGCCCTCAGGTATATGGGCGAAAAGCTTTCAGCCATTATCAAGGACCCGGAATACGGCAATGAGCTTATCCTGAAGGCCATATTGAAGCTTGGAGACGGTGAAGTGGACGGCACAGGCATGGTTCCCGTATTCCCGTCCAACAACGGCATTTTCTCCCTTGCAAAGATCAAGCTTCCCGGCCGGGAGCTGCCCGAGGATATGCTCTGGCAGGTGGATGAAGTGGGCTATATGACGGAGGAAGACTACGATGTGATCATCGACAAAGGCTGGAGCTTTTATTTTGCTGATTATGCCAACAAGTACCTGGGAAACGCTCTGGAAGAAATGGGTAAGAACATGTCCTTGGCTCCCAGGATCCAAGAGAAATTCAAAGATGCCGGGGTTGTGGCCTTGTCCACCGGTGCAGGCGCAGGAGCCCCCTTCGGGTCGCTGTGCGCAGCCCGTGGAATAGCAAGATTCATGAGGGATTTGCACAGGATACCCGACAAGGTGCTTGCCGCCATGGATGTTATGATGGAAGAAACCGTGCAGAATATAAAAAACAACCTGACCTCTGCCCCCGACTTTGCGGTATTTACCGGGGGAGCGCGGGAAGCCGGCGATTTCCTTTCATACAAGGATTTTGAGAAGTTCGCCTGGTCTTATACCAAAAAGGCCATCCATTTAATGGCTGAGACGGGGAAGTACATCTACCTGCACCTGGATATGAACTGGGACCGCTTCGTTAAATACTTCCTTGAGCTTCCCAAGGGTGTCTGCATATTCCACACCGACAGCACCACCGATATCTTCAAAGCACATGAAGTATTGGCGGGGCATATGTGCTTCATGGGCAATGTTTCGCCCTCCCTTTTAACCCTTGCCTCGCCGGATGAGGTATATGCCTATTCCAGGCGGCTTGTGGACGAATTCCTGCCTCAGGGACTGATAATGGCGGCGGGCTGCAGCATACCTGCCAATGCAAAACCGGAAAACGTCCAAGCCATGGTGGATGCCGCCCTTGGCAGGTAAAAACCGCCTGCCTGCCGGCAGTTTCAAGTTTGGTTTTCCGGCTGAAAAAGAGTGAAGAGTTTTACTTCGCTCTTTTTTTAATTTTCCAGTCAAGGAGGTACTGCCGGGACTGCAAGCCGTATTCCGTATATTTGTCGGCTTATGCCTTCAAGGTCCAATATGGGACTAATAGGTCTAATGGCACGCTATACGTATGTAAATATATGTGTTATTATTTAAAATAATGGATTTTAGGCCTTATAATAACAGCTGGTAAGCAAAAATTATTGCATGGAGTTGAGCATCATGGAGCAAAAGTATCTACAGCCGTTTATGGACATTATGCCGGTTTTGCAGGAGATCATGCAGGAGGATATGACCTTGCTGATATTTGACCTCAAGACCATGAGCTATTCAGCCTGTGAGCACGGAAGCAAGCTTAAGACCGACTTGAAGGTGGGAGATGAGTTCCCCGAAACAGACGTGATTACGACCATAAGGAGAGAAAAAAAGCAGATTGTATCCCTGGTGCCCGAGGCTTTTTTCGGGGTTCCGGCAAAGGGGGTCCTGACGCCTGTGGTCGATGAAAAGGGGGAAGTTGTCGCCATCGTTTCGGTTTCCAGGAGTATGGACGTTGAAACCCAGATTGAGAGGAGCGCCGCTTCACTTTTTAATTCGATGGAACAGCTGAACGCCGGAATAGAGGAAGTGGCCTCCGGTTCCCAGCAGCTTTCCTCCTTTATCAGGGAAATCGTGGACTTTACCTCCCGGACCCGGGATAAGATCAGCGAAATCGACAGCATCATCCAGGCCATCAAAGGGATTTCTTCCCAGTCCAACCTCCTGGCATTGAATGCCACCATTGAGGCGGCCAGAGCAGGAGATGCGGGGCGGGGCTTCAGCGTGGTGGCCAACGAGATGGGCAAGCTTTCCACCCTCAGCAAGGAATCGGCAGAAAAGATAGCCAAATCTCTTCTGGACATGAAAAATGCCATTGAGACCATCGGTGAACAGATCGGTAAAACCAGTGTTACATCCGAAAGTCAGGCTGCAGCGGCAGAAGAGATTGCCGCGACCGCCGACGAGATTGTGGGCGTTGTAAAGCAGCTCTCTCAAATGGCAAAGGTCAAAACATTGGATGAAGCTTTAAGCGGCTAAGCCAAAGAATCAAAAGTCAAAATAATATATACTCTATCGTATTCAAAAATGGTCTATGCCGCTATAAATCGGACATAGACCATTTTTTCATGAATTCGAGATAGAAATATTTTTTATGTAAATTTTCATATACATAACGACGAAAACATGTAACCTTTTTCTGCGCTCAAAATATAATGATACTATAAGAGGCACCAAAAGAAAAAAGAATGGATGAATTACGGAAGGTTTATGTTGATTGATCCTAGTGCATTATGTAATAAGGAGGTATTTAAGGTGCAAAATGACAATGTTGGCAGCTCAAGCATAAAAATTGAAGCCGGACAAATACTAAACCCCGATCATTTTCCGCCGCCAAACGAACTGGTATGCATTGAGGTCCCGAAGGTTTTTGACCAGGTAGCCCTTAGAGATTGTATTACAAGGAATATTGCCCTTATTCCCGGTTCAGGGGTGATCAATCCCACATTTTCCTATGAAGGGGCTATCAACTTTAACATTCAGGACATAAGGGTTGTTTCAAAGACGGATTCTCTTACCAAACCGAAGTTTAAAAAACTCAAGCTGTTTGTAAGAATAGGCTATACCGTCGTATATTCGGACGGGGTTAACCAGAACCTGACCCTGGACGATGTTTCGGCCTTTAATTTGACAATTAATGAAATCTACTGTCCCGACAGCCTGACCCAGATAGGGCTCATCCGCTATCCGGAATATCCCAGCAGGATTGTGGATATAGACGGCACCAGTCTTAAAGTTGAGGCCATCGCCGATGCGTTCAACGACACCATTAATACGACAACAGGCGTGTTGAGCCTGGATATAGGGGTATTTTTTGTGATTAAGTGTGAATGTGTAGTACAGCTGCTGATCCCCTCGTTCGGCTACTGTCCGGTGCCTCCGGAACAACAGAATGCCGCAACGCAGAACTGCTCCACATTCAATAATAGGGCCTTGACTCCATTCCCAACACAATTCTTCCCTGATCAGAAATGGAATCCCCTCGATAGCGCAAGAAAAGATAATTGGGATTAAAGCTGTCGCTATTTCGTAGTGTTGGAGAGCCAGGTCACACATGGAACTGCGTGGGAACATGCAGTTCCGCGTGTTTATAGGAGTGAAAATTATGACGAATTATTATACTTCACTGCAGACCAGAACTCATGCATTTTTATTGGAGCGCCGCATGAAGGCGAATGGAATTACATGCGAACTGGCCTATTTGCCCAGGCCCATAATGACGGATATGTGCAGCATGGGGGTAAAATTTCCGGAGAGTGAACTGCAAAGAGCCCTTCAAGCCATAAGACGCTCCGGTCTTCCAAACTGCCGTATATATAAAGAGATCGTCCACTCTGGCGAAAGCTTTTATACAGAAGTACTATTTTAATATTTTATTAACGTCATAAAGACCGGGCAGTGGGGAACATCCGTTTTTATGCCGTAAATGCAAATTAAGAAAGGGGCTGACCAAAAAAGGTGGCCCCTTTCCTATTATTCCCGCCAGGACCGGTTGCTTTTATACCACTGGATTGTTTCCTTCAACCCGTCTGAAAAACTGTATTTGCATGACCAGTTCAGGTTGCTCCTTGCTTTATAGCTGTTCATGGCATAGCGCCTGTCGTGCCCCGGCCTGTCGCTAACCATTTTAAGAGCGCTTTCCGGCTTGTTCAGGTATTTTAAAATGTGCTTTGCCAGTTCTATATTTGAAATCTCTTCGCCGCTTCCAATATTGTAAATCTCACCGGGCTTGCCGTAAAACAGGGCGCGTATAATTCCGGTGCAGTGGTCCAGCACGTGGATCCACTCACGCTTGTTTTCCCCGTCTCCATAAATGGGAATGGGCTTATCCTGCAGGGCATGGGTGATGCACGTGGGTATAAACTTCTCAATATTTTGGTAAGGACCGTAGTTGTTGCAGCTCCGGGTGATAATTGCCGGAACGCCGTAGGTTTTTGAAAAAGCCCTTACCAAGAGATCGGCACCGGCCTTTGAAGCTGAATAAGGGCTGTTGGGCATTAGGCTTGATTCTTCCGTGAAGTAGTCGGTGTCATTGTTAATGCTTCCGTATACCTCGTCTGTTGAAATTTGAATAAAACGGTTTCCCGCTGTTCCTGGTTTGCTCCAGATAAAGCGAGCCCCTTCAAGCAGCGTAAGGGTGCCTATAATATTTGTATCCGCCGCGGTGAAGGGGTGATCGATACTTCTGTCCACATGGGATTCCGCGGCAAAATTGATTATATAACACGGTCTGTATTTTTTTAAGACGTAATTGACCAGTTCATTATTGCATATATCTCCCTTCACGAAATGATACCTGGGAGAGCTCTCCAATTCCTTCAAATTGTTTAAATTCCCGGCATAGGTCAATTTATCCATGTTAACCACAATATAGTTCTTATTTCTTTTTAAAAAATACTTTATAAAGTTGCTGCCTATAAAGCCTGCTCCACCGGTCACAAGTATGACTTTCATCCAAATACACCTCCGTATAGCCAAAAGGGGACATTCCGACACTGCAGAGAACAGAAAATAGATGTGTGTCCCCTTACATTGCAATTTTGCTGTCGTCTCCCAGAAGAAAACTCAGAGAGTCCTGCCCGCTCTTGCTGTTTTTGATGGTCACGTTTTTTCCTATGAGGCTGCCGCTGATCTTTTTTCCTATATTTTCTACCTTGGTATTGTCAAGCACGATGCTGTTTTCTATATGACTGTTTATGATTTCCACTCTTTTTCCCACCGATGTGTAAGGTCCGATGCAGCTGCCCGTGATAACGGCGTCGTCTCCAATAACGGCAGGTCCCTGTATGACGCTGTTCTCAACCGTTACATTTTGTCCCATGTGTATCCTGTTGTTGAACAGGGTACCCAGGACGCATGAGGATCCGGCAATGCCGTCTGGTGAATCCAGGATAAGCCGGTTTGCCTCCAGGACATCACAAATCTTTCCCGTATCCTTCCACCAGCCGCTGGTGAGGGTATAGGAAACCTTGCCCCCCATTTCCAGGAGCTTCTGGATGGCGTCGGTGATTTCCAGTTCCCCCCTGGGAGATGGATTGATATGGCTAATGGCATTAAAAATGCTCTTGTCAAAGACATATACGCCGGTGACAATCAGGTCGCTGATGAAATCTTCGGGTTTTTCCACCAATTTTACGATCCGGCCGTTTTCCACCACAGCAACACCGAACTCAGAAGGGTTATCCACCCTGTGAAGCAGGAGGGAGGCATTGGAATTATTGAGATAGAAATTGTTTATAATCTCATCCAGTTCCATTTGAAACAGGTTATCGCCTAAAATCATTATGAAATCGCTGTCGCCAATAAAAGATGAAGCTGTTTTGACCGCATGAGCCAGTCCAAGAGGGAAGGGCTGATGGATAAATGTGGTGCGTATGCCCCACCTGTTGCCGTTCCCAACGGCTATTTTAATTTCCTGATGGGTGTCGCCTACGATGATCCCTACATCTTCTATTCCTACTTTAGATATTTTTTCAATAATATAGTATAATATAGGCTTGTTTGCCACCGGTATTAATTGTTTGGCATTCGTATAGGTTAACGGCCTCAGCCGGGTACCGGTGCCTCCACTTAATATGAGCGCTTTCATTACAAACCTCCTCTTTTATGTCTACTAATTATAATATTTTGAAATAGACTGAAAGGTGTATAAAAATTGAAATTAAGCAGGAGATAAGAGTATTTTGTATTTTCTTTAAAATGAGAAAACAATGTAACATAATCATTTAATTTACATAATATGAATTATAGGTAAAACACATTTATATATGGAAAGAGATGAATTCATGGTACCTCCTTTTGTAAGCTATATAACTTTTAACCGTTTAGGGCTGACGGCAAAAAATTTGAAATCCGTCCTGGCAGCGGATGAAGACTTTGAAATCATATCATTGACAGCAACTCAAGGGATGACACCTAGGCCTTTATAGAAAGCTTGAACAACAGCCGGATAAAATCTAAAACCAGGTTTCCCGTGAATGCCGGACCCATTTATGCATTGAACCTGAACCTTTTTTAAAGCCGGATATGTGACGGATGTTTCCATTGATATGACACAGACCATAAGCTGCGACCTGTGTGAAGCCAGAGAGCTGTGCAAGCTGGATAAGAGGAAAGAGACATGCTTTACCATTCGTGACAAAACATACAAAAACGAACCCTTTGTAAATGAGTTTAAATGGAAACACCTTGAATTTTTTAAGGAATTGCAGGAAGGGAAAAGGACGGTCTACTGCGGGTTCATTTTTGACGCCGAGTCCACGAGAAAGCATTCATACCACAGGGATTGGGTTTTGGAAAACTTCGGGCATTATATTGAAAACGAAAATTAGTGGCAGAGCTGGTTCATTACACAAAAAATAGTTTTACCGCTCTATGCTGAAATTTTATAGGATAAAAGTTTATTTTTGTAATTCTTTATAATTTCAGCATCAGCCAATATTTTGTAAATATCCGGGAAATGATGCATCGACCTTGGTTTACTGATTTCTGTTAAATATATTTCACAAAAGGAACCTTAAGGCTTTTATTATAATATTTCTATAGGGAGAGGGTTTAAAATGACTCCACCGCTGGTAAGCTATTTAACCTTCAACAGGTTGGGACTGACGGTAAGAAACCTCAATGCTCTTTTGAGAACAACGGATGATTTTGAACTTCATATAGTGGATAACAATTCCCAGGACGATACCTGGGAATTTATCCAAAGCCTGAATGACAGCCGCATTAAATCGAAAATCCGGTTTCCCGTCAATGCGGGGCCCATTTATGCGGTAAACTACAACCTTGTGCAGAGAAAACCGGGCCAGTATTTTATCGCACTGGACAGTGACGTATATATCTATACTCCTGACTGGATCACTCGTTTTATGCGGGTGTTCGACAAGCTCCCGGAGGTTGGACTTTTAGGCGTGCCAAGGGCTCACCCCTATCCCAGCTATTTGCCTCCTGTCATACCTATGGAAAAGGAGGGTGTGAGCTACCTTCAATTAAAGGATGGCAAGGTAGGGGTCATACTTGATTTTGTTCCCGGGCATTGCCAGTGCCTGAGGCCTGAACTGATTGATGAGGTGGGCTTCTGGTGTGAGGAAAACGGATATGGGGATGCGGAGATGTCTGTAAGGGTAAATAATTATACCAAGTTTAAGGCCGGGTTTGTCACCGATATCACCATTGATATGGTGCAATCCATACCCTGTACGGCCTGTGAGGGCAGGGAATGGTGCCATCTCGACAAGACAAGCACCACCTGCTTCAGCATCCGCGACAGCAAGCACAAAAATGAATTCTTTGCAGAACTCTTTCGCTGGAAATATCTTGAGTACTTTAATGAGCTCCAGCAGGGGAAAAGGACGGTATACTGCGCCTCCATCCACAGTCCTGAATCTATCAGGACTCATGTGTACAATATGGCGTGGGCACAGGAAAATTTCAATTTTTACGTGGTAAATGCCAATTAAACGAATTCTGTGTCAAGGAGAGGAAAGACGGCGTTTTAGAATAGAATGGAGACCATATTTTTGTACGATAAAAAGTTTTGTCACTCTCACAAGGACTGAACTGAGGACAATTTCGGGTTTTATATGTATAGAGCAAAATTAATCGGGCTGTGGCAAAGAAAGGGCTGATTACAATGATACCCCCGCTGGTAAGCTTTATTACATGGAATAGATTAGGACTGACGGCCAGAAATCTGAAAGCTCTTTTGGCGACCACCGATGAGTTTGAGCTTCATCTGGTGGACAATAATTCCCAGGATGGGACATGGGAATATCTGCAGGATTTAAAGGACTCCAGGATAAAATCCAGGACCAGGTTTGAAGCCAACAGGGGACCGGTATATGCGGGGAATTATAACCTGGCTAAAAGGGCGAAAGACCAGTACTTTATAACAGTGGACAGCGATGTGAACATTCACACACCCGACTGGATAAGCCGGTTTCTGGAAGCGTTTCGCCAGTTCCCGGAGGTAGGGTTGCTGGGGGCCGTAAGCCGGGAGTACTATGATAGATACAGGCAACCTCTTATTGAAAAAGAAAAAAACGGCACCGGCTACCTGCAGCTGCACAGAGGTTTTGTAGAAGGCTGCTGCCAGTGCCTGCGGCCCGAACTCCTGGATCAGATCGGCTATTGGAGTGAAGAATGCTGTCTGGGCGATGCGGAAATATGCTTCAGAATTTGCAATTATACTCCATTTAAAGCGGGATTCTTTCCGGCAGTGGAAATTGACCAGGTCCAGTCAATTTCCTGTGATGAGTGCGGAGCAAAAGGTTATTGCCTCCTTAAGGACAAACCAAGGAACTGTTTCGATCTTCGCAATGAAAAGTACAGGAATCCCCAATTCAAGGCATTACACGGGTGGAAATACAGGAAGTACGTTGAAGAGCTGGCTGCGGGAAAAAGGTCGGCCTACTGCGGTTCGGTCCACGACGGCCGGTCCATGGAACAATCCTGCTACAACAGGCATTTAGCAGAAGAAAACTTTAGGTATTATATTGAAAATGCAAACTGAAATATTGGCTATAACAATGTAGGGAGTGTATTTTATGAGTACTGTAGAACCTTTTGCCAGGCCGGTGTATGTTACGGCACCGCTGCTTCCCGATTTGACGGAGCTCAAGGCCATGCTTGAAGCCATATGGGAGAACAGGCAGCTTACCAATAACGGGAAAATGGCAAGGCTGCTTGAGAGAGAACTGGCTGCTTTCCTCAGGGTTCAACACCTGTCGCTGTTTTCCAACGGAACAACGGCATTACAGCTGGCCTGCAGGGTTTTAAGATTACATGGGGAGGTCATAACGACACCTTTCACCTTTGCGGCAACCAGCCATGCCCTTTACTGGAATGGTCTCAAGCCGGTATTTTGCGATATTGAAGAGGAAACCTTTACAATGGACCCTCAGAAAATAGAGGATTTGATTTCGCCTGAAACCACCGCCATTATGCCGGTGCACGTTTTTGGCAATCCCTGCAGGACGGAGGAAATTGAGGGCATAGCGCAAAAGCATGGCCTCAAGGTGATCTATGATGCCGCCCACGCTTTTGGAGTGGAGGTGGGGGGCAAGCCCATAGGTGCCTTTGGCGACATTTCCGCCTTCAGCTTTCATGCAACCAAGATCTACCACACCATTGAGGGTGGGGCCCTGGCATTTAACAATCCCTACCTGAAAGAGAGGGCAGATGCCTTGCGGAACTTCGGGATCAAAAGCGAAGAAAGCGTGACCGAGCCGGGCATCAACGGAAAATTGAATGAGATCCAGGCAGCCATAGGACTTTTATTGTTAAAGTCGGTACCAATAGAAATAGAGCGGAGGAAAGAGATCACCTACCTGTACCGCAACTTGCTGCAGGGTGTTCCCGGCATCAGCTTCGGCAAGGACCTGGAAGGGGTTACCCATAATTATCCGTATTTTGTAATTCAAATTAATGGAGAGGAGTTTGGCATCACTAGAGACCAGCTGCATGAAAAACTCAAGGAATACAATATATTCACAAGAAAATATTTTTATCCCCTCTGCAGCCATTTCCCGTGTTACAGGAATTTGCCGTCGGCGGATAAACACAACCTGCCTGTAGCCGAGAGAATAGCCGAACAGGTGCTTTCCCTTCCGCTGTACGGCAGTATGGAAAATGAGGATGTAGAAAAAATCTGTGACATTATAAAATCTCTGAGGGATATGTGAGTGGTAGTGCATGGAAGATATTATTTTGTACGGGTCCGGCGGAATGGCCAGACAAGTGGCGGAGCTTATCGAGGATATCAATGCCGTAGAACCACGCTGGAACATCCTGGGCTGTATCGATGACATTAAAGGAAACGGCAAGGAGGCAAGCAACGGCTACAAAATATTGGGTACCGGGGAAATATTGAAGGACCTGGGCGGCAAGACCAGCGTCGTTTTGGCAATGAGCGACCCTGCCGCAAAGGAGAACATCTATGAAAGGATTAAACAGTACAATCTGAAGTTTCCGGTCCTTATACACCCGTCGGCCAGGGTGGCCAGGAATGCGGTTGTGGGAGAAGGCTCCATTATCGGGATCGACTGCATCGTTTCATCCAATGTGAATATCGGGAGGCATGTTTTTTTAAACATAAGGACGGTGGTAGGGCACGACGCGGTCATCAGCGATTTTTGCTCCTGCCTTGTAAACTGCATCATTGCCGGAAGCGTATGGATAAAAGAGGGTTCTTTACTGGGATCCAACTGTGTCATAATGGAAAAAAAGGTGATAGGAAGGAGGGCCAAGATAGGAATGGGCTCCATTGTGAGCTTTGATGTGGAAGATCATAACATTGTTTTGAGCAGGCCTTCCAAAGCTATGTATTTCGGAGAATAGGACGCATCCATATAGGTGGGGACTGGGTTATGATATATTGATTATCGGAGCCGGTAACTTTGGCAGGGAAGTGGCTCAGCTTATCAGGAATATACCTGAAAACTGTACGGCTGTGGGAGTACCTGCAAAACCTATAAAATTCAATGCATTCAGTCCGGAAGAGCTGTATGACGGAGTACGGTATTCGGATTATGCTTTGCAGGCTTCCAGTGTTTTTTAGCATAACAAAATTCTAACATATTCAAGATGTTAAAAAGTACTTAAAGGATCAGAGAATATGCACTCTTAAGAAGGCAGTTGATTATTCCATTAAATTCTATAATGCAAGAAGACTACAGGAAAAACTAAAAGGTCTGACTCCGCTGGAATTTCGGAATCAGACCTTAGTTGCATAAATTTTTAAATTTTCACCTGTCTACTTGTAAAAATGTCAATAAGAAATTATTACAATAAAAGCCCAAAAAGTTAAAAATTTATTCACAAAATTAACATAAATAATACATAAAACAATGATATCCTGTATCCTGACGGAAAAGGACTGTATCATAATGACTAAAAATTGTACTTTAAAGTTAACAGGTGCCCTGAAGAAAGTTGAAAATAGAGCCGGAATTGAAGCTGTAACGGTAATTGCTTTTTTCCTTATTTTAAACGCTTTAAAAATAACGCTGTTCAATTATTATATTATTCCCTCACAGACGGAGGAAATATTTAAATACAAATTTCGTATGTCCATCCTGCTGGCTTTGGCTATCTATCCGTTGATTTTAAGGATAAAATCCAGGATATTTTTTATAGCCGTGTATATATTACAGACAGTATATATATTGGCCAATATTTCATATTACTTATATTACCATAACTATCTCCATATACTACAGTGGTTTACTCTTTTTGACGAAGGCTTTACGGCGGTAAAAAGTTTTGCGGCCCCCATAAGCTTTAAATTGCTTGTTGTTCTTGTGGATTTCCCTGCTTTCATCTATATTGCCATAAATTTTTACCGGATATACAATGCAAGAAAGAAAAGGGGCCTTTACAGGCTGCTTATTGTCATCACATCCATATCTATGATTGCATCCATTGAATTGAACAACTATAATGCAGGCAGTTCTATCATCCAATTTGTCAATGACAGGTACAAGGGCGAATCACTTATTACAGAGCGCTATGGAACTGCAGTAAACGAGGTCACAAGCCTTTTGCTGAAAGGAAATGAAAAACAGATGATAAGCAGCTTTGAATACGGCAAGGCGCTGATCAATGAAAAGGCTGCGGAGGATAAGCCGAATTTTATAATCATTCAGGTAGAATCTATGGACGCCAATGTGGCCAATCAAAAATATGATGGCGATTATATAGCCCCTTATCTCCATTCACTGACCGAACAGGCCGTATATTACCCGTATGCCATGAGCTATCATAAAGGGGGAAGCACATCGGACGCCGAGTTCTCTACAATAAACAGCCTCGAACCCTTGGACGGATTTCCTGCATTGAAGCTTTCAAATTACAGTTATCCCAATTCCATGCTCTACAGGCTTGTGAGCAGTTCATACAAAACCGTGGCGTTTCATGGAAATTTAGGAAGTTTTTTTAATCGTGACACCGCATTTCCTAAAATGGGGTTTGAGGAGTTCTATGACATGCTTAAAATGGGTATGAAGGATGTGGGTTGGGGAGCGCCGGACCAGGATGTATTCAACTTTGCCGCAAAAACCATAAAAACCCTGGAACAGCCTTATCTTTCGTATATAATAACAATGACCAGCCATGGACCCTTCACAAATGCAAGGAATTATTATAACAACAGCAGGTACGATGATATTAAGGATGAAACGGTGAGAAATTATTTTAACTCCATATCCTATGTGGACCAGTCAATAAAAAATTTTGTAACCGACATAAAGGCCAGCTGTAAAAATACATACATATTCATATACGGAGACCACACCCCCGATATAGATACCAGCGATTATAAACAGGCTTCATTTACTGTGGATAACAGGTATTTTGAATTTGTGCCTCTATTTATTATTACTCCGGACAATAAGCACTATAAGGAAGATAAAAAAGTAGCCTCTTTTTTGGATATTTCACCTACCATTCTTTACAGCGCCGGAATCCCATTTGAAATAAAATCAGACGGACAGGATTTATTGGATACGGCCGGAAAGACTTCCAACCCAATCCCCTTTAAAGGGGGTAAATATGACAGGACTTATTTGTTTGATGAGATCAAAAAAAAATAGACGCCATTCCGTGTAACCGGAGTGTCAAAAATGAAAACAGGGGGAGGGAATTCCTGCCCCTGTGCTTAAGAAAGTTTTTTCATCAAGGTTTCATATATCTCTCCAAGATTTTTAAACTCGGTTGCCTCATCCATTGTGAATTCCACTCCATAGGCTTCCTCCAGCATACCGATGACGGCCCAATGGGTGAGCGAATCCCATTCGGGAACGGTTTGTGCGGTAGAATCATTATGAAGCCGGGAGGGATCGATTTTGAGAGCTCCGGCCACCAGGCTTGCAAATTTTGCATCCATTGATTCATTCCTCCTTTTTAATTGATACGTCGATATGCTTGAATTCCTTTAGCTTATCTCGGCTATTCAGGATATAGGAGACCATGCCGTCCTTTTCATTTATTTTCATAAAGCCGGCCTGGGAATAGAAATCCTGATTGGCTTTATTCTTTTCGGTTCTTATATATAGGGCGGTTATGGAATCAAACCCGTTTTCTCTGAGTATACCGACGATACCGGAAAGAAATGCAAATTCCACATTTCTGCCCAGCACCCGGCAGCTTAACAGGAATGTGTCAATGAAGGCCTTTGGGGCCTCGGTTTTTACAATGCAAACTCCCACGATGCCGTTATCGCCGAATTTGTCGGATACGGAACAGGAAAATACCTTATATTCTCCGCTGCCGGCCATATTTTCAATATCCTCAACCAGATATCTTTTTGTAGTCATGTTAAACTGGTTGGTTTTTTGGGTCAGTTGGGCAATCCTGGGTATATTGAACGGATTCGCATATTCTATAACGACCTTTGACTCAAGATTTTTCAGGAACTCTTCCAGATCTTTGCTGTGCTGGAGGATTTCATTCCTTTTTCTGCTTTCCTCATACATTTTATTTCTATTGATATCCTCCTCGGTTATACTCAAGGATTCAAATTCAACCAGTTCCCGCAGGGCTTCCGCATATTTGCTGGCATCCTCAGGCACTTCCACCACGGTTACCTGGGGCAGGGCCGTCTTGACAAACTCTCTCTCCACAGGGCTGTCGTCGAAAAATACCAGACTGTCCACTCCTATATTGAGCTCGTTGGCAATTTCCTTTAGATTGTCCGCTTTATTTTGCCAGTTGATTTTAAGGCATGAAAAATATTTTTTTCTCAGCAGCATGTGGGGATGGTTTTCAATAATGTTTACTGCGTCTTCATAGTTGTTTTTACTGTTGACGGCCAAAATGATGCCTTTGCTGTGCAGGCTTACTATTTCCTGCTGGAAATCGTAAAAGGCCCTCCCCGCTCCGGAAATATCCAGTTTTATCCCTGAAAGTCCGTCTTCTCCCGCAACGCCCCCCCAAAGGGTATTATCCAGGTCCAGAACAAGGCATTTTTTGGTTTTCGATTTTAACGGCAGTATATACCTCATGTACTCCTTTGCCAGAAGCTTTGAAAAGGAAAAAGAGGTGAGACTTTTTGTGATGTAGTACATCTTCCGGGATTCCGCCCTGATATGGCCGAAATGGGAAGATAACCCGTTGTAGTCGAAAATGTATACGTATTCTTTATCCGAAGCGAATTCTTCAAGTTTTTGATTGAGATGGGCGATCATTTGCTTCAATCCCATGCCGGATTTATTGTCCAGTATTCCCAGGGGGGTGTGGTAAGGGATCTTAAAGTTGTTGACCAGGATCTTTGTGCCGCTGTTTTGATGAATTTTTTCCACCACAGACACAATAGAATCAAAAACCGTCTGTATTTCAGACGCTTTTTCTTTGTCGTCGCTCCGCAAAAAGGTAAAATCATACCATTCAGGAAACAGCAGCCGGCCTTCCAGGAGGAGCAAGGCCAACTCGGGGGCAGACGCATAAAATCCGCTGACAGGGTTTAAAACTTCTTGCTGGTACTGGTTGAACGGAGAATTGTATATGCTGGCTGAAATACCGTGCCTTTTACACTCTTCGCTTAAGGAAGATGCGATATAGTCTGTGGTGCTATTCCCTAATAGGGCTATGTTTATTGAATTCATCATAGGAAAACCTCGCCTCCGTTGACAGGGATATTTGTACCGTTGAGAAACTTCGCTTTATCCGAAATCAGAAATTCTACCACATCCGCCGCATCATCGGTGGAAGCCATCCTTTTCATGGGATGCTTTTGTGCCTGCATATCAAAGTACTTTTTAGGCAGGTGGCCCGAAAGGTCTGTGGCCATAAGCCCCGGGGAAATCATGTTGACTGTGACGCCCCATTTGCCCAGTTCAACGGCGGCCGCCCTGGAAATACCTAAAAGGGCATATTTGGCGGTGATGTAGAAGGACAGTTTTTCAGGCGGTACATTTAGTACATAGGAAGACAATACGTTTATTATTTTTCCTGCACCTTGCCTTTTCATTATCTTTGCCGCTTCCCTGGTGAAAAAGTAGGCCCCCTTTACGTTGACGTCAAAGCAGTCCTGGAATGCGGCCCAGTCTGTGGACAGGAGTTCACAGGGCTTAAATGAGTTGCAGGCATTATTGACAAGGACATCAAGCCTGCCGTGCAGGGAGTCTATTTTTGATACGCAGTCTATAATTTGACTTTCACTTCTCTGGTCACATTTCAAGGCTGTCACATTATTAAATTGGGCCGCCAATTCTGCGGCTTTTTTTTCAGAATTGAGATAAGTAAAATAAACTGTATTTTCATTTTCGGCTGAGAGCCGCTTCACCAATTTGGAGCCCAGTCCCCGGCTTCCGCCGGTGATCAGGATGACTTTGCCTCCCAAAATCCGTCCCCCGTTTCTAATTATTTTACGGATACTTTAACCGTGCCCCGGACAACCATTTTATCCAGTTGATTAAATATCCGGAATTTGATTGTGACGATGTTCAGCCCCAGGACATTGCCGCTGTCCTTTTTAATAACGGTGCCGTGAATTTTTATGGTATCGCCTATTTTTACCGGCGCTATGAAGTCTATGCGCTGAGAGAGCCAGACCGCCCCGTTCCCCGGCAAATGCATACCGATGAAGGTGGAAAGAAAGGAAATGGTCAACATTCCATGAACGATTCGCGAGTCCAGACCATGCTCTTTGCAATAGGAATCATCTATATGCACCGGGTTGTAATCTCCGGTGAAATCCGCAAAGGACCGGACCATATCCTCGGTGATTTGCTTGTAAAGTATATAGCTGTCCCCAGGTTTTATACTGTTATAATCGGCTTCCGGCATAATAACCCTATCTATAAATATTAATATATTTACATAGTATTAATGAAAGAAGTATTATGTTAATTATTTTTCATAGTTTTCAAATGTTCCTGATTTTTACTTAGGATGTATGAAACGGCCTCGTCTGCGGATTCCAGTATTGCTTCGGCCCAGAGGTGGACTGCACTCCTTTCTCCGGCCCTGGGCTGTCCTACAATGATGGAGGGCTTCCCCAGGCCCACACCGTAAGCCCAGTCTGCCGTTGCATCAATGCCGCATGGCAAAAGAAGAAGGATCAAATCGGAATTTGCAATGGCTTCACGGTTTTCCGCCACTGCGTCGCGCCACTCCGGCCTGTCGATATACTCTTTGTAGCGGTGCTTTGAGGGGTCGAATTGTTCCGGGAACATTTCGGGCGGCGCTTCATGGGTTTTTCTGCAGGCAGGGTCTGTGAAATCAAATACTTCACAGCCGTGCCTTCTTAAAGTTACTGCTAATTTTCGAACCTCTTCACGGTTCTTCCAGGATGAACTGATATATATCTTCATACGTCTCTCTCCTGCCGGTTAAAAAGTGATTCCATGGGCCTATAAAGCGGGCTATCTTTATAATATATTATTGCGGCGGGCGGCATAGTGTTAAAACTTTTTGTCCGATTCACATTTTTCAGTATTTTTATTTATGACGCAAAAAAAGGGGAATATATGTATAGTATGTAAAGAGAAGGGGGTGGCTTGCCATAGACTACAGGGGCTATGATATAACCGAAGACGGCAATAGAGTTATTGTGGAAGGAGTAAAGGACTTCTCTCCCACCCACACCTTTGAATGCGGGCAGTGCTTCAGGTGGATCAAAGAAGGGGATGGAAGCTACACCGGAGTGGTTAAAGGCAAAGCGGCAAATATCCGTTTCCATGACGGGGTGCTGGTGCTTTCAAATACGTCCCTGCAGGATTTTAAGGACCTATGGTACGATTATTTTGACCTGGGCAGGGATTACAGTGAGGTGAAAAGCAGGATTTCAAAAGATGGAATTATGAGAAAAGCCGTGGAGTTCGGCCACGGGATAAGGCTTTTGAAGCAGGAACCGTGGGAGATGCTGATTTCTTACATCATATCTTCCAATAATAACATCCCGAGAATTAAGAATACCATAAAAACCTTATGCAGGCTGTACGGGGCTGAAATAAGGTTTGCCGGCGGCAGCCATTACACGTTTCCTACGGTTGAAAGCCTTGCAAGCTCCAGCATTGAGGGCCTGAATATTTGTGGAGGAGGGTACAGGTGTAAGTACATCGCCAAAACCTCCAGGATGGTGAGGGACCATGAGGTTTGCCTGGAAAAATTGGCCGGCCTCAGTACGGGTGAAGCCAGGAGCGAGCTCATGCGGCTTCCCGGTGTTGGTGCAAAGGTTGCCGACTGTGTCCTGCTATACAGCGGCACAAAGCATGATGTGTTCCCGACGGACGTGTGGGTAAAAAGGGTTATGGAAAGATTGTATTTCCATAGAACCGCCCGCTTTGAGGAAATTCAAAGCTTTGCACGGGAATATTTTGATGGGCTGGCCGGATTTGCGCAGCAGTACCTCTTTTATTATGCAAGGGAAAACAAAATGGGTGTCAAGTAAACCGGGCGGCCATTGCCCTATGACAGAATCCAGTAACACTCCAGGATTACCTCCAGTATTATAATACTGTATTTTTCTCAACCCGGCCTTAAACTTAACCTGCCGCTTTCAGCAAAAGGAGTGATGGTATGGACTGCCTGGCACTATTAGACTCAGGTAACTTTGCATATAAACTGTGCAGTATTTTTGAAAAAAAGGGCTATATCTTTGAAGTCGTTTCTACACCGTGCCATATCGCCAAGGATGGGTGCGGGTATTGCATCAAATTTCCTGCTGAGTTCAAGGAGCTCCTGGTCAGTGAAGGGATAAAAAATAAGACCCCAATCAGAGAAATTTATAAAATAATTCCCGCATATAAAAAGAATAAATATGAAAAAATATACTGAGACCTATCGAGCCAAAACGGGCCGGCAGAAGCTAAAATGCTTGTATTGTTTGATTTTGAAAGCATAATAGCGTCTGATACTGGAATATTGGGTAAAAATGATTTAAAAGGGATAATATTTTATTGTTAAATCTGCTGTTTTGATGTTATAATAATTTTGTAAGATGCAATTAATCCTGAAATGAGCGGATAAACCTATTATTTTGAACCTACATCAGACATAAGGGAGTCCGGTGTTTGGCAGTAGATATCAGGCCCCAACCTAATTCCGACACTTGTCGCTTGAACGGGTGCAACGGCGGGGGAAGGTTGAAGCGTCCAGCAGGACACCCACCTAGCGTAGGGCTAGGTGTCAAAATATAGGGAAACGCCATTTTGGGTTTTAACGTCAACAGAAGAGCTCCTGTCAAAGGAGGTTTTTTGTTGACGTTTTCGTTTTAACTGCTTAATCTTCTAATGGAAAAGTTTACCTAAACCGGTCTTGAAAAGCTAGGACTTCTTTTGAGCCATTTCCTCTTTTAAGTCAGATATTTCTCTTTTTATTTCCTGCAGCTCCATTTCATATTGATGGAATAGGGACTTTAAATCCAATTCGGAGACGAATCTTTCCTTCAGCTGGTTGTAATCAAAATTTTTATAAGCGGCCATTGCCCGGCCTATTTCATTTTCCATATTACTCAATCGGACATTGCATTTGGTTATTTCCCTGTTTATATTCTGCTGCGCCGAATACAGGTCTGTGATGTTTCCCTTGAGAGCGGTATCGGCTTCCTTTAATTCCTCCACACTTGTTTTTAACATCTGGAGGCTTTCGACGATCATTTTTCGCAGTTCTTCCGCGGACATGCTTTTGCCGCCCGCATCTTCAGAGGTTTTGTAGAATGCCAGCCGAAAGCCGTTTATAAAGCTCCCGGGAACACAGGAGGAAATGATTCTGTCGGCTTCATAGGGGCTGTTTGTTTTGTAGTACACGCATACCATCTGCCTTCCCGCAGAAAACGGATACCGGGCCGGCTTGCTCCAGGTGATTCCGTAGTCGCCGGAACTGCTGCAGTATATAATATCATCCCTTACCCAATAGACGGTGATGTCGCTGCCGGTACAGACAACGGAGAAATCGGCAAAGGAATGGGACGAGGAGTGGACGGTAAATTCATTGGTCCACATGTTCCTGTCCGGGACCTTCTGCTGGTAAATCAGATTGTTGTACTTTTCGAAACGGCACTGGTAGCATAGATGGATGGTGCCTTTGCTGTCGACAACAGCCCTGGGGTACTCTGCAATACCCTTGAGTTTTGTTATTGGGACGAATTCCCCCCATAGCTTTTGAGGCTGCAGGTATCTTTTATATCCCAGCTGGATATACCTGCCGTCGGAGGACTGGTAGAAAGCGTAGATGCTGCCTGATTTATCGCAAATGACCGTATAGGGGCAAGTGTTGTCCATTACGTAATCAATAATTTTGGGTACTTCGGCCTGGCCGTTTGCAAGGATTTGATGGGCCAGCATAGTCGAATTGTTGTGCTGAAGGGTATAAAAAAAATGCATGGCGTTTTTTGAATGGACGAGGAATAGATGCTTGTTGTATGAAGACGCCTGTTTGCTGTTTAGCACCGGAACCGTACTTATGCTGTCGTTGCCCATTTTGCTGTAGAATATATTCCCCTGCTTATCCTGGTAAATGATGTGGAAACAATCCTCATAGTCCATATCCATATGAAAATTATAATGTATGTTCTTTTGAAGAGAGACGGGCTCTGTCCAGGTTTTTTGATTGGTAAGCACACTATAGCAAAGACCCAGCTTTTCTTCATAAAAGAAGTTGAATACCTTGCCGGAGGACTGCTTGAATATGTACTGTTTATTATTAGAATTATACATTTATTCCACCTCACTAAAAATCAAGAACCGAATTCTATTATGGGGCAATAATATATATATATGATTTTTCTTTGTTTATTATATGCTGCACAAAAGAATTTACATCAGGCAGCCAGCCGTTGCCGGCTGTGATATCTGAAAAATAGCGCAAAAGAAGCGTTGTAAAACATATCGATTAAAAATTCATTAATATATCACCAAATACGGAGGGCAACATATTATGTAATTGAGAGGGAAATCAAAAAATAGCTTATAAGTTAAGGGGGATGATGCAATGAGCTATAATCATGACAAAGTTGTTGCGGGATTGATAAGCGAAAAAGATTTGTCAAAGATCAGGGAAGCGGTATGCATACAGGTTGAAAAAATATATGACTCCTGTAAAGAAAAGGACTGCATAGAGAATGCAAAAGTTTTGTTCAAAAATCCTGAAAGTATGCAAAGGATTATAAACAGGGCAATTAACGTCAAGTGCAAAAGATCGGTGGTGCTTGATGTTTTTACCGATGTGGAAGAGGTCCCGTTCAAAAGAGGATTTTTTACGGTAGATGTCAAGTTTTTCATCAAAGTTTCCTTAGATTTCTTTGTCCCGAAGATGACCGGGGGCACAAGGGCCATACCCAGACAGGGCATTGTAGTGTTCAGCAAGAAGGTGGTCTTGTTCGGCTCGGAAGGCAATGTAAAGATATTCAAGTCCCATTATGTTGAACCATATTCACCTGCGGCTTCATCCTTGCAGCAGGATAACCAGCCTATTGCCAAAGTGGAGGTGGCAGAGCCCATATGCCTCAATGCGAAAATAGAAGATGTTTTGGATAAACTCTTTGACGACTGCTCCTGCATCGACCAGGTACCCGGAAGGATTTTGGAAGCCATTGAAGATGAAGAGGATGTGGAGTTTGATAGCGACGAAAGAGGGACTGACGAAGCAAGACATGAAGGCCATATTCCTTCGAGAAGGGTTGTAGTAACCATCGGCTTGTTTTCAATAATCAAGCTTGCAAGGCTTGTACAGCTGCTTATACCGGCCTTTGATTTCTGTGTTCCCAATAAAGAGTGCATAGCATCAACGGATGAAAATCCTTGCGAACTGTTTGAAACAATTGAATTTCCTGTGGACGAATTCTTCCCGCCCCAAAAATTTGATTTCCCGGGGGCTCTGGAGGAAGAAGAGGAAATGGTACAAGGGATGGAGGAGCACCATAAGCACGGGCGTCAGGAATAAAATAAGTAACAGGGAAAGGGATAGTAAATTCTATCCCTAATTTTTTGCTGCGGGCAATTTCATCGGGATAATTCAAGCCCACACAGTATTTACATAGCATATTTCTTCTGATAAAATTAAAACTAAACAATATGGTAAGAAATAATGATCAGGTAGAGTACCTTGCTTATCCCTTCAGAGAGGAGCAGCCACTGGCTGAAAGCTGTTCCGGGCGGCGGTGGGGGAAAGTGCACCTGTGAATTTGAAGGCTGAGCCTTAAAAGGGTTAGGTTTTCACGGAGAAGCTCCGTTATGCCGACGAGATGGTTTATCTAATTAGAGTGGAACCGCGAAGACCTCGCCTCTATTGCATACAATGAGGCGGGGTTTTTTCAAATGTGTAAGCGAATAGTACAACAGGATTAAATTTTGGATTAAGGGGCAATATTATGTTTAAAGAGCTGCTAAGTGATGCGAAGTCAATTGCACAGAGAGACCCGGCGGCAAAGAGTGTGCTGGAGGTCATATTCCTCTACCCGGGATTTCACGCTATCTTGTTTCATAGAGTTGCGCACTGGTTCTATAAAAGAAATGTCTTTTTTATAGCCAGGTGGATATCACAGATAGGCAGGTTCATAACGGGGATTGAGATCCATCCCGGCGCAATAATCGGGAGGGCGCTGTTCATCGACCACGGTATGGGTGTGGTCATAGGTGAAACGGCCGAGGTCGGCGATAACTGCACTATCTACCACGGGGTTACGCTGGGGGGAACAGGGAAGGATAAAGGAAAAAGACACCCTACCATCGGGAACAATGTGTTGATCGGCGCAGGAGCAAAAATTCTCGGTCCTTTTAAGGTGGGCGACAACGCAAGAATCGGCGCCAATGCCGTTGTGCTCAGTGAGGTTGAACCGGATACTACCGTTATGGGAGTTCCCGGCAGAGCGGTTAAAAAGGACGGCAAGAAGGTGGCCGCCTCTATTGAACTGGACCAGATTCATATGCCTGATCCTGTGGCCCAGGAATTGTGCAGGCTGCTGGCCAGAATTGAACGGCTGGAGAATATGACTTCCGTCAAGGGTGAAATGCCGCTGGATAATAAACTGAAGACAACCGTGCATGAAAGTTATGTCAATATTCGGCGCGAAAATGAATGACAAGACTGCAAATTTTGTATAAAATAATTATTGTGAATTTCATACTTAGCCCTCTTGCTACGTGTTACTATATAATTATATTTTATTGCCGGGTATACAGCCAACGGCTTATACGCATTTGAGAGAAGGGGAAGCGAATGAAACTGTATAATACGCTGTCGAGAGAAAAAGAAGAATTTGAACCGCTGGAGGGAGAGGAAGTAAGAATATACTCATGCGGACCAACGGTTTATAGCTACGCACATATTGGAAATTTGAGAACCTATGTGTTTATGGATATATTAAGAAGAGTTCTCAAGTACAACGGCTATAAGTTAAAGCATGTTATGAATATTACCGATGTGGGGCATCTCGTTTCCGACGCGGATGAAGGCGAAGACAAAATGATGAAAACAGCCAAAGAGCAAAAAAAATCACCCTGGGAGATCGCCGGCTACTATACGGAGGTTTTCTTCAACGATATTAAGGCCTTGAATATAGAAAAACCCGAGCTTGTGCCCAAGGCCACCGAGCATATCCCTGAAATGATCGAATTTGTCCGGGGCTTGATTGAAAAGGGGTACGGCTATGAAACCAGTGACGGGATTTATTTTGATATAGGCAAGTTTAAGGATTACGGGAAACTCTCAGGGATAGACCTTGAGGGGCAGATTGCAGGTGCCAGGGTTGAAATCAATGAGGAAAAAAGGCATCCTGCCGATTTTGCGCTGTGGAAGAAAGCGCCCAGGGAGCATATTATGCAGTGGCCCAGCCCATGGGGAATGGGCTATCCCGGCTGGCATATAGAATGCTCGGCCATGAGCAGGAAGTACCTGGGAGATTTTTTTGACATCCACACCGGGGGAGTGGACCATATTCCGGTCCATCATGAAAATGAAATAGCCCAGTCCCAGGCGCTTCTCGGCAAACCGGCAGTAAGGCGCTGGATGCATGGAGAGTTTTTGCTGGTGGATAACGGAAAAATGTCCAAAAGCCTTGGCAATACTTATACCGTTGCCGATTTAAAAGCAAAGGGCTTTAACCCTCTGGCCTTCCGATATTTTTGCCTGAATGCCCACTACAGGAGTAAACTGAACTTTACGTGGGATGGCCTTCAGGCGGCACAGGTGTCCCTCGACCGGCTCCTGGAAGGCGCATGGGCTCATAAAAAGGGCAACGAGAGGGTTGAGAGCGGCGTCGTTTCCCAATTTAAGAGAGAGTTTGAAGAGGCGGTAAACGATGACTTGAATATCCCCAAAGCCCTTGGCGTGGTGTGGAGTGTTATAAGGCAGCCTGCCAAATCCCAGGGGCTGTATGAACTGCTGCTTAATTTTGATTCCATACTGGGACTGGATTTGGACAAGGTAAGGGAGAAAGAGGAGAAGGCGCCTGAACTGGAACCGGAAATAGAGGACTTGATCAACCGGCGTCAGCAGGCCAGGAAGGAAAAAAACTGGCAAAAGGCGGACGAAATAAGAGATACGCTGAAGGCCATGGGAATAACCCTTGAGGACACGCCCCAGGGGGTAAAAGTTGTGCGGAAGTGAATGGAAGCATTGCCTTTCAAAGTTTAAAATTAATGGTTTGAAAGACGGCAGATAAAAGGATGGATTATTTTTTTAGAGGATATAAAAGAACGGATGAATGAGAACTTTTTACAAACCTTGGCAGGCGAATTTAATTTCAGTGGTATTGAAGAGGGACGGTATTCACCCCTGCTCCTCGCATACATGGGAGACGCGGTTTATGAGCTCTATGTCCGAACCCTGATTGTCAGCGAGGAAAATGCTCCTGTGCACAGGCTTCATAAGCGCTCTACTGATTTCGTGAAGGCAAAGGCGCAGTCGGATATAATCCACAGGCTTATGGATTCCTTGTCCCCGGAGGAACTGGATATTGTGCGCAGGGGCAGAAACGCGAAATCGGGCACCATACCGAAAAACGCGAATGTGACCGAATACAAATATGCAACGGGGTTTGAATCCTTAATCGGCTACCTTTACCTAAAAAAGGACTACAGCCGCCTTATGCGCATTTTAAAGATGTCGGTTTCAGAGATCAAGAACCAGGGCTAACCCTGGTTCTTTGGAATTTATGCAGGTTGTCGCCCCTTTGTATTGGATATTGATGCATCAATTTAGGGCTGTGATTTTTGATATTGGTGATACGACGGACCCCTTCATCAAGTAAGAGGGAATAAAAGGATATACACGGATGAAACCAAATATTTAACATCGCTTAATGGAAGAGATGAGTGAAAATGGCGAGAACGAACCGGGAAAAAAATCCGGGAGGGAATAAATGGACTTCAGGAGCCGGACCGAAAGAGAAACAGGCCCAAAAGGACCTTTCCGGTGAGCATTTGGATAAAATCGAGGGAAGAAATCCGGTGCTTGAGGCCTTAAAATCAAACAGGCCCATTGACAAAATACTGGTGGCCAAAGGGGAGAGGGAAGGGTCTATAAAGCACATCCTATCCCTTGCCAAAGAAAAAAGAATTGTGGTGCAGGAGGTCGAAAAGGCCAGGCTGGACAGCCTTGCGTCAACACACGCACACCAGGGGGTCATTGCATACGCTGCGGTGAAGGAATATGTGGATATTGACGATATTCTGGAAGAAGTGGATGCAAAGGGAGAACCCGCTTTTCTCATCATACTGGATGAAATAACCGATACCCACAACCTGGGCTCGGTTTTAAGAACCGCCGATGCGGTAGGGGCTCATGGCGTAATCATACCCAAAAGAAGGGCTGTAGGATTGACTGCGGCGGTGTCCAAGGCTTCCGCCGGTGCGGTGGAGTATGTGCCTGTAGCAAAGGTCACGAATATTGCCCAGACCATCGAGTATTTAAAAAAGAAAAATATCTGGGTTGTAGGGACCGACGCTTCAGGTGAAAAGCCCTTTTATGAAACTGATTTGACGGGCTCCATTGCCCTGGTTATAGGAAGTGAAGGTGAAGGCATAAGCCGGCTTGTGCGGGAAAAGTGCGATTTTTTGGTGAACATTCCGATGCATGGCCGAATTTCATCCTTAAACGCCGCTGTTGCAGGGGCTATTGTATTGTATGAAATTCTTAGACAAAGAGGAAAACGGTAACGTTTCATGGAGTACTTGATAATAGACGGATACAACGTGATCAACGCCTGGGGCGATGTTTTTGATCTAAAGAATGAAACCCTGGAGGAATGCAGGAATAAGCTGCTCAATATCCTATCGAATTACCAGGGCTATAAAAAAATAAATACGATTGTGGTTTTCGACGCCCATCTGGTAAAAGGGAGCCAGGAAAAGCAGGAAATTTTCGATAACCTGACGGTGGTATTCACAAGAGAAAATGAAACAGCCGATAATTACATTGAAAAATTTGTTCACAAACTGGGAAATACTTGTACAATCAGGGTTGTAACATCCGATTACCTTGAGCAGACGATAATTTTAAGCAACGGCGGCATCCGAATGACGCCGTGGGAGTTGAAGGAAGAGATCTCCTTAGCCTCCAGGAGGGCGGATTCGGGGGAAAATAGAAAGATTGACAGGGTAAATACCATAGAATCCCGCATAAAACCCGAAATGTTGGAGAAACTGGAGAAAATGCGAAGGAGTAAGTTTTAACTTGACATAAAAGTTGGTCTTACGTATAATTATGTATGTGTGTACTCTGTTCGGAACAGCTGAATTATAGGATTATAAATGCATTCGGATTTTTTGCATATACTGGGGGGGCGTTATATTGAAGTCGGATGTGCATGCCGAGGCACCGGTTTCTTATGGTGCGTTGCTTGATGAGGAAATAATTGAGTATGCAAGGTCAGGTAATAATAAAGCCCTCGAATATCTAATAAACAAGTACAAAAGTTTTGTTCGTGCCAAAGCAAGAACCTATTTTCTTATTGGCGCCGACAGGGAAGATATTATCCAGGAAGGGATGATAGGCCTTTATAAGGCGATTAGAGACTTTAGAGAGGACAAGCTTTCATCCTTCCGCGCCTTTGCGGAGCTCTGCATCACAAGGCAGATTATTACGGCAATTAAAACGGCTACAAGACAAAAACACATCCCTCTGAATTCCTACGTTTCTCTTAATAAGCCTATTTTCGACGAAGAATCCGACCGTACGCTTATGGATGTTATCAGCGAAGAAAGGGTTGCAGACCCGGAGGAAATGGTCATCAACAGGGAAGAGTTTACGGGGATAGAGATGAAAATGGGAGAGATATTGAGCGGCTTGGAATGGGAGGTCTTGTCCCTGTATTTGCAAGGCAAATCATACCAGGAAATCGGCGAGGACCTGGACAGGCGTGTAAAATCGATTGACAATGCGCTACAGAGAGTAAAACGTAAATTAGAGAAATATCTTGAAGAGGGAAAGGCCTAATACTGTTTAAAGGGGCCATAACACTCTGGACTTAAGTATTTAAATATGTTATAATTCCTTTCGTTCTCTGAAAAAATTATAGGTTGCAAGGACTGAATTAACAAATAAGATTTAGTCAATGCGGGTGTAATTCAATGGTAGAATATCAGCTTCCCAAGCTGACTGCGTGGGTTCGATTCCCATCACCCGCTCCATGTGCCCTCATAGCTCAGTAGGCAGAGCGCATCCATGGTAAGGATGAGGTCATCAGTTCGATTCTGATTGAGGGCTCCAGTGAAATCAAGGCTTCCGAGGTTTAGGCTTCGGAAGTTTTTTGTTTACTACAACAATTTTACAACAGTTGTACAACAATAGTGTTTTCTAAAAAAGATTGTGCTCAATAATCAGCAATTTTTTATTCTGCGCTCCTCTAACACTCTTATTACAGAACCTTTTTTACTGCAATTTTCTATTCCAGGAGTCAGGAGTACTTTGTGAAGTCTTTATTACCTAAATAAAACAAATGCACCAAAAATGTACCAAAAAATCCTTGACCCTGAAACTGGAAAAGGATATAATGATTATGCC
Source organism: Eubacteriales bacterium (assembly GCA_024655885.1). Lineage (GTDB taxonomy): Bacteria > Bacillota > Clostridia > Acetivibrionales > JANLFN01 > JANLFN01. The sequence continues at coordinate 15,098 of JANLFN010000017.1, read as the reverse complement.
TTATGTAATTGGACATGAGGGATGGAGATTGTTGTCAACTGCTTGGAGATTATTGTTTCAAATAGTCCCTCCAGAGTTGAACAGAGTTCATTGAGTATCAGCATTGTAAGACACATTATAATCATCTCTATTGAACTTGCCTCCTTAACTATTATAACATAGTTTAGTATTAGGGCGAATTTGGGTAGCTGGAATTCTTGACACAAATCGCTCAGGCGAAAAATGAATACCATGTTGAGTTATACCTGTCAGCTTAGGGATGCTGCCCCCCGTGTTGATGGGTATTACGCTATTACGGGGGAAAAATGTGAAACTCTATGAATGGAAAGCGAAAAACAAAAGTAGGAGAAATTATGCACATTTTGATAACAGAGTTTCTTTAGATGATGTATGGGGTTACATTAATAATCCAAAGAATATAGAAACCCATAGTTTTTATCCCTTTATTCACTACATACAAACATTTAATAAGTATAGTAAGGAGAAAGGAATTATAAAAAAGGAACGTGAGCTTTGCTATTCTGCACATATAGATAGATGTATATTTCAATTTTATGGATATAAACTTAATCAATTGTATAACAAAAGAGCTGAAAATGATGGCATAAGCAATTCAGCTATTGCGTACAGAGATGAATTAAGAAAGAATAATATACACTTTGCTAAACAAGCAATAGATTTTATAAGAAAAAAGGAAAGCTGCTACATTATTATTGGCGATTTTACAAAGTTTTTTGATAGCTTAGATCATAAATATTTAAAAAATATGCTGAATGATTTGCTAGGGACAAAAGAACTTCCGGCTGATTACTATGCTGTTTATAAAAATATTACTAAATACTCCGTATGGGATTTGGAAAGTTTATTGGATTTAAACGGGTTGCCTCATAGTGAAGACGGAATTAAAAAGCTCAATCAATTAGAGAAAGTATTAACTTTAGATCAATTTAAGCTGTATAAAAAGCAGTATGTAAAAAAACATGAGGAAGACTACGGAATACCTCAAGGTTCGGCTATTAGTGCTGTTTTGTCGAATATCTATATGTTACAATTTGATAAAAGGATAAATGATTATGTTTGCGACAATAACGGCTTGTATATGCGTTACAGTGATGATTTTATTATTGTGCTACCAAAACGCAGTGAGGAAGTTTTTAAAAATCAGTTTACCTATATAAATAGTATTATCAAATCAATACCTAGGTTGGATTTACAACCAGATAAAACTCAAATATTTGAATTTAAAGATAATTTTGTAATTAGTTGTAATGAACTCGTGCTTGACAGGGTTAATAATGGTAAAAACTTATTGAATTATTTAGGGTTTACGTTTGATGGCAATGTAGTCACGATTAGAGATAAAACTATATCAAAGTACTATTATAGGATGTATCGGAAACTTAAAACTATAATAAAAAGTAATGGGGTTACAAAAAAAGGGAATAAGATAAGTTGTAAGAATATATATGAGAAATACTCTATTAAAGGTATTTATAAGGGTAAGGGGAATTTTATCTCATATGTTAAAAGGGCTGAAATGATATTTGGAAAAGGTGAAGCAATTAATAGAGCAACAAAAAAGCATATGCGAAAAATCAGGCAGAAATTAGATCTGATTAAATAAAATTTGTTCTTATGCATATCATTAAATTTCAAACCAAATGAACTCCAGAATGAAAAACCGTTAGTATTTTTTCACACGGTGCAATAGAGACTTAATTGTCATTAACAGCATTGTTTGAAACTATAATAGTTTGTTAGGAAAACATTTTTTAAGTAGTATATTATTCTGGCTTGCACAGTCATTCTCGGCTGTGCTTTTTTGTCGCCTTCTGAAAGGACTGATTCACATGGTGGATGAAAAACTTCGCAAGGAAATGACCGATGCCTATTCCAACGGTTACTACAGAAAAGCATTGAAGCTCAGCCGCCAGTTGGAAAAACAAATCCTTTCAAACTATACCGGTAAACGCAAATAAGCCAAACCTAAAAACAAAGAAAAAAGCTTTGAAATCTAAATTATTCCTCCCCTCCCATAATGTAATTCAAAGGAAGTGCATATCATGATTACAATTTCCATTGTCAATCAAAAGGGTGGCTGCTCCAAGACCAGTACAGCCGTAAATCTGTCTTCTGTCCTGGCGGAAAAGGGGCATAAGACCTTGCTTATCGACATGGACCCACAGGGTAACGCCTCATCCAGCCTGGGGATTGATAACTTCAACAGTCCAACTATCTATGAGGTTCTACATGGCGAGATTCCTATTGACTCAGCAGTTCTGGAAACCGGCATTGTCAATCTGTATATGATTGCATCCAACATACTCACAGCGAAGCTGGAAAGAGAAATGTCCAGGAATTCCGGCAGCGAAGAAAACCTGTCAGAGGACTTGAAACCTACCGGCCTTGCTTTTGATACCATCATCCGTGTCAGCCAGGCTATTCCCAAAGCACAGGCAAATAAGCAGCCGGTAAACATTTACCAGGAGAATTCGAGAGGAAGCCATGACTATAAATGCTTAGCGAATGAAATTATAAACAAACTGGGAAAGGATGAACGCCGTGGCTGTTGACCTGATAAGTAAAATTGCAGAAAAGGCACGGGCAAGCAATACAGGCAGTGGTTATATAAATATAGCCGTAAACAACAGTGACCTGATTGTCAGCCTGCCGGTGAACAGTATCAAATATCATCCTTAAAACCACCTTTTGGACTATCTCCATTCACAGGGGTATCGTCTCATCAAAAGCACTCCAAGGGAATACAGGCTTGAGGAGCATGACAGCCTTGTAATATCGAACAACCGCTGGCACTGGTTTTCAAGGGACATGGGGGGTAATACCCTGGACTTCCTCATAAAATATGAAGGGAAAAGTTTCAATGAGGCTGTCAGGATTCTGACAGGAAGAGAATTGCAAAGGTTTACAGCAAAACCAAGAGATATATTTATATCGGAAGATTATGCAGAAAGTAAAGAAGAAAACGTCACTGAATTGGTACTGCCGCCAAAAGCCAGGGATTATCGCCGGGTTTCTGCTTATCTCAATAAAACCCGCAAAATTGACGCTTCGATTATTGCTGACATGATGCACCTGGAAAAGCTCTATCAGTCAGAACAGGGTAACTGCGTATTTGTTGGCACCGACAAGGATGGAAATATCCGCTTTGCCTGTGAACGGGGCACCTTTTCGGGAGTGTCCTACCGGAGGGACTGTCCCGGTTCCGACAAACGGTTCTGCTTCCATATGGAAGGCCGGAGCAATCTCCTTTATGTTTTTGAAGCTCCCATTGATGCCATGTCTCATGCAACTCTATTCAAAATGAAAAAGCTGGATTATACCGAAGACCATAGGATTTCGCTTGGATGCCTGGGAAATGCGGCATTGAAGCAGTATCTGCTAGATAGACCGGAGATAAGAAACGTCATTCTGTGCCTGGATAATGACCGGTGGGGACGGGCAGCTTCCGCTAAATTTATGCAAGAGCTGAAAGAGAAAGGTTATGCGGTGTTAGAGGAATTTTCAAGGGGGAAGGACTATAACGACGACCTGGTAGCGCTTGCAAAATCAAAATCTCTGAACATGGTGCTGGAATAGAATATATGAATTCTCTCGTCTGATAATCAGACATGGAAAACGTGGCGGCAGGGATGATGTATCTGAAACACAGCAGAATAATTCCCTGGGAGGGTGATTTTCCTGCCGGCATCGGTCATACCTCCATAGATTTTCTTAGAAACCATGGAAACCGTGAATTGTTTATGCAGGCAAAGGCCGGTAATGAAATTGCAGCAGTTGAACTTGTAAAAAAGTGTATCAAACGTGACAGGTTGATGATGATAAAAGAAAAATATCCTGATGCTGGACTTATTCCTGTTCTTGCAAAGGAACGGACAGGATATAACGTGATTCCTCTTGCTTATGCTAAAATCGCAGGCAGCATGACCGGCTTAAGAATTCATGAGGATATATTCCAAATCAGTTCTTCACATCATACGGGAGCTTGTGCAATGCAAAGACTTCTGAACCGTCAGGTGTTTGACGGAACAGTTTGCAAAGGATATAATTACATTATATTGGATGATGTGGTAACACAAGGTGGAACAGTTTCTGCCCTGCGTCGTTTTATAAAGGATTATGGGGGCAATGTGGCAGCGGTTTAGGCTCTTGCTTTTGGTAAGGATTCAGCCACAATTGCATTACAGCCTGAAATATATAAAGGTGTTTTGAACAAATTCGGGAGGGATGACCTTGAAGGATTCTTGCAGGAAAAAGGGATTGCCAGAGCAATCGAAGAGCTCACCAATGCGGAAGGAAAATACCTGCTTAAATTCGCAAATGTTGACGCTATCCGAAATCGAGCATATGAAGTCAGCGTTCAAAGAATCCTCAAAGAAAATCGACGAGTATTTAAAGAAAAATCCGGTTTGATGGAAAAGGCGATTTAATGGGAGTATATCATACTACTAAAATTTAAATGAAAAAAACGGGAAATACTAATTGACAAAAAGAACAAGTGTTCGATATAATGAATTACACACATATGAATGAAAAAATGTAAATAAATGAAGGAAATACTAATAAAATGTAGAATATTACCTTATAAACATATGGAGGGTTATAAGGTATGGATATGAGAAATGTTAATGGAGTATCAATTTTAAAAGCCGTAGTTCATATACTGAATAATAAGGAAGAAAAAATTATACTTGCTGATTTTGAGTTGGAATTAAATGAAAAAGTAAAAGATTTATTGAAATCGCATATAAAAAACTCAATATCTGATGAGAATACAAGAATTGCAAAATTTGAAAACCAAATAAACGTTGTAAGAGATAACTGTCAGTGTATTATTGATAATGATGATAAGTTTATTACCTCATCACAACAGATTGCCAGATATTTATATGATGCTATGAAGCATCCGAATATTTCTCCAGCCAATTTTGTAATATGTGTATATAAGGTCGAAGAACAAAAATATGTAGCGCTGCTAAAAATGGATTTTAGTGAAATTGTCCAAACACAGGTAAAGCAGGTAGAAGGCAGAACAAAAATTGAAATTTTAATTAGTGGATCAGGTATGCCAAATGACAAACAGAAGTTACATAAGTGTGTTTTTTTTAAACGTTATGATCCAGAAAATGAATATGATATTATACTTCTTGATAAACAGGCAGTAAGAAGTAAAACCGACAGTCTAGTAGCTAATTTCTTTGTAAACAGTTTTTTACATTGTCGACTTGCTAAAACAAATAGAGATAATACAAAGAATTTTAAAAAGTTTACTGAAGTGTTTATAAACGAGTACTTTAAGGATGATTTGGAAAAGACTGAAGACTTGAGGTCGCTCCTTATAAATACATTGAAAACAGCTGATAATATAAATGTTACGACATTTGCGGATACTGCATTTGGTGATCAAGAAGAACTTAGAGAAAAGTATAAATCATATATATCTGAGCAGCTAGGTGATTATACTTTTGAAATCGATAAGCAATGGGTTAGGGAAAAGTTGCGCAAGAAGAAAATTAAAACTAACACCGGAATTGAGATAAGTGTTGAAATAGAAACATCTAATGATGCTAGTAAATTTGAAATAAAGCATTATGACAATAAAAAGGAAGTAGACATAATAGTTAAAAATGTGACCTACAGTGAAAAAATTTTTTAGTTGTTAACTTTGGGGTAGTATTATGAAATTATTAAATGAGAAACTGAATAATTTTTTCAAACTTATTGGCCTTTCCTATTTTAACTCTTCTGAAGATACAAATGTCGTTGTATTTAGAAAGCAGATAGATAAAGATGAGTGCATGAAGGTAGCGGGGTATGATTACTCTGACATCTTTAATTTTTTAGATACAGCGTTTAAAATAGTAATATCCCATCAAAATAGCGTAAGTAGTATTTTTATAAAAAAGGAGGGCTATAACAAAGAAGCCATTAAGGAGGATATTGATGATTTAGTTTTTGTTTACGATATTGTAGATATTGAAGTTACTATTGATAAGTCTAAAATCGTAGAAAAAATTAAAGCTTCCTATTCTGAGTTTAGAAATTTTAATATTATTATTTATTCAACTGTTAAAAGATTGGTAGATGTTATAAAGAGTTTTAGTTTTAATGAAATTGAATGCTCATTGCTTAAACCTGAATTAAAAAACCTGTTCATAATATTAAATGACAACATTGTGTTAGAAAATGGTCTGACATTTATTATTGGCGGTAAATCATTAAATGAAATACGCGAATGGATTGTCAGTAATACATCTGTGATGGTTGATTGGCGGAGGTTATTAGAAATTATTGAGTCTCGCAATGAAAACTGCAATTGGATTGGTGGTACTAAGTGGCTTCTTCCAGAATACCTTTTCTTCGATTTTGATCAGGACAGGTATTTGTTTTCAGAAGATTTAAAAAATGCTTTACTAAAAAAGATAACAGACCTTGTTATCCCTTTTTTTGCTGATTATTCTATATCAGAGCATGGAGACACTCTGAGTACTATAAATGGTTACAAAAAGATAGTAATAAAATATAAAAGTAATTTAGATTATGAATTTAAGCAAGTAAAATATCTTTATAAGATTTATCAGTGGGTTTACAGTGATGGCAGCAGCTCTGATAAAATAAGTATATTAAGGAATCTGTCTACAATATTTCTTTGTGAAGAGTGCAATATAGACCATTATGGGCTTCTGCTCAAAAAGTCATATGATATATATAAATCTGTACTAGCTAATTTTAATATATATTTGAAAGAAAATGTTGAACAGTACCTAAACGAACGTAGGAAAATTAGGGATATTTTTTCTAATAAAGCTAAGGAGATATCTAATGAGATTAACTCTATATTGGAAACGTTAAACAAAAATCTTCTTACATCCGTAGGTGTAGTGGTTGCAACAATGATTGGCTATGCTACAAAAGCAAGTATAAATATTTTGAAAATTTCAGCAGTAATATATATTATATTTCTTACTATAAGTGGCCTTTATTATTTGAGTTATAACAAACTTAGATTGAATATCATCCTTAAAGATTATAACCAGCTTATTGAATCGTTCAAGCAAATTCTCATTAAAGAAGATATACCAGATGATACGATTATTAGAAAAAGTAAAAGGAATTTTTATATTTACTGGGGCGTATCGATATTTATTAATATTTGCATGATTATTGCTGCAATTGCAATTTTAACAAATATAAAGCTAGTTGCAGATTTTCTTGATAAAATCAAATAGATGAAATACTCTTAAGATAAACTGGTAACTCTTATAAAATATAATTTGTCTGATTCTCAGACACTATAATTTGAATAATGGGAGTTGATGAAATGAACATTCAGAGTGCGCTTACCAGGCACCTAAAAAAGACACTGCGAAAACGTGAATTCTGGTTTACAATCCTTCTCTACCCTGCCATTGCTGCAGGGTATTTTTATCTCAAAAATAGTTCAGCATTCCGTGAGCTTGCCGGAAAACCTCATGTATGGTACTTTGTCCTCGCTTTTATCTTTTTCCTGTATATTATCTGCTATGTCTCCTTTGAGATCGTGGAAAAGAAGCTTCTGCACAAGGTACAGGGAGATAAACTCCGGATAAAGCAGGAACAGGACCAGAGGTAAAATCATGCCGGAACTTGGGGAAAAGGGACTGTACCTTTACAAGGTTATGCCGAACAAGCAGGAGTATACTCTTGATCAAAAAATTTTTGACCTTATCAGTCTTGCCTCTGCTCCGGGGATTGGCAGCAGCAATTCCATATACCGGAGGATTCAGCGGAGAATTGAATTTGAGAAGGGACACAGCCGGAGGAAAGCGGAAAAACTTCGTCAGTTCAGGATGAACAGCTTTGATGAGCATATATTCAATGCCAGCCAGCAGAATAAAGGGATATTGACGCAGAAAACCATAGATGAATATGCAAGGGATGCTTTTGCCTCTGATGAAGACCGCAACAACTTTCTTGACTATACAAAAATGCGGCTGGGTTATCTTGCATATCTGGGCCTATTGAATGACACCACAGAGGGAAACAGGTTTTATGAAGAAAAGATAAACTATACAGACAGCGACAGTTCTATCAAGCATACCCTGAAAGTAAGAATACGTCTCAATTATAGATATGAAGTAAATAACTACTTTTATAAATTCTATCAGGAGTATTTAAAACAGAAGCTTGAGGAATATAAGAACAACTTCAACTTCTCCAGTGTTCATAAATTTATTCTTGAATTTTGCCGGAATAATGAATTCAGCCTGGAGGCTTACCGTCAGTACCTGGGAAAAAAGCTTTCAGGCAAGGCTATTGAACGAGAAATGTGCTGGAAGCGGTCTTCCCTTGAAAAACTTACAAGAGTCGGATATTTCACCAAAGTTGATGAAAATACTTACCTGCTTACTGAAAAGGGACTGCAAAAGCTGGAGGAAATCCGGGAGGCGGACAGGGTCAGGAAGAACCGGCGATATAAGCTTGAAAAAGAAAAGGTATTGAAGGAATTTGTTCCCGGGAAAGGTTACAGGCATCTGCTGGAATTTGCAAAAGACGGCATCCTGGATTATTCGGATGTAGAAAAAAGGCTTGCCAGATATAACAGCGAAATCCGGGAACGGGAGACAAATATCAAAAAGGCAATGCTGAACAAGCTTGTTGCAGCGGGTTATCTGGACCCCCTGGACGGTGAGGCCATTACGCTGGATAATCAAAAGCCACAATATGAAACCGGGCTTTTCCGGCTTACACAGAAAGCTATTGCATTTTTGGGAGGAGATTATAAACCTCAAATGCAAAAAGGAAGAAAAGCTGTCCCGAGTCACAGAGCTTTTCAGGAGGTTTTACAGGTTATCCGCTGCCGGAACGATCCAGGATTCTCCTGCTTATACCATCGGCGTTTACCGGATAGGCTACAAATTTTCCATAAGCTGATTTTAGAGAGCTTAATACATCCCGTTTCAACATTAAGCCATAAATTAAGAGGTGTATTAAGGAATGAATTAAGTATTTTTTCCCAGCAAGCCCTATATCGTAAGGTTTTCCAGGCTTTCCTCCGGCAGTAAAACGACCTCAACGTATGGCCTTGTAGTGTGGTGTGGACGCCCACGTTTTCCACTGCCACGGCAAAGTAAACTTTGCCGGGCGTAAAACGGGGCGTCCAAATCTGCAGCCAGCGGCTGTATAAATATGAGCTTTATAAGTCCCACCATTGGTCTGAGAAATTACTTAAAACATTTCATAATTGATTATTGCCTTTATAAACTGGAAATGATATGATTAATTAAACAAAACGTCGGTTATTATTTAAAAAAACCGACGCATAATTCAAAGGTGATATATATGAAAAGTTTTAAAGTAAATGAAATTATCGAGGGCTTTAATAAAACAGGCGGCACTTTGACAGTTGCTGAACTCAAACAATTGGGGCTGTCTGCATATAATATCAGTCTGCTGGTTGAAGAAGGAACGCTGGAAAGAATCCGGAGAGGCTTGTATCGGATTCCGGAAAAAGCTCACGAAATGAGTGAACTGCTTGAAGCATCCAGGTCGGTTCCGCAAGGTGTGCTTTGCCTTCTGTCGGCACTCTCCTGGCATGAACTGACTACGCATATTCCCAAGGAGTATTCTCTGGCAATACCTATTAAGGCACGAAAGCCTGTGCTGCCTGAATATCCGCCTATACAGATTTATTACTTTGCTCCTTGCCGGTATGCTGCAGGACAGATGACTGTGAGTGTAGATGGACATCCGGTTAAAGTATATGATAAGGAAAAAACAATATGCGATTTGATTTATTATAGAAATAAAATCGGGCAGGATATTGTCCGCGAAGCATTGGACAAATATATTCGCACAAAGGACAGAAATATCCAGAAGCTCATGCAGTATGCTGAAATACTTCGCGTAAGTGCAATAATGAAAAAATATCTGGAGGTTCTCATATGACAAAGCCAATTAAGGATATATACATCGTCTGATTTTCTACACAGTGTCTGGTAAATCAAGAAGGGAGAACTCCTATTTATGTCAATCTATGCCTATAATCATCAAGAATTAAGAACAAATTGTCTTAAGCTTGAAATACCTCCTGATTTGCAGTAATCTATAATTGGTAATGCATAAGGGGGATAATAATGTTAGTATTTATTGATGAGAGTGGGCACCCAAGGCCTAAAGACAGTACAAAAAGGCCTGTTTTAATTTCAGCCTGTATCAGAGAAACTGATGTAAAAAGAATAACTCATGACATCTATAAGATAAAAATGGACTTATATGGGAAGCAGGATGAAATAAAATCCACTGATCTTATAAGAAGGCAAACAATAACAAAAAACCGTACCATTAATAAAGAGTATGTGGACAGGCTTATCGACTTGGTTGAAAACTATGACATAAATGTGTTTGCTGTAATCATGGAAAGACCTGACTTTGAGCCTTACATCGAAGATGGCATACTGCCTAAGCAGTATTTCTATCTTTTAAAGCGTATTGAGCTTTTTTGTAGAACTCATAACTATCCAATGGCACTTGTCATTTTTGACGAAAAGAATGAAGCTGATGACAAGAAAATTTCAATTGCATTTAACAATTTTCTTTACAAATCAGCATTGGGAAAGACATTTGAAAAGATTTTAGAGGTTCCTTTGTTTGTAAGCTCAGGAATAACACCAGGTGTGCAGCTTGCAGATATTATGGCTGGGATTATTCGGCACTATTATGAGAACGAACTTGATAAACGAGAGCCAGTAGACGAGTTTGAAAAGTGGATATGTCGATTATATAATATAATAAAAAGAAAAACAGAAAATCTTAAGGATCCTTTTAAAGGGTTTGTTGAGTATGGTTTCTTTATTATGAATAAAACAACATTTCCAAAATCTCCAGATGATATTGACAGGGCTACATAATTTAATTTGACTTTTGATTAATTTTGTTTGACATGGGTATAATAAATGTTGTAAAATAAGATTGAGGTTGGATGTTGTTCCGTCCTGGAGCCGCGACTTACCTCATTCAATTTGAGAGAAAAGTAACTGTTAAATGCAGTTGCTTTTTTTGTTGCCTTTCTTTGCTTTTTTAAAAAATAATAGAATAGGTGGTGTACTATGCCAGACATATCGGATAAAGTATTCAAATTTATTTCCGGCAGGTATTTCTTTGTGGCCTTTGTTACATTGCTTTCCTGTGATCTTCACTTCCGGCTGTCAAAGCCTGTCCTTGACCTGACATCCTTTGTCACCGGCGGCGAAGCTTTCAAGACTGTTGATCTGATCGAAAAATACCCGGAAGCCTGGTACATCTTGAAAATCGAATATATAGGGGCTTCCATTGCCGGAATTGCTATTACCGCTGATTTGTTCTACAGGAATATATTCATCAAGCTGCTGCCGAAGAGTGGCAAAACAGATGAGCTATTGGAAATAAGACCGCCACCCTATCCCTTTGATGAAGACAGGCTGCAAATGATTATCGGCCTGAAGCACAAACGGTTAAGTATTGATAAGGTTGCGCAGCCAACCTGGATTGTCGTGGATGAGAAAGGGATGTACCAGAACTTCCTCATTACCGGGACCATTGGTACGGGAAAAACCGCATCAGCCATGTATCCCTTCACCAAGCAGGCCATGTTCTATAAAGCTTATGATCCGAATCTGAAGCCCGGGATGCTTATCCTGGATGTGAAGGGCAATTTCTACAGGCAGGTGGTCAAATTTGCCGAAGAAGCCGGACGTCAGGATGATGTAATTATCATAGAACTGGGTGGAGAGTATAAATACAATCCGGTACACAAGCCCAACCTGCGTCCCCTTGTCCTTGCCAACAGGAGTAAAACGGTATTGTCGCTGTTTTCACCCCGTGGAACCTCCGACGGATACTGGCTGGACAAGGCAGAGCTTCTTATTGCGGAGTGCATCAAGCTTTCCAGGCTTTACAACGGGGGTTATACGACCTTTGTCGAGATAAACAAGCTGGTCAACAACAAGGCATATTTGAATACGAGAATATCGGAACTTATTGAAGACAGCAACAACGGCCTGCTCACCGATGAGGAGGACGAAGAGTTTGAAACCGCTCTGGATTATTTCGACAATGAGTACACAAATCTTTCTGAGAACACTTTGAGTATTATTCAATCGGTTGTCACACAGATGACCCAATTCTTTTACACCGACCCGGAAATCCGGAATACCTTTTCCCCACCTATTGAAGAACTGAATTTTGAAGGCTTCCAGGATGTCATTGATAAGGGAAAAATCGTCATTCTGAAAATGAATATTGCCCAGTACCGGAACCTGGCAAAAACCATTGCGGCATATATGAAGCTGGAATTCCAGAGCGAGGTTATGCAGCGGCTTGTCCGGGAAGGCGCCAACACCAGCCGTCCCGTGTTTTTCATAGCGGACGAGTATCAGGAGTTTGTCACCGCTACCGATGCGGAATTCTATGCCCAGAGCCGTGAACCGAAATGCGTGAATATTGTGGCAACCCAGAGCTATACTTCTCTGATCAATACCCTGCGGGACCGGGATATTGTAAGAACCATCACTCAGAACCTGATTAATAAAATCTGGCTCAGAACCGATGACCTGTTTACTATTGTCAGACAAATGAAAAGAGGTGGTGAGATGTCGAAGAACAAACCCGGTGAATATATACAGCTTGCCATTGCAGCAGCCAGAGCAGCCTATGGCGATTTTACCGGTCTGGCGGCAGAAGGGGTTAAATACCTTCCCGGAATTCTTGCTGTCCTGGTGGCGCTGCTCATCATCGCTGTCGTCCTCCCGGTTCTTTTTATCCAGTCTCTTTTTACCGGCGACAGCTCAACCCCATCGGGTACTTTTTCAGAGCTGGCGGTGGATGCGCTCCGATACAAGGATGACTGGATTACCGTTCTGGCAATTGCACAGACAAAAAAGGTACGGACCGGTAGCAGGGCAGACCTGACGGGGGCTTATCAGGCATTGAAAGATGGCAAAATCAGTGAATACCTGCAGGGTGACTCTGATACGGACGGGGATATCATAGACTTCTATAATCGCAATCTTGAACTTCTTCAAAGCCTGCTTTGCAATTATGCCGGTTATGAGTATTTCTATGATGAAATAACTGAGCCTTCCTCCTATACGTCTGTAAAAAAGGTATATAACGAGGATTACGGATATCATGTGCTTGAAAAAGAATATTTGACAGACATGGGTACTTCCACCCGGATCATCTATTCCAGCAATGATGTTGTGAATTATAAGGTTGACAATGGGCTTATCAAAATCAAGTACCGCAAATACTGCCTCAAAGCTTACTTCCCCATAGCAAAGGAATATGAAGCAAGCTACAGCAATGACTTCGGAGCAGGACGGACACACGACGGCAAAGCGGCCAGCCATGAGGGCAACGACATCTTTGCAGAAAGGAATACTCCCATCCTTGCCATTGAGGATTGCAAGATAAGGAAAATCGGATGGAACGGTCTTGGCGGCTGGCGGGTACTGCTTGAAAGTATGGACGGTCTGCGCGAATACTATTATGCCCATATGGAGAATTATGCAGATCGCCTGCAAAGATATAGGGACATGAGCGGCAAGGTGTATGATTATCCCGGAATTGAAGTTAAAGCCGGTGAAGTCATCGGCTATGTAGGCTCCTCCGGCAGCTTTAACAGCAATGCTCCACCGGGAGCGGATACGGGAACACCATCGCATATTCACCTGCAGATGTGGGTGATAAGCAAGGGCTGGTTTTCACAAAAGGAAACGCTCATAAACCCGTATTACTGCCTGAAGCTTCTTGAGAACAATAAGTATGGTAAGGATGTGGAATTGAATAAAGAGAAACTGGAAGAGGAGGGCCTGTGACATGGAAATCAACGATGAAGACACCTTATCCAATTACTTGCATTACGGCTCAGGCTGCAAAACATTCCGGTCATGATTATAGCCCCCCTCAAAGGCCACGAATTCAAAAAAGCCTGTCTTGCCATTGGCGGCCAGTATATCAAAATATCTCCCGCTTCCGGTGACTGCATCAACATCATGGAAATACGGAAATCCACACTGGAGCTGGAATTTGAGGATGAAGACTTTGAGAATGTAAAGCAGGTCAAAGAAGAAAGCCTGCTCATGTCCAAGCTTCAAAAGCTGCACGTCTTTTTTTCATTGGTGTTTTCCGATATGACTACGGAGGAACGGGAATACTTGGACGAAAAACTAATTGAAGTCTACGCAAAAAAAGGAATTACTTTTGACAATGAAAGCCTGTATAGTGATGAATTCAGCCCTACCTTTACACTGGAACGGAAATTCAAGCCCATGCCGGTTCTGGGCGACCTGTACGGCATATTGGAGGCCGATCCCAGAACGCAGAGGCTGGCACTGCTTTTGAAGCGGCTGGTCAAAGGTTCCCTGAAAGCCTTTAACCAGCAGACAAATGTGGATTTGAACAACAGGTATATAGTCGCAGATATCAGCGAATTGAAGGATAACCTGCTCCCCATCGGCATGTTTATTGTTGTTGACCTGTTCTGGGACAAGATAAAGGAGGACCGGACACAAAAAAAGGTGATTTTTCTTGACGAGCTCTGGAAGCTTATCGGTACTGCCGGGAATAAGCTGACCGCCGAATTTGTACTGGAAATCTTCAAAATCATCCGTGGCTACGGCGGTGCGGCTGTCGGCGGCACACAGGATATTGCCGATTTCTTTGCCTTGGAGGGAGGCAAATACGGGAAGGGCATTATCAATAACTCCAAGCTGAAATTTGTCTTGCAGCTGGAGGAAGATGAAGCCGAGGCTTTAAAGAAGGTCTTAAAACTGTCGGATGATGAAATGGCAAAAGTTACAACCTTTGCAAGAGGTCACGGCCTGTTTTATGCCGGAGCCAACCACATAGCCATTGAGTTCCGGGCTTCGCAGGAGGAAAAGAACCTCATTACGACCGACAGGGAAGAACTCCGGCAAATAAAAAAACAAAGGCTTTCTTTACAGAGACTGGAAGAAGGGGATGAAGAAAATGTCGAAATAAATGATTAACGGGCAAGAAAAATCTCATTGTTTTGTCCCGCCGTTTTGTGATAGAATAAATCGTGTGAAGTACAGGGAGTG
>JANLFN010000043.1 GCA_024655885.1 Eubacteriales bacterium | reverse complement strand
GATCATTAGAGAATATTAACTTGTTTCAAAAAGTGAATTTTTCAGGGGGAACTATGTAGAAAACAGCCATGAGCCCATAATCCCGCGTGAAATTTTTATGCGGGTTCAGGAAGAGCTTGTCCGCAGAAGATGTGTGCATATAAGTAAGAACGGAAAGAAGAGAAACTACAGCAATAATCATCCCTTATCCCAAATGGTGTTCTGCGGCAAGTGCCATGAAGTATTCCGCAGGGTTCATTGGAATAACCGAGGGAAGAAATCCATCGTTTGGAGATGTGTCAGCAGACTGGAAAACACAGGTTTGTTTTGTACCGCTTCCACTATACTTGAAGATACTCTCAAAGAGAAGATTGTAGAAGTTATCAATATGGCCGTTAGCGGGAAAAACACTTTCCTGGCCATACTGAAAAAGAATATTGAAACCGTATTAAACGAGGATTTGGACGAAAGTACGGCAGATATTGATAAAAGGCTGGAAAAGCTTCAAACCGAGTTGATCCAATTGGCAAATTCAAAGGAAGCGTATGATAATATTGTCAATGAGATTTACCGCTTACGGGATTTAAGGCAAGAAACCCTTTCAAGAAACGCCCTCCGCCAAGATAAGCGGGAGCGGATCGCTGAGATGACGGACTTCCTCAAAATGCAAACCTGTGATATTACGGAATTTGATGATAAACTGGTTAGAAAACTAATTGAAAAGGCAACTGTATATGATGACAGGCTAGTGGTAGAGTTTAAGTCGGGGTTAGAAATAGAAGTAAACCTATAGGCTTGTAATAAGATGGCCGCCAGTTGAGAAGAAAATCTTCTTAATTGGCGGCATTTTTATTTTATACAAATGTATAAACAAATATATAGACAAATGCATAATTGTATTATATAATTGTGGCGAGGTGGTTAATTATGGATATTAAAATTGACAGCTTGATTCCTTTTGATTCATTAAAAACCAATATAGAACATGTATTTTCTGTCGTTGATAAAAACGGAAAAGTAGTTCTGCTTAAAGATAACAAGCCAGTTTATATAGTCTTAAAATATGATGAAAACCATTCAACTGATGCAGGAATTGTCATGCAAGAAATGCCGAACTATACACTCCATGAAGCTATGAAAATTGTCTTATCAGAGGCAGAAAACAAGACAATGCATGTAGCGGAACTTGCCGATGAGATATATAGGCGCAGGTTGTATTTGAAAAAAGATGGCAGTAAGGCACAATATACCCAGATAAGAGCAAGGTGTGGGCATTATCCGGATATGTTTGAAGCATTGCCGGGAAATCGTATCAAATTAAAAGATAGTGTTTAGTGCTAAACATGAGGAGAAAGTGAGAAAGGTGATAATATGCCGGAGCATTTGCTTGTAACAATAGGAAAAGCACGATTTAGTAATACCGAGAGACATCTTATTCCTTTTGTCAATGACATAGAACAAGATGAATTTCTCAACGATATTGAAAATACACCTCATGCATTTGTTCTTGCCTGCTTGATGGATCGGCAGATTAAGGCGGAACGGGCATGGTCGATTCCTTTCAGAATAAAGGAGATTATAGGAAGCTTTAAGGTGGATGATTTGGCCAGTGTATCACTGGAAGAGTACAAAAATATTTTTAGCAAGAATGTCTTGCATAGATTTAACGATACAATGGCGGAGGTTTTTTATTCCGCTGTTCATGATATCAAAGTAAAGTATAATGGAGATGCTTCACGAATATGGAGCAACAATCCCAGCAGCGCAAAAGTGGTTTATGAATTTTTGCAGTTTAAAGGAAGCGGCAAGAAAATTGCCACAATGGCGGCCAATATTCTTGCCAGGCAATTTAAGATCCCATTTTCGGATTATTATTCAATTGACATATCTCCTGACGTACATATATTAAGGGTAATGCGCCGAACAGGTTTGGTTGGTAATAACGCTGATTTAGATTCAATCATTTATAAGGCGAGAGAGTTAAATCCTGAGTTTCCTGGGATTATAGATTTTTCATGCTGGGAGATTGGGCGAACCTGGTGCAGACCGAGCAATCCGAATTGTAATGAATGTATTATTAGTTCTGAATGTAAGAAGGTAATACAAGATTAAGGAAAATGATTTGGAAAAACTTGAAGATTAAACTGCTTTTAAGGCCAAGAAAGGAATAAAAAGTTACGTCTATTATAAGGAGAATTAATAAGAATGGATGATATTCGAAGAAAAATGAATGTGAATTTAGGAGGTGAATTATGCTAAAAATCGGTGAATTCTCAACGCTGACTGGAATCAGCATTAATATGCTCCGAAACTATGACAAGATCGGTTTGCTTAAGCCAGAAAAGGTAGATAGTATGAGCAACTATCGGTTTTACGGTGAAAGGCAGATTATCCGAGCAAATCATATTCAAGTATTAAAAAGCCTTGGTTTTAGTCTCAATGAAATATCCGAAATTCTGATGTATGACACTCTGGACGGTAGAATCAGTACCTTTCTGAAAGGCAAGATAAGAGAAAAGCAAGAAAGCCTTTCCATAATAGAAAGACAGATCGCTCAGATGCAGCAGGCCCTTAATGAGCTCGATGTACAGAACGGACTAACGCTGTCCGTTAGCGTTAAAAGGCTTCCAGCGCGTAAGTTTGTCAGCCTGCGTGATATTATCCGAGATTTCAACGAGGAAGGACTGCTGTGGGAGCGTCTTAATAGGGCTTGCAGGGCAAATAAAGTCAAACTTGCCGATATACAGTATTGCATGGCAATAACGCATAGTGTGGATTTGAAGAGAAAATTAATCGATACGGAAGTATTCAAGGTCGTCGAGCAGATTGGGTCGAACATTGAGGGACTGAGATTTTCGGAGATGCCTGAAACTGAAGCAGCTGTCGTGGCGTTTCAAGGCATATACAGTCGAATAGGCGACATTAATAAATACATTTATTCTTGGATTGTGGAAAATGGTTACAGGATATCGGGAAAAGCATTCAATGTCTATTACATATCTCCGGGAAATGAATCAAATCCGGAAAACTATATTACCGAAATCTGCTACCCTATCAAAAAATAGTTCTTGACTCTCGCACGATGCGAGGGTTTATACTCCTGTTTTAAGAATGATGTAAACGACAGGAGGAATCGATTGATGAAAGAAAAATTGATTAAGTTAAAGCATCATGCAGACGATTATGAATGTATGTGGAACGGCATAGAGGATTTATATATTCAGGATACTGGAGAAATACTTCCACCGAGTTTCTTTTTTGTTCTCTCCGCATTCGGATCATTTTGCTACATGAAAACGCCAAAATCAGACCTGAAACGAATTATTGCACTTGGAGACGGACGTACAAAACAGATGTATAAATTTCTTGCTCCCATTGTAGGATTTGAATACAAGCATTACGAGTATAAAATGTTTGAACAAGCCATCAAAAAGGCAAAAGCGGAAATCGATGCCGGGTATCCGCCTGTTTTAGGTGCTTTGGATATGTACTATCTTCCGTACTATTCAAAACTGTATCATAGAGAACATATTCCCTTTCACTATGTTTTGATGGTTGGCTACGATGATGATGCGCAGTGTATTTATCTGTTTGACTGCGGACACGAAGAAGTTCAAACGCTTACCTATGAGGAACTGCGTCATGCATGGGATTGCGGTTATCCTGGTCTTTCGAAGCCAAACACTGTCTGCACGATTAGAATGAACACCACTAAGAATAAATACCAGATTGCAAAGGAAGCACTGGCGAAAAAGTGTGAAATGTTTTTTAATCCGTCAGTGAGTTTTGTTGGGAGAAAAGGATTTGAAAAATTTATCAATGAGTTGCCCAAGCTAAAATGCGAGCTTACGAAAGAGGAATACGATAAGATTCTTACCAACATGGTGACGTTTTTCGGTATGGTGCCGACTGTCCCCAACGCATTGCGGGGGATCATTGAACCGGACAAAGTAAACTATAGCGGTGGTTTTGATAAAATGAGCCGCGTTCTCAATGATATAGGAAGAGAATTTGGAAATGAAGCCTGGCTTGAAGCATCAGAACGTTTTGAAGAAGGAGCCGTAATCATCTCTGAAATCACGAATGTTATCGTGTCCTATCTTACCGGAGAACACGACAAGACTGATGAACTACCAGAACTGTTCACAAAGGTAATGGAGATTATGTCGGATGGGTTTGTTCTTTTGGGAAGATAAAAAGAAGGATCATGTAATATTTCAGCAGTTGTGGCCTTATGATACGTATCAGGGATCCAATCCATAGTAACGTTTTACCGCCCCACGTATATCCTCAAAGAACTCTGCGGCAACTGAGTAGCTGACAGCAGATGGCCTATCTGGGTCAGCTTCTAAATCTGAAATAATCTCTTTTACCCTGAGACCAAGATCATCGTGATTTCTAAACTCTTCTGGGATAGTAACGCCCATATCTGTGAGAAATGCAAGACATTCATCCTCGTCAAGAGTGGATAATTGCTTTTTTTCTTTTTCGCCAGAATTAGAGACACAAGCAACTATGACACACAAAAATACCACACCGGCAGCAAGTACAAAGAACCCCTTTCGTTTCATACCATCAACTCCTGCAAAATATTGGTGTTGAATAAAAAAGCGTATAAGCTGACAATCAACAGCCCAGTCTATGCACTTACAGAAATGATTTTGATATGTCATCCCCACAACTGGGAGTTGCACCCAAATCGTGTCCGCAAATAACTGTACTGTTTGTCATTAAAACGATCCATGATGTACCTCCAATCATAGTAGTAGAACAATTCTATTTTTTAAGAAAGGTCTAATATAAAGTATTGGGTGTAGTTTATGAATATTAACTTTATTATAAATAACCTCGATATGTTTCCACGAACAGATGATTTCCGGATAAAGGGTCGAAAACCCGTAGATATGTTTCCATGAACAGATGCGGTAAAAACCAGCCCGAGACATCAATCTGAACGGCTCGTTCCACGTTGAGTGTATAGTTCTGATGACGAATTGTGGTTCTAAGGGCAAATAAGACAAGTCAACCACTATATGTAGTGGTTTTGGAGCAAAAAATGAGCAAAAATCGGGCTGAAAAAGTGCATTTTTTGGCCCGATTTTTTAGGGCATTTTATAGATGACATTCGGTATTTTTGAAGATGACACAAAAGACTTGAAAAAAGGTATTAGGATAAAAATCTTTGATGCCTGTGTGGCAAAACGACGGTTCATGTAAAATACCCAAATATCAAATGTTGAAACCAACCTGTTGTATACGGTGGTTTATAACTGAAGAACTATTTTTAACGGCTATTAATCTTTTAACACCAATCTTTGCCGAAGATATTTGACCTTGTGCAATACGAGCTAAACAACGCAAGGCACCAGGCCGGTGGACGAACAGCCCATTGCTTCTTGGGAAATTTTCTGCTGCAGAGCGCAATACGTAAGCGTCAAACCATACCCACCTGGTTGGATTTCCGAGAATATAAGATAATCTTCCTCAGAACACGAAATGAGGAGGATTATTATGCCGAAAACAGAACTGCAAAAAGAATGGGAGATTAGGATTGCCGAATATCG
>JANLFN010000042.1 GCA_024655885.1 Eubacteriales bacterium | reverse complement strand
GAGAAGATAAAGTGCAAAATGACAAATTGATTATTGAACTGTAGGACTAAAATGCACAATAAGTTGCTTCCTGAAAGGAGATTAATAAATGGACAAGCTTACTTATAATTTCGGAGCTTTGCCAAGTGTGAATACTCACACCGATTGGCTAACTACCAGAGCCATGCCAAATAAATCAGTGGCCAACATAAAACCAGTCGGAGGCATTGGTGATTTTGAGTTCAGGATTAAGGACCAACAGCAATTCCCAATATGCACTGGTATGGCTGCCTACATACAGGAGTATTGGCAGGCTCAGGAAACAGGAGAATATAAAGAATTGTCACCAATGTTTGTATATAAGCTGAACAAGCTGCACGATGGCCTACCGCCAGGGACTGAGGGCTCCACCGCCAAAGCGTCAATGGACACCCTGCGGATATTCGGCGTGTGTCGTGAAATCCTTTACCCGCTGAACTCCTCAAACTATACTGGCCAAGTCCAGGGCGGAGAGGTCATGAAGGATGCCGAGGTCAACAAGATTTTGGCATACACTAGGAACCCGTCTCTTGATGAAATCCTGATAAGCCTTGATGAGGGAAAACCCGTTGGTTTTTCCATGTTCCTGCTGTCAGACTTCTACACCAAAGCTGTGCGGGGGCGTGTGCCTAAAGAGGTGGGCGGGTCATTCATCGGTGGCCACTTCATGGTTGCATGTTGGTATGATTTGGACCAGGAAGTTGTCAAGGTTGTACAATCCTGGGGCACTGGCTCCCCAACCCTGAATGGTTATATGGAAATACCATTTACCTGGTTCCGGTTCCTGGTCAGACGGCCAGCGCCTGTTGGTGCAGGGTCAGAGGATTACCTATTCCCATTACTGATGGATTCATATACACCACTGGACTACGTCCCACCCAAAGAACTAGTACTACCTAAATATGTTACCGTAGGTGATCGGGTACCAACTATCGAGGTAAACGGCCAGCCCATTCAAACCAGTGACCGAGTTTTCGCTTTCATTGGTAAAGAACTGGGACGCACAATGGTTACAGTTCGGACTATTGAGGAAATATTACGGGTGATGACTGGCAAGCCAGCTGAAGTGAAATTTGATGAAAATACTTGGACAGTAAAAATAAGCCTATAAAAGCTGGGGTGAGATCATGAAACCAGACATAAAGTGGATAGGCTCACCGTATTTCGGTTATCCCCGTGGGACTCATGGCCGCTATAGTCATAGGGTGATTGCTATTGTTGATCATATTATGGCAGGGACCCTAGAAGGCACTGATGAATGGTTTAACAGCCCCGGAAATGACGGGATTAGCGCCCACTTTGGAGTTGGGAAAAACGGAGAAATCCATCAGTACGTGGATATAAATGATGTGGCCCGTCATGCAGGTAATGTGAGGTACCCGAGTTGGCCAGGATTAATCCCCAATAGTAAAAATACATATTTCATCAATCCGAACTATTACACAATTGGGATTGAACATGAAGGGTACTCTGGGGATGAACTGACTGAAGCCCAATACCAGGCAACCCTGTCTCTTCACCGCTGGTTATTAGAGGAATTAGCTATCAAGCCTGGACCGGATACGATTATTGGGCATTACAGGATTAATAGTGTACAGAAAGCTGGCTGCCCTGGCACTGGTTTCCCTTGGGCAAGGCTGCTCGGGGAATTAATGAATGGAAATAAGAAGATGGAACAAGTTTTTGTAGTTGAAAAAGGCATAACCTTTCCAGCGCTTAGATTTAACGGCGAAACATACGTTAAATTAAAGCCCTATGTTGCCCAGGATGGAAAATCTGTTGCCTGGGATGAAATTTCTAAGACAGCAACTGTCTTCGGAGGTAAGTTGGAAGAGATTAAACAAATATTAAATAAATAAAAAATAGAACAGATGTTCGCGTTTGACAGCCGGAACAGGGAGATAGTATGGTATAATTATAGTAGGCAAGGTTGAGCTGATCACTCAACCCATGGCACTCCCTGAGGTGCCGCCTACTTTAATACTTCTCAGGGGCAAAAATACCTTCAGGGAGGTAGATATACTATGCTATTTACCAGTCCAGGCTCGGCTGGGGAACTTTTATTGTCCCAGCTCACGAGCGAAGTAGTTCTTTTATGCCCGCAGGTGGATATGCAGCTGCTACATACCAGCTTTGGCAGGATACTTTCGGCTTACGAGATAAAGCCTGCCCTAGCCAGCGGTACCCATACTGATCTCCGGGACAAGATTAACCTCTTTCTCTCGGCGAAAAGGTTGGAAGGACTTAGTGAACACACCTTAGATGGCTATTTAATTGAGCTACGTATCTTCGCTAAGGATATTCCTAAGCCAGTAAGCGAAATAACCACAAACGACATAAGAGCTTATTTGGGCAGATTTCCCCATCTAAAAATAAGCTCTATATCACGGAAGCTCTCAGTTTTAAAATCCTTCTTTGGCTGGCTAACGGCTGAGGAGATTCTTCCCCGCGACCCAACACGTAAAATTAAACCACCCAAAAAGGAGAAACGACTTCCTAAAGCACTAAATATTGAGGAATTAGAAATGCTGCGAGAAGGATGTAGAACCTTCAGGCAACGTGCATTAATAGAAGTACTGTATGCTACCGGCTGCAGGCTCTCCGAAGTTATTGGCCTGGAAAAGGAAAAAATAGACTGGCAAAATGGCACGGCCAGAGTTGTAGGGAAAGGTAATAAGGAGCGGGAAGTTTACTTTTCCTTTAAGGCGCTGTACCACTTAAAGAAATACCTAATGAGTAGGCTTGATAACGTACCGGCATTACTTATAACGGAGAGGAAGCCATACAGACGGTTATCGGCCAGAGCCATCCAGCGTGAAGTTAAAATAATCGCAGAACAAGCTGGTCTAAAGAAAAATGTACACCCTCATATATTAAGGCATACCTTCGCGACACTTACACTTAATAACGGGGCAGATCTTTCGGCTGTTCAAGCCTTGCTCGGTCATGAAAGCCCTGCTACAACGCAGATTTATGCCCAAGTAACCGAAGAACGAAAAAGAGAACAATATAAGAAGTTTTTGGTGCAATAACTTGGTGAATATAGGAAAGAAAAAACACCAGGGCCTAATATTTAGGTCCTGGTGAATCTCCAATAACAAGACGTCTCATATGGACACATAACAGGTTTTTCAAAAGCCATAATTTGCATAAACATGCAATCAATTCATTCAACTGCTTTTCTCAAATTCTATGAGATTTTTTCGCAAATTCTGTGAGACGCAACAATGGCCAAAAGACATGAAATAAAATTTGCTTCATACGACCGCTTGTTTCCAAACCAGGATACACTTCCTAAAGGTGGTCTTGGGAATCTTATCGCCTTACCTTTACAATTAAATGCACGCAGAAACAACAACAGTGTTTTTATAGATGAAAAATTCCAGCCCTATGATGACCAGTGGAGTTTTTTGAGCAGTATTCGAAAGCTCAGTGAAAGTGAAATTGACTTATACATTTCGCAACTATGCAGTGGCAGTGAATTAGGTGATTTAAGACAGAATGAAGATGAAGAATGCAAGCCATGGGAGAGAAGCAATACGAATTATAAATTAAGCAAGTCTGATTTCCCGGACACTGTTTATGTAACCAAAGTAAATATGCTGTATGTTAGTAAAAATGGCTTTTCACATAAAGCATTGAATATTATTAAACGTCTGGCAGCCTTTAGAAACCCTGACTTTTATAAGGCTCAAGCTATGAGATTGCCGACTTTTGATAAGCCCAGAATTATTTCCTTATCTTACGAAACGCCTGAAAACTTGTGTCTTCCAAGGGGATGTGAGCTTGATCTGATAAACCTGTTTAGTGCTCACAAGGTGGATGTTAAATGGGTTGATAAAAGCTATTCAGGAAAACAGATTGACGTTGAATTCAACGGACAGCTTCGTGATGAGCAAGAAGATGCTGTTGGTTCAATGCTACAACATGACAATGGTGTATTATCAGCAACAACTGCATTTGGTAAAACCGTTATCGGAGCGAAAATTATATCAGTAAAAAAGGTAAATACTCTTATACTTGTTCATACTCAGCAATTATTAGAACAGTGGAAGGAGCGCTTGAACCAGTTTCTTGTAATCAACGAAGAGCTTCCTTCTGATGAGATTAAGAAAAGAGGCAGGAAAAAGAGCAGAAGTATTATAGGCCAGCTAGGGGGAGGAAAAAACAATCTAAGTGGCATTATTGATGTTGCTATTATGCAGTCATTGGTAAAGGGGGATGAGGTTAAGGAGTTTATCCGCAACTACGGCATGGTGATAGTAGATGAATGCCATCATGTTCCGGCATTTAGCTTCGAACAGATATTGAAAAATGTAGCCGGCAAATATGTTTATGGGCTAACGGCAACCCCGGTAAGGCAGGACGGACACCACCCCATCATATTCATGCATTGCGGTCCGGTCAGGTATAAAGTGGATGCAAGAAAGCAAGCTGAAAAAAGACCTTTTGAGCATTATGTCATTCCACGCTTTACTCCTTTCAGAAAGCCTGTCAGCCAGTATGAAAAGGAATGGTCTATTGGACAAATTTATGCTGAAATCAGCACCAGTCAAATCCGCAACAAATTAATCATAGATGATGTTATTAAAAGCGTAAATGAGGGCCGTAATCCCATTGTTCTAACTGAAAGAACTGCACATGTTGAAGTGATTGCAAACGCTTTAAAGGAAGTACTTCCGAATGTTATTACATTAACCGGAGGTATGTCTGCAAAGGAAAGAAAAGCTGCACTTGAAAGATTTTCAAGTATACCGGCAGAGAGTAATATTGTTATAGTTGCAACCGGCAAATTTATTGGCGAGGGTTTTGATGAACCAAGACTTGATACTTTGTTTCTTGCAATGCCTGTAGCTTGGAAGGGTACAGTTCAACAGTATGCGGGCAGGCTCCACAGATTATATCAGAATAAGAGTGAAGTTCAGATTTATGATTATGTGGATGTTCATGTAGGTGTACTTGAAAGAATGTATCAAAAAAGATTGAAGGGATATGCCTCTATCGGATATTCGGCCAGGGGTGACAGCAGGCCTTTTGAATCTATTAATACGATTTTTGACAATAGCAACTTCCTGACAGTTTTCAGTAATGATATTTTGTCTGCTAAATCAGACATTGTCATTGTCAGTCCTTATGTCACTAAAAAGCGTTTAAGCCAGATGTTAAGTATTCTTATGACCGGGATTAACAATGGTGCAAAGCTTATCGTCATTACCCGGCCTGAAACAGATTATAAGGAAAGGGACAGGCTTACGTTTGAGGAGATGATTAGTTCCATAAAGAATATAGGAGCCAGTATTATTTTTAAATCAAATATACATCAAAAGTTTGCAGTAATTGATCAAAGGATTGTTTGGTATGGCAGCATAAATCTTTTGAGCTTCGGAAATTCTGAGGAGAGTATCATGAGGTTGGATAGCCTGAATATTGCGAATGAATTAATAGGTACGCTTGATGAAATATTGAATTTATAATGCAAGTAAGCAGCATATTGAAAAGTATCGGAAGGAAAAACAGCCTATGAATAATGTTGAATTGAAGCGGAAGGTATACTCAGTCGTGAACAACATATTAAAAGAACAGGACTTATGCAGTTCCAGGATAATATTCCCAGTTCCACAGCCTGAATTCTA
>JANLFN010000041.1 GCA_024655885.1 Eubacteriales bacterium | reverse complement strand
TTGACCCGATAGCATTGTAAATTGGTTAATCTTTTTTATGCAACGCTAGTGATATATAGTAAATTTAGCTGGAAAATTTTATTCCAATTACAGGAAAAACTTTGAGGTGAAACAGAAATGTGGAACCTTGAAATATATAAAAATTAAGCTCTCTGAGTTTTCGAGAGTGTACTAGAAGAAAAGAAGGAGGTGAATACTATGGAGCGTTATAAGGATATTGATGGCGATTCTGGTGTTATTGCGTATGAGTATGGGACAGATTATATTAGAGTTCAGTTTTCTACAGGAGCAATATATCTCTATACCTATGAAAGTGCTGGTTCCCACAATATAGAGAATATGAAAACTCTTGCACGAAGTGGCGATGGTCTTAATGCGTACATAAATACAAACGTCAGAAAAATGTATGCAAGAAAAGAACGTTGAACACTCCCAGAATGGCATCTATATTCACCTAACTTTCCAAGTTAAAATGAAATCTAAAGGACTTGACCCTCGTGGTTGGGTCTTTTTGTAGTTATAGACGTTTTTTGAACTTGACAAAAAAATGAAATATATTTATAATGAGTATAAACTCAATGAGTGGAGAGTCAATTATGAGAGTTTCTACAAGGCAGACACAAAAATCGAATACTCGTAAAAAAATCATTGAAACTGCTTACCGAATTTTCTCTGAAAAAGGTTTTTCAGTTCCGACAAGCATTATCGCAAAGGAAGCTGGAGTCTCACACGGCTCAATATTTGTCCATTTTCCAACTCTTAATGATTTATTAATTTGTTTGTTGTCAGACTTCGGAGATAATATGGGGGCAAGTCTACATATGCTTGCAAAAAAGTGTTATAGTGTAGAGAATTTATTGAAAGAGCATTTGAATGTCTTGGAAGAATACGAAGCATTTTATTCTAGATTAATTTTAGAAAAAAATAGATTACCGGATGAAGCAAAAAGCACTTTTGTGATTATTCAGTCGACCGTGGCCTTTCATTTCAGCAGTGTCATTGATCGCGAGATAGAAAAAGGAACAGTCAAAAAGCTACCAATACATATACTGTTCAATACATGGCTCGGTCTAGTTCATTATTATCTGCTGAACAAGGAATTCTTCTCAGATTCTAATGGGTCAGTTATAAGAAGGTACAGAGCAGAATTACTGTCTACTTATCTAAATTTAATTAAAAAAGAAAGCGAGGTATATGAATGAAAACATGTATTGCTTGTGGCATGCCTATGGAGAATATTTCAGACTTCGCCGCAAACGATCAGGGTAAGGATTATTGTGTCCACTGTTCGCGTCCCGACGGAGAAATGCAATCTTTTGAAGAAAAGAAAGAGAACCTTACGAAATTTATAGTAAGGACGCAGGGATTCGATGAAAGTGCTGCCGGAAAGATTGCTGAAAACATGATGCGCAAATTGCCGGCATGGAAGAAATATTTTGATTAAGAGAAGGATTGTATATGGGAGAATTAACTATACTTCCTAATGTGGGTAGGGTACTGGAGAAAAACCTTAATGAAATCGGGATTTATACTGAAAAGCAGCTGAGAGAAATCGGCAGCAAGGAAGCATTTATTCGTATAAAAATGATCGATCCCGGCGCTTGTCTGCATATGCTCTACGGGCTGCAGGGAGCAATAGACGGCATCAAAGCCAGTTTATTACCCGAAAGTACAAAGTGCGACTTAAAGGTATTTTATAAAAATTTATGAGGAGGAACAAAAAATTCAAGTCAGCAAAGCATTTGAAATATTTGCTTCGGAAGCGCCTGAATATCAAAGCATCTGGATGGAAACTGTACAAAAATTAGATACAGTTAGTAAACTTGATAAAAAAACTGAAGAACTCGCATATCTGGCAGTATTGTCGGCCGCACGGCTTGAAAGCGGAATACCATTTCATACAAAAATGGCTAAATCACATGGAGCAACAAAGGAAGAAATTGTCAGCTCAATATTAGTTGGCCTTCCTGCAGTCGGCATCTATGTGATTAGTGCTTTACCTATTGCGTTGACTGCGTATGATGAGTAAATAACAAACATATATTTCTATGTTGTCATTAAAATTGCGCCTTTTATTATATTTGGGGTGAAATAAAGACAGTAATAGCGTGGCATCTATATTCACCTAATTTTCCAAAATTTAGGTGAATATAGATGTTATGCGGTCAAAGCCGCATGGCATCCGCCTTTTCGGGGGCTTTTACCCTCGATTTTTTATTCCTCAGTTTCATAGATGACATTGGGCCTTTTTAGAGGTGCAGCATAGCTTAAAATTTTTGAGATTATGTCTTGACAACGGGAGGCACTACAATTGCCGTATGGTAAGCGGATGGAACAAAAAGAACGAAGGCAAACCATGGGAATATGCGATTGTGGCCGATAAAACCATTTATTTCAATTCAATCTTTAGATACTTGATTGATATGCGCCCACCGCTTGAGATTTTGATTGACGAGGCGGAACAATGACTAGTAGTATAAGAATAGAAGTTTGCTGTATTTTAGAAGGAGGAGGTGTGACGGAATGAGCGATATTAACAGCCAGCCAACGTACAAAAGGCAAAGATTCCTGTTGGCGTTTATCCGCCAGCTTAAAGGTAGTATAACATCCACCGACCTGCAGAAGTTGGTATTCCTTCACACAATGTCGGGAAATTCTGATTTTTATGAGTTTATTCCATATAAGTACGGCTCGTATTCTTTTCAGCTTGCGGAGGATTTGGAGATTCTTCGCAGAGACGGGTATTTGTCTATTGAGTACACACCGGAGAGCACACGGGTTAAAGCTGCCGGGGAGTATCCACAAGAAACTCATTTTCGAATAGCAACAGAGCGTGGCAACGCTCTTATACGCAAAGCATACCGTGAGTATCCGTACTACGCAATTAACAGCGAAATCATAGGACGGCTCTTTAGCGGAGAGGAATTGGAGAGATTTAATAACGCAAAACGAACTTACGCCAAGACCGAACAGGTCTTGTTCACGATAGGCTATGAAGGTAAAAGTATTGAGGCGTTTATTAATACCCTGATTCAAAATGACATTCGTCTGTTGTGCGATGTTCGCAAAAACCCACTAAGCCGCAAGTTCGGGTTTTCTAAAGGCAAGCTCGAACACATTACGGAAACAGTAGGTATTAAATATGTTCATATCCCAGACCTTGGGATTGAATCTGATAAACGCAGTTCGCTCGAAACGGTCGAGGACTATGAATGCCTGTTTAGCGATTATGCAGAGACGCTTCCGAACCTGGCACCGTTGCTTGAACGGGTCTATTCATTATTATGCACTAATGTACGCATAGCCCTGATGTGCTATGAACGTAAACCGGAGATGTGTCATCGGCACGTTATTCGAGACTATATCGCAAATACGCATACTATTAGGTGTGTAGATTTATGATGACGGAGAAGAAGCGAATCTACATCGTTGTCAAGACATACCCAACAATCTCAAAAGAATACTCCGAGCTTGTCTGTACAGCAGGCGTCCTTGAGGATGGTTCGTGGATTCGCCTTTATCCAGTTCCGTTTAGAAAGCTTGATATTGACCAGAAATACCCGAAATACACATGGATTGAGATTGAGGCAACGCGCAACATAAATGATTTTCGCCCAGAAACATACCGTCCTAACCTATCTACCATTTCGGTCGAGTCGAGACCTACAAAAGCCGATTGGGACGAAAGGCGCAGAATTATTTTCAAGAACAAAAAGGTTTACACGAATCTACAAGAGTTAATCGACAAAGCAAAATCAGATGGGACTTCGCTTGCAATATTTAAGCCAACGAAGGTGCTTGATTTTATTGCCGAGGAAGTCGAGCGCGACTGGGATCAAAATAAGCTGGCAATCTTGAAAGGGTTGTCACAACAGTTGAATCTGTTCCAAACCCCAGAGGAGATTGCGGAAGAATTTAAGGTTGTTCCCAAAGTCCCTTACAAGTTTTCCTACAAATTAGAAGACGATGCAGGTAAACAATCCACAATGATGATTGAAGACTGGGAGATAGGGATGCTGTACTTTAACTGTCTGAAAACGGCCAAGGGTGATGAAGGCGTGGCCATATCCAAGGTTAAGGAGAAATATTTTGACTACTTTATCACGCGCGATCTTCATTTCTTTCTCGGCACCACAAAACGATTTCATAACGTTGCTCCCAACCCATTCATCATAGTTGGTGCATTTTACCCGCCGATGCCGTTGCCGAATCAGCAAATGAGTCTATTCGATATATAAAGAACATAAAGAACATTTACAAAGAAGAATAAAAATGTTTTATTGACTTATTTCCTCAAACTGATAAAAACTATGAGATGACAGCGATGATTAAGATACGGCGAATAGTATAAGCATAATGCGAATTAAATGTTGGCATCTATATTCACCTAACTTTCCATCAATATCCACAATAAGGTTGACTTCGATAGAATTATCGTTGACAGTAACCTTTTTAACATAGGTTTGGATGATATGTTTTTGCTCATCCAGGCTTTTATTTTTTATGAACCGGTTTTTCGGATAAAAGAGATCGATGGCCACCGTAAGTTGTACCGGTGCAACGAAACCGGCATAGCTTGGGTGGAGGACGAAAGTACCGGCAATAGCCATTCCTGCCATCCGAATATACACGTTACGGGAAGCGTGTCGGGAATGAAAAAACTGGGCTATTGGGGCAAAAACGACCGTGCGGTTAAAGCGCACGGGTACGTTTACAACATCGACAAACTGGTTGTGGACGATGAACTAGACAAAATTGCCCAGCAGTATTGCCGGTGTGGAGGGAAACATTAAAAAGAGAAAGGGCCTGGAAACGGGCCTTTTTCCTGTTATTGCTTTTAAAAATAGCCTGTATACTTGCAAAATAAAAAAGGAGGGAATAATATAAAAGCGAGTAAGAGAAAACAGACGGAGAATGAGAAAATGTCTAAAGAAGAAAAAGTTAGGGAATGGCTTATGATAGCGGAAGAAGATTTAGATGTAGCGGCACTATGTTTTAAAGGCTCAAAATATTTGCACTGTGCCTATATGTGCCAGCAAACAGTAGAAAAAGCATTAAAAGCACTAATAACTGCTAACGGTCAAACTCCAAACCCGATACATGATCTTTATTCTTTAGCTGAAGATGCCGAGGTTGATGAATCATTAACGACTGAGCAGAAATTTTTTCTTCGAGCATTAACAACTTATGCAATTGCGGCAAGATACCCTGAAAGGAAAAAGAGGTTATACTCTTTATGTAAACAAGAGGAAGCAGAAAAAATAATGAGATCAACAGAGGTGTTTATGTTATGGGTAAAAGGAAAAATAAGCGAGAAATTGCTTCAAGGGAAACAATAATTGGAAAATTGAAAGAAGCAGTTACCTCATTAGAAAAAGATATAAAAATAGACAAAGTATATCTATTTGGCTCCTATGCTAACGGCAGTCCTAAATATTACAGCGATGTAGACGTTGCCGTGATCTCACCCGATTTCGGCAAAAACTACATTTCCGAGACTGTATTCTTAATGGAAGCCTTTCACGGAACCGGGCTGATGATAGAGCCTCATGTATTTTCAAGAGAAGAATACTTAGAGGCAAAAGAAGGAACTTTTTTATATGACGAAGTTATGCAAAAAGGAATAACGATATAACAACAATACGCCGGAAATGTTGATGTAGAGGGAAACAAAAAGAGAAAGGGCCTGGAAACGGGCCCTTTTTATTATTATTTTAAAAACGAGCTAATTGCTATGTTCAGGGGGCCAAACAGCACAAGCGTTGAAAGGAAC
>JANLFN010000016.1 GCA_024655885.1 Eubacteriales bacterium | reverse complement strand
ATCAAGCAATGATTGACTTGTCTATCTATGACAGGAGAAATGGAACCAACCTTGCATACACCCTTTATACTTATCTCAAAAACATGCAGAAACAACAGGAAACATCCGACGAACTAAGCATATATCGTAGTACTTTAGTACGACGTATTAACCTGATAAAGAAAATCACGAATATACACTTGAATGATGAAAATTTAAGCTTTCACCTGCGGCTTACTTATAAAATATTAGAATATATTGGCTACATTAAAACTAAAAAAAGAATTCTTTAGCTCCGTAATTATAACTGATGATCGGCTGAATTCCCATCGTAATCCCCATCAATATCATTACAATGATAGATATTACATAAAGCACTATACTGTATGCGGTAACACCGATTTCTCCTATGCGTTTTATAATGACTATATTATAGCAAAGTGTAGAAAACGACATGGATAGCTCGGTCAGCATTGAAGGCAATTTACTTTTAAGTGCACAACACTAAAAGAAATATATAAAAATATTGAATTTTTATGCATTTATCTGTATAATTATAAATATGCTTCTTGTTTTCTGCTGCAAAGAAAATTTATTATCCGGCAAGCGGCTGTTATTATAAAGCAGATGTAGACGGATGTGAGCAATGGAGGCTTTATATGAATTTAAATGAAATTATTGAGATGGATAAAAAGTATTACATGAACACTTTCGGCAACAGGACCCCTGTGTGTTTCGAATACGGCAAGGGTATAGACCTGTGGGACACCGAAGGCAGGAAATACCGGGACTTTTTTTCAGGCATCGCCGTCAACGCCCTGGGATACTCCCACCCCAAGCTGGTAAATGCCATAAAGGAACAGGCGGAAAAACTGATGCACTGCTCCAGCCTGTATTACATAGAACAGCAGGCACACCTGGCGAAGGTGCTGGTGGAAAATTCCTGCGCTGACAGGGTATTCTTTGCCAACAGCGGAGCGGAGGCCAATGAGGGCGCCATAAAACTGGCAAGGATTTACTTCAAGAAAAAGGGCATGCCGGAGAAGTATGGGGTAATCACCCTCCGAAACTCCTTCCACGGGCGCACCCTCGCCACTCTTGCGGCCACCGGCCAGGAAAAATACCACAAGCCCTATATGCCCCTGACCCCCGGCTTCAGCAGCGTTCCCATCAACGACCTGGAGGCGCTGGAAGAGGCCGTTGATGAATCCACCTGTGCCGTAATGCTGGAACCCGTCCAGGGGGAAAGCGGCGTATACCCGGCCACCCTCGAGTATATAAAAGGGGTAAGGGATTTATGCGATAAGAAAGGAATCCTCCTGATATTCGATGAAGTCCAGTGCGGCCTTGGAAGGACAGGGAAATTATTCGGCTACCAGCATTTTGACGTGGAGCCCGACATATTCACCCTGGCCAAAGCCCTGGGAGGAGGCTTCCCCATAGGCGCTCTTTGCGCAAAGGCCCATACCGCCGCCGCATTTGAACCCGGCGACCACGGCTCCACCTTCGGAGGAAATCCCCTGGCCTGCGCGGCAGGCCTGGCTGTGATGGATACCCTGCTGAACGACGGCCTTGTGGAAAACGCGGAAAGGGTGGGAAATTATTTTATCGGGAAGCTAAAGGCCTTAGCCGGCAAGCACCCCATCCTGTCCGAGGTGAGGGGAAAAGGGCTGATGATCGGAGTCCAGCTTTCGGAGGACAGGGCCGTGGAAATAAAGGAAAAATGCTTCCGGGAAGGCTATCTCATCGGAAGCGTGGGCGGCAATATACTGAGGATTCTTCCCCCCTTGATTGTGACGGAACAGGATATCGACGGTATGGTGGACGTATTGGAGGGAGCGATAACAGAATGAAATCAGTTTTGGTTCTGGAGGACGGAACCTATTTTGCGGGGGAAGCCTTCGGGGAGAAGGGCGAAGCCGCCGGCGAAATAGTATTCAATACCTGCATGACAGGGTACCAGGAAATAACCACGGACCCTTCCTATAACGGACAGATTGTTGCCATGACGTACCCCCTGGTGGGCAACTACGGTTTTAACGATTCGGACAACGAATCCTACAGGCCCCATGTGCAGGGCTTCATAGTAAAGGAATTGTGCGATGCGCCCAACAACTGGCGCTGCAGCATCAGCCCCGAAGAGTATTTCGCCAGGAACCATATCGTGGGCATCAAAGGCATTGATACCCGGGCGCTGACCCAGCATATCCGCCGGCATGGAAGCATGTTCGGCATCATATCCACCGAGTGTGGAAACACGGATATCCTTCTTGACGCGTTAAACCGTAAAAAAAATGAAAAGCGCAGCCTGGTCATGGAAGTCACCACCAAGTCCCCGGTCCACAGGCCGGGAACGGGAAAAAGAGTGGTTGTGTTGGACTTTGGCGTCAAGTACAACATCCTCAGGTCTCTTGAGAAAAGGAACTGCGACATCTATGTTTTGCCTGCCCACTCTTCCTATGAAGAGATTATGGGCTTCAAACCGGACGGAATCCTGCTGTCCAACGGTCCGGGGGACCCTATGGACCTGCCCGGCGCAAAGGAAACCATCCGAAAGCTGCTGGGCAAAAAACCCATGCTGGGGATATGCTTAGGCCACCAGCTCTTGGGGCTTGCCCTGGGGGGCCGCACCTACAAGCTCAAATTCGGCCACCATGGAGGCAATCATCCCGTTAAGGATTTTATCACAGGAAGGTGCTACATCACTTCCCAGAATCACAACTATGCCCTTGAGAAAGATTTCAGCCGGGAGGTTGTCATCACTCACTTAAACGTAAACGATGGTACGGTGGAGGGCTTCAGGCACAAGCATATGCCTGTCTTAAGCGTGCAGTACCACCCCGAGGCCTCCCCCGGCCCCCAGGACTCCGCGTATATCTTTGACGATTTCGTGAAGATGATGGGGTAGAATTTATCATTCGGAGGTCAAAATGCCAAAAGTAGATTGGATTAAAAAAGTCCTGGTCATAGGCTCAGGACCCATTATCATAGGTCAGGCCGCTGAGTTCGACTATTCGGGAACCCAGGCTTGCAAAGCCCTGCGTGAGGAAGGCATCGAAGTGGTGCTGGTGAACAGCAATCCCGCCACCATCATGACCGACAGGGAAGCGGCGGACCGGGTTTATATAGAGCCTATCACCCTTGACTTTGTAAAAAAGATCATCCGGAGGGAAAAGCCCGATGGGATCCTCGCTTCCCTGGGAGGCCAGACGGGCCTCAATATGGCGGTCCGGCTGGCAGCGGACGGAATTCTCGACGAGATGAAAATTGAGCTTCTGGGGACCTCCCTCCAGTCCATAAAAAAAGCGGAGGACCGTGAGCTGTTCAAGCTCACCATGCAGGAAATCGGGGAAAAGGTCCCCCACAGCGTTATCGTCACCAACTTGCAGGAGGCGGTTGCCTTTGCCCGGAAGGTGGGATTCCCTATCATCATCCGTCCCGCCTATACCCTGGGAGGCACAGGAGGCGGCATCGCCGGCAATATGGAGGAGTTTAAGTACATCTGCGGCAAGGGCTTAAAGCTCAGCATGATCAACCAGGTGCTCCTGGAACAGAGTGTGGCGGGCTGGAAGGAAATAGAGTACGAGGTTATGAGGGACGGTGCGGACAACTGCATCGTGGTCTGCAACATGGAAAATTTCGACCCGGTGGGTGTCCATACGGGAGACAGCATTGTGGTGGCCCCCAGCCAGACCCTGTCCGATGTGGAATATCAGATGCTGCGCAGTGCTTCCATTAAAATCATCCGGGCCCTGGACATAAAAGGCGGCTGCAATATCCAGTTCGCCCTGAACCCCCACAGCTTCGAATACGTGGTCATCGAGGTAAATCCGCGGGTCAGCCGCTCCAGCGCCCTGGCTTCAAAGGCAACCGGATACCCCATTGCGCGGGTGGCGGCCAAAATCGCCATCGGGCTTAATCTGGACGAGATCAGAAACTCGGTCACCCGGAACACCTACGCCTGTTTTGAGCCCTCCCTGGACTACGTGGTGGCAAAAGTCCCCAGGTGGCCTTTTGACAAGTTCTCCACCGCCGACAGGTCCTTAGGCACTCAAATGAAAGCCACAGGCGAGGTTATGGCCATCGGGAGGACCTTTGAGGAAGCACTCCTTAAGGCCATCGACTCGCTGGACGTCAAGTTCAATTACCAGCTGGGCCTGAGCCTCTTTGAGAGCAAGTCCGCGGAGGAACTCATTGAATTCATGAAAAAGCCTCACGACCAGAGGATTTTTGCCATATGCAAGGCCCTGCAGAAAGGGATTTCCGCCCAAGAGATTGTTGACATCACCCAGATAGACATTTTCTTTATTAAAAAGCTGGAGAAAATCGTAAACCTGGCGGAAGAGGTCAAAAACTCGGGAATCGCCTGGCTTGACTACGACCTGTACTCAAAAGCCAAAAAAATCGGCTTCGGGGATTCCTACATAGCCAACCTGGCCAATGTCCCCCTGGACTCCATACTGGAGCTCAGGCACAAATTCCCCGTAAATCCCGTGTATAAGATGGTGGACACCTGCGCCGGAGAATTTGAGGCGGTTACGCCTTACTACTACTCCACCTATGAGGAAAAGGACGACGCCGTTGTCTCGGACAAGAGGAAGGTGGTTGTTCTGGGTTCCGGTCCCATCCGCATAGGCCAGGGCATTGAGTTCGACTACTGCAGCGTCCACTCGGTAAAAGCCTTGAAAGAACTTGGGATTGAATCCATCATCATAAACAACAATCCTGAAACCGTCAGCACCGATTTTGACACCTCGGATAAGCTGTACTTCGAGCCTCTTACAAAGGAGTGCGTGCTGGATGTGATTGTCAAGGAAAAGCCCCTGGGGGTGATTGTGCAGTTCGGCGGACAGACCGCCATCAACCTTGCCGCTCCGCTCCATAAGGAAGGTGTGAAAATCCTGGGCACTTCGGTGGAGGACATCGATGTGGCTGAGGACAGGGACAAGTTTCTAAAGCTGCTTGAAGACCTGGAGATCCCCATACCTCCGGGGAGCACCGCTTTTTCGGTGGCTGAGGCAAAGTCCATTGCCGCCGGCATCGGCTATCCCGTTCTGGTAAGGCCCTCCTACGTGCTGGGAGGAAGGGCCATGGAAATCGTGTACGACGACCAGACCCTGGAGGAATACATGAATATGGCCGTAGATATTTCATCCCGGCATCCCGTGCTCATCGACAAATACATCCTGGGCAAGGAGGTGGAGGTGGACGGCATATGTGACGGCAGCGACGTCCTTATCCCGGGAATTATGGAGCACGTGGAGCGTGCGGGGGTGCATTCGGGCGACAGCATCGCCATCTATCCCCCAAGGAGCTTAAGCCCCAAAACCAAGGAGACAATTGTGGATTACACGGTGAAGCTGGCAAAGGCCCTTAAGGTTGTGGGGCTGTTCAACATACAGTTTGTGCTGGACGCAAACCACAAGGTCTATGTCATCGAGGTGAACCCCAGGGCCAGCCGTACAGTCCCCGTCATGAGCAAAATCACCGGCATTCCCATGGTGAACGTGGCCACCAAACTGATTATGGGCGGCAGGCTCAAAGACCTGGGATACGCGCCCGGCCTTGCAGAGGAGGCGGAATTCTATGCGGTCAAGGCTCCCGTGTTCTCCTTCCCCAAGCTGACAACCGTGGATACCTTTTTAGGCCCTGAAATGAAATCCACCGGGGAGGTCATGGGGGTGGACAGAGATTTTAAAACTGCCCTCTACAAGGCGCTGGTGGCCTCCGGGCTGAAGATTCCGGAAAGAGGAAACGTACTGCTGTCGGTGGCCGACCGGGACAAAGAAGAGTGCGTTGCCGTTGCCCGCAGGCTTTCGGAGCTTGATTTCAAGCTTATGGCAACCAGAAATACCCATGCGTACCTGTCCAAAGCAGGCATGGACGTTGAATATGTCTCCAGTGAAAATATCCGGAACTATATCCAGTCTGACCGGGTCGCTCTTGTCATCAACACTCCTACCAAAGGGAAAATCCCTTCAACAGCGGGTTTTTTGCTGAGGAGGACCGCCATTGAGTACAATGTGCCCTGCATAACTTCCCTGGATACAACCCATGCGGTTTTGGAGGTGCTTGAAATGATATTGCACCGGAAAGATTCGGATATTTACACGCTTGACGAGTATTCAAAATAACAATGATTGGGGGAATAGCCATATGAAACATCTTTTGAGTCTTTATGATTTGTCCGCCGGGGAAATAGAAGAAATTTTCAGGCTCGCCGAAAAACTGAAAAAGTATGTGAAAGAAGGGGTCCAGCATCCTATGCTGAAAGGAAAGACCCTGGGGATGATCTTTACCAAGTCCTCCACAAGGACCAGGGTTTCCTTTGAGGTGGGGATGTACCAGCTGGGAGGCTATGCCCTTTTCCTGAGCGCAGGCGATATCCAGCTTGGACGCGGTGAAACCGTATACGATACCGCCCAGGTATTGTCCAGGTATATTGACTGCATCATGATAAGGACATTCAAGCAAAGCGACGTGGAAGACCTGGCCAGGTACGGCCGTATTCCGGTGATAAACGGACTGACCGACCTGATGCACCCCTGCCAGATTTTGGCCGACCTGTTCACCATCTACGAGCAAAAAGGCGCTTTAAAGGGTTTAAAGCTGGCCTATGTGGGAGATGGGAACAACGTGGCCAATTCGCTTCTCCACGGCTGTGCCAAGACGGGAATGGACATTGCCGTCGCTTCTCCCAGGGGATTTGAATGTGACCCCAAAATTATTTCCGAAGCCCGTTCGGACGCAGAACTGTCCGGCTCCCGGATTGTCCTAACCCAGGACCCGGAGGAAGCCATAAAGGAGGCGGATGTGGTGTATACGGATACGTGGGTCAGTATGGGCCAGGAGGCGGAAAAGGAAGAGAGGATAAAGGTGTTCATGCCCTACCAGGTCAACAGCCGGCTTTTCTCCCTGGCAAAAAAGGACGCGATTTTTTTGCACTGCCTGCCTGCATACAGGGGATACGAGGTAACCAAGGAGATCATAGACGGCCCCCGGTCCGCTGTTTTCGATGAGGCCGAGAACAGGCTGCACGTGCAAAAAGCCATTATGGTCATGCTGATGGGCGGTGGCAGGATTTAAGCATGCATAGAGGTTGCAGAAGGGCTCTGGAGGAAGGCAGGGCTGAGGCGGGAAGGGCTGAGAAGGCTGAGGGTTGAGAGGTTAAGGGCTGAGGAGCTGAGAAGCTGAGGGGTGAGGGTTTTGAATTATTCCTTTGTCATAAGAAAAGCGGTGGTAGAAGATGCCTATGCTATTCAGAATATAATCAGGGAGTCTTTTAAAAAGTATATGGAAGACTCGGGGATTCCAGGACCTATGGAAGCCCTTGAAGAATCCATTGACGATATAAAGCGCGATATCGTCCAAAAAGAAGTCTTTATTGCCCTTATTGACGACGTTCCGGTGGGCAGCATAAGGGTGCAGATCCTGCCGGACAATACGGCTCGTATCAGCCGGTTTGGAGTGCGCCTGCAGTATCACAACAACGGTATAGGAAAGTCCCTGATGAACCTGGTGGATAAGCTTTTAATATCCAGAGGGGTAAAAAGGGTAAGCCTTTATACCGCTTCAAAGCATGCCGATTTAATGCGTTTTTACTACGGCCGGGGCTTTTATATCGATTCAACCACCAGGGATAGAGGCTACATCAGGGCTTTGCTTGTAAAAGAATACGAATGAATAAGTATTTTTATCAAGTGCTTCCCGGCTGGCAGCTTCCATGATTTCAGCAGAGCAGCTTCTGTCCAATCTCATAATTCTCATGCATGCCTTATAGGTCTGTACAGGATATTCGCGGCTTTCAAGAATACGCTTTATGAGTTCCCGGGTGCAAGCAAGGCTTATCTATCTTTTCAAAGGCGGTCAGCCTGTTGCCCTCCATCTTCTGAAATGGGCGGATAATCAATTTTAGAAGGCATTCACTGATGGCCTGGTTGATCTCATAGAGGCTAAAGAACTGCCTGTTTCGAAGTGCTGCAATGACTCTTCTTGAAATATTTAAAGCCATATTTTCCTCACTTATAACCCACTCTCACTTTAATCGCTATTTATTTTTAAGAATTCTGCTGCTTCTTCCGGCAAAAGAGGCTTACTGAAATAATACCCCTGGATTTTATTGCAACCTTTCTTTTTCAGGTACTCATACTGTTCTTTTGTTTCCACCCCTTCCGCAGTTATTTCTGCATTAATCTTATGCGCAAGGGAAATTAT
Source organism: Eubacteriales bacterium (assembly GCA_024655885.1). Lineage (GTDB taxonomy): Bacteria > Bacillota > Clostridia > Acetivibrionales > JANLFN01 > JANLFN01. The sequence goes on along the minus strand of JANLFN010000016.1, from coordinate 44,723 downwards.
TGCATCAATAATCACTTTGTTTATATCATCTTTGATATTATAAACAAATGTTTTATCTATCTTTAAGCTGTTTACTGCAAGTTTCTGAATATACTTCAACGAATTGTAACCTGTACCAAAATCGTCAATTGAAACTTTAATGCCCCGCTTCCTTAAGCTGTTTAAATTCCTTGCTACAGTACGAGCCGACTCCATAAATGCACTTTCAGTAATCTCAAGCTCAAGGTATTCAGGTAATAGCCTATTCTCTGCAATAATTCTGCTTACAGTTTCGGCAAAATCAGGCTGCTGAAGTTGGATTACAGAAACGTTGACTGATAGGCCAAAGTTGTTGTAGCCCATATCATGCCATTCCTTTAATTGACTGCAAGCAGTTTTAAGAACCCACTGGCCAATTGGTAATATAAGCCCTGTCTCTTCCGCTATTGGTATGAATTCCATAGGGCTGATTATTCCTTTCCTGGGGTGCTTCCACCTTATCAAAGCTTCCATGCATACCACTTTTTTTATCCTTATATCTATAAGCGGCTGGTAACATAGAAAAAATTCTTCATTTTCTATTGCATTTCTTAAATCTCTTTTCATATTACTGCACAGACGCATTTCTCCGTTCATACAATTATTGAAATACTGCAGTTTGTTATTATCGTTTTTCCTTGTCTTATACATGGCTATATCCCCTTTTAAGAAGATTTTTCCATACTGTCCGTCATTAGGAATAAACAGCAATAATTATTCAAGGGCCCTGTTTAAAAATGTATAAAAAAGGAGAACAGATAACAGATCTGTTACTCCTTATTTATATTATTGTTGGCAACCCGAAGTAATATTTCAAAATATTACACTTACGGATTAAAGGACTTAAGGTTAGTACTTCCCAAATTCCTTATCATCAAGCGAGATTTGAGGCTTGTTGCCAGATACGGCAGCTTTCTTTTCGCTTACATTAGCGTTTTTATCCTGCCTTTTATTATCTTGTTCCTTGTTTTCCTGTATTTTATCCCTTTTTTCAACCATTTCTTCAATTGCACGGATAATATCTGGACTCAATTTTTCGAGATTTGTGGCACTCATATCTTTTATAGCCTTGAGCTTGAATTTGTTTACCATTTGCTTTAACATTTCAGCCTGGCTGGAAAGCTGTTCGCTCGCAGAAGCACTTTCTTCAGCAGTCGCAGAGTTGGTCTGAACAACCTGGGATACCTGCTCAACAGCCTGGTTGATCTGTGAAATAGCTGAAGCCTGTTCATTGGACGCAGAGGCAATCTGGCCGACAAGCTCTGCAGCTTTGGTAATGCTTTCAACAATTTCATTCAAAGCCTGTGCCGTATTGTTTGCGATCTTTGTTCCTGCACCAACCTTTTCAATTGAACCTTCTATCATGGCCGTAGTTTCTTTAGCCGCATTTGCGCTCCTTTGCGCCAGATTCCTGACTTCTTCCGCCACAACGGCAAAGCCTTTACCGTACTGTCCTGCCCGTGCTGCCTCAACTGCCGCATTCAAAGCCAGAATGTTCGTCTGGAATGCAATATCGTCTATGACCTTAATAATCTTGGAAATGTTTGTTGATGATTCATTAATATCATGCATTGCCTGCAGCATTTCCTTCATCTGTTCGTTGCCTTTGACTGCATTTCCCTTTGCTGTAAGGCTCAATTCATTTGCCTGGTTTGCGTTTGCGGCATTCTGTTTTACCTGTGCGGCCATTTCCGTTATGGATGCAGTTACTTCTTCAACAGAGCTTGCCTGTTCCTCTGAACCCTGGGATAATGTCTGGCTCGCATCGGAAATCTGCCTTGCACCTGCCGCTACCTGTTCTGCGGCAGTATTTACCTCTCCGAGCGTCTGGTTTAAAGAGTTAATAATTTTATTAAGAGAATCTGAAATAATGGCAAAATCGCCTTTGAACTCCCTAACTTTTGAAATATTGAGGTTCCCTTGTGCAATTTCTGATAGTATATTTCCTATTTCCTCAATAACATGATTTAAAGTTTCAACTGTAGAATTCACCGCATTTGTAAGTATTGCATAGTCTCCTTTATAGTTACCTTTAACAGTCACACTCAAATTTCCTATTCCAATCTGTGACATAACTTCAGTAATTTCTTTCATTGGTTTAGTTACTGCATCGAGAGTTCTATTTAGCTCCTTTATTATATTCCCGTATTCACCTTTAAAATTCCCCGCATCTTCTCTTGTGCTCAAATTGCCCTCTTCTGCTGCGTTTGCAAATTTAGCTACTGAATTTATTAATGCCTGTATCGTTTCCATCATACTGATAAACGCCGGTACAAGATGGTCATTTTCCGACCTCTTTCCTACTTTACGGAAATTTTCAAGTTCACTAATGTCACCCTGTGAAACTTTTACAGCAACATTTTCTAGATTCAACATGTGCTTTTGTACATCATTAATTTTACTTGCAAGTGTACCAAAATCGCCCTTATAGTCACTGCTCATTAACTCGGAAAAATCATTTACGGACATTTTCGTAAGTACCTGGACTGCTTCGCTGCATGGTTTCGTTACTGCATCGAGTATATTGTTAATGCCAGTAATAATTTCTTTATATCCTCCTTTGAAACCGTCAGCATTGCCTCTTGCATTTTTTATATTACCGTTCATGTTTTCAGCAGTAATTTTCTCTACTTCTGCTATAAGGTTTTGAATGGCCTGCATCATATTTATGGCTGCAGGTATCAGTTTGTCATTTTCAGACCGCTTGCCTGCTTTTATGAATTCCTCAAGTCGGCTGGTATCACCATTTGATACCCTGACAAATACGTCCTGAATACTTAAAAGGCGAGTGTGGAGATCATTAATCTCACCTGAAAGTTGTGATAACTGTCCTTTATAGTTACCTTCCATTTTCAATGTAAGGTCGTTCATTGCCATCTTTCCGAGTACATTTCCCGCTTCATTTAATGGCTGTGATATAGCCTCAATTGCTGTATTGATGTCCTTGCCTATTCTTGAATATTGGCCGTTATATCTTGTGGTATCCATACGGTAGTCCAGGTTGCCATCTTTTATATTGTTCGACAGGTTTTCTGTATCCTTTATAAGGTTATTAAATGATTCTTTAATTTTTAATATGTACTGGTTCAGTTTAACAAATTGTTCTTTTTCAGACCTGGTATAATCGTCCCCTTCGGAAACCTCCAGATTAACATTAAACTCTCCATCTGCTAACTTTTTTAAGTTCCTTTCAAGCCGTCCGATTTCTTCTTTCTGGTAGTTTATTATCCTGCTTTTTCTAAAGAGTCCCATAATATCCCTCCTATTTCGTAGTAATCAGTATTGCTTTTCCCAATGCTTATGCTATTTGGCTAATTGCCTCGACATCATTGTCATTCATAAGTTTCTCGCAGTCGAGGATCAGTTTGACTTCTTTTTCAACCTTGCCAATTGCTTTAATATATTTGTTTTCCGTTCCTTTGTTCATATCTGGTGGAGGTACTATATCGTCGTCTGCGATTGATAATACTTCTGATACATTATCAACAATCAGCCCTATAGAAATGCCCTTTACTTCAACTACAATAATACATGTCCTGTCATTATATTCCATAGGCTTCTTTTTAAACCTCAACCTGACATCCATTACAGGTATTATTTTCCCCCGCAGATTGATAATACCTTTTACATACGCCGGCAGTTCAGGTACTTCCGTAATAGGCTGGATGCCTATTATTTCGGTTACGAATTTTATTTCGATAGCATAGACCTCCTTACCGATTGAAAACGTCAGAAATTTCCCTTTTTGTGTATCTTCCTCCATTTCCAATGTTTCCTCATGCTTTTCCGCCATGTGCATTTTCCCTCCGTTCTATGAGTAGTTGCCAATAAAAATTAGTTTTATAGAGTAATTTATTATGAACTGTTAATTAGCCCCGAAACATCGATGATCAGGCTGACACTGCCATTTCCCATAACCGTGCAGCCAGAAATTCCATTTACTTTTTTTATGTATCTGGGCAACGCTTTTACAACCACCTGCTGTACTCCCATCAGCTCGTCTGCAAACAGGCACATAACCGTTGATTCATTTTCAACAACAACAATGATGCCTTCCTCCAGGTTTGTAGTGTCAGGCTTTACCTTGAAGAATTCATGAAGCCTTAAAACAGGGCAGCAATCCCCTCTGATCATTATCATCTCACTGTTGTTGGCTTCGTCCCTGATAACAGTTGATTCCTGAACCTTGAAAGATTCTTTTATTGAAGTTATAGGGATAATATAGATAGATTTGCCTACTCTTACCTTCATTCCATCCATAATTGCAAGGGTTAAGGGGATTTTTATAGATATTGTGGTTCCGATTCCTGGTGAGCTGTCAATCTGGACAGTTCCGCCAATTTCCTCAATGTTTTTATTTACTACATCCATTCCTACTCCCCTGCCTGAAAACTCGGTTACTTCTTCATTTGTGGAGAATCCTGGCAGGAAAATGTAAGAATAGATTTCCCGATCCGTAAGTTCATTCTCTGGTTTATTTAAAATCCCCCGCTGTCTGGCTTTTTGCAGTATGCTTTTCCTGTCAAGCCCTTTTCCGTCATCTCTTACGATAATCCATACGTCCCCGCCTTCATTCCTTGCTTCCAGGGTAATTTTACCTGCTGTAGGTTTACCTTTATTTGCTCTTTCTTGAGCAGGCTCAATGCCATGGTCCACCGCATTGCGTGCAAGGTGGATAAGAGGGTCTGACAAATGTTCTATAATATTCTTGTCAACTTCGGTTTCTTCTCCGATAATCTCCAGCTTTACCTCTTTATTAAGCCTCTTTCCCATATCTCTTACAATGCGGTGCATTTTCTGGAATGTAACGGATAAAGGCACCATACGTATGGACATTACAGCATCCTGCAATTCGTTGGTCACCTTCTGGAGCTGACTTGAAGCCTTATTGAAGCTGTTTAAGGCAAGCCCTTCCAATTCAGGGTTCTGGATAACCATTGCCTGTGAAATGACCAGCTCACCCACCAGATCCATGAGCCTGTCCAGTTTAGATACATTGACACTTATCATACTCTGTTTTATGGTTGATTTGCTATTTTCACCATTACTATCGCTTTTTTCTTTAGAAGAGTGGTCTGCTTTTATTATCTCTGCTGTACTAATTGTCTCCAGTTTCAAATCTTTTAAAAAAATAGTATCTGATAGGATTGTTTTAACATCATCAATGCAAAGATCTGTGCTAAACTCTATGTCAAATCCGCTTTTTCTTATGACTTCAGCAGATCCCTGGTTCTCAATAATATCTTTCGGAGAATAGCTGATTATATCAGCAGCTTTTTCAAGGTTATGTAAAACATTAAAAGCTCTGATATTTTCCATTTGACAGTCATCTTCAAAAAATATTAAAGCTTTGAAGCGGTTTTCGCCAGTTGCTCCATATACTTCGTTATTTTCTTTTTTACTTAAAGAAGTATTTTTATTTGATAAACCATTTTCATTTTTTAAAAAGGAAAGGAACTCATTTATTTCCTGTACAATTGCAGAAGCATCACGATTGGGATTATTCCCAGTCTGGATTTGATTTACTTCATTTTTAATAAAATCCGTACTTCTTAAGACAATATCTGCGAGAGCTGAATAATCAACATTTTCTGGATGATTTTCACGTATATAGTAGAATACGTCTTCCATGGAATGCGAAAGGGACGCTATATTCTCAAAATTCATCATAGCTGCAGAACTTTTAATGGTATGTACAATCCTGAATACTTCATTAATTTGTGATTCAATAGTATTCGCTTCTTCACTATTCAATGCAATGTTTTCCAGTTGTGATATCAATTCAAGTGTTTCAAAAACAAATAGTTCAAGCATAGGGTCTTTTTCTAAACTGCCGTTCAAAATGTTCACCTCATTGTTTTATATCTTACCCATAGATTTAATAAAAAAATGTTCTTTTTTTATTAAATCTATGTAACAATATGCTCAAAATGCTACTTTTTTAGCTCTTGTAATATGCCTAATTACTGGCTTTTATGGATCGGTGATGTATGGAATGGCTTTTATACTAGTTGATTTTACATGTAATAAAACTATAATATTTGTAATGAATGTTACATTTTTATGATGCTTCAAGCAACTAATGATGCAAATACACTAATAATGGAGATGCAATTATGACGGTAGAACCCATAAGGGATAAAGCAAAAATAAAACAAATGTATAATTATCTAAACGGAAAAAACCCCAAATATGGTTTACTTTTTCGATTTGGACTTAATACAGGATTGCGTATAAGTGACATACTTCCGTTAAAAGCAAGTGATGTATTTAATACTAACTGGGGCTTTAGAGAACACTTAATTCTAAAAGAGAAGAAAACCGGCAAAGAAAAGAAGATCAAGCTTAATAATGCTCTGCGTAATTCTATACAGTCATATGTTAAAAATGAAGGACTTACTTTTGACAGTTATTTGTTTTCAAGTCAAAAGGGCACACATATAGGCAGGGTACAGGCATATCGTGTTTTAAAAGAGGCTGCAGATATTATGGGTATTGAAAACTTTGGTACGCACAGTTTGCGTAAAACATGGGGGTACTGGACTTATAAAATATCACGTTATAATATAGGACTTATTATGGACACATTTAACCATAGTTCTGTAAGTATAACCCTGCGATATATCGGAGTGAACCAGGATCAAAAGGATGAATTATATTCTCTTGTGCAATTTTAAAAATTTTTGGATATTTTGCAGGAAAAACACATTCTGTGTCGAATAAGAGGATAATATGAACAAATACAACATTTTGAGCATATTGTTACATTTTGAAATAAGTATTTAGCTTATTATATAGTATTCCCTTACCATTAATACCATAAGCACAAAATTTAGACAAATATTATAGAAAATTTTTCTTGGATTATAAGACATACAAATTGTGATTTGAACTATATCCTTATTGGCTGCAAAGTAAGTTTTATATTACCATTAGATACATCCATCTCAAGCGACCTGCTATATTTACCCCCTGTTTCAGATGCATTATACCGTAAGCCCAAGTAAGTTAATGATTCTTTTACAATATTTAGGTTCTTCTTACCAAAAGGCAACACACGAAGCCAGGGCAAAAGTTTTTAATATATCATTCCTGTTATTTGATACCGCATATTCACCAATTCTTACTATCTTCTCCATGTCCTTACCGCTCATTCAAAAAAGAGTAAATGATTTGTGGTATATTCTCCAGCGGGGCCTGCTCTTCAACAGCTCCTAAATCATAAGCTACCTTGGGCATACCATATACCACACTGGAGTGTTCATCCTGTCCTACCGTTCTCGCACCATTCCGCCTCATAGAAAGCAGTCCCTTTGCACCATCGTATCCCATGCCTGTAAGGATAACACCTATAGCGTCTTTCCCTGCTTCCTGCGCTACCGAATTAAAAAGCACATCAACGGACGGGCAGTGTCCATTTACTTTTTCACCTTTAAAGCACTCAACTTTATAAGTGCTGCCTGATTTTTCAATTATCATATGGTAATCTCCTGGGGCAATCAATACGCATCCCTGCTGGACAACATCCCCTGTCTGTGCTTCTTTTACATTAAGTGCAACTGAATTGTTAAGCCTTTGTGCATACATTTTCGTAAACACGGGCGGCATATGCTGGACTATGACAATCCCAGGCATTTCCCTCGGCAGAAACTTTAGTATTGTAAGTATGGCTTCTGTCCCGCCGGTAGAAGCTCCTACTGCAATCACTTTGTTTTTCCAGTTTGGTTTTGCATTACTTATTACTTTCTTCGGTTGATTTTTCCATCGTGACAGGTTTGCTGTTGAAGCAATTTTAATCTTTATTATGAGTTCGTTTATATAGCTTTCAATACTTTTACCCGCTTTCACACCAGGCTTGGCAACAAAATCGACTGCTCCCGCATTCAAGGCATCAAAAACACTTTCACTCACCGAACTTATCACAATAACAGGCAGCGGATACTGGGGCATAAGCTTCCGCAAGAATTCTATCCCATTCATTCTCGGCATTTCCACGTCAAGTGTCATAACATCAGGTTCATATTCAATGATCTTATCACGGGCATCATACGGATCTGCCGCAGTAGCAACCACTTCAATACCTGGGTCAGCGGAAATGCCTTTGGACAGGAGCTCCCTGTATACAATTGAATCATCAACAACGAGAACCTTAATTTTTTTCATAATCTTCATTTGCTTTATTCCTTTCGATAAACCGCAGGCATAACATATTTGAGCCTTGTTTCCTCCCTATTAAGAGATTCCGAGTGTCCAATAAACAGGAACCCGCCAGGTTCCATAAAATCATAAAACCTGCCCACCAGTTCCTTCTTCGTTTGTGCATCGAAATATATCATTACATTCCTGCAGAAAATGACGTGGAATTTCTTTTTGAATGGGAAACTGGAATTCATCAGGTTGAAAGACCTGAATATGACTTCATTTTTAATTTTATCTGCGATAACACTTTTTTCGTTATCAATTTTCGTAAAATAATTAGTTCTCCAATGTAAAGGAATGGCTTCAATATCTTTATTCCTATACTCTCCTTTTTTTGCAGTCTCCAACACTTTACTGGAAATATCGGTCGCTAACACCCTTGTATCCCATAATGGTTTTTCAGTGCCGAAATAATCCTGCATAATCATTGCCAGAGTATACGCTTCCTCTCCAGTGGAACATCCCGCACTCCATATACGCAAATCTTTATTCTTAATGGTACTTGCAAGATAAGGCAGGACATTATCCCTGAAATAATAAAAATGGCCAGGCTCCCGCATAAAAAAGGTATGGTTGGTAGTGATTTTATCGACCAGAGCAGCCACAGCATCTCCTGTTTTGTCGGAGACAACATAATCATAGTATTCTGAAAAGCTGCTGAAATTCTTTTGCAGTAGGACGTTTTGAAGTCTGCCAACAACAAGGGACTTTTTTTGGTTTCCTAGTTTTATTCCATAGTTCTTTAATATATAATCTGTTAAAAGCTCATATTCCTTATCTGCTATATTAACCATTTTACACCTCTTATAAGAAAAATGTGCCCTGTGTAAAGAAGGGTCATATATTGCATCACCCTATATTCTAATGGAATAGGGTTATTTTTGTCCAGTTGATGTAGAAAAAATAAACTTATATACACGACTAATACAGTTTAATGGTGACATAGTAGCAGGTATAGCTGCATTTGGGGGGCTAACACCCAGTTCCCCATTAATAATTACGGCTTTCATATTTTTGTTATTCGCTTTATTCTATTCGGCCATCTGGGTATTCATACTGAGATTTTCTGTTGACATCCTTAAGAAAACCGGACAGTTCAAGTATTTGAATTTTACCAAAAAAAATAATTGATGGGTCACATAAAGCAGTAAGTACGAATATATTAACATAAGCAGTCATATTAGTGCTATTAATGAATCGTGAGCCAAAAATAATAAGAAAGATTCATCCTGACGATATTGCCTTACCACCAGGTTATAAGATAAATGTCTTTGGCGAAGGTTTAACTACTCCTATCAACTTAATCATGACCGATGAAGGAGAAATGCTTGTTGCAGACGCAGGGGTTACATCCGGTAATGGAAAAGTCTTAAAATTGCTAAATGGCAGGTTTGAAGTAATTGCTGAAGGTTTTAACCCTCCTCTTACAGGCATTACCTACTATAAAGGAGATATTTACGTTGCCCACAGGGGATTTGTTACCGTAGTAAAGCCGAATGGAACCAAAGTGGATATTATAAGTGGCCTTCCGAACTGGGGAGACCACCACAATAACCGTGTTGTATAATGAAATCTGCACGTAAAAATAAAAAGAGTGATAAGATACACTCAATCATACTAAACATTCATTTTAAAAGTTTTTCGTCAATCATATTAAGGATATTGCTGTCTACTTTCTCATCAAATTTTCTGGCAAACAGTGCCGGCGACTTGTACAAAAGCGGGAAATCCATTGTAGTCAGGATTTTAGGATGTGGAGGACTATTTACCCAGTCAATATCTTTAATATCGACATTTCTCCAGTCAATATATCTTAATCCGTTATTGATTACTTTCTTTGAAAATTCCGAGTTCATAATGATTGTTTGAAAAAACTGTTCATCCGAAAACTTTGAGTACCTGTAGAAATTGGTTATCTCACTGTTTTCCCCAACAGTTTTAAGGACATACCTTATGCAATTTGCAGTCAGGCTCCACCATTGGGAACCATGATATGGCTTCATTCCTTCTATGAACTTCCGTTTGATTCCCTTTTGCTTCATTTCTCTTTCGTACACGTCATAATTGGGACTATTATAGGAAGTATCGGGGTTATCAAAGTCATAATAATATTCAATCCTGTCCATGCCTCCTCCAGGAAGGTCAGGGGTCGGGAAAGCACTGTAACTTAAAAATTCAGCCCCTTTGTTCCTATTGAAAAAATCCTGGATATAGCTGTTGGGTTTAATAGGATAATCTTCCCCGCTCAACAGGTGAATGTAGTCAAAAGGGATTCCTGTATCCATTATTTGCTGCAAACCGTTCAGGGTAGCCTGTACCATGCTGTATGCTCCCCAGTTGACAATGACACGATTGGCGATAAAATAAACATTTTTCACTTCATTCGCAATGCTGAAATAGTCTAAAACATTTACTGTTTTGTTATCAAGATGTATAAATATATGGGAATTTTCTGAAGAAAGCCTTGCAACAAGCCTTTTCAATTGGTTTGGACTTTTATGGGCCAATATTAAATAAGCCGTAAGCACAATGAATCACTTCCATTCCACTAGTATCGACGAAGCTCTGTATTGTATTATATGGTGAAAAATTACATAAGTTGCACATTACATATTTATGTAACATTTGTTTTTGCTGCATCATATTGTGTATTAAAACGTAACTTTATTATAAGGAGCAGATATTATGCAGCAGGACAACGATTCCGGGGTATCCATCATTACTTGCACACATTTTCCTTATTACATGGAAAATATATTTGACAATTATGACAGGCAGAGCCATAAAGTAAAAGAGCTAATAATTATTCTCAACAATTCCTCTCTTAATATTTTTGAATGGTTAAAAAAATCAGAGAGCTATAAAGATGTTAAAATATTCTTTATGCCCGAACAGATTACCTTAGGTTCTTGCATGAACTTTGCCGTTAGCCAGGCAAAATATGATTACATCGCCAATTTCGACCATGATGATTATTACGGGCCAAAATACCTGAATGATTTTGTAGAAGTGGCTCCCTATGTTGACGCAGGCCTATTGGGGAAAAAGACACATTATGTATATATCGAAGACAGCCAGACAATGGCATTGCTGCATCCTGAAAAAGAAAACTGCTATGTGGATTATATGGATGGCCGCACCATGTTTATGAAAAAAAGCATATTTGACAAAGTCAAATTCATTGATAATGATATTTCTGATTGGCAGTTCTCCCTGGATTGCCAAAAAAACGGTATTAAAATATATTCCGTCAACAGGTTCAATTATGCATATATAAGAAAAAAAGATATCAATCTGCATACATGGAAAATGGATAACAATGAAATCCTCAAACAGCACTGCCGCATTATCGGAAATGTTCAAGATTATAAATCTTATGTAGACAGGTGAACATACTGCATCGTGCAACGCAGCCTTCCATGTACAAAAAAGCATACAATCTGCAACCTGTCTTGATAATAAAGCTATAAGAAACAGAAGAAGGCAAGGGCGGGAAGCCCTCGAACTCACACAGTTGGCACATCCAGGGCCTCCTCTTTTTCATTTTTTATATTATTAATGCCTAATTTCAATACAATATCAGCAATCTTCTTTACTGCAGGATATGCCATTCCTTTTTGCTCCTGAACGGCCTTAAAATTGCCTTGATATTCTAGAAACAAAATCCAATTCCTCATCTGAAAGATAATCAAATTTGCTGAGTCCGAAATCCCACAAAAAAGCCGGCCGAAGTGGAAAGTGGAAAAGAACTGAAGTCCCGGATGGTATTAAATATTATCTTATTAAGAATCAGCCCAAGCGGCTTAAGGGCCAATCAAAACAAGTAATGAAGAAAATGGATATCTTTGAAGCTCTTAAGGTTGTACGCCGGATGCAGGTTTTCTGTTTTTCGTCCATGTCAATTTTTTATTCCCTGGATTTTGAAGGTTCAGCCCTTTTCTTTAAAGATAAAAAAAGCAGTATCAGGGGAATAACCATCTGGAAGGGAATGGAATAGTAAGGCCAGACCTTTTCAGCCCAGCTAAACATTTCAAGCACATTCTCGTATACCCATATCGAAAGTACAACGCAAAAGGTTGTGATTGCCGTGGTCAATTTCCTGTAGTCACTGATTCCCAATACCTGGCTTAAAGCCTTTGCCGCCGCATATATGCAGACGGAAATCTTTGTCCCTCCCCCTATCAGCAGGTTGATGTCAATAAGAGGCTCAACATTTAAACCTGGGATAAGAAGTGATGTTAAATGGGGTGTAAAAATTGCCCGGTACATCAAATCACTCCCCAAAACACTAATATTTCTTATAAAAATAAATAGGCACAGTACAACTATGAATAATACCGATAAAGCGGCAACCTTTTTCAGATTTTCTTTTTTGTTCAAATGTGGAAACAGCATAAGGAATGCGATTGTTTCTCCAAATGGGAATGTGATAAAACTAAAAGCTGCATTCAATACAAGCGCCATGCCGTTTTCCAGCATTGGAAGGAAAGCTGTGAAATCACGGGTGGTTATGAGCGACAGGCTGATAATAAGGGCTGTGACAGGTATGAAGGGTACAAACAACTCGCTTGTCCTTCCCATGACTTCTATCCCGCTGTTTATTCCATAAACAAGCAAGACAGCAAAAATTCCGATAACCACTGCCATAGGGGTTTCAGGAAATGTCATCGTGGTTATAAACTCCCCAAAATTCCTGAACACCAGGGAAGCTATGTGGATAAAGTACCATATGTACAGGATGGAAACAGCATTCCCGATTAACTTCCCAAACCTGTCCATTAAAATTTCCACCAGAGTTTTTGAAGGGTTCAATAATGCAATGGACGCATAGACCCCTATCAGCAAAGCACCACCCACCCCTCCGAGGAGGATGGCCAGCCATGCATCATTTTTAGCGCTCAACGCAGGGTTTATTATAACCGTGCTGCCATATAGAAAACCTATAATAAGCAGGAATAATTGTATGCTGGATATTCTGGCTTTTTCCATTACTTTACCACTCCAATCATTTTCAATATCCATTCTATCCATCGGGCAGGGCTAGCAGGCCTTTTGCCTGCTGCTAAAAGCAGGCTGACAGCCAGGCTTGCCGCCATCAGGAAAACATAAACAACAAAAACTTTTACCGGTTCTTTTTTCCTTATAAACCTTGGCAGGTCATATAAAGCCAAAATTATAAATACTGCCAGGATTATTACCATAGCTTTATCCATCCTTCTTAATTTGACCTTTTATAAACCCTGTCCGTGTTACTCTTGCATCCACTTTAATGTCCACCGGCAGTTTGCTGAAAGTATCATTCCAGCCGTCCTTTACCTTTTTCCAGTATTGCGGGTGGTATTTATGCACCTGCGTGCCGAAACCGAAAATGTCGCTTGAATAGTCCTTTTGTGCCAGATTTACAGTCATCCTGATTTCTTTCTTTACTTCCTCACCTAAAGTTTCCTCCAGCCTGTGCAAGTCATCAGGCGAATCCAGCTTCCTCTCCCCTTCGTATTCTCCCACATTTGCCTCAAGGACCACCTGGATAGTCAACAAGGCTGGCTCGCCATTTCTAAATACCACATTGACTTTCCCCTTTGACCGTATTACTTCCATGGATATTTTACCGCTATCTGCAGGGATATTGACAATGGTGCTTTTTACTTCGCCTGTGGCAAACAAATATCCCCGTGTTGCATACGGGTCAAGCCAGCCTGCCAGTTTTCCGTCCCTGAAAACCGCAGCCCCTTCCGTCCTGACCTCTTTTTCTCCTTCCTTCGCAACCTGGCCGATGACTGCCTGCCTTCCGCTGTTTCCCATCTCTTTTATTAAATCTATCATCATTGTCCGCTTTACCTTTGCCCGTGAAACCGTGTTTTCCGCTGTTTTCTTTATGTACATGGCCGGTATGGGGTCCATGTCGGTTTCAATTTTCAGGAGGTCTTTCGGCGTGACATCTTTTGCAACCAGAACATCCACAGTATCATATTCCATTTCATGGTTTCGCTGGAAAAAGTCCATCACCTCATTAATGCCGTTTTTAGAAAGCCCTTCTCCAAGTATTAAAACCTGGGCTGTACCTAAAAACAGCTTTTTATCAACTATAGAAAGCATGCTCGTTAAAGCGTCAAAAACCGTTTCACCTTCGTAAGATTCGACAAATACGGGTTTTTGCTGTGTCACTCCGCCTTTTCCTTTTCCTGAAGCCGTTGACTGGATGGCGGCGGGTTCTACTACCTGGACAGTCACAAGCACCTTTCCGTCTTCCAGCCTGTCTACCCCCAGTGCCGTCACCATGTTGATTTCCGTCAGATCCCTGTAGCTCCAGCAACCGGTCAGGAGCAGAAGTACCGTGCTTAAAACGGCAAGTATGGCAATTTTCACGGCATATTTATCTTTCCTGCATTTCACCGCTTTAGCCGCACCTCCTGGCGTTTTACACCTGCTGCACCTTTGACATTCTCCTGCCGCAGTATCCTCGGCCTTGTAACCATCGCCCAGATGGGCACCACAACCAGGGAGTCTTTGAGGTCGGAAGCCGTAAGCGGTGAAAAAGGTGCCATATATGGGATTCCAAAGGAACGCAGCCTGCAGAGGTGTATGAAAACAGCCACAAACACAGAGGATATTCCAAAGAAACCCAGAAAATTTGCCGCAGCCAGGAACACAAAGCGTATTAGCATGGTTGCCCTGATCAGCGGCGGGACAACAAAGCTGCATACGGCTGTTATGGCGACAATGATCACCATAAGGTTGCTGGAAATCCCTGCCGCAACCGACGCCTCTCCCAGCACAAGGGCCCCCACAATGCTCAATGACTGGCCTATGGGCCTTGGCATACGGACACCCGCTTCACGGAGGAGTTCAAAGGCCAGGATCATCAATACCGCTTCGGTAAAAGGCGAAAAAGGGATCCCCTGCCGTGAAGCCGCCAGGGTGATCATCAGCTTGAACGGGATTACCGTATGATGGAAGCCGACCAGCGCTACATACATTCCCGGCAGCAAATTTGACACCAGCAGCGCAAGCAGCCGTAACAGCCGCATAAAAGTAGCAAAAAAAGCATGGTCATAGTAATCATCCGATGCTTGAATGGACTCTATATAAAGGTAAGGAACCGTAAGGACATAGGGCGTCCCGTCGCAGAAAATGGCCACCCGCCCCTCCAGCAGTTTTCCTGCCAGCTTGTCGCATTTTTCGCTGTTTCCCACCGTAGGGAAAAGGGACAGCCGGCTGTCGGAAATAAACTGCTCAATATACCCGGAGTCGAGGATGGCGTCGGTTTTGATTTTTTTGAGCCTGTCCCGCACTTCCTTGACAATCTCCTCATTGGCAATCCCCTTGATATAGCAAATGCAAATATCGGTTTTGGTCTGTTCCCCCAACTGCATTATTTCCAGCTTCAGGTTCGGGTTTTTAATCCTTTTGCGGATAAGAGTGGTATTTGTAAGCAGGTTCTCGACAAAACCTTCCCTTGCACCCCTTATGGAAACCTCTGTGTCCGGCTCTGATACCTGCCTGCCCTGTGGGGCTTTTACCCCGATAACCAAGGCCCTGTCTTCTCCGTCAATAAAAAGCAGGGCTTCCCCAGACACGATATTGTCTACAACCTGCCGCATATTTTCCGCTTCCTTAATGTCGCTGTTGTTGACAACGCATTCTTTGAGCTGTTCGTATATGCGGTTTCTTTTATCCTGCAGTATTGCATTAGAAAAATAGTCGAGCACCGGACGGACCACATCCTGGTTTAACACCCTCTTGTCTACAAAACCATTGATATATGCCACCGACATTTTGATGCAATTGTTTTCCCCGCATACAATTTCCCGATACATAAAATCACTGCATCCGGAAAATATTTCACCGAGTCTTGCTTTTACTGCTTCAATTGCCTGTGGTATAGGTTCATTTTCATCAATGCAGGCACCATCGCTGTTGATGTTTTGCTTTGCTGCCCTATTACTGTTTTTTATTTTTTCAAACACACCTTCATCACCCATTTTATAGTGTGACCAATACCTTTATTCTGCATACACAATTAGCGCCCTTTAAGCAAAGGCAAACAAGCAAAATAAAAAAAGCCCTGCCGCCAGCGCTTTTCTCATGACATGTCGATGGATTTGCTGATATGGAGTACAATGTTGACCTGGGCTTTCACTATGGTCGACCCGTTAGCAACCCTACCCCCCTCTTCCAATAAAAATGCAACCAGCTTTTCCTGTGGAAGCATATTGAAAAGAGCCTTCCTTACTACCATGGCCTCTATGGCGGGATGATCCACCTTTATGATTTCATACTGGTCAGGGGATAGCATATCCACCATGCATCTTGCCGCTTCCGGCCCGATTGGCGCCCCCCTGCCCACAATAAGGACATCCTGCATGGGAGGCATTTCAAATTCCGACATGCGCATGGTGATATCAGCTTTTTTAGCGCTTCCTACACTTTTCGACATTTTCTTCCCTTCTTCCGTTTGCTTTAATAAGTATTTTATCATATCCGCTGCCCAACGGCTGTTTATCAATTGCAGAACACTGTTAGAGCATCGACTCCTCAGAATGGAAAATATGGTCTTTTGCAAGCCCATATTTTGGAGTAATGAGCCTCTTCATGAAATTGTAATAATAGCTTGTTCATAAAACTATATTTTTATTAAAACTAAAGATATTTGCCTGCTTCTTTAACACTTAAAGGGTGCAGTTTATTGCGGACAATAAACTGTTTTACCCATTCCCTGTCTGTTTTTGAATACTGCCTTAAGGCCCAGCCTATGGCTTTGTTTATGAAAAACTCTCCTGTATCGCAATTTTTCAGTATTGCCCGGCTTAAAACATCTGTGTCGGTCTTTTCCTTATATTGCAGCTGAAAATCAATGGATATCCTCTTGAGCCATATATTTTCACTGTCAATCCATCTGGGGATAATACTGTCTTTTAACCCAGGGTATTCAAGGCAAAGGTGTCCCACAACGGCATCAAGGCAATCCACGCTATCCCACCAGGAATTTGTGGTTATAAGTGCTTCAATTTTACCCATATCCCCGGGAACCAGCAGGTCTTTAACAGCGGTCAAGTAATCCAGGGCCAGATAGTGAAACTCTCTCTCCGGCATATTGTAGCACCCAAATATAAACGGCCAGTCAATTTCTTTCTCCGTTTTCTTTTGTCTCAAAAAATCCCTGGAGAGCTTTGCCCTGATTGGCTTTGGTATGCCCAAAAAAGGAAATCGATTTTTCATATATGCGGACATTTTTGCAGCATTTCCGTCATCCCGCGCACTGTAAAAAGTTTTAAATATATCCATGTAGAACCCACCCTCATTTCTTTTAATAATATTTTCATTATATCTCAGGTACGATATGTGGAGGATAAAAATAAGAAATCAATTTTTAAAGCTTTACCTCCTGAACCGGCTGTTCATGCTTCTCCACACCTGGTAAAAAACATTCTCGTACGTCCTTAAATTCGATATATTTCGCTTCCAGGCATTCAGAATATTTTTAAAATATGATGTGGTTCTATATAGAATATTCCTGGGATTAAAAATGAACTCCGTTTTGCATATGGGGCACGTAACGGATAATTTTCCCTCATCTCCAGGCACCCGCAGTTTTTGGGAACACTTGGGGCATTGAATAATTGCCTTGTCGTCACGGTACATTACAGCTCTCCTTTTAATCCTATGCTCTCCGCCGCCTTCCGCATCCCCTTGATGGTTTCTTCTATGACCCAATCAAGCTCCATATCCAGCATCTTCACACCCTTTTCTATCACCTCACGGTTCACGCCGGCGGCAAACCCTTTTTGCTTCCACTTCTTTTTTACCGATTTTGCTTCAAGGTCAAGGACGCTTTTACTTGGCCGGAGAATGGCGGTGGCCGTAATTAAACCGGTTAATTCATCCACGGCATACAAAACCTTTTCCATCCGTCGGACCGGTTCAACCCCGCAGCACAGCTCCCAGCCGTGGCTTTGCACGGCATGGATGTAGTCCTCGGGCCAGCCGTGCTCCTCCAGTATCTCTCTTGCTTTTATGCAGTGCTGTTCAGGGTACATTTCATAATCAATATCGTGTACCAATCCTATGATGCCCCACTTTTCCCTTTCCGATTCTCCCAGGATATCCGCAAAATGCCGCATGACCGCTTCAACAGCCAGCGCGTGCTTTATGAGGCTGTCGTTTTTGTTATACTTTGTTAAAAGCTCTAAGGCCTGTTCCCTTGTTGGCGTCATGTTTCCCACTATAATTCCTTCCTTCGTTTTCTTTATATACTAACCTCACAGGCCTTCGCTGTCAACCCGCCACGTATTCCTCCAGGATTTCTCTCACGCTATCCGCAAAGTCGTCCCCCACACCCCGGTCAAATATTTTTATAAAATGTCTGATCATTGAAAAAATCCCTCTCCAATCCGTTGATAAACGGCTGTTGAGGGCTTTTCCCGCAGGGTGAAACAACCGGCCCCGGATCTTGTCCGGGCCGGTACGCTATTTGATGTAATTTACCAGGTTTTCCTTCCGGGGAGCAGGGCTGGGATCCGCCGCCGCTTTATAGCCTAGAACGATGGTGTTTAAAGGCTTGTAGCCCTCAGGAATGCCTAATTCCTTTGTCAGTGCCTTCCCTTCCTCGGTGCTGAAAAGGAAACCCGTCATGCCGATCCAGCAGGACCCGATATTCAGGGACGCTGCGGCCAGCAGCATGTTTTCCACTGCGGCCGCGCTGTCCTGCTGCGGCATCATGGCCTTCTCATCTCCCGAAACAATAATCACGGTGGGAGCATTGTAAAACACGCTGAATTTTTCATTTGCCGCCATCTGACGGAAGCGTTCGTTATCCGACTTGAGAAAAGCAGCTTTGAGAGTCCGGGTTATCTTGTCGATCACACCCGGGTTTTGAATTACCGTAAAATGCCAGGACTGCTGGTTCCCTGCGCTGGGGGCATACAATCCGGCCTGGACAATGGCCTGCAATTCCTCCTCTTTAATCTGCTCAGGCTTGTACGCCCTTATGCTCCTCCTGCTCATGATACACTTCAGCACATCATTCATATTGGGAGTTCACTCCTTCCTATCCCTCACAAACGTTTTACATTATCTATATACAATTATACCAATATAAAGCAACATTATAAAGCATTTATAAAACAATATAAAAAAAATAGGCCCGGACATGCCCCATTATTTCCTTCGGTACAGTCCGGGACAATGGGCACCATAGCCCATCCTTGTCAGAGATGCTCTGCACTCCGTACCGTCAAAGGATGTGGTAAATTTTACCTTTCCCTTGATTCTTGTTTCCACCGGAAAACGCCACGGGATTTCAGAAAAATCCTCGTCCCCGGTTTCGGGTCTTCTCCTTACGGCATTGAACTCATATACATGCATAATAGATATTCACCCCTTCCCGTCTTGATCTATCGAAAGCCCTACAGCAAAAATGCCTTTAGGCTTTAATGCGGGAGGCTGTGAAAAAAAGGAGTCCTATAGGTTTTGCTATACCGCGTATAGCGGACTATAAGCGGCCCGCAAAAAAGAACCCCTATAGTTTTCACATCCTCCTGTAGATACCGCACTTTAGAACCGGTTGCTGCAAGCTTTAAAGCGCGGCATCTCTGCAAGGAGAGAAAAGTGTTTTTAAAATATGTTACACACATGCAACGTTTTAAAATTATACCATATTCGTTACTTATATGCAACACTTTTTCGAAAATTTCTTGCTTTTTTATTCCCCTATTCCTTGGAAATGTTATAAAATCTTTATGGGTGATGGTTTTTAATGTCTGATATAGGTAAATACATTAAAGAACTAAGAGAAGCAAAAAAATACAGCCAAAGGAAACTCAGCTATTTATCCCATATCAGCAACGCAACCATAAATAGGATTGAGAAGGGCCTGACCATACCCGAACCCGATACGCTGAAAAAGCTCTCTTCGCCTCTGGGTATTTCCTATATAAAGCTCATGAATATGGCGGGGTATGTCCATCTGGACAGGTTTATCCCTTCAAACATAAAACTGATCCGGGAGAAAAACGGGATGACCTACTCCCAGATGGCGGCAGACATTAAAAACGTCACGGGAATGGATGTGTCCCCTTCGGTTCTGGAGTCCCTGGAAAGAGGAAAGGACGGCGATGTCCTGCTTTCTTACATCGATATCCTTGCAAAATATGAAGGGATAAGCCCCGACTTTTTCTTCCGGGAAAACACTCCCAGCGACCTTGAATATGCCATCAAGCACAACCCATACGGCAAAAAGGGGTCTCAAAAGGATTACCTGCCCCATATTAAAGACAAAGACCTCAAAAATTGGATCAGCAGTCCCGACAGCCTTCATTACCTGCATTTTGCCAAAAGGGTGTACGACCTGGGAATCAGCCTCGACTTAAGCCTTTTCCAGCTTGTAGAAAAAATGTTTGAAGATAAAGACAGGCAATAGCCTGCCTGTTCTATTCTTCGGCGGGTTCCACGTGGATGTGTATGTTTTCTATACCGTCGATGTTCTCCTTAATAGTGTCTGAAACATTTCTGGATACGGCCTCTATCTTTTCGGTGGTATAGCTTCCGCACAGTTCACAGTGCAGGAAAATGGAAACCCTGTCCCCTTCCCTGTAAACCTTGATATCATGGCAGCCCACCCTGTCCGGCCCGTTTTTCATCAACTCGTCAATCTTCCGGATCAGCTCTCCGCTTTGGGCCGTAATATCCTGGGCCTGGATATAGTCCCTCTTTACATACTCGAAATTCACGCTCACATCCTCCACGCCCTCCACAGCCTCCTGTATCATGGCTGCTATGGTATGGGACAGCTCATGGGACTCTTCCAGGCTCATGGGCTCCTTTACCTCTATGTGGATGGCAATATTTTTTTTGCTTGAGACATCATAGACATGGATGTTGTGGATATTTGTGCACACGGGGAATCTGTCCACGATCTTTTTTATGGTCTGGTAGATCTCCATATCCTGCATTCCCGCCACATCTACGGGAAAAGTGCTGATGACGATATCGCTGTTGGGTATTTTTTTCTGCAGATTTTCCCTGATGCTGTCCACAATGGAGTGCACCACCCTATGGCTTTCATTCCTGCCGATACCTGCACACAGGTCAATGAAATAATTGGGGCCCGAGGGCCGGACTCTTATATTGGAGACCTCAAGGACCCCCGGCACGCCCTTCACCTCATTCAAAATACTTTCCACCATGCCCTCCGGCGCAGTATCCAGCAGCACGTCCACCGTCTTTTTTCCCATCCGCACACTCACCACAATAACCAGCGCCGAAACTCCCAGGGCCGCTACCGGGTCACCGTACTGCAGCGCCGGGATTCCCAGCAAATCTCCTATTCCGGCACAGACCAATCCGGCGATAACCACCAAAGAACTCCACACATCGGTGTCAAAATGAAGGGCATCCGCTTCCAGCGCCTGGCTTCCGTATTTCTTTGCCGTCCGCTTCAGCACCCTGGACCTTGAAACATTGATAGCAATGGACAGGACCATGACGGCCATGCCCCATACGCTCTTATCCGCTTCAATGGACACCATCCTTCCCCAGAACAGCCTGCCCATAGCCTCATAGATAATCCACCCGCAGGTTGCAAGCAGCAGCAGGGTCTCAATGAGGGCTGAAAAGCTCTCCACTTTGCCATGCCCGTAATGGTGCTCCCTGTCGGCCGGTTTATCCGAAATCCTGACGGCAAAGAAGGTCACAAAAGCCGCCCCCAGGTCCAGCGCGGAATGAGCGGCCTCAGACAGGATTCCGAGGCTTCCGGTAAACACGCCCACACCTATTTTAACCAAGGTCAGAAAGACCGCCGCCACTACCGAACTCAATGCCGCCTTCTGTTTTTCACTGCTCATTTCAATCCTCCCCTGTACAAATCCCGTAGATCTTTGTACAACAAAAACCCGCAGGACACCATTCCATGTCCCACGGGTATTCTCTCCGCTGCCCGTTGCCAAGGGCCCAGCCCCATGTGCTTTAACGCACATCGCCTGCTCATTAGGAATTACATTTATTTTTCACGTGTTTCTAGTATAAAATGGAAGACTCGCCTTTGTCAAGGAAAATTTATGCCACATCTTTCATCAAATAGCTTGAATCTGTAAATTCTGTTAATTTTTGCATCAATCCTCATGGAATGGGGAACTGTGGATGTGGAAATGGCTGTGTCCACTTCCGTCATGCTTGTGGTAATACTCATCCACAAGGTTGACTTTTTTCAGGAGGTCCATATCTTCCAGCAGGTCCCGGGTGGGACAGTCCGCCACAATGGTGTGGTTTTCATCAAACAATACCGCCCTCCGGGAAATCTCCTGCACCATTTCCAGGTTATGCATGGACGAAATCAGGGTTTTCCCGGCCCTGTTCAAGCGGACCAGAAACTCCACCAGCCATCTCTGCGTCCTTGGGTCAAGCCCGTTCATGGGCTCGTCCAGTGTCAGAACTTCGGGGTTCAAAGCCAGGACACAGGCAATGGCCACCTTGCGCTTTTCCCCTCCGCTCAAATGGTAGGGCTGCCTGTGCTTCAAATCCTGTATAGATAAAAGTTCCAGGCAGTCGTCCACCCTCTGTTGCACCTGGGTTTCACTCATTCCCATCTGCCTGGGGCCGAAAGCAATCTCATCAAAAACATCGGGGCAAAAGAGCTGCACCTCCGAATTCTGAAAGACAAAACCGATTTTTTGATGAAAGAGTTTGGAAAATTTTGTATCTTGAAGCTTTTTTTGCGTTATTTCCTCCCCATTGAACCTGTAGACCCCGCTGTCGGGGACAGCGATTCCGTTGATGATTTTGAGCAGGGTGGACTTTCCGCTGCCGTTGGGTCCCATCAACACCACGGCCTCCCCTTTTGAAATATGCAGGTCTATATGGCTCAGCGCCTTTATTCCTGAATAGGAGTAGGATACATCCTTTAAATCAATCATTGCTTCATGCCCTTTCCAGATAAATAAAAACAAAAATAATGGCCATATGAATCATAATATATAAAAAATCGGCGAAAGTAAATTTTATTTTTTGGTACCTGCGGTACTCCCCGGTAAACCCTCTGCATTCCATGGCGGAATACATGTCTTCCGCCATTTCCTTTGATTTGATGAACATGGTCCCTGCAACGCCCGAGAGAGAGGTATATTTGTCCCCATTCTTCCCCACAGACCTCAGCTTGAGGGAATAGAGCATATTCAGCGAAAATTCTCCCAGCAGGAAAATATACTTTATGGTAATATCCAGCACCAGAATGAAAATGTCGGGGACAAAAAAGGATTTAACCGCGCCGGTAATGGCATTCCACTTTGTGGAGTGGGAAAGCATGTTCACCGCCGTAACGGTGGCAAAAACCTTCGGAGTAATCATGCAAATGCTGTAATAGTTCCCCCAGAAAACCGAAGGAAGGAGGATGATAAAAGTGAAAGCAGCCACAGCAAAGCTGGTTTTCAAAATTTTAAGGATTTCCTCCCCTTTTAAAAGGCATAAGGCGGCCAGCAGATATACATTAATAAAAATTACAAAGGCAAAGCTCCTGGAAATTGAAAGCAGCACCACCAGCAGGACGGTAAAGCCCACCTTAAGGGTGGGATTCACGGCAAGCCTATCCGTCTTGTACCCGCCCTGCGCGCGTATTCTCGACAGCACTCCCAGTAAAGACAGGATGCTTTTATTGATAAAAGTATCCTTATCCCCCTGGGGAACATAGTTTTCATCTTTCAGCAGCCACTCCGGCATAAATTTTCTCCTTATTAAACACTCAGCCTGAAATATTTTCCGTCTTGTTTTTCTTCACGCTACCGATAATCTTGAATAGAAGGATCAAAACGGCTGCTCCCGCCACAGCCGACAGGATATAGCCGGCCACGTCGGGCAGGCCTTTAACGGCGTAATCCGGTATGAGGCTTTCGAAGCTGAACCCGTTTTTCATGCCCTGGGGGGTAAACCCCAGTGCCTTGCCTCCCGAGACAACCTGGGCGATTTCATCGCTCCCCCACTCGCCCCAGGCCGTCCCGGTGGCGAGGAGCCCCAGGGGAGACAGGCAGATCAACGCCGCGATTAAACCGTAAAGGGGCCTGGTTTTTTGCTTTGCACCCTCATATAAAATTCCCGGTGAAACTCTTTTTATAAACGCAACAATGGCAACCGTAAACAGGACCTCCACAAATCCCGCAACCAAAAGGTGGGGTATGACCATGGCGGGGATGGAAACCGAAAGGGGATACGGGCAATACAGCGGCTGTCCCGCCGCATTTTTAAAAAGCAAAGGCTGGATGCCGAATTCTATGGCAGCCAATAGGGCCGCCGCATTAATGCCGAAGTAAGACCCCAGAGCAATTCCGAGATACTCGCCTTTTTCCGATTTTACCCTGTCTTTTATAAATTTATAAATGAAGTATCCCACAAAAGGAAGGACGAATGCCATGTTAAAGGCATTGGCGCCGAAGGCCAGGATGCCTCCGTCCCCGAAAAGCAGCGCCTGGAGCAAAAGGGCTATGGTGAGGGAAATGCAGGCGGACCACGGGCCCAAAAGGATGGCCAGCAGTGTGCCCCCTACGGCGTGTCCCGTGGTTCCCCCCGGCAGGGGCACATTGAACATCATGATCAAAAAGGAAAATGCGGCGCCCACACCCAGCAGGGGCATTTTCGCCTTTGTTATTTCTTTCTTTACCTTGTTTACCGCTACAGCCCATACGGGAACCATGGCGGCCCCCACAACGGCACAGGTGGACGGGCTCAAATAATTGTCCGGAATATGCATAACAGTCCTCCTTGTGATTAAAAAAATTAAAGCCACAAAAATTGAATACTGCAGAGCAGGAATCAACCTTCATGGCTGTATTTCACATCCTTATTCGGTTTTATAACGCCGGTATCGCAGAATAATCCGGTAAATCTTCATGATTTACATCCGATATATATAATACATTAATCTTCTCAAATTGTAAATAACAATGCTCCACCTTTTCCATATTCATAAAAATTTGCATAAAACAATAATTTTTTTATAACTTTCTTCTTTAAACCGTAAAAAGCGCTTGCGGTTATTTCCCCTTATGGGAAATATTCTCGAAATGAAACTTTTTAAATAAAATCCGGTCTAAAATTAGTTGAGGTGGTAAAATGACAAAAAATAAAATACAAATGCGAAACCCCTTTTTAATTTCCCTGTGCCTGCTTGTGCTTGCGGCGTCGATTCCCCTCCGCACCTTTGCGGCGCCTGCGGGGGCCGACGTGGATATGGCGGTAAAAGCGGGCTATGACAATGTGGCCAGGGTGGGAACCTACGTGCCTTTTCAAATCTCCCTGGTCAACAGGGGCGAGGACCTGTCGGGGGAAGTACAGGTGATTGTGAGCACCAACCCCGAAAGCAAGGTGATTTTCTCCACGCCCGTTGATTTGCCCAAAGGCTCCAATAAAGAAGTGACCATGAATGTGCTGGTCTCCACCGCAAATAAAAAGGCGGAGGTCCGGCTTGTCCGGAACGGAAAAACCTTAAAAAGCGGGGGATACGAATTCGCCAGGCTGATCTCCCCCGAAACCCCCACCATCGGCGTATTGAGCGACGACATCAACATCGCCGGAAAGTTAAAGGGGATGAAGATTACCCAGAACACCAATCCGGAAATGTCCCGGGAGATTCAGATGAAGATGTCCGCCATAGCCGCCTCCGGAGCCATCTCCTCCGTTACGGCGGAAAAGCGGCTCCTCCCCGACATTCCCGTGGAAATCCTTCCGCTGGACGCAGGCAGCCTGCCCCCGGATATTAAAGCGTTGAACGGCTTCGACATGCTCATCGTCAGCAACTTTGATACAACCTCCCTGTCCCCGGCGCAGGTGGAGGCAATAGACGCATGGCTGGCCGGGGGAAAAATCCTCTTTCTGGGCACCGGCCCCAACTGGAAAAGGACCTATGCAGGCCTGACCGAGCCGTTAAAGCCCTTTGCCGTGAGCGGCACCCGGGATATTCCCTTTCCTGCAAGCATGGCCGGATTTGTGGAAAAAGACGGTCCGGCAGGGAATTTGAATATTGCCGTGGGGAACGCGGGCAAAGGGAAAGTGCTGGGAAACAAAAAAGCTACCCTGCAGGAAGGGGGCTTACCCCTGGCGGTAACCTATAACCGGGACGCGGGCACCATCGTGGCCCTTGCCTTCGACCCTTTCCTGAGTCCTCTTGCCGAGTGGGGCGAAATCCAGAGCTTTTGGAAAAACCTGATCACCGAAGCCCGCAGGGCCGCCGCATCGGCCGGTCAGCTCCAATCCGGCGCTTACCAGGCCTACGGCCGCCCCTACATGAACTACCAATACCTGGCGTCCAACGTACCCGAGTCACAGACGCCTCCTTTCATCCTGCTCCTGGTGCTTCTGGGCACCTACATCCTCATTGTGGGCCCTGCTCTCTACCTGGTTATGAAGTGGAGGGACAAGCGGGACCTCAACTGGGTGCTGATACCGGCAGCCGCCTTCCTGTTTGTGGGCTTGATCTACATTGCAGGCTATAAGACCCGGTATACCACGGCCGTACTCAACAATGTCTCCTTCATCAACTTCAACCAGGACAGGAAGACCGCGGAAATAACCACCTGGATGGGGGCTTTTAACAACGAGCGCGGAAATATGAAAGTGGAATACGACAAAAACCAGAATATCGAGGTGAATACCAGCGCCGTCAACAGGGAAATCTATATGGGCAGCTTCCAGCAGGACAATGTGAACACCCGCATTCTCAGCAAGTTCACTTACTCCGACCCCCTGTCCTTTGAGCTGTACGATGTGCGCTTATGGGAACCCCGGTATATCTACGCAAATAAAAGCAAGTCCATTAACGGCTTTGAAATCAACCCGGTGGAAATCAGCAGCGGAAGGCTCACCGCCGTCATCAAAAACAGCACCACCTACAATTTGAATGACGCCTTTATTACCCTGGGCAGCAGCTTCATCGACGTGGGAGAAATACCGGCGGGAGAGGAAAAAAGACTGGATGTGGATCTAAATGGTCCTTCGGTGAAAAAACGGTTGGACGACTTCCTGGATTCCCATTACGCACAGCCTTATTACGGCGCTCCGGGCCAGAAGCTTCCTCCCGATTGGCCGGAAAAGATGAGAAAGCGCAATATTGTGGAAAGCGTCCTGCGCAATATGCTCACGAATGATACGGGCGGCAGCCCCAGCATTCTGTTTTTTGCCTTCAACTACAGCGATGAGGGTTATAATATTATTATCAACGGCAAGGAGCCTAAGAAATATAACACCAATATCGTCTATTCCGGCACCCCCATTCTTTTTGAAAAGGGGAAGCCTGTGGACATCCCTCCGGGGATATACAAGCCGGTGCTTGAAGACACAAAAAACGCAAACCTGGAGGATCCCGTTACGGAAGGAGTGAGGGTGCACAATGACGGAGACGTGGATTTCAAGTTCACGCTTCCGGCCAATATAAAAGTAGAGACGCTCAAAGTGGACCTGTCCACCTTCCTCCCGGCCTATGCCAAGTACAGGGCAAAAGCCGCCGGCAGCGCCGGGCAGCCTGCCATGGCCAAAAATACATACAAATACTATATATACAACTGCAGCGCATCCCGGTGGGATGAAATCGGTTCAAGCTTTGCCGTACAGTCCAACGCCTCAAACTATATAAACAGCCAGGGCGAGTTGAGGGTAAGGGTCAATGCGGCCCTGGACAAAAACGGGATGCAGGAGGAACTGCTGGGCCTTCCTGAACTTGAGATAAGCGGGGTGGTGAAGTAATGCTGATGGTAGAAAATCTCGTGAAAAAATACGGAAAATTCAAGGCAGTGGACGGATTGTCTTTTGAAATAGAACAGGGACACATCTATGGGTTTGTGGGACCCAACGGCGCCGGCAAAACCACCACCATGAAAATCATCGCCGGTCTTTTAAGGCCTACCTCGGGCAGGGTGGTGGTCAGCGGCACCGACCTCTCCAGAGACCCCCGGGAGGTAAAAAAGAAGATCGGCTATATGCCGGATTTTTTCGGGGTCTATGACGACCTCCGGGTGGACGAATACATGAATTTTTATGCGGGGGTTTACGGCATACCCAGGCAGGAGCGCGAAAAAATCACCAATCCCCTTCTGGAGCTGGTTGACCTGACGGATAAAAAGGAAGCCTATGTGGATTCCCTTTCCAGAGGCATGAAGCAAAGGCTGTGCCTGGCCAGGAGCATGATCCACAACCCCGACGTGCTCATCCTGGATGAGCCTGCCTCCGGCCTGGACCCAAGGGCCAGGATCGAGATGAAGGAAATACTGAAGGAGCTTAAGGACATGGGAAAAACCATCCTCATAAGTTCCCATATTTTGCCTGAATTGGCCGAAGTCTGCACTTCCATCGGCATCATCGAGCAGGGAAAAATGGTGGTCAGCGGCACGGTGGAGGAAATCCTGCGAAAGGCTTCCCGGAAGAAGACCCTCCGGGTGAAAGTGCTGGGGGATATGGAACCGGCGGTGAAATATCTGCAGGAGCAGCCGTCACTCACAGGAGTTGCCGCAGGCAGCGACTATATTGACGCCGACTTCGACGGAGACGGGGCTGTGCTTGCGGGCATACTGAAAGGCATGGTGGCAGGCGGAATTCCGGTGGTCTCCTTTGCGGAGCTGGAAGGCAGCCTTGAATCCATTTTCATGCACATTACGGGAGGAGGAGAAGGGAATGCGGTTTAACCCGATTATTGAAAAAGAATTAAAAATCAAGATGAGGAGCTGGAAAGCCCCTGCGCTTATCACCGTATACCTGGTGTTCCTGGGTCTCATTATATTTCTGAACTTTTTAGGGACCCGGCTGCTGTCGCCATACGACTACGGACAATTCGGCCCTTCCACGGCTCTCAACTCCTATAATATCCTGGCGGTTTTCCAGCTGCTGCTGGTGGTCTTCATCACCCCTGCCATGACCGGAAGCGCCGTCAGCGGTGAAAGGGAGAGGCAAACCCTTGACCTGCTCCTGTGCACCAACCTTTCCACCCACTCGGTAATCATCGGAAAAATATTTGTTTCCATCGCCTATATCATGCTGCTGATAACCGCTTCCCTGCCCATTCTGGGGACCGTATTTTTTTACGGGGGAATCCGGATAACCGATATCCTGCTTCTTTTTGCTTTCTATATTGTCACTGCGCTGGCCCTTGGAAGCATAGGCATTTTTTATTCCACCCTGTTCAAAAAAAGCTCCGTCGCCATGGTCATGTCCTACCTGACCGTTTTGTTCCTTCTTTTCGGGACGGTGATCGTATACGGCATCTGGGTCCGCATATTCATGCGGTACAGCACCACTCCCGTCACCCTTGCCCAGACCATGGCCTTTATGTTCCCCAATCCCCTTTACGGGTTCGGCTCCCTCACCGAAGGGATGAGCTACAATATCCCGTTTTTCGGCGATATTTTCAGGTTCGGGTTCTCCATGTACGGAGGGTCCCAGTACGCGGCCTCCGCTCCCGTAATCCTGGGTATAACCCTGAAGCCCTGGATGGCAAACATCGGCTTTGATATTTTTGTTTCAATCCTGCTGATATTGATCAGCGCCTACAGGATAAAGCCCGTAAAGGGCCTGTGGAGAAAGAAAAGGGTCAAGAGCGGAGAGTTGAAAGTGGAAAGTGAAAAAACCGTTTAATGTTGGACGTTTAACGTTGAAATTTGGAAAAACAGACGGGTATTGAATGCGGAGAGTTAAAAATGGATATGGAATATATTTACAAATCCATAAAGTCTTTGAAAAACCGGATGCACCTGAACAATGCCGTCCTGTCCCTCATGTGGGGGCTGGCTGCAGCCAGTGGAACAGCCTTCTTCCTCGCCTGCCTGTCCCTGTTTGTGCCCGTTCCGTTTGTGATGCGCATCCTCGCCGGTGTCTACCTTTTTGCCGTCCTGTTGTCCCTGACGGCAGCCCTGTTCCTCCGGCCGGGAAACCTGGCCGTAATCAAGGCCGCCGATGCCCTGGGGCTTAAGGAGCGGCTGATCACCGCCTATGAATTAAAGGACGACGGGTCTCCCCTTTCCAGGGTCCAGAGGTACGATGCGTTGAAGGCGGCTTCGCAGACCAATTTTAAGGCGCTGTACGCCATAAAATTTCCTAAATACCAGGGATTGGCCTGCGTTGTCCTTGCCCTGCTGACTCTATTGTGCCTCGCCCTGCCCTCCGGCGCCAGGGAAAAGGCGGCGGGTATGGAGAACCTGGCAAATGAGGTAAAAAAGCAAGCGGAGAATATTGACAAAGAGCGGAAGGAATTGAGCAAAAAAGCGATTCTCTCGGATAAAAAACTGCAGGAAATCAACCAGAGGATAGACCAGCTTTTAAAAGAGCTTAAGAAAGCGGATACCGAAGCAAAGGCCGTAAAGGCTTTGGCCAAAACCAAGCATGAGCTGGAAGAGCTTCAAAACAAAGGGGTGAGCAGTGAGCTCAAGCAGCTGGGCGAAAGGCTTTCCGAAAGCCCGGCGACGAGAGATTTCGGGGAGGCTTTAAAAAACGGCAATCTGGCTGATATGAAGCAAAAGCTGGAGCAGCTCAACAACAGGCTGAAGAATCTGAGCCCTGAGGGAAAAAAGGAGCTGGCCCAAAAATTTGAGCAGGCTGCCCGGGAATTGGCAAACAGCCCGGAGCTGGCCCAGAACCTGGCAGACCTCAGCCAGGCATTGGCCTCGGGAGACTTAAGCTCCCTGGGCAGCCATATGGCGAGCCTGGAGAACACCCTGTCCCAGTTGGCCCGGAGCGACAGCGCCCTGGCCCAGGCCATGCAGCAGTATGAAAATGAAGTGCTGCAGCAGCTGTCCAATTCCCTTGACAGTGCTAGGCAGCAAATTTCAAGCCAGGGCGGCCAAGGCTCAAGCACAGCCCAGGGGGGTGAAAACCCCGGCCAGGGCACAGGCAGCGGTCCTTCCAATAAAGGCGGGGGCGGGGCCGGTGACCAGAGCTCCAACAGGGACCTGGGCTACAGCGGGGATGAGTCGGGCGGCGGAGCCAGGATGCCCGGCCAGGAGAAGAAAAAGGACTATGAGGGCATCTACGCTCCCTCCCGGCTGGGCGGAGACAGCAGCGCGTCCCAGGTGAAGGGCAGTAAAGGCGGCGCAGGGCAGAGCCAATGGTCGGAAGCGGAGGGAGCGCCCGTGCAGAAGGGGAACACCGTACCTTACGACCAGGTGCTGGGGGAATACAAAAGCGAGGCCATGCAGAGCCTTGAGGGCAGCTCCATCCCCCCTGTGATGCAGGATATGGTGAGGGATTACTTCTCCTCGCTGGAGTGAGGGAAATGCGGAGCGATACGCTGAGAAGCTGAGGGCTGAGGGGCTGAGAAGTGAGATTGGGGAAGGGCTCTGGAGAACAGCCGCAACCTTAACCTTAAAGAATTAACTAAGAATTAGCTCAACCTTTGCGTAGCAAGAGACCCAGCATTCGTGAAGCGAGCACCTCAGCGTTTGCGCAGCAAATATCTCAGCGTTCGCACAGCGAACTCCTCAGCGGTAAAGGCTGTGCATGATATCAGAATAATGCATACCAACAGGAGGTCTACCATGGACGTAAGCGGTTCGGATGTAAAAAATGTCATGGATACCGTGGCAAAAATAGAAAATGAGATTGCAAAGCAGATGGTCGGCCAGAGGGAGCTCATAAGGCAGGTGGTCATCTGCATCCTGGCAGGCGGCAATGTGCTGCTGGAGGGCGTGCCCGGGCTGGGAAAAACCAGGCTGGTCAAAACCCTGGGAAAAGTGCTGGGTTTGAGTTTCTCCAGGATCCAGTTCACCCCCGACCTCATGCCCGCCGATGTGGTGGGCACCAATATCATCGTCAGGTCCGGCGGCGAGGAGGGGATGTTCAAGTTCCAGCCCGGTCCCATATTCAGCCACATCGTGCTGGCGGACGAGATCAACAGGGCCACCCCCAAAACCCAGAGCGCCCTGCTGGAGGCCATGCAGGAGCAGACGGTGACCGTGGGCGGCACCACCTATAAAATGCCCCGGCCCTTTTTCGTCCTGGCCACACAAAACCCCATAGAGATGGAAGGCACCTACCCCCTGCCTGAAGCGCAGCTGGACAGGTTCCTCTTCAAGCTGGACGTCCCCTTCCCTTCTCTTGAGGAATTGACGGACATCGTGACCATGACGGCGGGAAACAGGGAGGAGGAGCTTCAAAAGGTGTCCTCCGGCGAAGAAATTATGATCATGAGGAATATTGCCCGTGAAATCCCTGTGGCGAAGCCGGTCCTGGAATTTGCCATGAGGCTTGTGCTTGCAACCCACCCGGAAAGCGAGTTTGCGCCTCCTGTCACCAAAAAATATGTCCGGTTCGGCTCAAGCCCCAGGGGCGCCCAGGCGGTCATAGCGGCGGCAAGGCTCCGGGCCGTTCTGGACGGACGGTACAACGTGGCTTTTGAAGACGTCAAATACGCGGCATACCCCGCCTTGAGGCACAGGGTGTTCCTCAACTTCGAGGGCCAGTCGGAGGGGATTACCGCCGACAGCCTGATCGGTGAAATTATAAGCGCCCTGGGCTAAGTAAGCGCTAATCTTGCGCTAATGTTCAATTTCCCGCTTTGAATAGAGCAGCCCTTATTTTCAACAGAGGGCCCCTTGGCCGTATGAATGCGGGAAGTTGAGTGAATACTTTATCGCCCCTCCCGGGAGGGGATGGGGGTAGGAGGAACCATGAGCGAACTGTTCGACAGCGAATTTTTAAAAAAGCTTCAGCGGCTGGTGATAAACTCCAGAATTGTGCTCTCCGAAGGAATGGGAGGCAACCGGAAGTCCCGCAGCAAGGGGAGCTCGGTGGAGTTTTCGGACTACAGGGAATACGCCGCGAGTGACGACTTCAGGCGTGTGGATTGGAACGCATACGGCAGGTTTGAAAAGCTCTATATAAAGCTTTTTATGGAGGAAAGAGAAGCGCCTGTCCACGTGTTTCTGGACACAAGCAAATCCATGGACTGGGGGGAGCCCAACAAGAGCGTGGCCTCCCGGAGGCTTGCCGCCGTTTTGAGTTATATAAGCCTTTCAAACTACGATACGGTTTCCCTCACCTCCATCGGAAGCAGAATGGAGGAATCCAAGGCCTCTCTGCGAGGCAAAAACTCTTTTAAGGAGGTGCTGGATTTTCTGGAAAAGATGGAGTACGGCGGTCCGACAGACCTTTACGCCGCCGTCAGGGATTCCGGTCTCAAAAGCGGCCGGGGTATATCCATCCTGATCTCAGACCTGTTTTCCCAAGGTTCTCTGGAAGATGCGGTTAAATACCTGCAGTTCAGGAAGCAGGAGGTATTCCTCTGCCATATGCTGGCCCCCCAGGAGGTCAATCCCGAAATCAATGCCAGCCTGCGGCTGGTGGACATTGAGACGGGGGAGTACAGGGATATAACCGCTACCTCCCGGCTTGTCAAAGCCTACAAAAACGTGTACCACAAGTTCATCGCAAGCACTGAGGCCATGTGCCGCAGGCGCGGCGTAAATTATATCAAGATGGAAACCACCATGGACCTTGATCAAATGATCAAGATGGTGGTGAGGTAGGAGGTCCGCATGACGTTTTATTCACCCTGGTCTCTTTTATTTCTGCTCACCGTACCCGCCATTATCGCGCTGTACCTGTTAAAACAGCGTCACCGGGAGCATACGGTCTCCAGCCTCTATCTCTGGCAGGAGGTCTTAAAGGACATGGAGGTCCGCAGCCCCTGGCAGAAGCTTAAAAGGAACATCCTCATGCTCCTGCAGATTGCCGCAACCATACTGCTTTCACTGGCGCTGTCCAGGCCCTTTTTAGACACACCCTTCGGCAAGGCCGGGAATGTGATTGTGGTCATGGACACCTCCATGAGCATGCAGGCTTCGGATGTGGCCCCAAGCCGGCTTGAAGCGGCAAAAAGGCAGGCAGCGGGGCTCATATCCGATTTGCCTCCGGGGACCCTGGTCACCCTGATCAGCATGGGCGGCAGCGCCGTCATCGAAGAAAACCTGAGCAGCGACCGGAGCCGGGTCCTGGACAGGCTTAAGGGCCTAAAGGCAACCTATGGCACCGCCGACCGGGAGGATGCCGCCAGCCTCATCCAGTCCATGGTGAAGCAGTACCCCGGCACCCAGGTGGTCCTATTCGGGGACGAAGCCCTTGACAGCCCCGGTATTGACGTGAAATTTTCAAAGCTGTCCGGGAACGGCGCCAATTATGCCGTAACCCTTTTATCCCATACCCGGTCCAAAAACGGTATTTCGGTTTTAAGCCGGATAGCCAATTTCAGTCCGGCGGAGGAGGTTCTCCCCGTCAGTTTATACGCCGACGGCAGGGTATTCGATGCAAAAAACGTGCGCGTAAAGCCCCGGGAAACGGTGAATGTGTACTGGGACTCCATCCCTGAAAATTCCCGGCAGCTGGAGTGCAGCATTGACAGGAAGGACTCCCTGGATGCGGACAACACGGCCTGGGATGCCGTAAACCCCGTGAAATCGGCCAGGGTGATGCTGGTCAGCGAAAAGAACGTATTTATCGAAAAGGCGGCCGCGCTGGTGAATTCCATCCAGCTTTTCAAGACGGACTTCCCGGGAGCGGACAATCTGAAAGGCTACGATCTGTATATCTTTGACGGGTACCTGCCTGAAAAGCTTCCCTCCGACGGGAATATCATGATTTTCAACCCTCCCGCCAACAGCCTTTTTACCGTAAGCGGCGAGGTTGAGCTGCCCCATGTGGAAAAATCCCGCCATGAGCTGCTGGCCTATGTAAACGACTATTCCTTTGTGGTGGGCAGGATGAAAAAAATGGCGGTGCCCCGCTGGGCTGAAACCGTGCTGAACTCAAGGGAGGGGCCCGTCATTTTTGCCGGGTCCCCGGATAACCGGAGAATTGCGGTTTTCGGCTTTGACCTCCACAACACGGACATGGCCTTGAAGCCCGTTTTCCCCATTATGATGACCAATTTCTTTGAGTGGCTCATCCCCTCTGAGGTCAAAAATATTGAAAGCCTTTATCCCGGGCAGAGCATTGATTTCAACCTGAATCCGAAGGCGGAGGAGGCCAGGGTCATTACCCCGGGAGGCGAGTCGGTCCCGGTGGCGCCTCCCTTTCCGGCCGTTGCCTTCACCCGGACGGAGGGCATCGGGCAGTACCTGCTGGAGCAGAAGACGCCGGAAGGCAAAAGCTACCACTATTTTTCCGTCAACGCCCCTTCGGAAAGGGAATCCAACCTGGCTTCAGACGGCGCAGCTTCCCCGGCCGGCGCGCAGGCCGCCGTCAGTGCCGGCAATGTGGCAGACAGCGGCTTCAGCCTCCAGAGCATCCTGCTGTGCCTGGTGCTGCTGCTCTTATTAATAGAATGGTGGGTTTATTCCTATGGTTTTTAATTTCACTTATCCGCTTTTACTGCTGCTGATTCCCGCAGCTGCAGCCTTTACAATAATTATATCCCGGGGCAGGCTCCCCCTTCCCAAGTGGAAACGAAGGACGGCCATGGCGCTCAGGATCCTTGTCCTGAGCCTGCTTGCCCTATGCCTGGCGGGCTTCGGCGTCAGAAAGGCCCCGGATACCGCTACCACCATATTTGTGTATGACGGTTCGGACAGCGCAGCCAAGGCCAAAGCCACGGCGGAAGAGTTTATCAAAGACTCGTTGAAAAGCAGAAAGCCGTCGGACAAAATAGGCATTGTCAGCTTCGGGCAAAACGCCGCCGTGGATATGAGCCCCACCGCAAAACCCGTTTTTTCTGCGGTGCAGTCAAAAATAAACGGGAATTTCACAAACATGGAGCAGGGGCTGAAGCTGGCTTCTTCCCTCATTCCCTCGGGTGAGAAAAAGCGCATTGTGCTGGTGAGCGACGGCATTGAGAATGCGGGAGATGCCGTCAGGCAGGCACGGATTTTAAGGCAGCAGGGAATTACCCTGGACGTCTATCCTGTAAAGACGGCTTCGGGCAGCGAGGTCCAGCTGAAAGAGGTGGCCGTGCCCGAAGCCCTGCGCCTGAACGAAAAATTTGATATCACGGTGAAAGTGGACAGCACCGTGGAGACCAGGGCCAGCCTCAAGCTTTTTGCCGACAGGGAATTGGCGGCGGAAAAGGACATTGAGCTGCAGGAGGGCGAAAACACCTTTGTGTTCTCGGATACCGCCAAAAAAGGGGGGCTGGTCACCTACAGAGCCGTTATCCAGCCTGAAAGCGACACCATAGAAAAAAACAACACCGTCTCCGCCTTTACCGATGTGGAGGATGTGGCCCGGGTCCTGGCCGTGCAGGACGGAAACGAAGCCGCCTCCGAGCTGGTCAAAATCCTGGGCCAGGACGTGAAGGTGGAGGTGAGCCGGCCTGAAAACCTTCCTGTGACTGTTGAAGGGCTGCAAAAATATGACGCCTTCATTCTCTCCGACGTGTCGGCCGAAGAGCTGGACGACAGGTTTCTAAACAGTCTTGAGGTGTGCATCAAGCACCAGGGGAAGGGACTTCTGGTGACGGGCGGCGAAAACAGCTATGCACCGGGGGGCTACTATAAGACCGTGCTTGAAAAAGTGCTCCCCGTCAACATGGACATCAAGCCCAAGCAGGAGGACCCCAACCTGGGGCTGGTGCTGGTCATCGATAAGTCGGGCAGCATGAGTGAAGGCCAATACGGCATCGCCAAGATCGAACTGGCAAAGGAAGCGGCCATACGCTCCACCGAGGCTTTAAAGAGCAGTGACATGCTGGGCGTCATCGCCTTCGATTCCGCCACCCAGTGGGTTGTAAAAATGCAGAAGCCAACGGACCTGAAAGGCATACAGGATGCCATCGGAACCATCCGGGCGGGTGGGGGCACCCAGATCCTTCCCTCCTTGAAGGAGGCCTACCTTGCCCTCAAGGATGCGGACACAAAGCTCAAGCATATCATCCTGCTGACCGACGGCCAGGCGGAGAAGTCCGGCTACGACGAAGTCATGGAGGGCATCAACAGAGCAGGCATCACCCTTTCCACCGTCGCCGTGGGGCGGGAGGCGGATTCCATGCTTCTGGAAGCCCTGTCCATCGGCGGAAACGGCAGGTTTTACCAGACCGACGTGTTTTCCGACATCCCTAAAATATTCGCCAAGGAGACCTTCCTTGCCGGAAAGACCTACCTGAACAACAGGACCTTCACTCCCAGCCTCAACAGCTATTCCTCCATAATCAAGGATATAAAGGCCGTTCCCCCGCTGGACGGGTATGTGGGGACAACTCCAAAGACCGCGGCCACCGTTGTATTCACCAGCGACCGGGACGACCCCATCCTTGCCACCTGGCAGTACGGACTGGGCCGGACCGCCGCCTGGACCCCCGATGCAAAGGGGATGTGGACGTCCGCCTGGATGCAGTGGGACCAGTCTCCCCAGTTCTGGAAGAACCTCGTATCCTGGCTGATCCAGAAAAAAAACCCTGAGGACTACAGTCTCAATGCTTCTATGGCCGCAGGCACGGGGACGGTGGAGCTGACTCTGCCTCCCGAAAACAGGGCCCAGGGGGAAAGGGTGGAAGCCGTCCTGGTGGCACCGTCGGGGGCAGAACAGACGGTGGACCTCCGGCCTGTATCCCCCGGCGTCTACCGGGGAAGCTTCAGCGGGGACGAGGCAGGAGTGTATATCGCCAATGTGAGCGTGAAGGACGGCGGTGACACGGTCAAAACCATCCGCTCGGGGGTTGTGGTGCCCTATTCGCCGGAGTACAATATAGCGTCCACGGACCCGGAGGCCTTTTTGGAAAAGCTTGCGGCCGAAGGGGGCGGAAGGGTATTGAAAAGCGGCGGGGAGGTGTTCTCCGGTGCCCTCGCCCCCGTGGAGAGCATTACCGATATGACACCCCCACTTTTGGTTCTGGCTATCTTTCTATTTTTACTGGATATCGCCCTGAGGCGGCTTTCCATCCCCATGGACAAGATCGCTCCCCTGGCGCGGGCCTTCGCCGCAAAAGGCGGCAGGCTTGCAGCCGCCGTCTATAAGCCCGCCGCCCTCACACTGGAAAGGGTGAGAGGACGCAGGGTCTCCGGCCGGGAGACCCGGGCGGCTGGCAAAGCCGGGCCCGGGGGGGCCCGGGAGGGGGCGGAGGCTGCTGCCGGAACGCCTCCGGCGGGAACCGCAGGGCCGGAGAACCCCCTTAACCCTCCCGGCGGCATGAAAGGCCGGGAGCAAAATAAAACGGTTCCGCCTGAAGCCGGGTCCCATATTTCCATCCTGCTGGAGAAGAAAAAGAAAAGAGAAAAGTAGCGTACGCTCAAAGGGCTCCTCCAAAAAACGGGGAGCCCTTAATCTATATAAACTTGCCACAGCCCTCACAGGCCGCTGCAAGCAGTTTTTCCGAAAATCCGGAGAATAAGCCGCCGCTCCCCGGACAACCTGCTTTATAGATACCGCTCTTTATAATGGAATTTTCCAGTTGCTCCAACACTCCTAAGGCCGGTAGTTTCCCAACGGATTATTGTAAAGTTTAAAAGTGCGCTATCTTTAATAGCCGCCGCTGCTGCCGCCTCCGCCGAAGCTTCCCCCTCCGCCCGAGGATCCGCCGAAGCCGCCTCCACCGAAGCCACCTCCGCCGAAGCCGCCCCGTCCTCCCCGGCCGCCTCCGCCGAAAAAGCTGGCCCAGAACAGGATTCTTATTAAGGTGCCTGTGATCCTGAACCTGAAAAATATGCCGTCGGCCACTAAAAGCAAAACAAACATGATGGGGAAAAAGGTAACATTTCTTGAGCGGGAGGATGAAGGATAGGTTTTTGCCGGATTCCGCTGGGAACCCAGGTCTCCCATGTCCACACCGTACTCCTGGGCCACCTCATTGACAATGGCCGCATACCCGCTGAAAATTCCGCTGTCATAGTCATCATACCGGAGGGACGGATTCATATCGTCGGTGCGGATCTGAGCGGTCTTAACGTCGGGCAAAGCCCCTTCCAGGCCATATCCCACCTCGATCCTGAGTTTTCTCTCCTTCACCGCAACCAAAATCAGCACACCGTTGTCCTTCCCCTTCTGCCCTATGCCCCACCGGGTGGCAAGATCAATGGAATAGCTTTCAATGTCCTGCCCGTTAAGGGAATCTATGGTCACAACCACCACCTGGGCGCCGGTTTTATCCTCCAGCTGCTTTCCCAGACCGGCTATTTTCTTCTCAGTGCTCTGGTCCAGCACACCGGCAAAATCATTGACGAAAAACTGTGGTGTAGGGGAAGGATAATTTCCTTCCGCATAGGCAGGTATGGAGCACAGCATTATAAATAGGAGGACAAAAATGCCTATTCTTGCAAGCCTGTTCACCGTCCACCTCCCCTTTCTTTAATAAATGTGGAGCTGCCGCCGCCCCACTCCTCCGGTGCCCCGTAACAGAATTCGGTTCTGGACACAGGGCACAGCCATCATATTGAACACGCTAGAAATTTGTCATATCAAAAAGCACTAGATTAGAATTGCACTTTGGGGGCTTCCTGGGCTCCAGGGCTGGCCTGGAAGTAATCCTTGGGCGAAAATCCCATCAAGCGGGCGAAAATACTGCCGGGAAACCTGGTGACCTTTGTATTGTATGCCTGCACCGAATCGATAAACCGTTTCCTTTCAACGGATACCCTGTTTTCAGAGCCCGCGATTTCGGTCTGCAGGTTGGAAAACAGTTCACTGGCTTTAAGGTCCGGGTAGTTTTCCATCAATACCAGCATGCTCCTCGCCGCTGCCGCCAATTTATCATCTGCTTCCAGCTTGCTTTTTACATCGGAGGACCCGCTGTACAGCACCGACCTCGCCGCCGCTATGTCGTCAAACACTTTTTCCTCGTGTTTTACATAGCCCTTGACTACCTCTACCTGGTTGTTTATATTATCTGCTCTTCTC
This sequence comes from Eubacteriales bacterium, assembly GCA_024655885.1. Classification (GTDB taxonomy): domain Bacteria; phylum Bacillota; class Clostridia; order Acetivibrionales; family JANLFN01; genus JANLFN01. The sequence goes on along the minus strand of JANLFN010000016.1, from coordinate 4,730 downwards.
TGCATGACATTCTCCACCTGGCTCCACTTGCTCTGCACATCCTGGTTGGCGGCAGCCAGCCCGTTATAGGTTGAGATGGAGCTGGAAACCAGTATAATTACAACCAGGGCCAGAATGCCCCACTTGACCCATCTTCCCCAGGGATAAGCATTGTAGCTGTAGCTCATAATCACATTCATCCTTTCAAAATAATATTTCTCTACTGCTATAAGTATTTCCTACAAAATAAATTATTCTTTCGGCCCCTTGGCCCATGAGAATTTTCTTAAACAAAATTTACCCCTTTTCCTGTGGCTTCTATCGAAATAAGTAAAATTATCCATCAAAGTTCCATTTATATCACTCCCATATGTAGTGTGACGCTCTTTATAATATATTATATAAATCTATTATATGAGTCAACCAATAAAAAGGCAGGTTCTAATTAAAGAACCTGCTGTTTCTTTATTTCGCTTACGATTTTTCAAGTTCACTCTTTTTTTCTCTATTTTTCAGCCTCTGTTGAATTTACCATCCACTCAGTGGTCATAGGTTTTAAAACCCTCGCCCAGCACCTCTCTTATGTCGGTCAGTATAATAAATGCTTTTTCGTCGATTTCCCTCGTAATCTCCTTTAAAGCGGGCAGCTGGCTCCTGTGAAGGACACACAGAAGAACATGCTTTTCCTTCCCCGTGTACATTCCTATTCCCTGCAGAGCCGTCACACCTCTGTCCAGATCTGTAAGTATTTTTGCCGCTATGTCGTCCGAGCGGTCGGAGATAAGGAACACGGCTTTTGCAAAGCTGACGCCCTCAAGAATGGCGTCTATTACATAAGAGGATATGTACAGCGCCACAATGGCGTACAGGCCAAGCAGGAAACTGTTGAATGAGATGGCTGCAAAGACTATGACGCTGGAATCGATGAACAATAATATCTGACCCATGGTAAAGCTGGGAGAGAAGTGGTTTACAATTCTTGCGGCAAGGTCACTGCCCCCTGTGGTGGCACCGGACCTGAACACCAGGCCAAGTCCCGCACCCATCAAAAACCCTCCGAAAATGGCGTATAAGAGCAAATCCGGGGAGGATGGGCTCTGTTCCAGCTTTACAAGGTAATTTTTCACAAAATACCTGGAGATGGGCTCTGTGGTATCTATAAAGCAGGAAAGCAGCACTGTACTGAAAAGAGTGCGTATGACAAATTTTTTGCCGATAAACCTCATGCCCGCGAGAAACAGGGGAACATTCAGCACAAGCATGGTGGTACCCACCGGAAACCTTCCTCCGCTTAAGTAATACACTACGGTGGCAACTCCGCTGACGCCGCCCGGCGCAATCTTATAGGGCACCAAAAACACGTTTATTGAAGCGGCTGTGATAAATGAGCCAATAATGATCCACAGGTAATCCCGCCAGCCGTCCGACCTTTTTTTTATCGCTCTCAAGCCTATCATCCTTAAAAAGCCGCCATATATGGCCGATATTTGGAGATATAAAAAAAGCCATCCCGGATTAAGGATGGCTTTTTTACAAATATTTTATTCAATTTAATATTACAATGACGTATTGATAAAGCATTACAATACCTTTTGGAGAAACGCTTTGGTCCTTTCATGCTTAGGATTGGAGAAAATTTCCGCCGGAGTACTTTCTTCAAGGATCTCTCCCTTGTCCATAAAAATAACCCGGCTTGCCACTTCTCTGGCAAAGCCCATCTCATGGGTGACCACAACCATGGTCATTCCTTCCCTGGCCAGCTCCTTCATGACCTCAAGAACCTCCCCCACCAATTCGGGATCCAGGGCGGAGGTAGGCTCATCAAAAAGCATTATCTTCGGTCTCATGGCAAGGGCCCTGGCTATGGCAACCCTCTGCTGCTGGCCTCCCGAAAGCCTTGAAGGATACTCGTCCCTCTTGTCCTCAAGACCCACCTTTCTGAGGAGTTCCAGCGCGTAGTCCTCGGCTTCCTGCCTGGGAACCTTTTTTACCGTAATAGGCGCCTCTATAATATTCTGAAGGACAGTCATGTGGGGGAAAAGGTTAAACCGCTGGAAAACCATGCCCAGCTCCATGCATATTTCAGCAACTTTTTTCTGAGAAATTTTTACCATGTCTTTTCCGGCCACTTTCTCGTCCACCAGTTCACCATCAATATATATTTTTCCGCTTGTAATTACTTCCAAGTGATTTAAGCACCTTAAAAGCGTGCTTTTGCCCGATCCGCTGGGACCTATGATGCAAACCACTTCAGCCTTTGATACCTCAAGATTAATATTTTTCAGAACCTCCAGGGGCCCAAAAAACTTACCCACGTTTTCCATCTTTATCATTTTACCAAACCACCCTTATTCATAAACTGAATACTTCTTTTCAAGCTTTTCAAAGACATAAGTAAATACGGTTGTCAATGCAAGGTACAAAAGTGCGGCCGGTATATAAATGGACGCATTGCCCGAGGAATTTGCCATAACCGATGTGGTCCTCATCAGCTCAGTCATACCTATAACCGAAACAAGGGAGGAATCCTTCAACAGTGCGATAAACTCGTTTCCCACAGGGGGGATCAACCGTCTGTAGGATTGAGGGATTATAATCCGCTGCATGGCCTGTCCATAGGTCATCCCAAGGGCCCTGGCCGCTTCCATCTGTCCTTTGTCTATGGACTGTATGGCCGCCCGGATGATTTCCGCCAGGTATGCGGCGGAATTCAAGCTTAAGGCAATGAATGCGGCAGGCATTTTCGGAAGGGTAAGCGGGAGGTAAATCATGGGCAGGGCGTAATAAATAAAAAACAACTGCATTAATAAGGGTGTTCCCCTGAACAGCCAGATGTAAAACCAGCATAGTCTATCCAGGACCCTGTTTTTTGACAGCCTTCCAAGAGCTAAAAACAGGCCGAAAATCATGCCGAAAATTACCGATACGATGGTCAATTCAAGTGTTAGAAAGCTTCCTTGCAGGAGAGGCGGCATGTAAGATAAAAATTGATTCATAGCAAAAATACAACTCCCTATTATCCAATTAGTCGCGTGTGGCAAAAATTTTCATAATTTCGTACATTGTGCCGACGGCGGCCCTTTCGAGCCGGCATCGGCACATTCAATCCTCATAGGTTGAACTTTATGTTTACGGTCTCACTACGATAACCTGAGCATTTGCAACATACGGTTTGGTGATTGCAAAATTCTTAAGCCTGTCCTCATTAATACTTACCGAAGAAATGATGCAGTCAAATTTGTCTGTGTTGAGGGAGGTAAAGATTCCATCCCATGCCGTCGGGACAAATTCAACCTGCATGTTCAGTTTTTTCCCGATTTCCTGGGCCAGGTCAACATCAAAGCCTACAATCTTGTTGGATTCATCCTTGAACTCCATGGGCGGGTATGTATCATCCACGCCAATTCTCAGTACTTTTTTGTCGGATGGGATCTGGGCGTTGGGATTGGATGTCCCCTGTTCGGTTCCCGAGCCAACATTCTGTATATTGCTGGTCAGGTCGCTTCCAAACCATTTTTCCGATATCTTCTTGAGGGTTCCGTCTTTTGCGAAATCATCGATGATTGCATTAAACCTGTCCCTCATCTCGGCATTGGATTTTTTGAAGCATATGCCTATGGGCTCATTGGTGAGCTTTGCGCCGGTGACCTTGTAGCTTTGCGGGTCCTTGCTCACATAGTATCTTGCAACCACCTCGTCAACAACAACGGCATCCAGCCTTCCCGTTTTCAGATCCGAAAAAGTCTGTATGATCTGGTCGTACTTCTGAAGGTCGAATTTAACGGTTTTCAGCAGCTCCTTGCAGGAATCGTCGGCCGTGGTGGATACCTGTACGCCAACCTTTTTCCCTGCCAGATCTTCCGGCTTCTGGATCTCGGGCTTAACTGCGGTACTTCCCTGACTGCTGTTCTGGGTACTGCTGGGAGCACTGCTGCCGCCTCCGCACGCACTTAATGCAAATGTAAGGACAAGCACTAAAGAAATGGCAATAAAAGCTTTCTTTCTCGACTTAAACATCTTTTTTCCCCCTTTTATGCTGGTTTACCTTTTGCTTTACTCGCATAAAGCTGTAATACGTAATAAAAATATATTATATCAAAACCTGTCCATTTACAAGATAAAAAAAAGAATAATATTCTCCTAAAATACCCGATTTTCCTTCATTTTAGGGTTTGTAAAGGGTATTCCGCATAAAGTGCACTGCCTTTTAACTGTTTAATTTTTTAAAAATGGCATCCTTGATTTTATTTTGAACATGAATATTATTGGCTCCTTCATAGATCAGTGCCTTGCGTATATACTCCACCTCGGCCTCGGTTAAAAATACCAGCTTTCCCCTTTGTTCCGCCTTCATATCCCTCAAAATGTCCGAGATTGTTTTTTTTGCATTCTCGATGCTGTCAAAATAATATAAATCAACACCTTCGTCGTATACAGCTCCATTTCCAAGATATTTTTCCTTCAGTGCGGGAACTTCTATGCCCACTATTTTAGAAATATCCGTTATTTTATAGGCTCCCAAATAATCTATGTAGTAGCTTTTCTCTTTCCTTCCCGACTGCCTGACAATAAAGTTGGTTTCGCTGACCATGGATATTCCCCCCATATTCTAGACTTTATGCAACCCATTATATTATATCAGCATGGAGGATGTGAAACAACTAAATCCTTGCACTGGCAAAAATTCTTAATTAAAGGGACATTCCTGCAGAAAGAACATTTGTTCTTTACAACTTATCCCTTATGTGATA